>JAFANP010000035.1 GCA_019232625.1 Alphaproteobacteria bacterium | reverse complement strand
TCACGTCCAGCTTATTTGTGCCATTCGTCCCGGCGGGCGTGGTCCCGGACGGATCCATCTGTAGCGGCAGCGGGAGCGGCGTCAACGCCGCCGGTAGATCGGCCTTCGGCCCAGCCGCCGCCACCGCGGTGTATACCTGCGGCAAGTACAGTGTGAATATGCTGCCCACCGCGGGCGTGCTCTGCAGCCGGATCTCTCCGCCCAGCAGGCGCGCCAATTCGCGGCTGATCGATAGGCCCAGCCCCGTGCCGCCATACTTGCGGCTGGTGGTTCCGTCGGCCTGCTGGAACGCCTCGAAAATGAGCTTCTGCTTGTCCTCCGGGATGCCGATGCCGGTGTCGGTGACGGCGATCTCGATCGCCCTGTCGGCCGAGCGGAGCACCGGGTGGCTGGGGCTCCAGCCGCCGGCGGCGCAGCGGACGGCAAGGGTGACTCCGCCCTGCGAGGTGAACTTGAAGGCGTTGGAGAGGAGGTTGAGGACGACCTGCTGGAGCCTCTTCTCGTCGGTGCGGATGCTGCTCGGGAGGCTCGCGTCGAAATCGACGTTGAAGTCGAGATTCTTGTCGGCCGCGAGCTGGCGGAAGGTCCGCTCCATATGCTGCTTCAGCGTGTTCATCGGCATCTCGCCGACCTCGATCGAGACGGTGCCCGATTCGATCTTCGACAGATCGAGGATGTCGTTGATGAGGCTGAGGAGGTCCGAGCCCGCCGAGTGGATGGTGCGGGCGAACTCGGTCTGCTTCTCGTTGAGGTTGCCCTGCGGGTTGTCGGCGAGCAGCTTTGAGAGGATGAGCAGCGAGTTGAGCGGCGTCCTCAGCTCGTGCGACATGTTGGCGAGGAACTCGGACTTGTACTTGGAGGTGAGGGCGAGCTGCTCGGCCTTCTCCTCAACCGCGCGGCGGGCCATGTCGATCTCGAGGTTCTTCGCCTCGACCTGCTTCTTCTCGTTCTCCAGCAGCTGCGCCTTTTCCTGCAGCTCCTCGTTCGTGGCGTGCAGCTCTTCCTGCTTGGTGGTGAGCTCGGTCTGGCGCGCCTGCAGTTCCTGGGTGAGCAGCTGCGACTGCTTGAGAAGCCCTTCCGTGCGCATCGTCGCGGCGATCGTGTTCAAGACGATGCCGACCGATTCCATCAGCTGGTCGAGGAAGGTCTGGTGGGTCTCGTTGAACTCGCTGAACGAGGCGAGCTCGATCACCGCCTTGACGTCGTCCTCGAACAGAGCGGGGAGGATGTTGATGTTGGCGGGGCGGGCGTGGCCGAGGCCGGAGCCGATGCGGATGAAGTCGCCCGGCACCTCCTTGAGGAGGACCGGCCGCTTGTCGGCGGCGGCCTGGCCGACCAGCCCCTCGCGCAGCTTGAACTCGCGCTTCAGCTCGTCGACGCTCTCGGCGCCGTAGCTCGCCACGAGCTCCAGCTTGGTGTCCTCCTCCTCGCGCTTGGTGACGTAGAAGACGCCATATTGGGCGTTCACCAGCGGCGCGAGCTCCGACATGATGAGGTTGGAGACGGTGGTGAGGTCGCGCTCGCCCTGAAGCATTCGGGAAAAGCGCGCGAGGTTGGTCTTGAGCCAGTCCTGCTCGGCATTCTTCAGCGTCTGATCCTTGAGGTTGCGGATCATCTCGTTGATTGTGTCCTTGAGCGCGGCCATCTCGCCCGACGCCTCCACCGCGATCGACCGGGTGAGGTCGCCCTTGGTGACGGCGGTCGCCACGTCGGCGATCGAGCGGACCTGGTTCGTCAGGTTGGCCGCGAGCTGGTTCACGTTGTCGGTAAGGTCGCGCCACAGGCCGGCGGCGCCGGGCACGCGCGCCTGGCCGCCGAGCCGGCCCTCGATACCGACCTCGCGGGCCATGTTCGTCACCTGGTCGCCGAAGGTGGAGAGCGTCTCGATCATGAAGTTGATCGTCTCCGCCAAGGCGGCGATCTCGCCCTTGGCGTCCACGGTGAGCTTGCGCTTCAGGTTGCCCTGCGCCACCGCGGTCACCACCTCGGCGATGCCGCGCACCTGGTTGGTGAGGTTCGTCGCCATCAGATTGACGTTGTCGGTAAGGTCCTTCCACGTCCCGCCGACGCCCGGCACCTGCGCCTGGCCGCCGAGCTTGCCTTCGGTGCCCACCTCCCTCGCGACGCGGGTCACCTCGCTGGCGAAGCCGTTCAGCTGGTCGACCATCACGTTGATGGTGTTCTTGAGCTCCAGGATCTCGCCCTTCACGTCGACCGTGATCTTCTTGGAAAGGTCGCCGCGCGCCACGGCGGTCGTCACGTCGGCGATGTTGCGGACCTGGCCGGTGAGGTTCGCCGCCATCAGGTTGACGTTGTCGGTAAGGTCCTTCCACGTGCCGGCGACGCCGCGCACCTGGGCCTGGCCGCCGAGCTTGCCCTCGGTGCCGACCTCGCGGGCGACTCGGGTCACTTCCGAGGCGAAGGAGTTGAGCTGGTCCACCATCGTGTTGATGGTGTTCTTGAGCTCCAGGATCTCGCCCTTCACGTCCACCGTGATCTTCTTGGAAAGGTCGCCGAGCGCCACCGCCGTCGTCACCTCGGCGATGTTGCGGACCTGGCCGGTGAGGTTGGCCGCCATGGCGTTGACGTTGTCGGTGAGGTCCTTCCAGGTGCCGCCGACGCCTTCGACCTTGGCCTGGCCGCCGAGCTTGCCTTCCGAGCCCACCTCGCGCGCCACGCGGGTCACTTCCGAGGCGAAGGAGTTGAGCTGGTCCACCATGACGTTGATGGTGTCCTTGAGCTCCAGGATCTCGCCCTTCACGTCGACGGTGATCTTCTTGGAAAGGTCGCCCCTCGCCACGGCGGTGGTGACCTCGGCGATGTTGCGCACCTGGCCGGTCAGGTTGCCGGCCATCAGATTGACGTTGTCGGTAAGGTCCTTCCACGTGCCGGCGACGCCCTCGACCTGCGCCTGGCCGCCGAGCTTGCCTTCCGAGCCGACCTCCCTCGCGACCCGGGTCACCTCCGAGGCGAAGCCGTTCAGCTGGTCGACCATCGTGTTGATCGTGTTCTTGAGCTCGAGGATCTCGCCCTTCACGTCGACGGTGATCTTCTTCGAAAGGTCGCCCCTCGCCACGGCGGTGGTCACCTCGGCGATGTTGCGCACCTGGCCGGTCAGGTTGGCGGCCATCAGGTTGACGTTGTCGGTAAGGTCGGCCCAGGTGCCGGCGACGCCGGGCACCTGCGCCTGGCCGCCGAGCTTGCCTTCCGTGCCCACCTCCCTCGCGACTCGGGTCACCTCCGAGGCGAAGCCGTTCAGCTGGTCGACCATCGTGTTGATCGTGTTCTTGAGCTCGAGGATCTCGCCCTTCACGTCGACGGTGATCTTCTTCGAAAGGTCGCCCGAGGCCACCGCGGTCGTCACCTCGGCGATGTTGCGCACCTGGCCGGTGAGATTGTCGGCCATCAGGTTGACGTTGTCGGTAAGGTCCTTCCAGGTGCCGCCGACGCCGGGCACCTGCGCCTGGCCGCCGAGCTTGCCTTCGGTGCCGACCTCCCTCGCGACGCGAGTCACTTCCGAGGCGAAGGCGTTCAGCTGGTCGACCATCACGTTGATCGTGTTCTTGAGCTCGAGGATCTCGCCCTTCACGTCGACGGTGATCTTCTTGGAAAGGTCGCCCGAGGCGACCGCGGTGGTCACCTCGGCGATGTTGCGCACCTGCCCCGTCAGATTCTCGGCCATCAGATTGACGTTGTCGGTGAGGTCCTTCCACGTCCCGCCGACGCCGGGCACCTGCGCCTGGCCGCCGAGCTTGCCCTCCGTGCCGACTTCCCTCGCGACGCGCGTCACCTCGCTGGCGAAGGCGTTGAGCTGATCGACCATCGTGTTGATGGTGTTCTTCAGCTCCAGGATCTCGCCCTTCACCTCGACCGTGATCTTCTTCGACAAGTCGCCCGAGGCGACCGCCGTCGTCACCTCGGCGATGTTGCGGACCTGCCCCGTGAGGTTGGTCGCCATCGCGTTCACGTTGTCGGTAAGGTCCTTCCAGGTTCCGGCGACGCCCTTGACGTTGGCCTGGCCGCCGAGCTTGCCCTCGGTGCCGACCTCGCGGGCGACGCGGGTCACCTCCGAGGCGAAGGAAGCGAGCTGCTCGACCATCGTGTTGACGATCTTGCCGATGCGCAGGAACTCGCCCCGCAGCGGGCGTCCGTCGATCTCGACCGTCATCGATTGGGAAAGGTCGCCCTTGGCGACCGCGCCGATGACGCGGGCCACCTCCGCCGTCGGCTGCACCATGTCCTCGATCAGCTCGTTGACCGAGCGGATCGCCGTCTCCCACCCGCCGGTCGCGCTCTTGACGCGGCCGCGCTGGGTGATCTTGCCTTCCTTGCCGACGACCTGGGAGAGACGCTCGAACTCGCGAGTCATCTCCTCGTTCAGCGACACGACCTCGTTGAAGAGGGTTGCGATTTCTCCGTCTAGGCCGTCCGCTTCCTCGGACAGCCGCACCGAGAAGTCGCCGCGCTTGAGGCTCCGCAGAGCCGTGACAAGCTGGCGTCCGTCAAGGAATTCCCGCTGGGATTGGACGTTCACTCGGCTACTCCTTCGTCGGCGTGTCTCCCCCCTCCCTGAAAGTTGAGTCAGCCCCCCGGCTGACGTTTGAGCGGTCGCAGCCTAATCGGCTTTGAGTCGCGTTGAAAGAGCTTGCACGCCGAATGTTAAGCAGGAATTGCCGGGCCATGCCGGCCTTTCCCGGTCGGCGGGCGGCCCCTCAGCGCGTCGAGGCGGCGGCGGTCGCCGAGCCGGTGCGCCCGGCGGCGGCGGAGTCGGCCTTGATGCCGAAGCGGGCGTAGCGCCGGTCGATGCCGGGGACGAGCTGGCGCGCGATCGCGAGGTCCCTCGCCGCTTCGGCCTCGCGATGGAGGCGGGTCAGCACCGCCGCCCTCAGATAGCGGCTCGCGGCCATGCCGGGCACGGCGGCGAGGACGGCGTCGAGGTCGCGCAGCGCCTCCTCGTCGCGGCCGAGTCGGTACCAGACCATGGCGCGGCTATCGAGCGCGGGCGCGCTGTTGGACATCAGCTCGATCGCCTCGGTGCAGTCCTTGAGCGCGGTGTCGACCATCAGCGCCCGCGTCCCCTTCACCCAGCAGCGGCCGTTCAGCAGCGAGGGCGAGCCGGGCTTCTCGGCGATCAGCGCGTCGAACAGCTTCACCGCCTCCGCCGGATCGCCATATTCGCCGATCAGGCTGGCCTTGCTCTGGCGGAAGGCGGGGCGGGTGTCGCCGCCCAGCGCGATCCGTTCGTCGAGGAGGCCGACGGCTCCGGCGAGGTCGCCGCGCTCGGCGCGCATCCGCGCCGCCCAGCCGATCGCCTCGGCCGAGGAAGGATCGAGCTTGCGCGCCGCCTCGGCGTCCGCGGCCGCCGCCGCGAGGTCGCCGAGCGCGAACTCGAGGTCGGCGCGATCGAGGTAGAGGTCGATGCTCGGCTCGATCGCGATGGCGCGGCTATAGTCGGCCAGCGCCCCGCGCCGGTCGCCTATGCCGCTGCGGAAGGAGGCGCGGCTGACATAGCCGGTCGCCTCCTCGGGATCGGCGGCGATCGCCTGTCCGAAGATGGTCTCGGCGGCCTTGACCTGGGTGGCGCCGGCGGGATCCCTGCCGGCGAGGTCCCAGAGCCGGCGCGTATCGTCGGCGGCGACGATGCGGGGGGCGTTGGCCTTGGCGGTGGCGACGGCGTCGCGCTCGGCGGCGATGCGGGCCGCGGGGACCTCCTCGCCGGTCGCGTCGATCCGCTCGTCGACGGTGACGATCCCGCCGGCGAGGCGCACCGCGCGGCTGACGTTGTAGCCGGCCAGCCGCGCCTTGAGGTCGGGCTCGCCCTCCAGCGCATAGCCCTTGCCGCCGTCGGGCAGGCGAAGGCGGAGCCGGAAGCGCAGGCCCGAAGGCGCGTCGGCCGCGACCGGGATGGACGTCCAGGCGGGACGGCCCCGCTCGGGCGAGAAGCTGAGATTGTCGAGCGCGCGGCTGACGCTGCGCTTGCGCCGGCGGTCGTCGGTCGTCCACGACGTGGTGACGACGCCGCGGCCCGACAGGGTCACAGTGCCGGCGGCCGGGTCGGGGACGATCGAGGCGCTGCCGAACTGGGCCTCGCCGAGGAAGCTCGAGAAGAATTGCGCGACCGTCTGCCGCTTCTCCTTGTCGCGCAGCTGGGTCGCCATCAGGGTCAGCTGCGCCGCCGGGGCGCCGCGGACGACGGCGACCGCGTCGAACGCGCTCGGCACGTCGGTGCTGGCGCTCTCGTCCGCGTCGACGGCGAGGTCGATGAGCGGCCGGGCGTTGGCGTGGGTGGCGAGCGGCATCAGCGCCGCCCCCGCGCTCCTCACCGGCAGGACGAAGCGGAAGCCGGGCGTGTCGTGTATGTCGGCGAGGCGCGAGCCGAGGTCTGTGCCGTCGAGCCACAGAGTCTCCCCGCCCACCACCGCGCGCACGAGGATATGGTCGAACGCCTGGGCGCTCGGCAGGCGGTCGGGCACCATGTCGCCCAGCGAGGAGCTGGCGAGCACCGGCTCGGCCTCTATGTCCATCGCCCGCAGCAGGGAGAGAAGCAGCAAGGTCTTGGCCTTGCAGTCGCCGTAGCGGACCTCCCATGTCCGCGCCGGCTTCTGGGGGATGTAATTGCCCCCGCTCATGTCGACGGCGAGATAGCGGATCTTGTCCTGGACCAGCTCCAGCGCGCGCTGGGTGCGGCCGAGCGGGGTCGGCTCGGCGCGGACGATCGCCGCCACCTCGGCGGCGAGCGGGCTGCCCGGAGCGATCGCGCCCTCCGTGGCGTAGAGCGGCGCGAACAGTTTCGAGACGTCCTGCCAGTCGGCGAAGGTGGAGAGCTCGACCACCGGCGGGTGGCGGAAGCGGGCCGGGGCGTCCGCGGGCATGTCCGGCTGCTTGGGCGCCGGAAGCGCCAGCGAAAGCTCGGTGAAGCCGTTCCTGGTCGCCGGCGCGGCGGCGACGCCCGTCGCCAGTATCTTCCACCTCGGCGCGGCGGCGGCGGGCCAGGAGAAAAGCATCCTCGCGAAGCCGGCGCGGGTCGGCTCGGCGAGGATCGGCGCCAGAGTCTGCACCCGCCCGCCCAGCGCGTCGTCGCGCGCGGTGTTGCTGACCCGAACGCGCAGCACGTCGCCCACCTGAAGCCCCTCGATCGCCAGGGTCGCGGTGAGGATCCCGGTCAGCTCGCGCTGCTCCAGGCTCTGCTCGCGGCGCAGCACGGTGAACTTCTGGCCCTGGGCGAGGAGGTCGATGCGCTGGCCGGCGCGAAGCAGCGACAGCTCGTGGACGATGAGGTCGCCCTTGTCGGGCAGCCAGGGGATGTTGAGAGTCGCCATCTGCGAGAGCATCTCGGGCGAGTCGATCCGCGTCGCGCTGTCGACATAGGACCACAGCCGCCCCCCTTCGAGCCGCTGCTGCATGTCGACGATCACCACCGGCGGCCCGTCCCGGAGCTTCGCCGCGTCGGGGAGCGGCGCCGGGCTCACCCAGGCCGGCGCCGCCTGGTAGAGCGGGGTCTCGCCCGCCTGAGCCGCCGCCGGCGCGATGGAGACGGCGAGCCCGATCAGCCCCGTCGAAAGGATATAGCGCACGACCCGCCCCCGCCTGTGATCTGCTCCCTTGCTACAGCCGGCACGCCCCGAAATCATCCTCTTTTCCATGCAGATCCGGTGGATTTGCAAGGGAGGCGGCGCCCCGGCGCCGTCGCCTCCCCCGGCCTGCCCCCGCCCCCGCCCTCGCCGCGGGACGCCTCCATGTCGGCGATCCGCCACCCGCCGAACAGCGCGACCTGGGGGTGGCGCGGCGGCCGGCCCGAGGCGCCGCTCCACCCCGTCACCTGGTCGAGCGCGGGCAGCGCGGGGAGCGGCGGCGGCGGCGAGTCCCACCCCCGCTCGACGGCGCGGCGCACCGCCGAATCCTCCCGCTCGCGCGCCTCCTCGACCGCGGTCATGGCCTGGAGCCGGGCGCGATAGGTCTCCTCGCTCTCGCCCCGCCGCCGCCGCCGGTGCGGCTGCTCCCACCCAAGCCGAACGCCCTTCTGGTGGAGGTAGAGGAGCTGGATCGCCTGGCTCGTGGTCATCGGCGGGATCGGCGCCGCGGCGTTGAGCCGCCAGGCGTCGTCGGCGTGGCTGTCCGGAGTCGCCGCCGCGATCGCCGCCGTCTCCAGCCGGTCGTAGCCCATCTCGAGCGCGAGCCGCCGCTCCCGCGCGAAGGCCGGCTTCTGCCGGACCCGCCGGTAGAAGGCGCCGGCCGAGGCGCCCACCGCCGCCGCCGACAGCCGGACGTTGGCGGTCGCCGCAAGCGCCTGGAGGAAGAGCTGCTCGGCCGCCGGCGTGAGCTTGCCGCGATGCGCCGGCCGCACCTGAAGCCTGCCCGAGCGCGTGCGCACCACCACCAGCTCCCCGCCCTCCGTTCGAAGCGCCGCCGGCGCCGCGCCCCGCCGCCTCGAGCCGCCGGCCGCCCGCGCGTCCCGAGCCGGATCCGGACGGCCGCCGCGCGCATGGAAGCGCGCATGCGCTCCGACCAGCGCGATGTCCCACCGGCTCGCGAAATCGGGATGCCCGTTCCTCCGCGTCTGCATCGTCGAATAGGCGACCCCCGCCTCCCGCGCCGACATCCGCGCGTTCCCGCTCCGCCCGAGCGCGACGAGGAACGCCTCGTTCTCGAGGCGCTGGCGGGCATTGAAGGGACGCGGCATGGCGGCGACTCCGAAGCTTTGTTCCGCCTATGTTCGCAAACGATCTCCTACAATGCAAGCCGCCCCCGACGGCCCCGCCGAGCCGTTCAAACTCCTCCCCTGCATTTGCAGGGGAGGGGGACCATGCAAAGCATGGTGGAGGGGCCCTACCGGGTCCGGGAAACCCCTCCACCGCGCTTCGCGCGGTCCCCCTCCCCCGGGAATCCGTGGGAGGAATCAGGAGGGACCGGCCTGCGGATTAATCCACACGGCCTATCGCAAGGCGGGCAGCAGCACCCTCAGGAACCGCCCCATGGTCAGGTGGCCGACGCCCCCCGACGTCCAGCCCTGCCCGGGGCCGGCCGCACCGACAATCCCGGACGCGACCGCCAAAAACCCCTCTCCCCGGCGGGGAGAGGGTAGGGAGAGGGGGCCCGGCCCCGGAAGGACAATCGCGGAGTCTTCGCTCCACCCCCGGCCCTCCCCCCACGGGAGAGGGCGCCGAGGGCAGAATCTCCACACACCCTATCGCAAGGCGGGCAGCAATACCCTCAGGAACCGCCACATGCTCTTCCGCACCGCCTCCTTGCGGCCGATCATGTGGCAATCGCCCTCGAGGACGATCCACACCCGCCCATGCTCGTCCAGCTCGAAGTCGCACTCGACGTCGCTGCGCGGCGCGTTGTCGTTGGTCGCAAGCTCCGGCGCCCGCTCCATCGCGTCGACCGCCATCGCGACATAGGCCGCCGCCTGGTGAAGCCGCGCCTCGTCCAGCTCCGCCGTGAGCCGGGCGGCGGCGTCGCGGAGACGATCGACGTCCGGTTCCTCTCCCACACCCCTGCCCGTCGAAAAACGATTATTCGGTCTTGGCATATTATGCTAAGCGCCGAACCGCCGCAACCGGGACTATGCCAAGTTTGCATAGAAAATCCCGGCCCCTACGCCTTCGGCCATGGCGGGCCCCAACGACGAACGCGAGCGGCTGGCGCGCAGCCTGTGCCGCCTCCTCATCGACGCCCGCGAAGCCGCCGGCCTCAATCAGACCGCCCTCGGCAAGGCCGTCGGCCGCTCCCAGAGCTTCGTCTCCAACTACGAGCGCGGCCAGCGCCGCCTCGACCTCCCCGACCTCATCCTGGTCTGCCGCGCGATCGGCGTCGCGCCGGCGGACCTGCTCGGGCGGCTGGAATAGCCATTCCCCGAAAGAGGCAAACCGCGCCGCGTTTCCACATATTATAGTTGATAAACTCCGACGCCCCGGCAGGTCAAGACCCTGTGCATGGATATGCGCAAGCTAGTCGGCCGCAACGCCGCGCGCCTCCGCAAGGCGGCGGACCTCACCCAGGAGCAACTCGCCGAGCGCGCCGGCATAAGCCAGCAATATATAAGCGACCTCGAACGCGGAAAGCGCAACCCGACGGTGGTGACCCTCTATGAGCTGGCGACGGCGCTGGGGGTGAGGCCGGTGGAGCTGGTGGGGGAGGATTGAGGGTGGCGCTGTGCGGTATCGGCTAGGGCTTGCCATCATCTGTTTCGTCTTCCGCTATTGAATCGGGAAGCTCCTCTCCAAATCGACCATCGATAATATCGCTGAAGGACATCATCGCGCTCTTGAGTGTTTCTGCCGCAGTCTGCTGCCCTTCACGCGCATCAAAGATTTCACTGACGAGCCTTCGCTGAACCTCAATATCTTCCGGGAACACGATCTCAAGCCCCTCAAAGTCTTCACGTTGTGTGCGCCGCCGATTGCTGTGCCCCGTCGTGATAGCTCGAAACGCTCTCTGGTAATAACGGCTTCGGAGTAGGCACCACAAGAATCCAGGATCGATCCTGTCGTCAATGACTTGGTAAATGGGAAACTCTTTGGTCACCAGTGCTCCGTTGAACCGGGCTGGGACTACCGAAATGCAACCTTTCCAAAGGTCGATTGAGGAAAATACCACATCGCCTTCGGTCGCGGCGAACCATGTCGACGATCCCTCCCCGAAGTACATTCCAAGCCACTCCGGCGGGTTGCGCCCTTTCCCGGCCTCTCGAGGTCGAATCTCGCCCGACTGAGATATCGTCATTACGGATACGGCCTCTTCTGGCTGCTCCTGCGGCCTCACCTCGATCTCACGTCGGCGCATCACCTGCCGAAGAGGTACTCTGAGCCAGCCCGAAGGTGTCACACTGCGCTCCTCGCGTTTGAACAGAAAGTACTTTGGATCTAACCGATGGCTTGGATGCGCCGCCCACATGTGCACAGCCCTAATTCCCATGCAGTCGGGGCTCGTCGAGCCGACGTAGGCTCCCGGATTAGCTTGAAATGACCGGTACTCCCCCAAGATAGTCCCACTCTGGTCAGCCTCCAGCAATCCTCCAGCGGTTCCACGATACAAATCATTACGATCCGATGAAACACCCGTAGTCGTGTAACCAACATGAAAAGACTCTGCCAAAAAGACTCTGTAGTCTAGCGCCTGCAGTCCTGCGCCGATGGCACCGTCTCGATCGTCTGGTTCATTCTCAAGGTATAGATTTCTAGCATGATCAAATCTTGCCGCTTCCTGTTCCGTGAATTTCCTGAAAAAAAGGATAGAAGTCTTGTTTTGAGCTCCTGAACGACGGAATGCATAGTCGGGAAGAGAGACTATAGCATTGATTACCCCCTGTGAGATAAGCAACCGCCTCACATTCGGGCAGTTCGACATCTCGCCTTGATTATTAAACAATCCGTCTGGCAGAACTAGAGCTAAACTCCCACCAGGAGCAAGTAGTTGGATACACCTCTCAACAATAACGTGCTCTGAGTCTACTGAGTCTCTTCCGAAGGCGAGCTGAAATGTTTCCAAATGATTCGTACCTAGAAGGTCTTCATCGCCCTCAGACACCTCGTCACCAAAAGGCGGATTACCCACTATTTTAGTGAATAGCGCATTGCGCCGTCGATCGTCGTCGCCTGCTACAGCAAGCATCAAGCGCTCGTGCAAGAATGTATTGTCCAGGCAGCTTCTATCGCCTTCAATGTTTGTATGACCATCGTGATGTAACAGGAGGTTAATCTTGCAGATTCGGGACAGTACGTCGTGAAGCTCGACGCCATGAACGTGATTAAGTGCAAAATCGTTTTTCAGTCTCTCGCGTCGGGAGACGGGAAATCTGTCATCGATGGAATGCCAGACCTGCAGCAGCACCTCGAGCAGGAATCCTCCGCTGCCCGCCGTAGGGTCGAGCACGAAATCGTTTTCGTTTACCCCCAAGGCTGCGACCGCGAATCGAGCAATTTGACGCATCGTAAAATACTGCCCAAGCTCGCCCCGAAACACTGATCCAAAAAAGTCCTCAAATGCTGCGCCGATATTATCGACATCGGTATCAACAAATGAAATGTTTTGCAGAGCGCGAACAACCTCGACTATTTTTCTGTCGGGAAGATCGATAGTCAACGATGGGTCGAATATTTCCGGATCACGCGCTATCGCTGCCTCAAACAATCGGTGAATACGGTTGGCAACGGCGGCACTGCTTTCATTTGTACCCACCTGAAATTTGCGCGGATGGCCGTTCTCTGACCACCTTTCGTCATGCACTTTCGCGAAGAGTAGTTTACTCCATTCGTCAAATGCTCGTAATGGATCGCGCCTGCCTCCCGCCCAAATTAACGAATGGGCAAATCGTATTTTGCGTTCGATCTGGGTCTTTGGTGCCGGCGCGATGTCGTTCGTCTCACCGACGACCAGTGCGAACCAAGGCTGCTGACCGTATTGTGCAGCTAAGTTGAGCCGATCGCCACGCTGGTTATCCTCGCGCTCCTCCGAAGGGAAGTTCCCAACGTCGAACAGGAATGACACGTCACCCGCGTCATACAGCCCCCATGGAACTCGCAAGGAATTAGCATTTCCAAAAAGCTGCTCGATCCCTTGTCGTCTCTCGGTTCTAGTAACCCCCGCTCGTTTGTTTTCCACGACCAGGTAGGGGTCACGGCAGCGGTCGTCCGCATAAACGACGATGTCTGCGCTATCACTCGGCGTGCGGCGCGGCACCGTCACCTCAGTCTTGATCCGGTGAGACGGGTAATCCTTCTCCAAAATGAGGAAGGCGATGCAGTGGCACCGAACCCACTCCTCCGGATTACTCCAGTCATAACTTCGTTTCGCTGCAAGGGAGTACGTTACTCGGCCACCCCGAACTTCCACAACGCCACGACGGATCGCCTCCTGGACCGTAGGGGAGAGGAGCACCTCCTCTCCAGAGATGAACTGTGGGACTGGCCCCGACATCAAAGCCCTTTCAATATCCTCGAGTACCGTACTCGGAAACTGCGTTTATCGCTTCCTAACGCGTGATGCTGAGAACGCCAGCACAAACGTAGGAAAGCGTCCATTACGTCCCGTTACGGGCTGGACTGCGCGGAGACTGTGCCATCCAGCGGCCTGAAACCGCGAAGGAAGGCGTGGTGGTCGATTGACGTACCCCTGATTCAGACAGCACAGTTCATGCTATGACCGCGCCCCACCTCGTTCGAACCCCACTCTTCCCACTCCACAGCGACTTAAAAGCCTGCGTCACCGCATGGGATGGTGAGAGCGTGCAGCGCGTCATTGATTTGCACAACGCACTGATGGAGCTTACCGGCACGCCGCAGGCGCCGGTCGACTGGACGGAGCCGGATGTGTGGATCCCCGAACGCCTATCCGGCGAGCATGCGCGGCTCGCCCGCAAGCTGTGGGAAGGAAGCGGTCGACGGACGAATCCCCGCCATGTCTATGGCGCCTACTTGCTCATCAACTCGGCGAACCTTCTGGCCCAGGAGAACGGAACCTATCGCCGTACGCCGCGAAGCGAAGCGCTCCTGACGGACGATCCTCAGCTCATCCGGGAGCTCGACCGTAGCGAAGGCCTGCCCCGAATCCTTGCGCTGCTGGCCGAAAAGGCCTCCGCACGACGCGGAGATCTCTTGGACGACTGGGGCAACTATCTAGCGCAGGTCTCGAAGATCAGCAGTCCGTCGATGATCAAGGACACGCTGCGCAGACGACTGCTCAACATGGTGGAGCGCGGCCTCGTCACGCGCGATGGCAACCGCTACGCGATCTCTGAAGCCGGCCGTGCCTATCTCAAATCTCTCGGGGAACAGGCGCCGCTGGCGCATCAGGCGGCAATCGGGACCACGTCGACGGAAATAGATGCTGCAGCGGCGATCGCGACCCACAACAAGGTCGCTCGGATCGCTTTGGTGAAGCGATTGATGGCCCTCGATCCCTACGCCTTCGAGCACTTTGTCAAGGAGCTGCTCGAGGCGATGGACTATGAGAACGTTCAGGTCACCAAGCAGAGCGGCGACAAGGGCGTCGACGTAGTCGCTAATTTCCAGTTCGGCATTACCGAGATCAAGGAGGTGGTGCAGGTCAAACGAAGCGAGCTCACAATCAGACGGCCTCTCATCGATCAGCTGCGCGGCGCCCTACCCTACCACGGAGCAATCCGCGGTACGCTGATCACGCTCGGAAGGTTTGCGAAGGGCGTGGAGGAGGCTGCCCTTTATCCCGGAGCGGCCCCGATCACGTTGATCGACGGCAGCCGCTTGGTCGAGCTCGTCGAGCGCCATCAGGTCGGCCTGAGGCGCAAGCCAGCCTACCTCCTTGAGATCGACGAAGCCTTCTTTGCTGAGAAAAGCCTTGAGTACGACCCAGTAGGCCAGGTCGTCAGCGCCGATGACTAAGACTTACAAAGCCTAATCTCCCTTGTCCCCTTCGTTCTTTGGCTTCTTGGTCTTCGCGTGCTGCTTCACGTCCTGCGATAGAGACTTCGACTGGTCGTCCGACTCGCCGAACGTTCCATCCTCGTTACGGCGCTGGTACCGCTTCTCGTGAGGCTGGTTGAGTTCGCGCTGGCTCATGGCGCTCTCCATCATGGAGAACCACTTCGACCCCGTTTTGTTCCATTTCGGCTGAAGCCAGTGATCGGCGCTCCGTCGGAAGAGCTGCGCCGACGGCAGCCACTCATTCCAGGGGCAGCAGCAGTCGGACGGGCGGCGGGGCTGCGGCTCCGGCATTCCGACTGTTAGGCCTGCAACGGGCCATGCGCCCTTTACGCCAGCCGACCCTTCACTCGGCGGCGGTGCCCGCTCAGCAGAGCCCGATCTCCACCCATTTGCCGTTCCAGCATTTGTAGCGTGTGTGGGCGTCGCAGACCGTCGCGCCGTCGGAATATTTCTTGTCGTTCCAGTAGCAGGCCTCGTGCCCGCCCGCGGCCTCCGCGCCCGCCGCGGCGTTGGCGGTGCCGGCTTCGTCGCCGGCCGCGGCCTTGGGTGAGTTCCTGTGCGCTTCGTCCTGGGGCTGGACGTGCTCGTCCCTGTTCTCGTCCATCGACTCGTCTCCCGCCGGGGAGCGGCAGGCTATGGCCGGCGGCCCGGCCAGGCAAGGCGCCCGCCGGCGCCTTCGAGCCTCTCTCGCGCCTCCGCGCCCCCCGGCTCAGCGGCGGGCGCGGATCCCTTTCGTCGGCGACAGGGTCCCGATCTCCTCGCAGCCCCAGGCGTCGCCCGATCCGTGCCAGAGCTGGCACACGACCGCGACGCGCTTTCCCCGATAGGCCCGAAGGTCGACCTTCCGCGGCACTTCCGCGGCCTGCTGGGGGGTGGTGTAGAGGGCGATCGTCCGGGAGTCGCCGCTCATGTCGGTGCTGAAGGAGGAGCCGGAGGAACCGACGGTACCGGAGAGGGTGGTCGTGCTCGTCTCGACGCTGCAGCACGGCGGGTCGACCTGCGCCGCCGCGGGGATCGAGCCGATCAATGCGGAAGCCGTCATCGCGAAAGCCAGCTTGTTCATCATGCGCTCCTTCAGGCGGTTCGACTGCCCCCGTCCCGAGGGCGCGCCTCCCTAGCGCGCCGGAACGGTCGGCCGCGTGACGGTCGTCACACCTCTCCCCGCGTCTCCCGCGCGAGCGAAGCGGCACACCGCCAGGGGATCGGCGCCGGGGCGGCCCGTGGCGGGCACCTGCCGGGCACCGCACGAGAAACCCGCGCGCTCCGCGCCTCCGCGCCTCCGCGCCTCCCCTCCTTCGCGCCTTCCCGCCTTCGCGTGAACCCGAATCCTGCTAGGGCCCACGCACCCCCCTCTTCGCGGTCGCTCCCAAGGACCGGGCGACCCGCGCGCAGGCGAATTGCGCTCGCGCGCGCTTTGCGCTAAGGGGCGCCCCTTCCAAGGCATCAGCAATGGAAACGGGTCCCCGTGAAAGTACCGCTTTCATGGGATTTCGTGCGGGAGGCAGTCCGAAAGGAAGGCCGTCTGGACCGCTAAACTTGCAACCGGGTGAAAGTACCACTTTCACCCGATTAACAGAGTGAGACACATGGCGAAGAAGATTACGGGCTATATCAAGCTCCAGGTGCCCGCGGGCACCGCCACACCGTCGCCGCCGATCGGCCCGGCTCTGGGCCAGCGCGGCGTCAACATCATGGAATTCTGCAAGGCGTTCAACGCCTCGACGGGCGAGATGGAGAAGGGGATGCCGATCCCGACCATCATCACCGTCTATGCGGACCGTTCGTTCTCGTTCGAGACGAAGACCCCGCCGGCGGCCTTCCTCCTGAAGAAGGCGGCGAAGATCCAGTCGGGCGCGAAGGAGCCGGGCAAGGCGAGCGCTGGGCGGATCAAGCGCTCGGCGCTTCGCGAGATCGCCGAGACGAAGATGAAGGACCTGAACGCCAACGACCTCGACGCGGCGACCCGGATCATCGAAGGCTCCGCCCGCGCGATGGGCCTCGACGTGGTGGAGGGCTGATAGGATGGCGAAGCTCACCAGGAAGCGCAAGGCGCTGGCCGAGGCGGTCGACCGCGAGCGGCTCTACCCCGTCGACGAGGCGATCGAGACCCTGAAGGCCAATGCGACGGCGAAGTTCGACGAGACGATCGAGGTCGCGCTCAACCTCGGAGTCGACCCCAGGCATGCCGACCAGATGGTCCGCGGCGTCGTGACCCTCCCCGCCGGCACCGGCAAGGACGTCCGCGTCGCCGTGTTCGCGCGGGGCGGCAAGGCCGACGAGGCTCGCGCCGCGGGCGCCGACGTGGTCGGCGCGGAGGACCTGATGGAGACCATCCAGGGCGGCACGATCGACTTCGACCGGGTCATCGCCACGCCGGACATGATGGGCATCGTCGGGCGGCTCGGCAAGGTGCTGGGCCCCAAGGGTCTGATGCCCAACCCGAAGCTCGGCACCGTCACGCCGAACGTCGCCGAGGCGGTGAAGGCCGCCAAGGGCGGGCAGGTGGAGTTCCGCGTCGAGAAGGCCGGCATCATCCACTCCGGGATCGGCAAGGCGAGCTTCGCCTCCGCCGACCTCAGGCGCAACTTCGACGCCTTCGTCGATGCGATCGTGCGGGCCAAGCCGACCGGCGCCAAGGGCAAGTACGTCAAGAAGATCGCGCTGAGCTCGAGCATGGGCCCGGGCCTCAAGGTGGACGCGACGGAAGTCGCGGGCGCCTGACCCGGGATCGGCAGCATGTCGAGAGAGGGGCCGGGGCGCATGCGCTTCCGGCCCTTCTTCGTTGCGGCGAGGGCAGGCGGATGAAGTCGCTCGCCCAGGCCGCCGCGCTGGCGCTTCTCGCCGCGGACCCGGCGGCGGCGGTCAATTGCGCGCTGAAGCCGGGCGTGACGGCGGAGCAGGCGGCGGCCGGGCTCTGCGGGTATGACGAAGCGGCGCGGCGCTTCGCCGGGACGGCGGCGGAGCAGGCGGCGTGCCTCACGCGCGAAGTCAGGATGCGCGGAACGATCGGGGCGCCGACGCTCACCGGCTTCCTGCGCCGACGCGCCGGGCAGGCGGTCGGGGTTCCCGGCGACCGCCTTGCCGCCTATCTCGCCTCCCTGGGGATCGACGCGGCGCGCGAGCTCGGCGGGGACCCGGCGGTGGCCGTCACGGCCGATTATTTCATCATCCACGACACCAGCACCCCCAATTGCTCGGAGTCCGGCTGGAGCGCCACGCTCTGCCCGGAGCCCGGCAAATTGCCGGCGGGGCGCGACACGGCGGCGTGGGCGGCGGAGCTCGGCTATCTCGGCCATCCCAAGCCGGCGCCGGACCGGCTCGCCCATGCCTGGACGAACCGGGTCGGCGGATCGATCACCGAGGTGACGTTCGACCTGCCGCTGAGGTCGACCAAGTTCGAATCCTGTCTCGGCACGGCGGCGAAGGCCGGGCTGTTCCTCGCCGTCGAGAACACGCAGCCGCGCGCCGCGGAGCCGGGCGGGCCGCTGTCGGACGGGCGGATGAACGATCGCATCGCGCCGCGCCCCGGCTTCACCGCGGCGCAATATGACCGGCTTGCGCTCCTCTACGTGGCGGCGAGCGTGCGGCGCGGCCGCTGGCTGATCCCCGCCTTCCACGCCGTCCTCGACGCCCGCTTCGCCGAAGGACATGACGATCCCCAGAATTTCGACATGCCTGCATGGTCCGCCGCGGTGCGCCGCCACGCCCGCGCGCTGGCGCGGCAGGCGCGGTAAAGGAACCGCCGCCGCCGCGGCCCGTTACGGGGGCGGCACGGCGGCCGCCTCGCCGCCGATCGAGGAGTGAACCCATGCTTGCTACCATCGCCGTCATCCTGCTCGTCCTCTGGCTGCTCGGTTTCTTCGCCTTCCATGCCGCCGGCGCGCTCATCCACATCCTGCTCGTCCTGGCGGTGATCGCCGTCATTCTCCACTTCGTCCGCGGGCGGCCCGCCGCCTGAGCGCCGCTCCCGGCCTTGCCCCTTCCCCGCCGCGGGCGCAGGAAGGGGGGATGACCGAGGAGCAAAGCCACGAAGGAACCGGATGGCGGCGCGCGCGAAGCTGGCTCGGCCGGCGGTTCGCGCCGCAGTCCCGCCTCGGGGCCTGGCTGTGGCGGCTGCGGCTGCACGGCCCGTTCCCCCTCCTTCGCACGCGCCGGCTCGCGACGCGGCTGCTCGGGCCGCAATATGACCGCTCCCGCCGCCGGCTCGAGATCGACATCACCTATGCGTGCAACCTCGCCTGCGACAATTGCAACCGTTCGGTCCCCCAGGCGCCTTCCTCGGCCCGGCTCACGGCCGAGCAGATCGGCGAACGCGCGGCGGAATGGGAGCGCGAGGGGGTCCGCTGGGAACGCATCCGGCTGCTCGGCGGGGAGCCCACGCTCCACCCGGAATTCTTCGCCATCCTGGACGTGCTGAGGCGCTGGCGCGACCGCGCCTCGCCCGACACGCGGATCGAGGTGACCACCAACGGCTTCGGACCGCACGTGGCCTCGGCGCTGGCGCGCATACCCGGGGACGTCGCGGTCAACAACTCGGCCAAGGAGGCGACCGGTGCCGGGCCCGAGATGTTCGCGAGCTTCAACCTGGCGCCGCGCGACCTCCCCGCTTATGCCGACGCCGATTTCGCCAATGGCTGCCGGATCCTTAAGGATTGCGGGATGGGCCTCGCCCCCTCCGGTTACTATCCCTGCGCCGTCGCGGCGGGGATCGACCGGGTGCTCGGCCTCGGCGCGGGGCGCGCTTCGCTGCCGCCGGCCGGCGACGAGCTGCGCGACCAGATGAAGCTCTTCTGCAGCTGGTGCGGCCACTTCAAGCGCGAGCTCCCCGCCCCGCTGGGCGGCCAGGCTTCGTCGCCGAGCTGGGAAGCCGCCTATGCGGCGTGGCGGCTCAGGCGTCGCGCCCCTCGGCGTGAAGGCGCGCCAGGAAGCTTCCCGGCGGCGCCGGAGCGTCCTTGAAGCCTTTGATGAGCTCGTTCCACAGGTGGACGGCCCGCGTCTCGGCGCCGACCACCGACTCCAGCGTCACGGCCGGATCGAGGATCCACCGCGCATCGTCCCAGTGGCGGGGATAGAATGTCGGCGCCGGAAGCGCCTCTCCGTCTAGCCCCGCCTGCCGCGCCAGCCAGGTCAGCGCCAGCGGCCCGGCGGCGCCCCAGGGCATCCGACCGAGCCCCGTGCGGCCGCTCCGCTTGAGCCGCAACCAGGCGGCGAGACGGGCCCGCCGCGAGAGCCAAGGCGGCACTTGCCGTTCCTCGAACAAGGCGAGGAGCGGCGGCAGCAACGGCGAATCCGGCGGCAGGCGCAGCACCGCCGTGTTGATGTGGTCCGGAGCGGCCCAGCCGAAAAGGTGGCCCTGCGGCAGGCCGGCGAGGGGCCTGACGAGGTAGAGGTCGCAATCGACCCAGAGGCCGAAGCCGCGTCGCATCAGCTCATAGCGGAAGCGGTTGGCAAAGAGGGCGACGCTGCCGCCCTGGTGGCGGATGATCTCGGCGCCGGGGAGGATCTCCTCCGCGTCCCTCACCTCGACGCCGTCCGGAACGCCTTCGGGGCGCTCGTAGCACCAGAGGCGGAGCGGATGGCCCTGCGCCCTCACCGAGCGGAGGCAGGCCCGCTCGACGAGCCCCAGGCGGGGGCCGATCCACAACGTGTTGCACGTCTCGACCACGCTAGCGGGGGCCGAGGAAGAAGCGCGCGAAGGCGCCGCCGCGCCGCAAGCGGCTGAACAGGCGGCCCGCGTCGAGATAGCCGGGGTCGGCGCGCTCGGCGAGGAAGCGCCGCCGCCACGCCTCGCTGAGATCGTCGCGCTGGACGCGGAGCTCGACGGCCGCCCAGTCTATCGGCACCGGCTCGGCGACGCCGAGATGCCGCGCGACCGCGTCGACGCTCGCCTGCGGCTGCGCCGCCACCTCCTCGTAGACCAGCCGGAGCGGCGCGAGGCCGTTGCGGGCGAACCAGCATTCCCACCGCGCCTGCCCGTAGGCGAGACGGGCGAGGCAATCGGCGATGAGCGCCGCATCGTAACGGGGCTCGCCGGCGACGGGCTCCGACGCCTTGTACTGGCCGGTCTGCAGCGCCCGGGCGAAGGAGAGGGCCTGGCCCAGCAAGTCCCGCCTCGAGACGTGGACCAGCCGGAGGTCCGGCAACCGCTCCGCCCAGCGCGCCGCCGCCACGGCGTCGAAATGGGCGCTGAACACCTTGAGGCCGTACACGCCGTTGGGAGTCGCCGCGGCCGCGGCGAGCGCGGCGAGGCGGCGCTCGGGATCCCGCAGCAAGTCCCGCGTCCGCTTGGGATCGTGAAAGAATTCCCACGGCCGCCCGAGCCGGCCGGTCGAAGCGAGGAGGCGCGACAGGAACACCGTCCCGGCGCGCGCCTCGCTGCAAATGGCATAGCCCAGCCTCGGCTCCAACATGTCGCTTCCCTGTCCTCCCCCATGGCAGGAGACCAGCCGCGCGCGTGCGTCAAGCGGGGTGCCGGCCCAGCCCCGCGGCGAGCCTGGCTTCCGGCGTCAGGCGGCGTGGAGGTAGGCGGGGTGGAAATCGGCGATGCTGCACATCGTCTCCCAATCGAGGATTCGAAGGTGCCGCCGGTCGCGGGCGATCGCGCCGGCCTCCTGCAAGGCCCGCAACATGCGGTTCACGTGGACGCTGGTGAGGCCGGTGGCGTCCGCGATCTGCTCCTGCGTCATCGGCAGCTCGAAGGATTCCGCCGAGCCGAGGCCCGCCGTCTCGCAGCGGGCGGCGAACTCGCACAGCATGTGGGCGATGCGCGAGCGGGCGTCGCGGCGGCCGACGTTGAGCACCCATTCCCTGAAGATCGACGCCTCGATCAGCGTATCGCGCCAGAGCGCGTCGGCGATGGCCGGGCTCTCCCGCGCCACGCGCCGCAACTCCACCTTAGGAATCCAGGCCACCTCGGCCTCGGTTATCGTCTGCACGTTGTGATCCGCCACCTCGAGCAGCAGGTGCTGCAGGTCCAGCATGTCCCCGGCGAGGTGGAAGGAGACGATCTGCCGCCCGCCATTGGCGGCGAGCTTGTGGCGGCAGGCGAAGCCGGAGACGAGCAGGCAGCAATCCGGCGCGGCCTTTCCTTCCCGCACGATATGATGGGCGGCCGGAACGGGGCGCAGCGAAAAGGGCAGCGATCTTATGAGGCTGCGGTCGCGGTCCGTGAGAGAGGCCAGTCGTTCGAGCTTGGAGGCGAGCGGAAGGAGTGCCTCGAACTGCGTCGCTTCCATCTGCTCCTCGAATACCCCGATCCCGAACCGAGCGCGACTTAACAAAGGATTGGTATGGCAGCCTTAATCTGAATCAACTCCCCCGGAGGCGGGCGCCCCGTTGGGAGAGAGAGGCCGCCGCCGCATCC
This sequence comes from Alphaproteobacteria bacterium, assembly GCA_019232625.1. Classification (GTDB taxonomy): domain Bacteria; phylum Pseudomonadota; class Alphaproteobacteria; order Sphingomonadales; family Sphingomonadaceae; genus Allosphingosinicella. Next base: position 275,201 of record JAFANP010000035.1, on the reverse strand, counting down.
GTCGCCGAAATGCCACACCGGGAGAATGTTTCCCTTCGGGAGGAACTTTAACCTCGGTTAAGTCCTCCACGTCCTGGCGGGCCGGTATGCGGCCCCGCCGGGTGCGTTTGCCCGCGAGCCCGTCCACCGCGGCTCGCGGGCGCTTCCTCCTCGGAAAGACGCCATGACCAGCCCAACGACATTGTCCGCCCGGCCCCGACGCGGTGCGAGGACTTGACCGAAGGGGACGCCGACACCCTGCGCCTGCTCGCCGAGCAGTGCCGCCGGCTGTCGCGCCAGGCTAGCACCCGGGCGGCGGCCGACTGCTTCCTCGACATGGCGCGCAGCTACGACCGCCAGGCCGACGAGGCCGCGGCCGTGGAGGTTTCGCCGGTGCCCGAACAACCTCGGCACTGAGCGATCCCCCGACGGCGCCGGAACTTAATTTGGATTACCGCGCTCAATCGCCATGCCGCGTTATTTCCTGCACCTGAAGGACGGCAACCGGGTCGACGACGAGGACGGGATGGTCCTCGACGGGCCCGAGCAGGTCCGCGAAGAGGCGGTGCGCTCCGCCCGGGACATGATGTGCGACCAGGTGAGGCAAGGGCGGTTGTCGCTCAAGGACCGGATCGAGGTGGAGGACGAAGCGGGCAACCCGGTCCTCACCCTCGCCTTCCGAGACGCCGTCCAGCTGGAGGAATGATCGACGCTCCGAGTCCGCGGCGCGACGTGCCGAGGAACGCCGCCCGGGAGGCGCCCGTTTCCACCGCGCAACGAAGGAGGCACCCAACATGTCCGATGACAAGACCAAGACCGGCGGCCAGGACCGGAGCCGCGTCGCCGGGGGCGAGGATTACGAGGTGGAATATTTCGCCCGCAAGCACGGCCTCACCGCCGAGCAGGCGAGGGAGCTGATCGCGCGCGTCGGCAACGACCGTGAGGCGCTCGACTCCGCCGCCGAGGAGATGAAGACCGGCTGACGCAAAGGCTGGACACGGATAGCGGGGCAGGGAAAGATCGGCGACCCTGCCCCGCCGGAGATCCCGATGAACGTCCGCCTGCCCGCTATCGCCGTCACCCTCCTCCTTTCGGCCGCCGCGCCGGCGCTCGCGCAGAGCCCCGACGAGGCCGCTTTCCGGGCGACCTACAAGGAGCTGATCGAGACCAACACTACCTTGTCGGCCGGCAGCTGCACGCTCGCCGCGGAGCGGATGGCGGCGCGGCTCAAGGCCGCCGGCTTCCCCGACGGCGACCTCCACCTGATCGTCGAGCCCGCTCACCCCAAGGAGGGCAGCCTGGTCGCCGTTCTGCCGGGCAGCGACCCCAGAGCCAAGGCGCTGCTGCTCCTGGCGCATATCGACGTGGTGGAGGCCAATCGCGCCGACTGGGAGCGGGATCCGTTCACCCTGGTGGAGGAGAACGGCTATTTCTATGCCCGCGGCTCGTCGGACGACAAGGCGCAGGCGGCGGTCTGGGTCGACACGCTCGTCCGGTTCAGGCGCGAGGGCTACAAGCCGAGGCGGACGATCAAGATGGCGCTGACCTGCGGCGAGGAGACCGCCGGCGCCTTCAACGGCGCCCAGTATCTCGCCACGCACGAGCGCCAGCTGATCGACGCCGAGTTCGCGCTCAACGAAGGGGCCGGCGGGCTGCTCGACGAGAATGGCAAGCCGGTCGTGCTCAACATTCAGGCCGGCGAGAAATTCCCCCAGAACTACCGGCTGGAGGTCACCAATCCCGGCGGCCATAGTTCGCGGCCGGTCAAGGAGAACGCGATCTACCGGTTGTCGGACGCCCTGGTGAAGCTGCGCGGCTACGATTTCCCGGTCCAGTCCAACGAGGCGACGCGCGGCTATTTCGGCGCGATGGCGAAGCTGCTCCACGATCCCGCGGCGCCCGCCATGGCCGCCTTCGCCGCCAACCCCTCCGACTCCGCCGCGGCCGCGGCGATCGCGGCCGGCGATCCCGGCTGGAACGCGATCCTCAGGACCACCTGCGTCGCCACCATGCTCGAGGGCGGCCACGCCACGAACGCGCTGCCGCAGCGGGCGCGGGCGAACGTCAACTGCCGGATATTCCCGGGCACCTCGGTGGAGGAGGTGCGCGTCGCCCTGGAGCGGATCGTCGCCGACCCGCAGGTCAAGATCACGACGCTCGAGACGCGCAGCGACATCGCCCCGCCGCCGCCGCTGACGGAGCGGGTGACCGGCCCGGCCCGGAAGGTCGCCGCCGAGGTCTTCCCGGGCGTGCCGTTCGTCCCGCTGATGGCGGCGGGAGGCACGGACGGCGCCTTCCTGACGCCGGCGGGCATCCCGACCTATGGCCTGTCGGGCTTCTTCGCCGACCGCGAAGGGAGCCACGCCCACGGCCTCAACGAGCGGATGCGGGTCAAGTCGCTGATGGACGGGCGCAACTTCCTCTACCGGCTGGTCAAGGCCTATACCGCCAAGTGACGCCGGGCGGCGGGAGCGCACCTCCCGCCGCTCGCCGGGCACGGCTCGGCGCGACGCGGAACTCGCGCCGAGTTCCAATCATTCTTCCCCTGTCATGAAACAGGAACCCACCCCCCTTCGCCGCGCCGCGTGCCTGCTTCTCGCCGCCGCCGCGCTCCCACTCGCCCCTTTGGCCGCGCAGGAGACGCAGCCGCCCGCCGATCCTCCGGCCACGGCGGAGCCCGCCCCGCAGCCGCAAGCGGAGGCGCCGGCCCCCGTCCCGACCAGCCCGGTCGTGGTCGAGACGACGAGCCCGCCGCCGGCCGCCGAGGCCGCGCCGGAACCCGCGGCCGCGGCGCCGGTCGCGCGCCGCGCCGCGCCGGTGCGCAGCGTCCGCCGCGCTCCGGCCCCCGCGCCGATCGTCGCCGAACCGGTTCCCGCCCCGGTCGTCGTGCAGACGGCGCCGGTCGCCGCGCTGCCCGCGCCGACGACGGTGGTGACGACCCCGGCCGTGCCGGTCGCCACCGGCCCGGTCGAGACCATTCCCGCCGCGCCGACGACCGGGACCGACGTGGTCACGGTCGACGATTCCCAGCCGCGCAGCGCCATGCCGATCTGGCCCTGGGTGCTTCTTCTCGGCCTGCTGGCGCTCGGCGGCGCGCTGCTTCTCGCCGGCCGCCGCCGCCGCGCCACGCTGGTCCAGGACGAGGTGTACGAGCCCGAGCCGGTCGTCGCCGCCCCCGCCCCCATCGTCACCCCCACGCCCGCGGTGGCGGAACGGCCGCGGCTCGAGCTCGGCATGAAGCCCCGCCGCGCCGGCGTCGCCGGTGAGGACGCCCGGGTCGAGTTCGAGCTGACCGTCGACAATCGAGGCCCGGTCGCCGCCGAGGACGTGCGGATCTCGACCTGGATGCTCGCGTCGGGATCGAGCGAGATGGAGCGGTCGCTGATCGAGCCGCGCGACGCCGCCGACACGCCGCCGGTTCGGATCGCCGCCGGCGAGGCCCGGACGCTTGAGGCGGCGGTTGCGCTGCCGCGCGCCCAGGTCGAGGGCGACGCGATCCTGCCGGTGGTCGTCGCCGACGCCCATTATCGCGGGCCCGACGGCCGCGAGGAGCATACCCGCGTCTCCTACGCGGTCGGCGTGCCGGACGGCGAGGAGCTGATGCACTTCGACGTCGAGAACCCCTCGGGGCTGCACGAAGGCGTGGTCGCGCAGGCGCTCGGCGAGCCCGAGCGGGCCTGATCCCGCGACCCGCGCCCGGTGACCCGGGCACGAAAAAGGGGCGGCTCCTCGCGGAGCCGCCCCTTCTCGTTCGGCGGGACGGCCAGCGCGTGGCCGCCCCTGCCGATTACTTGACCTCGACGGTCGCGCCGGCGTCGGCGAGGCGCTTGCGCAGATCCTCCGCCTCCGCCTTGGAGACGCCTTCCTTGACGGCCTTGGGAGCGCCCTCGACCAGCGCCTTGGCCTCACCGAGGCCGAGGTTGGTGATCGCGCGCACTTCCTTGATCACGTTGATCTTCTTGCCGCCGTCGTTGACGAGGATGACGTCGAACTCGGTCTTCTCTTCCTCGGCCGGAGCGGCCGCGCCGCCGCCGCCCGCGGGGGCCGCGGCAACCGCCGCCGCCGCCGACACGCCCCAGCGCTCTTCGAGCGCCTTGGCGAGGTCCGCCGCTTCGAGAACCGTCAGCTCGCTGAGCTGATCGACGAGGGAATTGATGTCTGCCATTTTAAGTCTCCGTTCGGTTCGGTTCCGTCACCCGGGCTTGATCCGGAGCCCGCCTTCCTCGCTCTGCTCCGGAGGAAGGCGGATTGCCGGACCAGGTCCGGCATGACGGGTGGTTCAACAATTCAGATCACGCGTCCTCTTTGGCCGCATAGGCCCCGATGACGCGGGCCAGCATCGCGCCCGGCTCGTTGATGGTCCGCGCGATCTTCGACGCCGGGGCCTGGATCAGGCCGATGATCGTCGCGCGCAGCTCATCGAGAGACGGAAGCTCGGCAAGCGCCCTCACGCCGGCCACGTCGAGGACGGTCTCCCCCATCGCGCCGCCGACGATCTCGAACTTGTCGGTCGTCTTGGCGAAATCGACGGCCACCTTCGCCGCGGCGACCGGATCGGCCGACGTGGCGAGTGCGGTAGGGCCGGTCAGCATATCGCCGATGCCGGCATAGGGCGTGCCCTCGAGCGCAATCAGGGTGAGCGTGTTCTTGGTGACCTTGTAGGTGGCGCCAGCGTCGCGCATGCGGATACGGAGGGCGGTGGACTGGGCCACCGTCATCCCGAGATTGCGGGTGACGACCACCGTCCCCGTCTCGTTGAACGTCTGCTTCAGCTGGGCGACCTGCTCGGACTTTTGAGCTCGATCCATGCTTACACTTCCTTCAAGCTCTCCCGGCGGCGAGCGCCGGAAGCACCAGTTCGCCATGCGGAAAGCCCGCATGTCGTGAGAGTCCGAAGGGGAGCGGTCGACGGCCCGAACCTCGGGCAGACCCGGCGGACGGCAGGCCGCGGCCGGAAAAACTTTTCCCCGTCTAGGCTGGAGATTAAGGAGGCGAACCCCCGCCAGCTGTCTCGGACGGCAGCCCGCGAGGCGAACCCCGCGAGCGAAGCGGCGCCTATACACGATGAGGCGGCGGAATCAACCGGAAGCTTCGGCGCCGCGAGGGCCCGCGCTTGACACGCGCCCCCGCGAGGAGGAGCTTGGCGGCCGGACGGAGCTGCGGGGGGAGCGGCGCTGTGACGGATCGCATGGGACGTTGGGCGGGATGGACGGCGGCGGCGCTGGCGCTGGCGGCGGCGCCGGCCTTCGCGCAGGGCGCGGCGGGGCCCGTGCGCAACGAGGCGACGGCGATCGGCCCCGGAGGCGCGACGCAAAGCCCGCAGCCGACCGAGAAGCCCCGGCGGCGGTCGCTCGGCAAGCGGCTCCTCGGGGAGCTTCTGAAGGCCGCCCAGACCCGCGACGTCCGCACCGAGGGCGCCGCCGCCGAGGGCGCGGCCGCCACCCCCGTCAAACCCGTCGAAGAACCGCCCCGCGTCGTCGGCGCCGGCACCGGCGCCGCCGCGGCGGCGGCGCACGACGTTGCGGCGGGACCGGCTCGCCCCCCGTCTGCGCCGCACGGCGGCGCCCAGCCCGCGCCGCCTCTCCCCAAAGCCCCGGCGGCGCCCGCATCTGAGGCCCCGCGCGCCCAGCCGGCGCAGCCCGCCGCCATCGCCCCGCCGGCCCGCCTCGCTCCCGCCCCGGCGCCGCCTGTCTCGACGGCGAGACCGCGCGTTCCGCGGGATCGGCCGCCGCCGCCCGCGCCCGCTCCATCCTCGGCCGGCGTCGGAAACGCCGCATGGATCGGCGGCGGCGCCCTCGCCGCCCTGCTCCTGCTCGCCGCCGCCGCGCTCTCGGCCCGGGGCCGGGGCCGCCGGCGGCGCCTCGCCGTCACGCGCGCGGCGCTGAAGCTGACGCCTTCGCTCGGCCGCGGCCGCGGCCGAGCGACCACCGGGCCGCTGACGCTCGCAGCGCCCAGGGTCGCGATCCGCGCCCGCCTGGCGCGGCCCGGAGCGGCGAATGCCTGAGGCCCCCACCCTCGCCGACCTCCTTCCCGAGCGGCTCGACCGGATGGGGGACGAGGCGAAGCGCAAGCTGTGCGAGAATGAAGAGATAGGCTGCATGAAGCTGGCCTGGGACTTCATCGCCTCGGAGCTGAGGGGCGCGATCGCCGCGGCGCTCGACTGCCCGCTGATGGAGGTGCTTGCCGAAACGTGGGCGCAGGCGCAGCTTCTCGCCGAGCATGCCCACCCGGAGCGCCACCCGCCCGGCGAGCGGTCGGTGGTGGAGATCGGCGCCCACGACGTCTCGCACGAGCTCGCCCCGGTGGTGACGGTGACGGTCGGCCAATGCCCGCCGGTGGAGCTCGAGTTCACACTGACGGTGACGGCGCATTTCGGCGGGGTGAAGCTCGCGGTGCAGGACGGCCATATCCTCGGCGGCCGGCTCGGCGAGGCGTGGGCGAGCGGACAGCTCGCCTTCGAGGGAGTGCCGCTCCACGGCGAGGCGGAGAGCGGCAAGACCGCGCTTCCGGGCGAGTTCCGCTTCGCCCCGCCCGGCGTGGCGATCCCGCGGCTCCAGGGCTAGACCATGATCGCTTCAGGCTGAATCAGCCTGAAGCGTGAACCATGGTCCAGGCGGCATCCAGTCTCGGGCTCCCTCTCCCCGAGGGGAGAGGGGTGGGGTGTGGGGGTAAAGCCTCCCGCGATATCCCTCCGAGGTCGAGCCCCCTCTCCCTACCCTCTCCCCCCCGGGGGAGAGGGGATTTCCGCGGTTCGGTCAAGGTCGGTACCGCCTAGCGCGCGCCGGCTTGCCTGACCTTCTTGTAGGGCACGAAGTCGCCGAGGAAGACGATGCCCGACTGCGTGCGCGAGCCGGCGTCGTAGAGCTGCACGACGTCGACCCGGCAGAGGCGGCCGCCGAACGGCTTGGTGACCATGACGTCCCAGGCATCGAGCGAGCGGGCGCCGCCGCGGGGGCGGTTGACGTAGAGGGTGGAGCCGGACTCGTAGAGGATCGCGGTGTGACCGAGGATGCGCGTGGAACGGACCCGCTGAAGGTCGATGCAGTCGACCGGCTCGCCCGCGACTCGGCCCTCGATGGCTCGGGCGAGCGCCGCCTCGCCCTGGGCGTCGGGCCGGTCGGCGGCGGCGGCCGGAGCGGCAAGGACGGTGACGACGGCGGCGGCGGCGGAAAGCAGCTTTTTCATTTCCGGGCTCCTGGCCAGTGGGGCGGGTCCGGGCTGGGCCCGGGCGGCTGAACGAAGGCTGAGCGCCGGCTCGCCGGGCTGGCGGCGGGCCCGGAAAGTTCGAAAGGTCCCGAAAGTCCGGCCTCGCGCCATAGAAGAAAAAAAATTCCGGCCGGACTTTGCGCCGCCCCGGCCGGGCGCCGCCGGGCCGCGGGAGCGGGCATTTTCCGAGTCGAGGCAAGTGGGTCGCATCGACCGGAACATATCAAAAACATGGACAATAGGAAAGCCGGCCGCGCGATGCTAACCGGGCCGCATGTCAGACGAATCCGAGCGGGGATCGGGCCCGAGGCTTCTCACGTTGCTGATAGGAACGGCCGCGCTGGGCGCGTGGTTCGTCCTCTTGTGGCTGATGTTCGGCGACGTGCTGTGACGGGCGAGAACGATCGGCGATCGGCCCTTCGACAGGGTCAGGGCGAACGGTGCTGGCGATTCAAATCCAATCCCTCACCGCTCTAGCGTGCGGGAAGGTCGGCGTCGCGGGCCGCATAGGCGACCGCCGCCTCGACCTGCTCCGGGGTCGGCTGCGCCTCGGCAACCGTCCTGGCGGCGGGGCGGGGCTCGCCCAGCATCAGGGCGAAGAAGGCGGAAACGCTCATGATCACCAGCTTGCGATACATTCGTCGTTTCCGCCTTCTTGCCCACCCCCACCCGTGGGAGCCCGAAACCGGATGTAGGTCGGCGCGGGCCGTCCGGCGAGCGTCTTTCCCGGGCAATGTCCGCAACGCTCCGCACGCTTCCGCCCTATCCCGCCCGGCTGCGCCGGGACGTGCGGGAAAGGGAAAGGGGGCCGTGCGTTCAGCGGCGATGCGGACGGTGATCGGCACGGCGGGATGGAGCGTGGCGCGAGAGGCCGCGGCGGCCTTCCCGCAGGAGGGCTCGTCGCTGGAGCGCTACGCGGCCCGTTTCCCCGGCACGGAGATCAACTCCTCCTTCCACCGCCCGCACCGGCCCGCCACCTGGCGGCGCTGGGCGGAGAGCGTGCCCGAGGACTTCCGCTTCTCCGTCAAGCTTCCCAAGACGATCTCGCACGGCAAGCGGCTCGCCGGCTGCGGCGAGGAGCTGGCGCGGTTCCTGGAGGAAGCGGGGGAGCTTGGCGACAAGCTCGCCATCCTCCTCCTCCAGCTGCCGCCGAGCTTCGCCTTCGACTCCGCGCCGGTGGAGGATTTCCTCTCCGGCCTCGGCGGCCGCACCGCCGCCCGCCTCGCCTGCGAGCCCAGGCATGCGAGCTGGTTCGAGCCGGAGGCCGACGCGCTGCTTGAGCGCCTCGGCGTCGCGCGCGTGGCCGCCGACCCGGCGGTGGTGCCCGCCGCCGCCCTCCCGGGCGGGTGGCGCGGCCTCGCTTACTGGCGCCTCCACGGCTCGCCGGTGAAATACCGTTCCTCCTACGCGCCGGCGCTGGACCTCTACGCGGCGGCGGTCGCGCGGGAGCAAGAGGCGGGCGCCGAGACCTGGTGCATCTTCGACAACACCGCCTCCTCGGCCGCCACAGGCGATGCGCTGGCCCTGGCCGAGCGGCTCGGCTTGCACTCGCCGGGCGGCGGCTCCACAGGCGGCGCATGAGCCCGCGCATCCTCGTCGACGCCGACGCCTGCCCGGTCAAGGAAGAGATCTACAAGGTCGCCTGGCGCCACGGCGTGCCGGTCGCGGTGGTGAGCAACATGCGGCTTCGAGTCCCCGACCACCCGCTGGTCGAGCGGGTGACGGTGTCGGACGCCTTCGACGCCGCCGACGACTGGATCGCCGGGGCGGCCGGCCCGGCCACCGTGGTGATCACCGCCGACATCCTCCTCGCCGACCGCGCGCTGAAGGCGGGAGCGACCGTGCTGGGGCCGACCGGCAAGCCCTTCACGACCAGCTCGATCGGCGCCGCGATCGCGACGCGGGCGATCATGGCGGACCTCAGGGCCGGCGCGGCGGGCGACGCCGTGGGCGGCCCGGCCCCTTTCTCCAAGGCCGACCGGTCGCGGTTCCTCCAGGCGCTGGATGAGGCTTTGGTGAGGTTGAAGCGGGGGTGCGCCCGCGCATCAAAGTCGTAGATCGTCCAAGACTGCGCTCCAGTCACGCGAGGCGTGGACGATGTGAAGAACCTCTACGCGCCCGTCACGCTCCCGATGGAGGATTAGGTAATCACGATAGAGGCGGCGGCGCACCCCGACCGCTTCGAAACCTTCAAAGGAATAAAGGCGTGGATTCCGAGCGAGGTCCAGGGCGCGGCGACGCAAGGCCGACGTGAACCGCCGTGCAACGGGAATGCTGTCCCTGCCGATGCGGCCGGCGATTTCCGCGAGGTCGGCAAGCGCCCTCTCGCTGAGGAAGCCTTTCACGCTCTCTTGGCCGCCGACTCCATCTGGTCCAGCATCGCGTCGATCTGGTCGAACGCTTCGTCAATGTCGATCAAGCGGCCGGCATCGGCGTCTTCGATGCCGCGCTGAACGCCTGCCCGAATCGCCGCCATCCGCTCCTCGCGCTCCCGGAGCGCCCGCACCCCAGCGCGGGAAGGATAAATGAACTCCAGCGGCTGCTTGGAAGGCTTGAGACGACAGGGAGCAACAGGGGCAAAGGGAGCGCGTAGCCCTTGACCCACCGGCCCCGCGCCCCTATCTAGCCGCCACACCTCATTCGCATCGGAACAGGACGCGCCGTCGCGCAGCGCGTTCAACGCATTGATCGGACGGGGTTTTCAGGACGCTGAAGCTGCGGTTTCCAAGGTGGAGACTCGCGGCTTTTTGCGTCTCTCGCGCCTGCGACCTTTTTCGCGGTGATCCCGGCCTTCGCCGGGGTGACGGCAAACTCCCCGGGGCCCCGCCCCGCAGACGAGGCGACACGACAGACATGGCGACCACCGCTCCCCAGGCTCCGGACACCCGCTCCACGGCCTCCAAGCGTATCCGCAAGATCTTCGGCAACATCCACGAAGTCTCCGAGATGCCGAACCTCATCGAGGTCCAGCGCGAGAGCTACGAGCAGTTCCTGCGCTCGCGGCCGCAGGACGGCTACGTGTCCGGCCTGGAGAAGACGCTGCGCAGCGTCTTCCCGATCCGCGACTTCGCCGGCACCGCCGAGCTCGACTTCGTCCATTACGAGCTCGAGGAGCCGAAGTACGACGTCGACGAGTGCCGCCAGCGCGGCATGACCTATGCGGCGCCGATGCGGGTGACGCTGCGGCTCATCGTGTTCGAGGTCGATCCCGATACGGAGACGCGGTCCGTGCTCGATATCAAGGAGCAGGACGTCTACATGGGCGACATGCCACTGATGACGAAGAACGGCACGTTCATCGTCAACGGCACCGAGCGCGTCATCGTCAGCCAGATGCACCGCTCCCCGGGCGTGCTGTTCGACCACGACCGCGGCAAGACCCACGCCTCGGGCAAGTATCTCTTCGCAGCGCGGGTCATCCCCTATCGCGGCTCGTGGCTCGACTTCGAGTTCGACGCCAAGGACATCGTCAACGTCCGCATCGACCGGAAGCGCAAGCTGCCTGTGACGGCGCTGCTCCACGCGCTCGACATGTCGAGCGAGGAGATCCTCAACACCTTCTACGAGCGCGTCGTCTACGTGCGCGGCAAGAACGGCTGGCGCATCCCCTATCTCCCCGAGCAGTGGCGCGGCCAGAAGCCGAGCTTCGACATCGCCAATGCCGACAGCGGCGAGGTGGTGTTCCCGGCGGGAACCAAGATCACCCCGCGCGCCGCCAACAAGGCGGCGAAGGACGGCCTCAAGGAGCTGCTCATCCCGACCGAGGAGATTTACGGCCGCTACTCGGCCTACGATCTCGTCAACGACAAGACCGGCGAAATCTACATCGAGGCGGGCGACGAGGTGTCGCCCGAGAATCTCGAGAAGCTCGACAAGGCGGGCATCGACCGGATCGAGCTGCTCGACATCGACCATGTCACGACCGGCGCCTGGATGCGCAACACGCTGAAGGCGGACAAGTCGGAGGACCGCGACAGCGCCCTCGCCGACATCTACCGAGTCATGCGCCCCGGCGAGCCGCCGACGCGCGAGACCGCGGACGCCCTGTTCGCGGGCCTGTTCTTCGACCCGGAGCGCTACGACCTCTCGGCCGTCGGCCGCGTGAAGCTCAACATGCGCCTCGACCTCGACGTCGAGGACACGGTGACGACGCTCCGCAAGGAGGACATCGTCGCGGTGGTGAAGACGCTCGTCGACCTGAAGGACGGCAAGGGCGAGATCGACGACATCGACAATCTCGGCAACCGCCGGGTCCGCTCGGTGGGCGAATTGCCCGAGAACCAGTATCGCGTCGGCCTGCTCCGCATGGAGCGGGCGGTGAAGGAGCGCATGTCCTCGGTCGACGTGTCGACCGTGATGCCGAACGACCTCATCAACGCCAAGCCGGCGGTCGCCGCGGTGCGCGAGTTCTTCGGCTCCTCGCAGCTCTCGCAGTTCATGGACCAGACCAACCCGCTCTCGGAGGTGACCCACAAGCGCCGCGTCTCGGCGCTCGGGCCGGGCGGCCTGACCCGCGAGCGCGCCGGCTTCGAGGTGCGCGACGTCCACCCGACCCATTACGGCCGCATCTGCCCGATCGAGACTCCGGAAGGGCCGAACATCGGCCTGATCAACTCGCTCGCCAGCTTCAGCCGGGTCAACAAATACGGCTTCATCGAGACTCCGTACCGCCGCGTCGTCGACGGCAAGGTGACCGACGAGGTCGTCTATCTGTCGGCGATGGAGGAGGCCAAGCACACCATCGCGCAGGCCAATGCCGAGCTGAACGACGACCGCTCGTTCGGCGAGGACATCGTCTCCAGCCGCCGGGCCGGCGACTTCCTGATGGCCCCGCGCGACCAGATCACGCTGATGGACGTGTCGCCCAAGCAGCTCGTCTCCGTGGCCGCCTCGCTCATCCCGTTCCTCGAGAATGACGACGCCAACCGCGCGCTGATGGGCTCGAACATGCAGCGCCAGGCCGTCCCGCTCATCCGCGCCGAGGCGCCGCTCGTCGGCACCGGCATGGAGGAGACGGTGGCGCGCGATTCCGGCGCCGCCATCGCCGCCCGCCGCTCCGGCATCGTCGACCAGGTGGACGCGACCCGAATCGTCGTTCGCGCCACCGGGGACGTCGAGGCCGGCAAGTCGGGCGTCGACATCTACACGCTGATGAAGTTCCAGCGCTCCAACCAGAACACCTGCATCAACCAGCGTCCGCTGGTGAAGGTGGGCGACGTGGTCAACGCGGGCGACGTCATCGCCGACGGCCCGTCGACCGAGATGGGCGAGCTCGCGCTGGGCCGGAACGTGCTCGTCGCGTTCATGCCCTGGAACGGCTACAACTTCGAGGATTCCATCCTCATCTCCGAGCGGATCGTGAAGGACGACGTCTTCACCTCGATCCACATCGAGGAGTTCGAGGTGATGGCCCGCGACACCAAGCTGGGGCCGGAGGACATCACCCGCGACATCCCGAACGTCGGCGAGGAGGCGCTTCGCAACCTCGACGAGGCGGGCATCGTCTATATCGGCGCCGAGGTCGAGCCGGGCGACATCCTGGTCGGCAAGATCACGCCGAAGGGCGAAAGCCCGATGACTCCGGAGGAGAAGCTGCTCCGCGCCATCTTCGGCGAGAAGGCGTCGGACGTCCGCGACACCTCGCTCCGCCTGCCGCCGGGCGTCTCCGGCACGGTGGTCGAGGTCAGGGTGTTCAACCGCCACGGCATCGACATCGACGATCGTACCCGCGCCATCCAGGCCGAGGAGAAGGACCGCCTGAGGAAGGACGCCGAGGACGAGCGCGCCATCCTCAAGCGCTCCACCTTCGCCCGCATGCGCGAGATGCTCGTCGGCCAGACCGCCACGGCGGCGCCGAAGGGCTTCAAGAAGGGCGGCACGATCGACGAGGCCGGCCTCGGCGAGGTCGAGACCCACGACTGGTGGAAGTTCGCCGTCAAGGACGACCGCGTGCAGGGCGACCTCGAGGCGGTGAAGGTCCAGTATGACGACGCCGAGGCGGCGATCCGCCGCCGGCTGGAGGACCGCATCGAGAAGCTCGAGCGCGGCGACGAGCTGCCGCCGGGCGTGCTCAAGATGGTCAAGGTGTTCGTCGCGGTGAAGCGCAAGCTGCAGCCGGGCGACAAGATGGCCGGCCGCCACGGCAACAAGGGCGTCATCAGCCGCATCCTGCCCAACGAGGACATGCCGTTCCTCGAGGACGGGACTCCGGTCGACATCGTCCTCAATCCGCTCGGCGTGCCGTCGCGGATGAACGTCGGCCAGATCTTCGAGACCCATCTCGGCTGGGCCGCCCGCGGCCTCGGCAAGCAGATCTCGGAGATGCTGGAAGGCATCCAGCACCGGGGCGAGGGCCTGGCCGGCAAGGACGTCAAGGAGGTCCGCACCAAGCTCAAGGACATCTACGGCGACAATTACCACGCCGACATCGACGCCCGCGAGGACGACGACGTGATGGAGCTCGCCTCCAACCTCGTCGGCGGCCTGCCGATGGGCACGCCGGTGTTCGACGGGGCGCGCGAGGCGGACGTCTCGGCGATGCTGGAGAAGGCCGGCCTGGATCCGTCCGGGCAGGTGACCTTGTTCGACGGCCGCACCGGCGAGGCGTTCGACCGCAAGGTGACGGTGGGCTACATCTACATGCTGAAGCTCCACCACCTCGTCGACGACAAGATCCACGCGCGCTCGATCGGGCCCTACAGCCTCGTCACCCAGCAGCCGCTGGGCGGAAAGGCGCAGTTCGGCGGCCAGCGTTTCGGCGAGATGGAGGTCTGGGCGCTCCAGGCCTACGGCGCCGCCTACACGCTGCAGGAGATGCTGACGGTGAAGTCGGACGACGTGATCGGCCGGACCAAGGTCTACGAGGCGATCGTCAAGGGCGACGACACGTTCGAGGCGGGCATCCCGGAGAGCTTCAACGTGCTCGTCAAGGAGATGCGCTCGCTCGGCCTCAACGTCGAGCTGAACAGCATCGTCGACGAGGACGGGCTGGCCGAGGCCGCGGAGTAAGGAACCTCCCTCTCCCCTTCAGGGGAGAGGGCCGGGGAGAGGGGAAGTCGGGCGAAATCCACCGACTCCCCCTCTCCTTCGCCGCCTGACGGCGGCTCTTCCTCTCCCCTGAAGGGGAGAGGGTTTGAGGAAAGAAGACATGAACGAACTGACCACCTTCGCCAATCCGGTCGCCAAGCCGGAGACGTTCGACCAGATCAAGATCGGCATCGCTTCGCCGGAGCGGATCCGCAGCTGGTCGTTCGGCGAGATCAAGAAGCCCGAGACGATCAACTACCGCACGTTCAAGCCCGAGCGCGACGGCCTGTTCTGCGCGCGCATCTTCGGTCCGATCAAGGACTATGAGTGCCTGTGCGGCAAGTACAAGCGCATGAAGTACAAGGGCATCGTCTGCGAGAAGTGCGGAGTCGAGGTGACCGTTTCCAAGGTCCGCCGCGAGCGCATGGGCCATATCGAGCTGGCCGCGCCGGTCGCCCACATCTGGTTCCTGAAGTCGCTGCCCTCGCGCATCGGCCTCCTCCTCGACATGCAGCTCAAGCAGCTCGAGCGGATCCTCTATTTCGAGAGCTACGTCGTCATCGAGCCGGGCCTCACCGCGCTCGAGAAGTACCAGCTGCTGACCGAGGACGAGCTCCTCGAGGCGCAGGACGAATATGGCGAGGACGCCTTCTCCGCCGGAATCGGCGCCGAGGCGGTGAAGCAGATGCTGATCGACCTCGACCTCGAGGGCGAGCGCGAAGTGCTTCTGAAGGACCTCGCCGAGACCAAGTCGGAGCTGAAGCCCAAGAAGATCATCAAGCGGCTGAAGGTGGTCGAAAGCTTCCTCGAATCGGGCAACCGTCCGGAGTGGATGATCCTCGACGTCGTCCCGGTCATCCCGCCGGAGCTTCGCCCGCTCGTGCCGCTCGACGGCGGCCGCTTCGCGACCTCGGACCTGAACGACCTCTACCGCCGCGTCATCAACCGCAACAACCGCCTCAAGCGGCTGATGGAGCTGCGCGCGCCGGACATCATCGTGCGCAACGAGAAGCGCATGCTGCAGGAGGCGGTCGACGCCCTCTTCGACAACGGCCGCCGCGGCCGCACCATCACGGGCGCCAACAAGCGTCCGCTGAAGAGCCTTTCGGACATGCTGAAGGGCAAGCAGGGCCGGTTCCGCCAGAACCTGCTCGGCAAGCGCGTCGACTATTCGGGCCGCTCGGTGATCGTCACCGGGCCGGAGCTGAAGCTCCACCAGTGCGGCCTGCCCAAGAAGATGGCGCTCGAGCTGTTCAAGCCGTTCATCTACTCGCGCCTCGACGCCAAGGGCCTCTCCATGACGCTCAAGCAGGCGAAGAAGTGGGTCGAGAAGGAGCGCAAGGAAGTCTGGGACATCCTCGACGAGGTGATCCGCGAGCATCCGGTGCTGCTGAACCGCGCGCCGACGCTCCACCGGCTCGGCATCCAGGCGTTCGAGCCGGTGCTGATCGAGGGCAAGGCGATCCAGCTCCATCCGCTGGTCTGCGCCGCGTTCAACGCCGACTTCGACGGCGACCAGATGGCCGTGCACGTGCCGCTGAGCCTCGAGGCCCAGCTGGAAGCGCGCGTCCTGATGATGTCGACCAACAACATCCTCTCGCCGGCCAACGGCAAGCCGATCATCGTGCCCTCGCAGGACATGGTGCTGGGCCTCTATTACCTGTCGATGGAGCGTGACGGCGAGCCGGGCGAGGGCGCCCTGCTGTCCGACATGTCGGAGGTCCACCAGGCCCTCAACGCGGGCGCGGTGACGCTTCACACCAAGATCGTCAGCCGAGTCCCGCAGACCGACGAGCAGGGCAAGACCTACATGAAGCGCTTCGAGACGACGCCGGGCCGCATGCTGCTCGGCGAGACGCTCCCGAAGAGCCACAAGGTGCCCTTCGAGACCGTCAACCGCCTCCTCACCAAGAAGGAGATCGGCGACGTCATCGACACGGTCTACCGCCACACCGGCCAGAAGGAGACGGTGCTGTTCGCCGACGCGATCATGGGGCTCGGCTTCCGCCACGCCTTCCGCGCCGGCATCTCGTTCGGCAAGGACGACATGATCATCCCGCACGAGAAGGTCGGCCTCGTCGACGAGACCCGCGCCCTCGTGAAGGATTACGAGCAGCAATATCAGGACGGCCTGATCACCCAGCAGGAGAAGTACAACAAGGTGATCGACGCCTGGAGCCGCTGCGGCGACCAGGTGGCCAACGCCATGATGGAGAAGATCAAGGCGCAGCCGATCGGCGAGGACGGCCGGATGGCGCAGATCAACTCGATCTACATGATGGCCCATTCCGGCGCCCGCGGCAGCCAGGCGCAGATGAAGCAGCTCGCCGGCATGCGCGGCCTCATGGCCAAGCCGTCGGGCGAGATCATCGAGACGCCGATCATCTCCAACTTCAAGGAGGGGCTCACCGTCCTTGAATATTTCAACTCCACCCACGGCGCCCGCAAGGGCCTCGCGGACACGGCGCTGAAGACGGCGAATTCCGGCTACCTCACCCGCCGCCTCGTCGACGTGTCGCAGGATTGCGTCATCGTCGAGGAGGATTGCGGCACCGAGAACGCGCTCGAGATGCGGGCGATCGTCCAGGGCGGCGCGACCATCGCGTCGCTCGGCGACCGCATCCTCGGCCGAACGCCGGCGGAGGACATCGTCGACGACAAGACCGGCGAGACGCTGGCCCGCGAGGGCGAGCTGATCGAGGAGGCCGCTGCGCTCAGAATCGACGAGATCGGCGTCCAGTCGGTGCGGATCCGCAGCCCGCTGGTCTGCGAGAGCCAGCACGGCGTCTGCGGCCGCTGCTACGGGCGCGACCTCGCCCGCGGCACGCCGGTCAACATCGGCGAGGCGGTGGGCGTCATCGCCGCCCAGTCGATCGGCGAGCCGGGCACCCAGCTGACGATGCGGACCTTCCACATCGGCGGCGCCGCCCAGCTCAACGAGACGTCGAACCTCGAGGCGGCCGTCGACGGCACGATCGAGCTTCGCGACCTGCCGACCATCGTCGACCCGCGCGGGCGGCGCATCGCCATGGCCCGCAACGGCGAGCTGGCGATCGTCGACATGGACGGCCGCGAGCGGGCGACTCACCGTATCCCCTACGGCGCGCACCTGATGGCGGACCACGGCCATATCGTCTCGAAGGGCGACCGGATCGCGGAGTGGGATCCGTTCATGATGCCGGTCATCACCGAGAAGGGCGGCATCGTGAAGTTCCAGGACCTGGTCGAGGGCAAGACGCTCACCGAGCAGACCGACGAAGCGACCGGCATCGTCCAGCGCGTGGTCACCGAGTTCCGCGGCTCCGCCCGCTCGAAGGAGGACCTGCGGCCGCGGGTCACCCTCCTCGACGAGGAGAGCGGCGAGGCTGCCCGCTACATGCTGGCGCCGGGCGCGGTGCTGTCGGTCGAGGACGGCCAGCGGGTCGAGGGCGGCGAAGTGCTCGCCCGCGTCTCCCGCGAGGCGGCCAAGACCCGCGACATCACCGGCGGTCTGCCGCGGGTGGCGGAGCTGTTCGAGGCGCGCAAGCCCAAGGAGAATGCGATCATCGCCAAGGTCTCCGGCCGGGTGTCGTTCGGCAAGGACTACAAGGCCAAGCGCAAGATCGCGATCATCCCCGACGACGGGTCGGAGCCGGTCGAGTATCTGGTGCCCAAGTCCAAGGTCATCGACGTGCAGGAAGGCGACTACGTCAAGCGCGGCGACAACCTGATCGGCGGCAGCCCGGATCCGCACGACATCCTCGAGGTGCTCGGGGTGGTCGCGCTGGCCGAGTATCTCGTCTCCGAGATCCAGGAGGTCTATCGACTGCAGGGCGTGAAGATCAACGACAAGCATATCGAGGTGATCGTCCGGCAGATGCTCCAGAAGGTGGAGATCACCGAGAGCGGCGACTCGACGCTTCTGGTCGGCGAGCAGGTCGACCGCCTGGAGATGGACGAGGCCAATGCCAGGCTGAAGGCGCAGAAGAAGCGGCTGGCCGAGGGCAAGCCGGTCCTGCTCGGCATCACCAAGGCGTCGCTGCAGACCCGCAGCTTCATCTCGGCCGCCTCCTTCCAGGAGACGACCCGGGTGCTGACCGAGGCCTCGGTGCAGGGCAAGATCGACACGCTCGACGGGCTCAAGGAGAACGTCATCGTCGGCCGCCTCATCCCGGCGGGTACCGGCGCGGGCATGAACCGGATGCGCATCGCCGCCTCCAGCCGCGACGCCGCGCTCCGCGCCCAGCATCGCCGGCTGCAGGAGGCCCTGGCGGCGCCGAACAGCGCCGAGGAGGAGCATGCCGCCGAGCTGGCCCAGGGTCCGGAGGCGGCGATCGGCGACGATCCGCTGGCCGCCGTCGCCCCGACCGGCCACGGCACCGATGCCGATGCCGGCGAGTATCTGCAGCAGGACTGAGGTCCGGGCAGGCACGGATGAGAAGGAGAAGCGCCCCGTCGACTCCCGCCGGCGGGGCGTTTCGCTGAGGAGGACAAGATGGAGCTGAAGATCGCGATCACCCTGCTGCTGGTCGCGGTGCTGGTGCTGCCGGCGCTGTTCGTGATCCGCAGGAGACTGGACCGCGCGCGGGGTCGCTAGAGCGTGATCGCTTCAGGATGAGTCGCAGGCCGTCCAGAGGCACGGCCGTCACCCTGAACTCGTTTCAGCGTCCAGTTCTCCGCCCGCTTTGCCTCCGCTCCGCCCGTTCCAATGGGGACAGTAACTATTTGTCCGGTGAAGTCCGGACAAATAGTTACTGTCCCCATTTACGCACGTCAGCGCTCAGATCGGATCGCAGAGGGGTTCGTCGGAACCGCCGTCACCCTGAACTTGGTTCAGGGTCCAGTCCTCCGCCCGCATTGCCGTCTCCGCCTTGGATGCTGAAGCAGGTTCGGCATGACGCAGTGGGGGCGAGGAGGGGAGATCAATAAGCGGACGCGGTCGGATGAACGTCCGACTTCTCGAAGGCCTTGCCGATGCGGCCGTCGGGCCCGGCCCGGCCGCCCCGCGCCCGCCATAGCCCTGCATAGGCCCAGCCATTGCCGGGGTGGCGCTTCAGATCCTCGAGATAGACCGCTTTCGCCTCGGCGGCGCGGCCGGCGTCCAGCAACGCCGCGCCGAGCAGATGCCGGCCCGGGAAGAACGCGTCCTCCGGCTCGTTGTAAGCGAGCTTGTCCTCCCTCGCGACCGCCTCGGTGAGGAGCGCCACCGCGCGCGCCTTGTCGCCGCGCGCCGAGGCGATGCGGGCCTTGGCGCGCAGCGCGCCGATCTCATAGAGCGGCCGCGCCGCATTCTGCCCCTGGGTGGCGTCGGCCGGCGTGGCGGCCACCAGCCGGTCCAATGCCGCGACCGCCGCCTCCGCCGCGGCGACCTGACCGGTCGCCGCCAGCGCCGTCGCGCGCGCCTGCAGCCAGGCGGCGGTGAGCCCGGGGAGGTTCGGGTCCGGCGCCGGCTCCGCCAGCATCTCCTGCCACAGGCCGAAACGGACATAGCCGTCGTAGAGATAGCCGACCGACCAATCGAGGCCGGGCATGGCGAGCAGCATCGCGTCGGGGACCGCCGCCCTCGCCCGGCGCAGCGCGTCGATCGTCTCGGCCCGGCGCCCCTCCATCGCCGCCGAGGCGGCGAGGAACTGGAAGTTGTGGATGAGGTACATCGGATAATAATCGGGCGGCGCCGTCTGGCCGAGATAGGCGAGATCGGCGGCCGCGCCCTTGCGATTGGCCTCGGCCGCCGCCTCGTAGCGGCCGACGCGCTGGAAGATATGGGCGGGCATGTGCTCGAGATGCCCCGCGGCCGGCATCATTCCGGTCAGCATTTCGGCCGATGCCAGCGCCTGCCCCGGGTCGGGCGACGCTTCCACCGCGTGGATCCAATAATGGTTGGCGCCGGGGTGCCGGGGATCCCTGGCCAGCACCTTCCTCAACGCCGCGAGGATGTCCGGCGTGCCGGGGCCCGGGCTGCCGTCCGGCTTCCAGAGCTTCCACGGATTCGTGTTCATCAGCGCTTCGGCGTAGAGCGTCCGGACGTCCATATCGTCGGGGAAGCGATCGGCGACGGCGCGCATCGCCGCCACATAGGCCTTGAGCGGCGCCGCGCTGTTCGACGGGTCGAGCGGCCTGTCGGCGAGGAACCGCGCGGCGAGCGCGTCGATCAGCGCCCGCTCCACCGGGCTCGCGCCGGCGGCGGCCGCCTTCGCCCTCTGCAGCGCCTCCCAGCCGGCCCTCGCCCGCGCCTCGGCCATCATCGGCATGTTGTAATTGGGGCCCAGGGTCAAGGCGACGCCCCACCAGCAGGCGGCGCAGGACGGATCGAGCGCCGCCGCCTTGGCGAAGGAGCGGGTCGCTTCGTCATGGTTGAAGGCCCAGACGAACCGCATTCCCTGGTCGAAATAGAGCTGGGCTTCCCCGGAGCGGGTGGTGACGGGGCGGTGGAACCCGCCCAGGCCATCGAACAGCCGCGCCCCGTCGGCCCACTGGGCGAGCGTCTGCGGCGGTCCGGCGGCATGGCCGTCATGAGGCTGGGCGACGGCCGGCGCGGCCGCCGCGGCGAGGAGGATCGGGAGAAGAAGACGAGCCATGGCGCTGCACCCCCTGCGGCGAAGCCGGGAGGCTACTCCCGACGCCGGGGCCGCTCAACCCTCCGGCCGGGCGGCGCCGGCAGGCGGCGTGGAGGTTGGCCTCCCCCGTGGCAGGCGCTATCGCCTTTTCCGATGGACGTGACCGGCCTCAGGATCGCCCTGTTCAGCGGCAACTACAATTACATCCGCGACGGCGCCAACCAGGCGCTGAACCGGCTGGTCGAATATCTGCTGCGCAAGGGCGCGGCGGTGCGCATCTACTCGCCGACCGTCGAGCATCCGGCCTTCCCGCCCAACGGCGAGGTCGTCCACGTGCCGAGCATCCCCATACCGGGACGCTCCGAATACAAGTTCCCGGTGGGGCTTCCGGGCAGGGTGATCCGCGACCTGCGCGCCTTCCGACCCAACATCTTCCACGTCGCCAGCCCCGATCTGCTCGGCCACCGAGCGGTGACGCTCGCGCGCAACAGCGGCCTTCCCGTCGTCGCCTCGGTCCACACCCGCTTCGAGACCTATTTCCGCTATTACGGCCTCACCTTCCTGGAGCCGGTGATGGAAGCGGTGCTCCGCCGCTTCTACCGCCGCTGCGACGCCATATTCGCCCCGTCCGATTCCATGGCCCAGCTGCTGCGCGTGCAACGGATGAGCTACAATGTCGGCATCTGGACCCGCGGCATCGACCGGGCGATCTTCCATCCCGGCGCGCGCAGCCTCGCGTGGCGACGGAGCCTGGGGCTGGAGGACGACGTGCCGGTGGTCGGCTTCGTCGGCCGGCTGGTGATGGAGAAGGGGCTGGACGTCTTCTCCGACACGATCGACTGCCTCGACCACCGCCAGGTCCGCCACAAGGTCCTCGTGGTCGGCGAGGGGCCGGCGCGCGAATGGTTCGAGCGGCGGCTGCCTCAGGCCGTCTTCGCGGGGTTCCAGGCCGGGCCGGACCTCGGCCGCGCCGTGGCGTCCATGGACATGCTGTTCAACCCGTCGGTGACCGAGACGTTCGGCAACGTCACCCTCGAAGCGATGGCGGCTGGCCTGCCGGTGGTGGCGGCCATCGCCACCGGGAGCGAGAGCCTCGTCGCGGACCGGGTGACCGGGCGGCTGGTCCGCCCCGGCGCGATCGAGGCCTTCGCCGAGGCGCTGCGCTTCTATTGCGAGGATCCGGCGGCGCGGCGCGAGGCGGGTCGGGCGGGCTGCGAAGCGAGCGCGCGCTACGGCTGGGACGAGGTGAACCAGGCGCTGGTCGACGCCTATTGCCGCGTCATCCGCCAGCGCGAGCGCGGCGGGCCGCTGCCGCCGCAGAGCCCGGTGCCCTAGCCGGTCCGGGGATCGGGTTGAATCGCCTCCACCGTTCGCCCCGGGCTTGTCGAAGCCTGTTCCGAGCGACGCCGCAGTCGGAGTCGAAGGAAGCTTTTCTTCTTGCCTTCGGAGGGAAGAGGAGGGCTTCGACGCGCTCAGCCCGAACGGCGGCTGGAGAGATCTAGGCGCCCACCGTCCTGACGGATCACGCCGCTTGATCATGACGCGTCCGGAACTTAACATGGCCGGGTGGGTTGTCTGATTCGGATGGGCTCCAACCCGGTCACGCGGAGCTCCCACGGACGCCTCAGCCAGTGCTGGGGCGTCCTTTTGTGATAACAGAGGGGAAAGACATGAAGCTCATCATCAAAGCCGCCGCCGGCGCCGGCCTCCTCGCGCTTGCCGCGTGCAACAGCCACACGGACGCGGGCGACAACGTGATCGCGAACACCGAGAACGTTGCCGACAACATGGAAGACATGGCCGACAACATGTCGAACGACGCCGCCGCCGACGCCGTCGAGAACCAGGCCGACGCCGTCCGCGCCGCGGGCGAGAACAAGGCCGATGCGGTCGACAATGCGGTCGAGAACGCCGAGGCGGCCAACAAGCACTAAGCCGCCGGTCACGACCCGCGAACTCGAGGGCGTCCCGCTCGCGCGGGGCGCCCTTTCGCTTATTTGAGGCGCTCGATCCTCTGCGCCGCCTCGTCGAGGATGGCGGCGATCTCGTGCAGGCGGTCCTCGCCCATGTCGTCGGCGGTGACGCGGTGCCACAGCGCCGAGAGCAGGTTGCCGACGGCGCGCTGGATCGGCCGCCCGCCGGCGCGCCGCTTGCCCTCGCCCGCGCCCTCCAGGCGCGCGAACAGGCCCTCAACCTCCTCCGCCCGCTCGGCGAGCTGGGCCTGCCCCTGGGCGGTGATCGCGAAGGGCTTGCGCGCGCCCTCCACCGCCGCCTCCTCGATCAGCCCCATGTCGAGGAGCATGGTGAGGGTGGGATAGACCACGCCCGGGCTCGGGGCGTAGCTGCCATGGGTCAGCTCCTCGATGGCTCGGATGAGGTCGTAGCCGTGGCGCGGCTGGTCCTGGATGAGCTTCAGGAGGACGAGGCGCAACTCGCCCGATTCGAACATTCGGCCGCGCCGGCCGCGCCGGCCGTGGCCGCCGCCGAACCCGCCGAACCCGCCGAAGTCGCTTCCCCAGTCGGCCCCGTCCCAGCCCCCGCCGCGCGGGCCGAAGCGCATCGCGAAGATACCAGGCCCCATCGCCTTCTCGAAGCCGAAACCCGGCCCGCACCGCATCCTCATGACAGTCTTCCTTATATTCGAAGATAGCTTAGATATATCTTGGTTCAGTCGCTGGTCAAGCTTTTTTCGCCCGCGAAAATCGCCGCGGCATGCGCTACAGGCTCCGGATGGCCGATCTCTTCGCCAGCGACCCTCCGTCGGCCCCGTCGCAGCCGCCCGACAGCGCCCCGCTCGCCGACCGGTTGCGGCCGCGCAGCCTGGCCGAGGTGGTGGGGCAGGACCATCTCACCGGACCCGACGGCGCGATCGGCCGGATGGTCGCGGCGGGTAAGCTCGCCTCGATGATATTGTGGGGGCCGCCGGGCACGGGCAAGACGACGATCGCCCGCCTCCTCGCCGACGCGGTGGGCATGCGCTTCGTCGCCATCTCCGCCGTCTTCTCGGGCGTCGCCGATCTCAAGAAGGTGTTCGCGGAGGCGCGCGACTTCGCCCGCGCCGGCAGCCAGACCCTGCTCTTCGTGGACGAGATCCACCGCTTCAACCGCGCCCAGCAGGACGGCTTCCTCCCCTATGTCGAGGACGGCACGGTGGTCCTGGTCGGCGCGACGACGGAGAACCCGTCGTTCGAGCTCAACGCCGCCTTGCTGTCGCGCGCCCAGGTGCTGATCCTCAACCGCCTCGACCATTCCGCCCTGTGCCGGCTGCTCGACCGCGCCGAGGCGCTGATGGAGCGGCCCCTCCCGCTGACTCCGGACGCGCGCGACGCCCTCGTCGCCACCGCCGACGGCGACGGCCGCTTCCTCCTCAACCAGGCGGAGACCCTGTTCTCGATCACCCCGTCCACTTCAGGGGAGAGGGAGTTGCTGGATCCCGCCGCCTTGTCGGCGCTCCTCCACCGCCGGGTCGCCGTCTACGACAAGGACCGGGAGGGGCATTACAACCTCATCTCGGCGCTTCATAAGTCGATCCGCGGCTCCGACCCGCAGGCGGCGCTCTACTATCTGGCGCGGATGCTCACCGCAGGGGAGGAGCCGCTCTTCCTGATGCGGCGGCTCACCCGCGCCGCCGTCGAGGATATCGGCCTCGCCGATCCGCAGGCCCTGGTGCAGTGCATCGCGGCCAAGGACACCTACGATTTCCTCGGCTCTCCCGAAGGCGAGCTCGCCATCGCCCAGGCCTGCCTCTACCTTGCCACCGCGCCCAAATCGAACGCGGTCTACAAGGCGCAGAAGGCGGCGTGGCGCTCGGCCAGGGAGACCGGCTCCCTGATGCCGCCCAAGAACATCCTCAATGCCCCGACCAGGCTGATGAAGACGATCGGCTACGGCAAGGGCTACCGGTACGACCACGATGAGGCGGAAGGCTTTTCGGGCGACGATTATTGGCCCGAGGAGATGCAGCCCCAGAGCTTCTACGAGCCGACCGAGCGCGGCTTCGAGAAGAGGCTCCGGGAGCGGCTGGAATATTGGGAGTCCCTGAGGAAGGAACACCGGGACTCTTGATCCATTGAAAGCGCGGCGGGACGAGCCGCCGCGTTCAGCAAAGGGGAGCAGCCATGTATCAGACCGACGGCGACGGCGCCTATTTCAAGGCGGAGCTGATGGACTGGGGCCCGCGCATCCTCGGCGCCATCGCCATCCTCGTCGTCGCGTGGATCCTCGCCCGCGCCGCCAAGTGGGCGATCGCCAAGGTCGTCGACCGCGTCCCGGCGCTGAGGAAGCATTACGAAGCCGATCCCGGAAAGACGCTCGGCAGCCTGATCGGCGACATCGCCTTCTGGCTCATCCTGCTCGTCGGAATCATGATCGCGCTCCAGCCGCTGCGGCTCGCCGGAGTGCTCGATCCGGTGCGCCAGCTCACCACCCGCACCTTCGCCTTCATCCCGAACCTGGTCGGCGCCGGCCTCATCTTCTTCGTCGGGCTGATCGTCGCGCGGATCGTGCGGCGGCTGGTGGAGGGCGCGCTGCTCGCCGCTAACGCGGACGGCTGGCTGCGCAGGACCGGCCTTTCCGAGACCAGCGGCACCGTGCCGGCAAGCCCGGCCGGCGCCGCCCCGTCGATCGGCCCCCGCAGCTCGATCAGCCGCTCGATCGGCATGGTCGTCTTCTTCCTGATCATGATCCCCGTGACGATCTCGGCGCTGGACGCGCTGCGCATCCAGGCCATTTCCGGCCCGGCGACGCAGATGCTCCGCACCATCCTCGATTCGATCCCGCTCGTCATCGGCGCCCTTATCCTGCTCGCCATCGGCTATCTGCTGGGCAAGCTCGCCAAGCAGGGCCTGGAGCAGCTGCTGCCGTCGATGGGCTTCGACCGCTCCGTCAGCGCGCTCGGAATCTCGTCCGAGACGGCGACGCCGTCGCGCACGGTGGGCACGCTGGCGATGGTCGCGATCCTGATCTTCTTCGCGATCAAGGCCGCCGAGCTGCTCCAGTCGCCGATCATCGCGGCGATGCTGGCGCAGATCCTGGAGCTCGGCAGCCACGTCCTGTTCGGCGCGGCGATCATCCTGGGCGGAGTCGCCATCGCGCGGATCGTCGCCAACCTCGTCAGCGGCGCCGGCACCGAAGGCTGGCTTCCGACCATCCTGCGCTGGTCGATCATCGCGCTGGCGGTGGCGATGGGCCTGAGGTTCATGGGCCTCGCCAACGAGATCGTGATCATCGCCTTCGCCTCGATCATCGGTTCCGCGGCGATCGCCTGCGCCCTCGCCTTCGGCCTCGGCGGACGGCCGACGGCGCACAAGCTGCTCGAGCGGTGGACGGACTCCAATGCCGTCCCCGCGCCGCCGGCGCGGCCGCGGGCGCCCCGGGCGCCGCCGCCGCCGCCGCCGCCGCCGAACGACAGCCAGCCGCCGCTGGTGTGAAGATCCTCGTCCTCCCCGTGCGGCCAGCTCATGGGGAGGACTGACGGATGACGGGCTTCACCCGCTTCGCCGCGATCGACTGGTCGGGGGCCAAGGGCAAGCGCCACAAGGGCATCTCCATTGCCGTCGCCGACGCCGGCGACACGCCGCCCCTCCTCGTCCGGCCCGACCATGTCTGGTCGCGGACCGAGGTGCTCGACTGGCTGCTCGAGACGGCGGTGGAGGCCCCGACCCTCTACGGCTTCGACTTCAGCTTCGCTCCGCCGATCGCCGAACGCGGCGAATATCTGCCAGGCGAGCCGGGCGTGCCTTCGACGGCGCGCCAATTCTGGGCCTATGTCGATTCCCGAAGCGACGACGAAGATCTCGGCGCCGCGAGCTTCCTCGAGCGGGTCCACCGCCGCCATTTCTATTTCGGGATCGCCGACGGCGAGAAGTCGCGCTTCATGCATTTCCGGCAATGCGACGCCCGGCTGAACGCACAGGGCGGGCGCAAGACCGCCAGCGCCTACGATGCGATCGGCGCCGCCCAGGTGGCCAAGGCGAGCTTCGCGGGCATGCGGCTGCTCCATCATCTGGCGGGGCGCGTCGCGGTCTGGCCGATGGACCCCCTTCCCGACCGCGGCAGCGCGGTCGTCGAGATCTACACGCGGATCTACCTTCGCCGGGCGGGCCTGCGCGGAAGCAAGGTGCGCTCGAGCGCTGAGCTGGACCTGGCGCTTGCCGGGCTGGGGAGCCGGCCGGCGAGGCTGCCGTTCGAGCCCAGCGACCACCAGACCGACGCGCTCGTCACCGCCGCCGGCATGCGGTCGCTCGCGGCCCTCGAGCCGAATGCCTTCGCGCCCGAAGGCCTCACTCCCCAGCTCGCCCGAGCCGAAGGCTGGACGTTCGGGATTTTGTAAGGCGGGCCCGGAGCTCCAGCCTGTCCGCTCATCCTGAGGAGCGACTTGCAAGGTCGCACCATCAAGGCCGCGTCGCCGGGCGGCCGACCGGCGCCTCCGCCGTCCTCGGCATCCGCGCCTCGAGCGGCTTCAGCCAAGTGTCGACCCGAGCGCCGATGCTGACCTGCGGGTAGGACGGATCGTAGCGCTTGGCGGCCTCCCAGCTTTCGACCAGCCGCAACGCCTCGACCGAGGCGTCGGCGAGCGGCTGCGGCTTGCGCAGCGCGTGGTTGACCATGGCGTCGCCGAAGAAGGTCCAGTCGTTGTCGGCGGCGCAGCCGAAGGAGGTGCGGCTGGCGGAGGCGGCGGTGAGGATGGCGGTGGTGTCGCTCCACAGCACCGGAACGAACGCGCCGGAGAAGCAGGCCGAGAGGATGAGGAGGCGGTTGGAGATGCCCAGCTCCGACAGCAGCCCGGCGAGCCGCGTAGGGGTAAGCAGCCCATAGCCCTGGTCGCCGTCGTGCCAGGTGAGGCCGGCGGGGATTCCGTGGCCGGTCGTATAAACGACCAGCACGTCCTCATCGAGGTCCATAAGCTCCGCCACCCGCGCGAGCGCCGCACTGAGGGCCCTGAGGCTTGCCTGGGGGAGCGCGCTCGAACCGCGGCCGTCGCTTCCGGCGAGCACCAGGGTGCGGCCGGCGGCGTCGTAGCGGCGGGAGAGGACCCTCCCCGCCTCGCGCGCTTCACGGGCGAAGACGGCGTCGCTGTCGAGCGCGATGGAGATCACGTAGGCGTCGACCACGCCCGGCCGCTGAGGCGCGAGCCCCGCCAGCGCGGCGGCGAGGCGGCGGTGGTCGGCGAGCTGGTCCCGCGCCGACCGGCCGCGCTCCAGGCTCGGGCCGAGATCGAGGCTCGCCGTCGCCTCGGCGGTGTCGGCGCCGGTGGCGAGGTTGGGCCATTTCGAGCGATGGGGCGGCGGCGCGTCGGCCGCCTGTCCGACCGCCGGCGCCGCAAGGCCGGCGAGCGCCAGCACCGCCGCCGCCGCCCGCCATCGCCCGGTTCGAAACGCCATGCCTTGCCCCCGCCGCGCGCGCCGCCCGACCAGTGTCGCTCGAAGCGGCCGGCGGCGTCAACCGGCCGCGCGGGGCTGGACGGCGGGGCTCCAATCACCCATGGTCCGGGCCGGGCCGGGTTAGCTCAGCTGGTAGAGCAACCGCCTTGTAAGCGGTAGGTCGTCCGTTCGAGTCGGACACTCGGCACCATTTCCAACGTCGCGGCCGGCTGCGCCGAAGCGCCCCGCCAGCACGATTAAAATTAGTTAATGTTGGATTGACCCCGGCAAAAAGCGTAACTAAAGGAACCACTTAGTCAATCGCACCCCCGCATCCGGGCTTGTGCTTTTGCGTGGGGCGTGGGGCAATCATGCATCATCTGGCGCAGTTTCAGCGCGCGCTCGGCGCGCTCGTCCTGCTCGGCTCGGCGACGACCGCCGGGTCGGCCGCGACGCCGGTTCCCGCTTATCAGGGCCTCGCCCGCGTGACCGTCACCTGCCTCGTCCAGACCGGCGGCGGCGTCGATCACGGCAGCTTGCAGGCGCGGCTGTGCGGCCGGGTGAAGGCGCTGGCGGCCAAGGGCGCGCCGGTGCCGGTGGAAATCCTCGCGCCGGGCGATCCCGCCCTGCTCGCGCCGGAGAGCCTGGCGCTGCTCGCCCATTTCAACGTCGAGCGCTCCGCCCGCGGGCCGCTCCTCGCGTTCAGCCTGCGCCCCTACCGCGCGTCGGCCGGCGCCGACGCGTTCCTGTTCGCCGCCGCGCCGCGGGCCGTTCCGCTCGACGACGACGCGGCGCTCGATGCGGCGCTCGGCGGCGCCCTTTCCAGCACCCTGCCGTGGCTCTCGCGCCCGGCCGGCCCGCAATCCGTCAACAACAACCAAAGCCCGGAGGGGAATTAAATGTCTGAAGAGAACATCAGCGGCATCGATCAGGACGACGACGGCTACACCTACTCGCCGCCGAGCGACTTCGTCGCCCTCGACGCCTCGGTCGACGGCCAGACCGGCACGGCCGCCAACGGCAAGCCGATCTGGAGCCCGGCCCAGATCGCGCTCTATCTCAACCGCACCGGCGGAGGCTTCTCCACCGGTCCGAACAACGGCCCGCAGAGCGACGCCGACCTCAGCGTGATCAAGTTCGGCTTCCACGAGAGCCAGGACACGCTGTGGGACAATGGCTACGTCTATGCCTTCAACGGCGGCCTCTTCGGCCTCCCCGAATTCTTTAACTTCGCCGCTTTCTCGCCGGCCCAGCGCGACGCCGCCCGCGAGGCGCTCCAGTCGTGGGACGACGTGATCGCCGTGTCGCTTCAGGAGAGCGACATCAACTCCGCGGACATCGCGTTCGGCAACCTCGCCAGCGCGCCGACCACCCAGGCCTATGCCTATGTGCCGACCAGGACGATCAGCTCCAACGCGATCGTCAACGCCCAGGTCCTCGACATCGGCGGCGACGTCTGGGTGTCGCTGAGCCAGCCGAGCAACCTGCAGCTCGACGAGGGCCGCTACGGCATGCAGACGCTGGCCCACGAGATCGGCCACGCTCTCGGCCTCTCGCACCCGGGCGCCTATAACGCGGCGCCGGGCGTCTCCATCACCTATCCGGTCAACGCCGAATATTATCAGGACAACCGCGTCTACACGATCATGTCCTATTTCGACGCCAGCGCGATCGGCGCCCGGGCGTTCGACTTCAACCTCTCGACGACCGCCTATGCGGGCGTGCCGCTGATCCACGACATCCTCGCGGCCCAGCGCATCTACGGCGCCGACATGACGACTCGGACCGGCGACACGGTCTACGGCTTCAACAGCAATGCGGGCCGCGACACGTTCGACTTCGTCAAGACCCCGGCGCCGCTCGGCGCGATCTGGGATGCCGGCGGCATCGACACGATCGACACGTCGGGCTTCGCGACCACCCAGCTGATCGACCTTCACGAAGGTTCGCTCTCCAGCATCGGCGGCGTCACCTACGACACCGCGCCGAGCTTCGAGCAGGTCAACGCCAACCGCGCCGCCAACGGCTTCGCGCCCATCCCCCGCTCGACCTACGACGCCAACATGGCGGCGCTTAAGGCGAATGCGGTGGTCGGCCGGCTGACCGACAATTTCGGCATCGCCTATGGCGTCACCATCGAGAATGCGATCGGCGGCAGCGGCGCCGACACCATCCTCGGCAACGACGTCGACAACGTGCTGACCGGCAATGCCGGCGACGACGTGCTCACCGGCAATGCCGGCAACGACACGCTCTTCGGCGGCGTCGGGGCCGACAAGCTGAACGGCGGCACCGGCAACGACCTGCTCGACGGCGGCGCCGGCGCCGACCAGATGACGGGCGGCACCGGCGACGATTCCTATGTGGTCGACGATGCCGGCGACCTCGTCACCGAGAATGCCGGCGAGGGCGTGGACCGCGTCACCGCTTCGATCAGCTATGCGCTCGCGGCCAATGTCGAGAACCTCATCCTCGCGGGCGCCGCCGCCAACGGCACCGGCAACGAGCTCGACAACGCGATCACCGGCAACGAGCTCGCCAACGTCCTCACGGGCGGCGCGGGCAACGACACTCTGATCGGCAATGGCGGCGACGACGTCCTGGACGGCGGCCTCGGCGCCGACCAGATGACCGGCGGCACCGGCAACGACGCCTATGTCGTCGACGATGCCGGAGACGTGGTCGTCGAGCAGGCGGGCCAGGGCATCGACCAGGTGAGCAGCTCGATCAGCTACACCCTGGGCGACAATGTCGAGAATTTGATCCTCACCGGCGGCGCCGTCGCCGGCGGCGGCAACGGCCTCGACAACGTCATCACCGGCAACGAGCTCGCCAACACCCTGACGGGCGGCGCGGGCAACGACACGCTCTACGGGCTCGGCGGCAACGACGACCTCGACGGCGGCGCCGGCGCCGACAAGATGGTCGGCGGCTCCGGCAACGACACCTACCATGTCGACAATGGCGGCGACCTCGTCGTCGAGCTCGGCGGGGAGGGCACCGACACGGTGATCAGCGCGATCAACTACACGCTGCCGGACAATGTCGAGAACCTGGTGCTCAGCGGCTCGGCCGCCGACGCCTGGGGCAATGCGCTCGACAACGTCCTCACCGGCGACGCCCTCTCGAACCACCTGTACGGCGGCGCGGGCGCCGACCGCCTGATCGGCGGCGACGGCCTCGACTATCTGACCGGCGGCAGCGGCAATGACGTGTTCGTGGCCGAGATCGGCGGCGGCAAGATCGGCAGCAAGGCCGGCGCCATCTCCGTGGACATGGTGCTCGACTTCAAGGCGGGCGAGGACAAGATCGACCTGCACGGCATCGACGCCAACAGCCTTCAGGCCGGCTTCCAGTCGTTCAACTGGGTCGGGCAGGCCGCGGGCAAGGGTGCCGGCGACCTCTCGATCAACCATTACGGCAACATGGACGCCGCCGAGAAGGCGCTGGGCATGGAGCTGGACGGCGTCGACGGGAAGAGCCCGTTCGACGGCCCGGTGACGGTGGTGTCCGGCAATGTCGACGGCGGTGCGCAGGACTTCGCCATGGTGTTCGTGAACACCCCGACGATCCACAGCACCGACTTCATCTTCTAAGCGCCGCGGCTCCGGCCTCAGCGAAGGGAAAGCGCTCCGGCTCCGGCCGGGGCGCTTTTCTTTTGCGCGTCAGAAATCGCGGCGAAGGAGCAGGCGGAAGGCGGCGCCCGGTGCGACGAAGCCGATCGCCTCCTCGCGGCGGCCGTCGACGCCGATGTCGGCTTCCCCCGAGAGCGTGAAGCCGGGCCGCAGGCGCCACGTCGCGTCGAGGGCGAGGCGGGAATAGGCTGAGAGGGTGAGCGGCCCCGTGGGAATGGCGTAATCGGCGCGGCGGCCGACGTAGCGAAAGCGGCCGCTCAAGGCGAACGACGTGGACGGAGCCCAGGCCAGGCCCGCATTCCCCCGCCAGTCGGGACGGGCGATCAGTCGAGCCCCGCTCCCGGCGTTGCGGACCCGGGCCAGAGTGGCGCCGGCGAGGAGCGTGAAGCCGCCTCCTAGCAGGGCCTTGAGCTCCGCCGTGCCGCCGCGGGCGCGGACCCGCGCGACGTTCTCCAGCCGCGGCGGCGGCCCCGGGACGAAATCGACCAGATCGAGATAGTCGGCCGCGAAGGCGGTGAGATCGAGCGAGCCGCCCGGCATGAAGGTCCAGCGCAGCCCCGCCTCGGCGGTGCGGCTGCGCTCCGGACGCAGGGCAGGATTGCCGACGAGGGGATTGCCCAGCGCGTAGAAGCTCGGCGCCTTGAAGCCGGTGCCGGCGGCGAGGCGCAGGGCCACAGCTCCGCCGCCCGGCCGGTAGGCGAGGCCGATGCGGCCGGTGAGGTGGCTTCCAAGGCCGTCGACCCGGTCCACCCGCGCGGCCGCGTTGACCTGCCATTGCGCCGTCTCGCGATTGACCTCGGCAAAGGCCGATTCGGTCCACCGGGTCAGGCGGTACGAGGTGGGAAGCGGGAAGCCGAAAAAGACAAGCCGTCCGCGGCTGCGCCCGTCTTCCCGCCGGCCGGCCACTCCCGCCACCCACTGGATCGCGCCGGTCGAGCCGCCGCGGGCGCCGAGCTGGAAGTCGGCGCGGCGATAGCGGCTGTCGTCCAGGCCCTTCGGCAGGCCGAACGGGTCGAACCCGCCGGGCGCGACGCCCGGCGTGGTGAAATGCGTGTCCCGCCACAGGAAGGAGCCCGTCGCCTCCAGCGCCCAGCCGCGCCCGCTCGCCACCGGCAGGGCGCCCCCGGCGAGCGCCTCGCGGGTGCGGCGGCGATCGGTGGCGCGGATCGCGGCATATCGCGGGCCGCCGCTATTGTCGGGAAAGGCCTCGGCCTCGCTGGCGCCGAGGCGGAAGACGAAGCGGCCGCCGCGGCCGCCGCCGCCGAGCCGCGCCACCTTGCCGAACAGCGAGGCGGAGCGGAAGGAAGAGCCGGCCACCGGCTCTCCGCCGTCCTCGAGCAGCAGGCCCAGCGAGCCGCCGATCCCGCCGCCGAGCGGGGCGCGCAGCTGGCCGAGCAGGCTGACATCGTCTTCGCTGCCGGCCGCGACGGCGAGCGAGGTGGAGGGCCGCGGCGCCCCGCCCGGCAGGATCAGGTTGATCGCGCCCGCGAGGCCGCCAGAACCCGAATCGCTGGTCAGGGCGCCGCGCACCACCTCGATCCGTTCGAGCCCGAGCGGCGTCAGCGCGGAGATGTCGGCGGCGCCGCCGCGGCTGTTGGTCGGATCGTTGACGGGGATCGATTCGAACATGACGGTGGTGAAGTTCGGATCGGCGCCGCGCAGGAAGATCGAGGTGAAGCCGCCGCGGCCGCCGGGCTGCTGCACCTCGACGTCGGGAAGCCGGGCGAGCGCCTCGGCGAGGCCGGGCAGCGCCGCGGCCTCCTCCGCGCGGACGGTGGAGACGGCGTAGGGCTCGGGGCCCGTTTCCCCCCCGACGCGGCGCCCGGTGACGACGATCGAGTCGCGCGGCGGGTCCGCGGCAGGCGCGGCCTCCGCCGCGGCGAGCAACAGGAGAGGGATCATCGCGCGGGCCTCCGACGGCTGGTCCGGATCGCCGCCCAGCCGAGCGCCGGAAGCACCATCGCGGCGCCGAAGGGCAGGAGGAACCCGCCCGCATAATCGGAGGCAAGGGATCCGGCGCCGGCATAGACGAGGGCGATGCCCGCATTGGCGGCGCCGGTGACGGCGAGGAAGCGGCCGACCGCCATGCCGCCGAGCCCGGCCGCGACGGTCGAGGCCTCGGCCAGGACGGGAACCGCGCGGCACAGCACCAGGGTCGCCCCCGCGCTCCCGCCGCCGGCTATCCGCTCCGCCCGCTCCAGCTCCCGGCGTCCGAGCAGCCGGGCGCCGAGCGGCCGTCCGGCCCCGCGACCGAGCGCGTAGCCGGCGACCGCGCCAAGCGTCATGCCGAGCCAGATCAGAGCGCCGCCGGCCCAGCCGAACATCGCCGCCGCCCCGGCGCTGACCAGGCTCGATGGCACCGGCAGCACGACGTCGGCGGCGAGCAGCGCCACGATGGCCGCGGCCACCGCCGGCCGGCTCGCCGCGCCGGCACCGCCGACCAGGCCCTGCCCGAGCGCGGTGAAGGCCCGCTCCCACAGGAGGAACGGGACGAGGATCAGCGCGAGCAGCAGCGCCGCCGCCGCGCACCACCTCCAGCCGGCCGGCAACGCCGCGGCTTTCAGAAGCCTGCCCACGCGAAGCGAAGGGTGAAGTCGTTCCGGTCGAAACGGTCCCGGTTCTTGATCGCCCGGACGTCGGCGCGGAGATCGCCGGCGAACCGGACCCTGATCGGATTGAGGTAGGACACGGCTTTTCCCCCAGACGCTCGAATGGGTTCCCGTCGGCCCCAACCCCCCAATAGGAGCGGCAATATCCCCCTGCGTCTAGGGCTAATCCATCCGAAATAGGGGAAAAGCCCCTCGCCTCCCGCGGGCCGGGCTACGCGCAGGGCGTCCGCGGCCGCCGAAGCGCCGGCCTTGCTCTCCCCGCCGCCGCGCCTTAGGCCGTGGCGAAACGGGAGAGAGCGATGCGGATCGCATGCCTGGGCGGCGGACCCGCCGGGCTTTATTTCGCGATTTCCATGAAGCTGCGCGATCCGGCGCACGAGATCGACCTTTTCGAGCGCAACCGCGCCGACGACACGTTCGGCTGGGGCGTGGTCTTCTCCGACCAGACGGTCGAGAATTTGATGGCCAACGATCCGGTCTCCGGCGCCGTCGTCCGCGACGAGTTCGCGCATTGGGACGACATCGAGGTTCATATCGGAGGCGAGACCATCCGCTCGTCCGGCCACGGCTTCATCGGCATCGGCCGAAAGCGCCTGCTCGCCATCCTGCAGGCCCGCGCGCAGGCGCTCGGCGTCGCGCTTCACTTCGAGCATGAGGCGAGCCCGCGACTGGAGGACTGGTCGGGCTACGACCTCGTCATCGCCGCCGACGGCGCCAACAGCCGAATCCGGACGGCCCATGCCGACCATTTCGGCGTCGACGCGCAGGTGAGGAGGAACAAGTTCTTCTGGTTCGGCACGGGCAAGGCCTTCGAGGCCTTCACCTTCGCCTTCGAGGAAACGGAGGCGGGCTGGGTGTGGGCGCACGCCTACCGGTTCGACCCGGGGCTCTCGACCTTCATCGTCGAGATGGCGCCGGAGACCTGGGAGCGGCTGGGCCTCGACGCGATGGACCAGGCGGACGCCATCGCCCTGTGCGAGCGGATCTTCGCCAAATATCTGGACGGCCATGCGCTGATGTCGAACGCCGCGCATCTGCGGGGCCCGGAAGCCTGGCTGAACTTCCGCCGCATCCTGTGCGAGCGCTGGTCGTACCGGAACCTGATCCTGCTCGGCGACGCGGCCCACACCGCCCATTTCTCGATCGGGTCGGGGACGAAGCTCGCGCTCGAGGACGCGATCAAGCTCGCAGAGGTGCTCAACCGCCCCGGGCTGTCGCGCGACCGCGCGCTCGAGGAATATCGGGAGGAGCGCCAGGTGGAGGTGCTCAAGCTCCAGAACTCGGCCCGCAACTCGACCGAATGGTTCGAGACCGTGGAGCGTTACCTCCATTTCGAGCCCATCCA
The DNA here is from genome assembly GCA_019232625.1 of Alphaproteobacteria bacterium. Classification (GTDB taxonomy): domain Bacteria; phylum Pseudomonadota; class Alphaproteobacteria; order Sphingomonadales; family Sphingomonadaceae; genus Allosphingosinicella. Next base: position 239,504 of record JAFANP010000035.1, on the reverse strand, counting down.
GTTCGCTTATTCCCTGCTCACCCGGTCGCAGCGCGTCAGCCACGAGAATCTGCGCGTGCGGGACCGTCCCTGGCTGGAGGGCGTCGAGCGCTGGTTTCAGTCGCGGGCGGCGGGCGTCCCGGTCAACGACCCGGCGCCGCCGATGTTCGCCCCCTATTCCCTGCGCGAGATGAAGCTGGACAACCGGATCGTCGTCTCTCCGATGGCGATGTATTCCGCCCGGGACGGCGTCCCCAACGAGTTCCACCTCGTCCATTACGGCACGCGCGCGCAGGGCGGCGCCGGCCTCCTCTACACCGAGATGACCTGCGTCTCGCCGGAAGGGCGGATCACGCCCGGCTGCGCGGGGATGTACGCGCCCGAGCAGGTGGCGGCGTGGAAGCGGATCGTCGACTTCGTCCACGCCGATACGGGCGCGAAATTCTGCCTCCAGCTCGGCCATTCCGGACCCAAGGGGAGCACGAAGGTCGGCTGGGAGGGGTATGACGTCCCGCTCGACGCGGGCAACTGGCCGGTCATGGCGGCCTCGGACGTGCCATGGTCGCCGGCGAACCAGGTGCCGCGGCCGATGAGCCGGGCCGACATGGACGAGGTCGTCCGGCAGTTCGCCGCCGCCGCCCGGATGGCGGAGGAGGCGGGGTTCGACATGATCGAGCTCCACGCCGCCCACGGCTATCTCCTTTCAAGCTTCATCACCCCGCTCACCAACCGGCGGACCGACGATTATGGAGGACCGCTGGAGAACCGGCTGCGCTTCCCCCTGGAGGTGTTCCGCGCGATGCGCGCCGCCTGGCCCGCCGACAAGCCGATGTCGGTGCGCATTTCTGCCAACGACTGGATGGGCGAGCTCGGCGTGACCCCCGGCGAGGCGGTGGCGATCGGCCGGGCCTTCGCGGAAGCGGGCGCCGACCTGATCGACGTTTCCGCGGGCCAGACATGGGCGGATTGCGCGCCGGTCTACGGCCGCATGTTCCAGACTCCGTTCGCCGACCAGGTCCGCAACGAGGGGCGCGTCGCCACCATGGCGGTGGGGAACATCTACGAGCCGGATCACGTCAACTCGATCCTGGCGGCGGGGCGGGCCGACCTCGTGGCGCTGGCGCGGCCGCACCTCGTCGACCCGATGTGGACGCTGCGCGCCGCCGCCCAGCAGGACTACCGCAAGGTCAGGGTGCCGCCGCAATATCTCGGCGGCATGGCCCAGCTCGCGCGCAACCTCGCGCGCGAGGCGGAGCTGAAGGCGTGAGGCTGGCAGGACATCACGCCCTCGTCACCGGCGGCGGCACGGGGATCGGCGCGGCCGTCGCCCGCGCGCTCGCGGCCGAGGGGGCGAGGCTGACCCTGGTCGGGAGGCGCCCGGCACCCCTCGAATCCGCTGCACGAGAGATCCGTTCGTCCCGGGCGAAGCCGAGCGACCCCATCGAGGGGGGCCGCGACCTTCAACGCCTCGACGTCGCTCGGCAGGGCGTCCCGACTTCGCTCGACACGAACGAAGTCTGCGTCTTTCCCTGCGACGTCACCGACCGCGCCTCCGTCGACGCCGCCTTCACCGCCGCGCGCGAGGCGCACGGCCCCATCACGCTGCTCGTCAACAATGCCGGCGCGGCGACCGGCGCGCCGTTCGCCAGGGTTTCCGAAACCTTGTGGCGCGAGATGCTGGCGGTGAATCTCGACGGCATGTTCCACTGCTGCCAGGCGGCCCTCCCCGACCTGCTCTCGGCCGAGGCCGGCCGGATCGTCACCATCGCCTCGATGGCGGGGCTTCACGGCTTCGCCTATGCCGCGCCCTACATCGCCGCCAAGCACGGCGCGGTCGGCCTCACCCGCGCCCTCGCCGCCGAGTTCGGCGCCACGCGCCTGCGGGTGAACGCCGTCTGCCCCGGCTTCGTGGAGAGCGAGATGACCGACCGGTCGGTCGCCAACATCGTCGCGAAGACGGGCCGCAGCGCCGAGGAGGCACGCGCCGATCTGGCCCGGCTCAACCCCTCCGGCCGCCTGGTCGCGCCTGCCGAGGTGGCGGCCAGGGTGCTGGAGCTCATCCTGTCCGACCGGAACGGCGAAGCCGTGGAGATCGCATGAAACCCGAAAGCTTCCGACCCGAGCATTTCCTATGGGACTATGCGGCGGGCGTCGCGACCGTGACCCAGAACCGCCCCGAGCGGAAGAACCCCCTCACCTTCGAGAGCTATGCGGAGCTGCGCGACATGTTTCGCGCGCTCGTCTATGCGCGCGAGGTGAAGGCGGTCGTGATCGCGGGCGCCGGCGGCAATTTCAGCTCGGGCGGGGATGTGCACGAGATCATCGCGCCGCTCACCCGCATGGAGATGCCGGCGCTGCTCGACTTCACCCGCATGACGGGCGACCTCGTCAAGGCGATGCGCGCCTGCCCCCAGCCGATCGTCGCCGCCGTAGACGGCGTCTGCGCCGGCGCCGGCGCGATCCTCGCCATGGCCTCCGACCTGCGCCTCGCGACCCCGGCGGCGAGAACCGCCTTCCTCTTCACCCGCGTCGGCCTCGCGGGCTGCGACATGGGCGCGTGCGCCATCCTCCCCCGCATCGTCGGCCAGGGGCGGGCGGCGGAGCTGCTCTACACCGGGCGCTTCATGAGCGCCGAGGAAGGCGAGCGCTGGGGCTTCTACAACCGCCTCGTCGGGCCGGACCGCCTGCTCGACGAGGCCCATATCCTCGCCGCGGCGCTGGCCGCCGGCCCGGGCTTCGCGCACGGCATCACCAAGACCCAGCTCAACCAGGAATGGAACGTCGGCCTCGAGACCGCGATCGAGATGGAGGCGCAGGCACAGGCCATCTGCATGGCCACCAACGACTTCCGCCGCGCCTATGAAGCCTTCGCGGCGAAAAAGGCGCCCGAGTTCAAAGGTGATTAGCCGCCTATGAAGGACTTCCTCGACTGGCCGTTCTTCGAGGAACGGCACCGGATCCTGGCGCGGGAGCTGGAGGCCTGGTGCGCCTCCCACCTCGGCGACGACGAGCCGGAGGACGTGGACTCCGCCTGCCGCGCGCTGGTCCGAAGCCTTGGCGAGGGCGGATGGCTGCGGCATTGCGTGCCGGACGAGGCGGGGCGGATCGACGTGCGCGCGCTGGCGCTCATCCGCGAGACGCTGGCGCGGCACTCCGGCCTCGCCGATTTCGCCTTCGCCATGCAGGGTTTGGGCTCGGGTGCCATCGCCCTGTTCGGCAGCGAGGCGCAAAAGGCGGCCTATCTTCCCGCGGTCGCTGCCGGGGAGAAGATCGCGGCCTTTGCGCTGACCGAGCCGGAATCGGGGTCGGACGTCGCCGCGATCGCTACCACGGCACAGGCGGCGGACGGGGCCTGGGTGTTGGACGGAGAGAAGACCTTCATCTCCAATGGCGGCATCGCCGATTTCTACGTGCTGTTCGCCCGCACCGGGGAGGCACCCGGCGCGAAGGGCCTCTCCACCTTCCTCGTCGATCGCCAAACCGCCGGCCTCGACGATTCCGAGCGCATCGAGGTGATCGCGCCCCACCCCTTGGCAAAGCTCAGGATCGAGGCCTTGCGCCTCCCCGCCACGGCCCTGGTCGGCGAGGCGGGGCGCGGCTTCCAGCAGGCGATGGCGACGCTCGACTTGTTCCGGACCACGGTCGGCGCGGCGGCGCTCGGCCTCGCCAGGCGGGCACTCGCCGAGGCCACCGAGCGGGCGCTGTCTCGCCGCCTCGGCGCCGGCACGCTCGCGGACAATGCGGTCACCCAGTCGCGGCTCGCCGAGATGGTGGTCGACGTCGAGGCGTCGGCCTTGCTCGTCTACCGGGCGGCCTGGTTGCGCGACGCAATGGGCCGGCGCAACAGCCGCGAGGCCGCCATCGCGAAGCTCCACGCCACCGACCGGGCGCAGAGCGTGATCGACAAGGCGGTGCAGATGTTCGGCGGCCTCGGCGTGACGCGGGGCGTCGTCGTCGAGCGGCTCTACCGCGAGATACGCGCGCTCAGGATCTACGAAGGGGCCTCGGAGGTGCAGAAAGTCGTGATCGCCCGCCATCATCTCGCCGGACATCGCCCGTGAAGAGGCTCCAGCCCCCCGGCTGGCCGCGGCCCAGAGGCTATTCGAACGGCGTCTCGGCGCGCGGCCGGACGATCTACACGGCCGGCGTGATCGGTTGGGACGCGGAGGAGCGGCTCGTGTCCGACACGCTGACCGGCCAGCTCGAGCAGGTGCTCCTAAACACGCTCGCCATCCTCGCCGAGGACGGGGCGGGGCCGGAGCATATCGTGCGGATGACCTGGTACGTCACCGATTGCGACCATTATTCCACCCACCTGCGGGAGGTGGGCGCGGTGTGGCGGCGGGTGATGGGCGCGGTCTATCCGGCGATGGCGGTGGTCGGGGTGGCGCGGCTCGTCGAGCCCGCGGCGAAGGTGGAGATCGAGACCATCGCGGTGGTGCCGGACTGATGAGATCGGCGCATGTCGACGGCTTCGTGTGCGAGCGGCTGCCGCCGCCGCAGCTGCAGCCCGACTTCCTGTTCGACCTACCCGAGCTTCGCTATCCCGAGCGGCTCAACGCCGCGGTCGAGCTGATCGACCGCGCGCCCGCCCACCTTGCGGCGGTGGTCAACGACGCCGGAACCTGGACCTACGGCGAGATGCGCGCCCTCTCCGACCGGATCGCCCGCCTGCTGGCCGAGGAGGAGGGTCTGGTCCCCGGCAATCGCGTGCTGCTGCGCGGGCCGAACGGCGCGATGCTGTTCGCGGCATGGCTCGGCGTGCTCAAGGCCGGCGGCGTGCTCGTCACCACCGTGCCGGTGCTTCGCCCGCGCGAGATCGCGCCGTTGATCGAGCGCGCCGAGATCCGTCATGCCATCGTCGACGAGGCCTGCCTTTCCGACTTCCTGGCGGCCGCGGACGAGACGGGGCTGGTCCGCTCGCTCCTCACCTACCGCGGAGACGCCGGCGGCGGCGCGCTGGAGGGACGGCTGGCGCAGGTCCCGGCCGGCTGGCCGGCCGTGGACACCCACCGCGACGACCCGGCGATGATCGCCTTCACCTCCGGCACGACCGGCCGGCCGAAGGGCTGCATCCACTATCACCGCGACGTGCTCGCCTCGGCGGACAGCTTCGCCCGCCACGTGCTGAAGCCGGAGCCGGGCGGACGCTGGGCCTGCTCGGCGCCGATCGCCTTCACCTTCGGCCTCGGCATGCAGCTCGTCTTCCCGTGGCGCTTCGCGGGCACCGCGGTGACGGTGGAGCAGCCGGGCCCGAAGGCGCTGCTCGAAACGGTGGCGCGGCACCGCGTGACCCACCTCGCCACCGCGCCGACGGCCTACAAGGCGATGCTCGGCGCCCTGGAGGGGAACGCCCCCCTCGCCTCCCTCGCCACCTGCGTCTCGGCCGGGGAGCATCTTCCCGCCGCGACCTGGCATGCCTGGCGGGACGCGACCGGGCTGAGGATCGTCGACGGCATCGGCGCGACGGAGATGATGCACATCTTCATCTCGGCGGCGGGCGACGACATACGCCCCGGCGCCACCGGCAAGGCCGTGCCGGGCTACCGGGCCTGCGTCCTCGACGAAAGCGGGACCCCCCTCCCCCACGGCACCGGACGGCTGGCGGTCAAGGGCCCCACCGGCTGCCGCTATTTCGACGACGACCGCCAGGCGCAGTACGTCCAGGACGGCTGGAACGTCACCGGCGACACCTACCGGCTCGACGAGGAAGGCTATTTCTGGTTCGTCGCCCGATCGGACGACATGATCGTCTCCGCCGGCTACAACATCGCCGCGCCGGAAGTGGAGAGCGCCCTCTACGCCCACCCCGCGGTGGCGGAATGCGCCGTCATCGGCGTCCCGTGCGAGGCGCGGGGCCACAAGGTGAAGGCTTTCGTGGTCCTGGCGGAAGGCCACGGGCCGGCGTCGGACGCCCTGGAGGCGGCGCTCAAGGAGCACGTTAAGGCGCTGATCGCGCCCTACAAATATCCGCGCGAAATCGAGTTCGTCCCGGCGCTCCCCAAGACCGCGACCGGCAAGCTTCAGCGCTTCGCACTGCCGCGCCGCTGACGCTCAGGTGGGATCGACGACGCCCATCCCGATCATCCTCAGCGCCGTCATCGACGGAACGAAGAAATAATCGCCGCCGCGGGTCGTCACCCACTGCTTGAGGCCGCCGGCGATGAAGGGCGGGTCGCCCGATTTCGGATCGGCCGGGATGACGAACTTCTCGTCCTCGCCGTGATTGCCGACCAGCGGGCAGGTGTCGTTGCCCGAGTTCGCATCGAGGCCGTAGTTCAGCCATTGCTGCTGGACGAACTCGAACTGCCGCTGGAGGCTGGCGCAGGTCACCAGCATGACGATGCCCTGGTCGTTCGTGCCGTCGCCGGCATTGCCGTAGGGGAGGCCGCGGCGGAGGATGCGGCGGCGATTGTTGAGCGCCGAGCCCATTCGGGTGGACGCGTCGGGGGAATCGCCGCGCGGATCGAGCGTGTCGCGGGTGTTGCAGCGGCGGATGTGGGCGCCGAGCGGACATTTGATGCCGTCCGGATCCTCGCGATAGCCGAAATCGACCAGCGCCCGCGCCCGCGCGCTCTCGTCGCGGACGACATGTCCCTCCTTGTCGGGCTCGCATTCGGCATTGAAGCGCTGCAGGTCGGCGAAGGTCGGCGCGACGTCGAGCGGCACGCCGTCCGGCCAGCGCCCCGCCATCTTGGCGAGCAGGGTCTGCCGGGCGATGTCCGGCGTGGCGAGGTTCCAGGCCTGCTGGAGCCGGCCGGCCGCCCAGTCCACCCAGGCGTTGAACGCGTCGACGTCCTGGTGGAGCTTGCGATAGGCGATGAAGGTGCCGTTGCGGCTGAAGTCGAGCGGCATCGCCGCGCCGGGTATCTCCTGCGCCTCGTCCGGCCAGCCGAGCAGGAACTCGCCGGCGGCAAGCGGGCGCCAATTGCCGGCCCCGTCGGTGGCGCCGAAGCCGACCGCCCGGTCCTTCTCATATTCCTTGGGATATTGGCCTTCGAAGACGGGGTCGCTGATCGCGTCGGTATAGCCGAAATGCTCCTTCGGGCACGGCAGGCCCTTGGAATCCCGAAGCGCCTCGAGCTGCTGCCAGTGCGGGTCCGGACCGCCATGGCCCGAGAGCAACTCTACGCCGGCAATCTCGTCGCACAGGCGCGCCACGTCCGCCTGGGCGGCGCCGAGCGCCGGTACCGGCTGGCCGTCGGGGCCCATCTGCGCGTTGAGCATGACGAGGATGTGGACCCGCTTGCCCGTCCCCTGCGGCCTCCAGACCTCGTCCCAGCCGGAGAGCGGATTCTCCTTCGTGTCGTCGCCGAGGATCTTCGCCCGCGCCGCCATGCCGTCCATGAACTCGTCGGGCAGGCCGCGCCGGGTGCGGGTCGGGACGCCGAGCGCCTCCAGGCCGCGGTAGGTGAAGGCGAGATTGAGGGTGACGAGCGGCCGCTCGACCACCAGCCGGCCCGGCGGGATCTTCTGCTTGCTCGACGGCCAGCGCACGGCGGTCGTCACCTTGTGGCGCAGCGCCTCGACGAAGCGCCGGCCGTCCGCGGCGTCGGAGATGGAGACGAGGCCGAAGCGGCCGAACGGGAAGCCGAGCCGTCCGTAGGCGGTGAGAATGCCGCCCTGGATGTCGGCATATTCGATGTCGACGGGGTATTTGCGGCCGCTCACGACGCAGTCCCCCGCAGACGTTCGGGCACCAGGCCGGGCTTCTGCGTCGGCTCGCCGCGGTCCGCCGGCGACACCTCGCCGAGGAAACGGCCGAAGGCGGCGTGGAGGTCGGCCGGGGATGCGCCCTGATTGTCCATCGCGAAGCGGGTGAAATGCTGCTGCACGTAGAGGCTCTTGAGCACGCCGGGCAGGTCGGCCTCCCAGCCGGCGGGATAGGATTTGGCGCCGCGGCTCATGACCAGGCAATAGACCGCCCAGAGCGCGGCGCCGACTCCGAGCAAGGCCGCCAGCACCCACAGCCACCAACCGCCCCGCCAGTAATGCTGGATCAGCCAGGCGGTGCCGAGGAAGACCAGGAGCGCCGCCCCGGCGGCGGCGGCCAGGGTCCCCGCGCCGAGCACCGGCAGGTTGGGCGGGTCGATCCAATAATCGTTGAAGCTCATCGTCGTCTCGACCTGCCCCTTGGCGAGATAGGCGGCGAAGGCCTGGCCGTCCTCGACGTTGCCGAAGCCGAGGCAGTGGCGGAACAGCGCCCTCAATTCGGGCTCCATCACCTCCCAGAGGCCTTGCGCCCACAGGTCGCGCGAGGCGTCGCTGCCGTCCGGCACGTCCGCATCGGCGACGAAGACGAGCCAGGAGCGGGAGAAATGATCCACCGGCTGGTGGAGGAGGAGATCGACGCCCGTGACCGCCGCGACCAGCGCATCCTCCTGGACCCGGCCGTTGAAGGCCGGATCGTCGACCACCGACAGGCGCGCGAAATGGGTGCGCCGGCAGCGGGAGAAGGGGCTCGGCAGAGCGGCCCGGTCGTCCGGGCTGAAATTGGGAAGCTCGGCCAGCTCCTCGCGCAGCAGGTGGCTGTGCGAGGTTATGCTCTGGTCGCTGCGCCGGGTCGGCCTTAGGTCGACCGGGAAGAGGCCGGTGTAGAAATAATGGCCGGAATCGTAATCAGGCATCGGCCCGGCTCCCCCAGCGCGCCCGCACGTAGGGCAGCCGGTTCACGTCGGCGCAGGCGGTGTCGGTCGAGGCGACCGGCGCCTCCCCCTGCCCGCGAAGGTCGTTCTGCCGCGCGACCAGCATCTGGCGGTAGGCTGCCGCGAACTGCTCCGGCGTCAGCCCCGCATGCTGCTTGCCGAGATCGATCAGCGCCCGGCGCAGCCGCATCGCCGCCTTGATGTCCTTCTGTGCGGCCCCCGGCGTCGCGTTGTAATAATAATCGGTGTCGATCTGATTGGCCCGGATGTAGGCCTTGAACGGCGTGATCGGGATCGAATGGGGATATTTGACGCTCGTATACCAGAGCAGGTCGAGGCCGCCGGGAAGGCCGTCGGAAAAGGCGTCGATATACTGGTCCCAGGTGCCGTTGAAGTTCGACACGAAGAGCATGTAATCGTTCTCGATCCGCTCCTTGGGCTGGCCGAAGTCGGGCCATTGATCGCGCCGGATCAGGATCCAGCGCGCGAAATGGATGAAGGAGAGGCCGAGCAGCCCGGCCAGCGTATCGGGCCGGGCGCGGGTGAACATGAAGATGAGGCGCGCGAACCAAGTCCTCGACGGCCGGATCGGCGTCAGAACGTTCATCGCATAGGCCTTGCCGGCAACGTTCGACATAGCGCCCCCTCGCTATCCGGGAGCGAAAGTGACGCACTAGGCGTACATCGTCAAAGCCTAATTGAGCCGGACGCGACCGGCGGGTCCAACGTCCCCGGCAGTTGAGGGGGACGGCGACCATGCCAAGCATGGGGAAGGATCTCTCGGGGGCTTCGAGAGCCCCCTCCACTGCGCTTCGCGCGGTCCCCCTCCCCCGGGAAGCCGGGGGAGGAATTTCCGGGGATTCAGAGCGCCATCAGCTCCTCGAGGGCGCCGCAGGCGCGGGGGCTGACGAAGAGGAAGAGCAAAGCCTGGTCCGGATCGCGCGAGGCCCATCCCGCTTCGGGATCGGCCGGCGTGCGGAAATCCGCATCCGCATCGCGCTCTATCAGGTCCATTTCCGCAGCCGTCGGGGCGGCATGAGCCTCGAACATCGTGTCTACCTCTTGCAGGGGATGAGCTTCACTCTCATAAACGGCCCGCGGCGACCATCGGGAATGTCCCGGAACCGCTGTGCGGAAATTCCCATATGGCCGAGTTCGACTGGAACGACCTGAAGCCTTTCCTTGCCGTCGCCCGCACCGGGCGGCTGACGGCGGCGGCGGCCCGGCTGGGCGTCGACCATTCCACCCTGTCGCGGCGGGTGGCCGCGCTCGAGCACCGCCTCGGCGCCAAGCTGTTCGACCGCAGCCCCGGCGGCTACGATCTGACCGAGCAGGGCACGCGGCTGGTGCCGATCGCCGAGGAGATGGAGCGGCTGGCGCTCGGCGCGGCGGAACGGGTGGGCGGCACCGCCCTCAGCGTCGAGGGGACGGTGCGGATCGGCTCGCCGGAAGGCTTCGGCAGCTGGTTCCTGGCGCCGCGCATCGCCGCGCTGCGTGAGCGCCATCCGCGGCTGCGCGTGCAGCTGGTCGCCGCCTCCGCGGTGTTCAGCCTCTCCCGACGCGACGCCGACGTCGTCATCTCCGTCTCCCGCCCGCCTTCCGGCCGGCTGACGGTGAGCCGGCTGATCGACTATGACCTCGCCCTCTATGCCGCCCCGGCCTACCTCGCCGCGCAGCCGCCGATAGGCGGCGCCGCCGACCTCCGCGGCCACCGCTTCGTCACCTATATCGAGGACCTGCTCCACTTCCCGGAGCTGGACTTCGTCCGTCACGTGGCGCCGGAAGGCGCGGCGAGCCTCGAAAGCTCCAACCTCGTCGCGCAGCTGCGCGCGACGCTGGCGGGGGCGGGCCTGTGCGTGCTCCCCGCCTTCCTCGCCGCGGGCGATCCGCGCCTGGTGAGGGTGCTGCCCGACGAGGTCGCGCTGACGCGGAGCCTCTGGATGATCGTCCACCAGGACCTGGCGGAGCTCGCGCGGGTGAAGGCCGTCGTCCGCTTCATCCGCGAGGCGGTGGAAGCGGAGCGGGCGCTGTTCAAGCTCGGCTGACGCGAAAAGGGGGCCCGCCGCGGCGAGCCCCCTCCCCTCTTTGTCCCGCCGGATCAGCCGAACAGGATGTCGGCGACCGCGATGGCGCCGGTCTGGCTGACGACGGCGAGGTCGGCGATGCCGTTATGGTCGGTGTCGGCGAGCAAAACGTTGCCGCTGAACGACAGGTCCGACGCACTGATGTGGAACGCGCTGAGATCGAGCTTGTCGACGCCGGCCTGGAAGTCGGTGATGGTGTCGGTGAAGCCCTTCTGAGCGATCACGAACACGTCGGCGCCGCCATTGCCGGTATATTTGTCGTTGCCGGCGCCGCCGTCGAGGCGGTTGCCGACATCGTTGCCGATCAGCGTGTCGTTGCCGACGCCGGTCTTGCCGTCCTCGATCACCGTCCCGAAGGCGATGCCGATATTGTCGGTGAGGAAGCCGGGATTGGCAGTGCGACCGTCGAAGAGCGCATCCCAGAACGCCTGCGGCAGGTTGAGGCCGTAGAGCGCGTTGAGCTGGGCGGCGTTCACCTCCTGGCCCCAGCCGGTGCTGAAATGCCCTTCACGAAGGTCGAGCACGGAGGAACGGCTGAAGCCGCTCAGGTCGAGCGTGTCGTGGCCGCCCGCGTCGTAGATGGTGAGGAACGGATTCTTGTTCGTGGTGAAGTCGAACACGTCCCGCTGCGCATTGGAGTTGAAGCCGTAGGTAGTGTCGCCGGTGCGGGTGGTGAGGTCCGCGCCGTACATCGCCTGCACGGCGGCGATGTCGTGGATCATCGGCGTCTGCGGAGTCTGGTAGTAGCCGCCGGTCGCCCAGTTGACGAAGCCCGTCGCGCCGGTGTTGCCGGCGTTGAAGTAGGACATGATCGAATATTGATAGGAATCCTGGAAGTAGCTGGCATCGTGGGCGTAGGTGATGACGCCGCCGACGGCGAAGTTGTAGTCGCCGGGATGCTCCAGGCCCAGGGCGTGGCCCGTCTCGTGGACAAGGGTGGTCTCGCCGTAGCCGCCGGGCTTGAGGTCGAAATTGTCGCCCTGCTGCTGGTTGACGTAGACGTCGCCCTGGATCTTGGCGAATCGGCCGTGCGTGCCGTTGTAGAACGGCGTGTAGGCGGCGGCCTGCGCCGGGCCGGTCGACGTGTTCATGTAGACGATGTCGGCGCCGGCGCCGTTCTTCTCGACGAACCTGACGGCGACGAGATCGTCCCACAGCTGGATCGCCTTGCGCGCGGCGTCGCGCTGCTCGGGCGTGAACGGCTCGAAGCCTTCGATGTAGGAGCCGAGGAAGTCGTAATTGTGCGGGTTGTTATACTGCCCGCCGGGCGCCTTTTCGGCGAAGGTGTAGGTGATGACGCCGTTGTTCGTCGGCCAGATCGCGCCGTTTCGGTCGAGCTGATGCGCGGCCTGCTCGGTCGTGAAGATCGGCTTGCCGTTATAGGCGATGCCGTCATGATCCGGGTCGGGATCGGCCAAGCTCTGGGGACCGCCCGGGGTCACCGTCGAGGAAATCGTTCCTTTAAATCGCGTCTCCACCGAAATGACGTTCTCGGGCGCAGCGGCGGTCTTCGTAGTCTTGGCGGCCATGTGATTCCCCCTCCGAATCATGAGTAATCCAACGACGAGTCGCCGTTGGACCGAAGGTTAGCAACTTCTTGAGATGTCCCGGACTTGTCAAATACTTATCGGCACTTCTCATCCAAAGCCGCCGCGCCGGCATCCTTGAGAGGAGAACGGCAAGGAGGCGCGGTCATGAGAATGCTCGTCGGGCGGCAGGGGCCGCTCAAGGTCTTCGACGAGGACAAGGAGCGTCTCCGGCTGCTCTTCCTCGCCAAGCATGCCCGCTCCGGGGGAAGCCCGGATGCGGAGGACGGCACGCACGCCGTCTACCACCACGAGATGCTTAAGACGCTGCGCTCGATCGGCTTCGCAGTCGAAGCCGCGGATCGCTACGACGCCCTCTACGAGCGGCCGGACGCCGACTTCGTCGTCACCCTGCTCAACCGCGGCGGCTTCCTCAACAGCGAGATGCTGGCGCCCCTGCTCCTCGCCCGGCGCGGCCTTCCCTTCCTGGGAGCGGCGCCGATCCTGCGCGGGCTCGGCGACGACAAGCATCTGATGAAAGTGGTCGCGCGCCACCTCGGCGTGCCGGTGACGGAATGGCTCTGCGTCCGGCGCGGACAGGAGGCCCTCGCGCCTCCACCGTTCCGATGGGAGCGGCTGGTGGTGAAGCCCAACGCCAGCTCGGCCTCCTGGGGCGTCGGCCTGTTCGACTCCTGGCAGCCGGCCGAGGCGCATGCGCGCCACATCCTCGCCTCCGGCCACGACGTGATCCTGGAGCCCTGGGCGCCGCTGATCGACGTCGCCGTGCCGGTGATCGGCGCGCGTGGGCCGTGGCTGCTCCCGCCGATGGGCTATTTCCCCGACGAGCCCGGCCGGCTGAGGAGCTACGAGGAGAAGCGGGGCCTGGCCGCGAGCGCCGGCGACGACCCGCTGCGGCGCATCGACGACCCCTCGGTCGTCGCCGCGGCCCACGCGCACACCGCCAAGCTCCTCGGCGAGCTCTGGCCGTTCGACTACGGGCGCTTCGAATATCGCTGGGACCCGGCGTCGGGCGCGCTGCGCTTCATGGAGGTCAACCTCTCGTGCAACCTGTGGTCGCGCAAGACCGTCTCCCGCTCGGCCCGCGCCCTCGGCCTCGGCCATGCGGTGCTGGTCGAGACCATCCTCGCCCACAGCCTCCTCCGGCAAGGCGTCATCGACCGCGTGCTGCGCGTCGGCTGAAATCGCCCTGTCGCGCCGGCCCGGATTCATCCAGGATGCGGATGGGCGGCATCCTCTATGTGCCGAGCGCCGCGACGTCGGGGAGAGAGACACTGGACCGGGAGCTTCTGATCGCCTTCGCCGTGGCGGGCCTGTTCATCGCCGCCTTTCACTTCATGCGGCTGCGCCACGACAGCGAGGACCATCGCACCCTCCAGGAGGCGATCCGCGCCGGCTCGCCCATCGCCGGCGAGCTGTTCGAGCGGCTCAAGGACCGGCCGCGGCGGCGCAGCCAGACGACCGGCCTGGTGCTGATGGCGATCGCCGCCGCGGTGGTCGCGGCGGCGGCGATACGCGGCGGCGGCGAGGCCTTCCGAAGCGCCGCCGCGGCGGCCGTCTTCCCCGCCCTCATCGGCGCCGTCATCTGGTGGCGCTCGCTGCTGACGAGGCGGGGAGGCTGAGCTGGGGGAGGAGGACGATGAGACGCTGGCCGCGGCGGCCGCACGGGGAGACGAAGCCGCCTTCACCATCCTCGTGCGCCGGCACGAGCGCACCGTCCGCGGCTTCCTGATGCGCCTCGCCCCGTCCGCCTCCCATGCCGACGACCTCGCGCAGGAGGCGTTCCTCGCCGCCTGGACGAAAGCGGGCAGCTTCGGCGGCCACGGCCGCTATCGCGGCTGGCTGCTGCGCATTGCCTGGACGACGTTCCTGATGGACGCGCGGAGCCGCCGCCGGCGCCTCCCGGCATGGCGCGGCGCCGGCGGCGGCGAGGCCGCGGAGCCGGTCGCGGCGGGGAGCGCCGAGGAGGACCTGATCGTCCGCGACGCCTTGGCGCGCCTCCGGGTCGGGGACCGCGCCGCCGTGACCTTGTGCCTCGTCCTCGGCCATTCGCACGGGGAGGCGGCGACGATCCTCGGGACTCCGCTCGGGACGCTGAAGAGCCGCGTCGCCCGCGGCACCCGCCGGCTGCTGGAGCTGCTTGGCGACGAGAATGAGGAGCAACCGCATGGAAGCTGACCCGCGGATCGAACGGCTGGCCCGCCGGCTCGCCCTCCCGGAGCGGGCGCCGGACGACGCGTTCGTCGGCCGGACCCTTCTGTCGCTCCAGGCGGCCGCGCTCGAGCGCCGCGAGGCGGCGGGACGGCGGGAGCTGCTCCTGACCGAGCTCGCCGCCGGGGCGGCGGTCGCCCTTGCCGCGCGCCAGCTCGTCGGGGCCGGGCCCGACACGGTGACTCTGCTGACGCCGCTCGCGACCGGAACCGCGGCGATGATGGCGGCCTGGGCGGTGGGCTGGCTCCTCCTCTCCGCCTTCGCCCGCCGTACGGAGCCGCGCTCCCCGCTTCGCTAGTTCGGCGCTCCGGCGGGCTCCAGGCCCCGCCCGGATCCCGCAACTGGCGCGCGGAAACAGGCATGATCATACCCCCTGCATCCGCATATGACGAGGCGGTTTTTTCAACTGCCCCTAATTGATCCATATTTTGATCCATTTCTTAGAGTCTTCGTTCCACGAAGTAGCAGTATTGTCATGCTCTAAGCCTTGGCGGTTGACTCTATCGTCGCGAGATTGACTCATGCGCGACTCAGGAGTAATTTCAAAACGACTCGGCGAGTCGCAGCCGGGGATCATGTTTTAGTAGATACTTTAAAAACACGCATCTCAGGTGCGTGATTATTAGCGCGTGTCTTAAATATTCACTCGTGGTCCAATAATTAAAAGCAAGGAGGATGAAGATGTATCAGCAGGTGCCAGGCTATTACGCGCCCTATAGCCAAGGGGGAGATGCCGGAACTCTCTCGCCGCAGGGCTTTTTCGGCAATTTGCTCGGCTCGGTCGCGCCCATAGCCGGCACCGTCGCCGGCGGAATGTTCGGCGCGCCGATGGTGGGCGGCGCTCTGGGCGGGCTCGCGGGGCGGGCCGCGCGGATGCTCCCCTTCGAGGCCGCGCCGCAGCTGCCGCCGGAGCTCGCGCCGCAGGGCTTCTTCGGCAATCTGCTGAGCCAGGTCGCGCCGATCGCGGGCGGCGCCATCGGCCAGATGGCCGGCCATCCCCAGCTCGGCCAGCAGATCGGCAACGTCGCCGGCCATTTCAGCCGCTTCCTGCCGTTCGAGGCCGCGCCGCAGCTGCCGCCGGAGCTGGCGCCGCAAGGCTTTTTCGGCAATCTGCTGAGCCAGGTGGCGCCCATCGCGGGCGGCGCCATCGGGCAGATCGCCGGCCATCCCCAGCTCGGCCAGCAGATCGGCAGCGTCGCCGGCCATCTCGGCCGCTTCCTGCCCTTCGACGCCGCGCCCCAGCTGCCGCCGGAACTGGCGCCGCAGGGCTTCTTCGGCAATCTGCTGAGCCAGGTCGCGCCCATCGCGGGCGGCGCCATCGGCCAGATCGCGGGCCACCCGCAGCTCGGCCAGCAGATCGGCAGCGTCGCGGGCCAGCTCGGCCGCTTCCTGCCCTTCGAGGCCGCGCCGCAGCTGCCGCCCGAGCTCGCGCCGCAGGGCTTCTTCGGCAACCTGCTGGGCCAGGTCGCGCCGATCGCGGGGAGCGCCATCGGCCAATTGGCCGGCCATCCCCAGCTCGGCCAGCAGATCGGCAGCGTCGCCGGCCAGCTCGGCCGCTTCCTGCCGTTCCAGGCCGCGCCGCAGCTGCCGCCCGAGCTCGCGCCGCAGGGCTTCTTCGGCAACCTGCTTAGCCAGGTCGCCCCGATCGCCGGGGGCGCCATCGGCCAGATGGCCGGCCACCCGCAGATGGGCCAGCAGATCGGCAGCGCGGCCGGGCATTTCGCCCGCTTCCTGCCCTTCCAGGCGGCGCCGCAGCTGCCGCCCGAGCTGGCGCCGCAGGGCTTCTTCGGGAACCTGCTCGGAAGCGTCGCGCCCATCGCGGGCGGAATGATCGGAGGGCTCGCCGGCAACCGTCAGCTCGGCCAGCAGATCGGAGGCCTGGCCGGCCAGCTCGGACGCCAGTTCATCCCGTTCAGCGCCGCCCCGCAGATCTGGGCGTATCCGGGGATGTAGGGCCGCCGGGGGGCGGGGGCGGTCCGGTCTCGGGCCGCCCTTCGCCGGCCTTGTCCCGGCCGCCTGCCGCTCTTGCGAACGGCACGCTCTATCTGGGACAATGCGCGGTCACAGCCGGAGCACATAGATGAGCAGCAATCAACGCGACCGATATGTCGTAGGCGCCCGCGGCGCATCGCGAGGAGGGGATCCGCTCGCGCAGTTCCGCCAGGTCGTCCTAAGCCGCCCCGACGCGGCGCTCGTGTCGGGGAAGTCGGGAAGCCTGGTGGTGGTGGAGCTCTCGAAGGAGGCCTTCAACCAGCTCAACCGGCAGTTCGGGAGCCAGCTCATCATCGAACCGGACTCACCACTGAAGCTCTGAAGGCGGCGGCGCGGCCGCGCCGGACCCTTTCGGAGCACCATGCCGAGACGGCCGCGCGCCGCCGGCTACGCGAGAGAGGGAAAATCATGGCCAGCAAGAGAGACGGCAAGCACGGTGCGAACGAATCCCCCGAACCCTCGACGCCGCCCCCGGCCGCGGCGGCGCCCGCCGACGGCCCCGCGGTCGTCGCCCCGAGGCCGCGCCGATATCTGATCGCCCCCCGCGCCGGGATCGCGGGCCAGTTCCGCCCCATGTCGACGGACGGGCTGCAATCGACGCTGGAGGGGATGGACGGCGTCAACGTGCTGCGGCGGCTGAAATCCCGCACCTTCGGCCTGATGAGCGCCGGAGGCCCGGCCCACGAGATCCTCGTCGCCGAGATGCCGCTGGAAAAAGGCGAGACGCTGCGCGCCAACGCTCCGCCGGACGTCATCGTCGAGCATGACGACCTGTTGCACCATCACGAGGAGCTGCCGAGCTTCTCAATGCTGGACGCGCAGGCGGCCCTGCCGGTCGCGACCGGGGTCAGCGTGGAGGTCACGGTCAAGGCGGTCGACGCCAAGGGCAAGGGGATCCCGAACGCCGCCGTCACCGTCTACGGCCAGGCCTTTCCCGCTCAGGGCAAGACCGACGCCGCCGGCCTCGCCACCGTCACCGTTGCGGGGGGCGGGGTGGATTCCATCCGCGCGGTCTACGTGAAGCCCGCCGCGAATTTCTGGGACCGCTTCATCATGCGGCCCCAGTTCAACGAAGGCACGCCGAACCTCGTCGAGCTCAAGGCGCTGTCGGACACGTTCGAAGGCTTTCCCAAGAAGGGGATGGTCGGCTGGGGGCAGCGGCTGATGGGGCTGGAGCGGATCACCGAGGCCGAGCGCGGCAAGGGGATCAAGGTAGCGATCATCGACTCGGGCTGCGACAACAGCCACCCGCAGCTCCGTCACGTGGTCGACGGCGCGGACCTCGTCACCGACGACGGGGGCAAGGGCTGGACCAACGACGAAATGTCGCACGGCACCCACTGCGCCGGAATCATCGGGGCGCGCAGCAACGTCCAGGCCGGCATCACCGGCTTCGCGCCGGCCGCCGAGATCCACGCCTTCAAGGTGTTCCCCGGCGGCCGCTTCAGCGACCTGATCGAGGCGCTCGACATGGCGATCGAGAAGGAGGTCGACGTCGTCAACATGAGCCTCGGCAGCGACCAGCCTTCCGAACTCGTCGCGCAGAAGCTCCGGGCGGCGGCGGAGAGCGGCATCGCCTGCATCGTCGCCGCCGGCAATTCGTCCGGCCCGGTGCAGTTCCCCGGGATCCTGCCGGAAGCGATCACCGTCGCGGCGATAGGTC
The DNA here is from genome assembly GCA_019232625.1 of Alphaproteobacteria bacterium. Taxonomy (GTDB): domain Bacteria; phylum Pseudomonadota; class Alphaproteobacteria; order Sphingomonadales; family Sphingomonadaceae; genus Allosphingosinicella. The sequence goes on along the minus strand of JAFANP010000035.1, from coordinate 221,386 downwards.
AGGCCGGCCAGTTCCCGCCGGACAGCTATCATGCCCTCACCGTCGGGCCGGGCGGCGTCGGCCCGGAGGGCCTGTTCGCCGCAAAGTTCAGCTGCTTCGGGCCGCAGGTGCGGCTGAGCGGCCCCGGCGTGGCGATCGTCTCGACGGTGCCGGGCGGCTATGCCGCGTGGGACGGCACATCGATGGCGACGCCCCACGTCACCGGTCTGGTGGCGCTGCTGCTCGCCCACCATCCGGAGCTGCGGGGGCGGCCGCGCCAGCAGCGGCTCGCCGCGTTGTGGGAGGTGCTGCGCAGCTCGGCGACGCCCGCCGTCGCCGACCCACTGCGCGGCGGAGCGGGCGTGCCGACCGCGTCGGGACTGCCGGTCGGGCAGCCGGCCGGCGAAGGCGCGGCCGCGGCCGCCCCCGCGCCGGTCGCCTCGACGGGGGCCTCGACCGGCGCCGCGGCGGGCGGGATAGCGAGCCAGATTCCTCCGCAGGCGGCGCCCTCGCCGTGGCTGCAGCAGCAGCAGCTCATGGCCTGGCTTTATGCCAACCCGGCCATCTACCAGGCCTTGCTCCTGCGGCAGATGCAGCTGCGCGCCGCCGGCCTTCTCTGAAGCGCCGGTTTCCTGGAGTGCTGCCGGGTGCGCGCCGCGCGCCCGGTCAGCGCGCCGGCGCGGCCTGGCGAGGGTGAAGGCTCGTCCCGGCGCGGCCGTGGCGGAGGGACCTGAACCAGGAGACGGGATTGAGCAGGCTCGCGCTGCCGTCGAGCGAGAAGGTGATGAACTCGGCCCGGCCGCCGACATTCTCGAGCGGCACCGGCCCGCCGAGGCCGCCGACCTCGCCGCCGAAACGGCTGTCGAGGCTGTTGTCGCGATTGTCTCCCATCAGGAAGACCCGCCCGGCCGGCACCCGGACCGGCGCGAAATCGTCCCCCGGCGACCCGCTTGCCGTATCGAGCGTGTCGTAGCTCCGCCCATCCGGCAGCGTCTCGCGGAAGACGGGCAGCCGGCAGAAAGGCTTGCCGCGGATCTGGACCGTCCGAGCGGAGGGGCCGTTCCCGGCGCAGCCGAGATTGGCGTCGATCGGAAGCAGCGCCGGAGGCGCGGCCTCCCGCGGGACCGGACGGCCGTTCAGGATCACCTGGCCGTCTCGCACCGCGACAATATCGCCCGGAAGCCCGATGACTCGCTTGATCCAGTCCTCGGACCGCCGCCCCGCCGGGGTGAGGATGACGATATCGCCGCGCCGCGGCGTCCGCCCGAACACCCGGCCGGGCATTTCGGGAACGAACGGCAGGGACAGCGACACCCAGGACCAGCCGTAGGGGAATTTGGTGACGATCAGCCGGTCGCCCTTGATGAGCCCCGGCATCATTGATTCCGACGGTATGTAGAAGGGCTTGGCGACGAAGCTGTGGAAGGCGAGCACGGCCGCGATCAGCCAGAAGAAGCCCTTCGCCTCGCGCCACAGCTTGCCGGCCCCGGTCCCGGGGACGACGGGGGGCGTTGACCTGCTCATGACGGGATCGCCCTCGCCCATTCTCTTTCCACCTCGCAGCCATTTCCGTGGCAGGCGCCCTCCGGCGGGTCAACCCGCGGCCGGCCTTCGCCGCGGCGCCCGTCTCGCCGAGAGCCGCGCCGCGGCCTGCCTACGGCTGCACGATCGTCGGGGATGGGCGAGGCCCACTAAAGCGATGAGGGATTGGATCGGATCGCCCGCACCGTTCGCCCTGAGCCTGTCGAAGGGCTTTCCTTCCCTTTTCGCAAGGCAGAAGGAAGGGGCTTCGACAGGCTCGGCCCGAACGGAAGTGGGCGAACCTCATCGCCGACCGCGCCGGTCCAGCAATCCCGCCAATTCCACCCGCTCCCAGAGCACATGCTCGGGGAGGCGCGCGCCCTTCAACGCGACGGCGAGCCTGAAAGTCTCGACGTCATGCCGGGCGAGGCGCCAGCCGCTCGCCTCCCCTTCGCCCTCGAAGCGCAGCCGGCAGCGGTCCGGATCGACGCTGAAGCCCTGCAGCTTCATGCCGAGGCCGCGGCCGTCCGCCTTGATCACCGCTTCCTTCATCGTCCACATCGCGACGAACGCCTCGCGCCGCCGGGCCTCGTCCAGCCCGGCGAGGAGGCGGCGCTCCTCGTCCGAAAAGACGCTCTCGGCGACCTCGTGGCGGGGGCCGGCCTGCGCCGCATCCTCGACGTCGACGCCGATCTCGCCGCCGCGCACCAGGGCGCAGGCGACGCAGCCGCGGGCGTGGCTGATGTTGAAGCGAAGCGGAGGGTCGCCGTGCGCCGGCTCCAGGTCCGGCTTGCCGAACTCGCCGACGGCCAACGAGACCTTCCGGCGCCCCGTGGAGCGCTCGAGGCAATGCCGCAGCAGCAGGTGGGCGAGGGCAAAATCGCGCCGGTCCTCGGGCCAGCGGAACCGCGCCGCCTGCGCCCGCTCGCTTTCGGGGAGCCGCGCGAGCGCCGCCTCGACAAGGCCGCCCGCCGCCCCCGTCAGCGCATAAAGCACCACCGCCTCGCGGCCGCTCTCCTCCGGCACCGGCAGCGATCCCGACATCGCCTCACCCTAGCGCCTCCTCACGCCGTGTCTCCGCTAAAAACGATCGGGCGCTAGTTCGACGAACGACGGCAGCCGATCGGCTCGTCGCCGCCGGGATCCGCAAAGTCGATGGCCTCGATGCGCCGCTCGCGCAGGGCCGCGGCCGCCCGTTGCAGGTAGGGGGCAAGCCTCTCCATGTCGGGACGATGGGGCGTTCCGCGCATGGTCACGAAGCGCTTGGCGCCGGAGGCGCTCAGGTAGAGCCTGCATCCCTGCCGGTAGGGGACGACCTCGTCGGAATCTCCCTGGAACAGGACGACGGGAACGGTGAGGCTCTTCACCGCCGCGACATTGTCGAACCTGTCGGTCACCATCCAACGGACCGCCCCCGGCACGAGGTCCCGCAGGGACGTGAAGGCGCCGATCGTCACCACGCCCGCCACCTCGCGGCGCGACGCCAGCTCGAGGGCGACGGCGGCGCCCAGCGAATAGCCGACGAGGACGGTCTGCTCCGGCGAGAAGCCCAGCCCCTTGGCATAATCCAACGCCGCCTCGCCGTCGGCGACGAGCATCTTCTCCGACGGCTTGCCCGGATTGCCGCCATAGCCGGCATAGGATGCCACCAGCACCGTGTCGCCGCCCGCGGCGAGGGGCTCGATCCAGTGCGCGGCGATCGTCTGGTTGCCGCCGTTGCCGTGGAAGAAGACGATGAGCCGGTCCGATCTCCCGCGCCACAGCCAGGAGTGCAGCTCCCGCCCGTCGCCGGTGCGGAAGGCGATCTGGGCCGGCGCCGGGCCTTTCCAGGCGCCGGGCTCCGGCCATCCCTGGTCGACCGGGAAGAGACGGTCGCGGATCGGCCCCGTCGCGCCCCCCGCCGGGATGGCGACGAGGATCGCGGCGGTGAGCAGCAGGCGGAGCGACGGAGGCATTACCTTCCCCAGCTTCGGCTCAGAAGCGGATCGGAAAGCCGAGCATGAATTGGTTGCGGCTGCCGTCGAGATGCTCGAACTCGAGCCTGGCGGAGAGATTGCGGCCGATCCGGTGCTCGACGCCGCCGCCCAGGACGAAGCTCGCCGTCGTCGAATCGCCGGAGCTCGCGCCGGCGGGGAGCACGAGGCGGTAATGGTGCTCGCCGTAACCGCCTTTCACGTAGACGAGCGTGCCGGGAGCGACCTCGTAGCCGAGCCGGGCCGCGACGCTGAACCCCCAACGTGGATCGAAGCCCACCGGGGCGCCGCCGCTCGTCCGCGTGGCCGCCGTCTTGCCGCCGAAGAGATAGGCGCCCTCGACGCCGGCGATCAAGGAGCGGCCGATCCGCCCGTTATAGCCGGCGAAAGCGGCGCCTCCGACCCCCCATTGGGTGACGTTGCGGCGCGTCGTCGTCGATCCGGTCGTCTCCTCGAGCACGAAATGGTGGTCGACGGCCGTCACGCCGACGCCGAGATACGGGCCGGACGGCGACCCCTCCTGCGCGAGCGCGGGAGCCGCGAGCAGGGCCGTCGTCCCCACGACGGCGATTTTCACCACGATGGTCTTCATTTCGGACATTCTCCATTTCTGCAAAAGGGCGGAACGAGGATGAAGGCGGAGCGCCGGCGGCAAGTATCGCCGTCGAACCCCGCGTAGAGCAACGTGAAAAAGGAGATCATCTTCACCACCAGGACGGGGTCGGCGTCCGCGGGGAGATATCGAAGGTCCGCACCGCCCGTCGAGGGCCCAAGGCATGCCTCCATCGCCGCGCCGAAGCGCGCCGCGTCCTCGACCGAATAGAGGACGAGGCCGTCGAGATCGCGCGGCGCGCGGCCTGAGTCGGCGAAGCTGCCGCCGATGAGGACGCAGTCCACCCTGGCTCCGGCGGCGGAGAAGCGCTCCAGGCGCTCCCGAAGGGCGGACAGCAAGGCGCGGCGCCGCTCGCCCTTGCCGAAACGCTCCTCCAGCTCGCCCCAGCCGAGGCGGTGGGGGCTGCTTCGGCCCATTTCGGGCCTCGCAAAAGGCGCGAGGAAAGGAAGCGGCACCCCCGAGTCGCGCCGCGCCGCGTCTCGGCCCCGCTCCGGCACCGGGCCGATCATGCCGCCCTTCCCTCCTCGATCGCGAGCGGAACCAGGACCGTGCCGCGGATCAGCCCCTGCGCCTGCCGATCGTAGCTGAAGTGGTTCGAGAAGAAGATGGCGCGCTTGACGAGGACGAGCGGATCGACGTCGACGGGGCAGAATTGCAGGTCGAGCGGCTGGCCCGCCAGCTCCCGGCGCCACCGGTGCAGCCCCGCCTCGCTTCGCTGCTCCGGAAGCGCGTAGAAGAGGAGCCCGTCTATGTCGGAAGGCTCCGCCTCCGAGTGGACGAAGCTGCCGCCGAGCAGGATCATCCTCGAGTCCACGCCGAGGGCCGCGGCACGGGCGAGCGCACCGCGCAGCGCATCCAGGAGGCCCCGGCGCCGCGACGTCCGGCCGAACGCCCGCGCGACGCGCTGGAGCGACATGATGTAGGGCGAGCTGTTGAGCGTCGTCTCCTCCCCGAGGGGCGCGGCGAAGACCGGCAATCCGCTCTTGATCGCCGGCTCGGCCGCGCGCCCGCCGTCGCTGAGGAAGCGGGCGAGCGCGTCAGGCATGGCACGCGACCAGGGCGGCGTTGAGGCCCCCGAAGGCGAAGGAGTTCGAGACGACCGCGCGCAGCCGGGCCGGCCGCCCCTGGTTCGGCACGCAATCCACCGGACAGTCGGGATCGCGCCCGAGGAAATTGGCGGTCGGCGGGATGAATTGGGACTCGATCGACTTCGCCGCGACGATCAGCTCGACCGCCCCCGACGTCCCCATCATGTGGCCGAGCACGGATTTGCTCGCCGTAACGGAGACGGCGTCGAGGCGGGAGCCGAACACGCGCAGCAGCGCCGCGCCTTCGCTGACGTCGTTGGCGATCGTCCCCGTCCCGTGGGCGTTGACATGGTCGACTTCGTCGGGGTGGAGACCGGCGTCGGCGATCGCCTGCCGCATCGCCCGTACCATCCCGTCCACGTCGGGCGCGGTGATCGATCCGGCATCGGAGGAGCTGCCGAACCCCGCGAGGCGGGCGATGGCCGGGACGCCGCGCCGGGCGGCATGATCCGCCTCTTCCAGCACCACCATGGCGGCGCCCTCGCCGAGCGTCAGCCCGGAGCGCCCGATCGAGAAGGGCCGACAGATTTCCGAGGCCAGCACCGGCAGCGCGTCCCAGGCGGCGAGGGCGCCCTTGACGAAATAGGCTTCTGCCCCGCCGGCAAGCACGACATCCGCATAACCGTGGCGGATCTGCTGCATGGCCAGCCCGATGGCGTGGGCCGACGAGGCGCAAGCGCTCGAGACGAGCTGGACCGGCCCCTTGATGCCGTGCTCGAGCGCGACCTGGCTGGCGAGGCCGCTGAGCATCGCCTTGGGAAGGGTCATCGGTGGGACCCGGTTGCGCCCCTCAAGATAGAGGCGCCGTGCCGTCTCGTCGGCGGTGACCTGGGGGCCGCCGCCGGAGCCGATGAAGCAGCCCACGCGCTCCGGGTCGGCATCCGACAGCCGGGCCTGCGAGGCCGCCTCCCTGGAGGCGGCGATGGCATAATGGGCGGTGGGGTCGAGCGAGGGCGCGCGCTTGCCGATCAGCTGAGCGGCGCTGAAGTCGCGCGGACGTGCCACCGCGCGAGCGTAGCCGAGCGCTTCGAGGTCGCCGTGTCTTGCGAAGCTGTGGCGGCCCGCCATCACGTCGGCCCAGGTCGAGGCGACGTCGCTGCCGGCGGCCGTCACGCAGCCCAGGCCGGTGATGACCACCCGCCTCACGCGGCCTCGGCCTTGGTCTCGAGGCTGGTTCGAACCTGATCCATCACGTCGCCGACGGTCATCTCCTGACCCCGGTCGCGAAGGACCGTGAAGTCGAAGGACAATTCGACCCCGAACCGCTCTTCCAGGTCGAAGATCAGCTCGACGAAGCCCAGGGAATCGAGCCCCAGGCTTCCGATCGGCGTGTGCCGCCCGACGTCCGCCATGTCGACCCTTTCCCGGATCACGTCGAGGATCTGAAGTTCCGCTTCGCTGCTCATCGCTCACTCCCCTTCACCGCTATGCCCAGACCTCGACCCGAGGGTCCGGTTCGCCGAGGACGCCCTCGCTCATGCGCAGCACCCGGCTGCAATGCTCCAGGACGACCGGGTCGTGCGTGGTGAGGACCTTCGTCGCGTCGAGATCGCCGAGGTTCGCAAGCAGTCGCCGCGTCGTCTCCGCGTCGAGGTTCGACGTCACCTCGTCGAGGAGGAGCAGCCCCGCTTCCCGGTAGACGGCCCGCGCGAGCATGAGGCGTCGCCGCTGGCCGCTGGAAAGGACTCCATTCTCCTCGCTGACCACGCTCGCCATCTGTCGCGGCAGCTGGTCGACGACGTCGTCCAGGCAGCATATCCGCAGCGCCGCCTCCGCCCGCGCCGAATCCGGCTCCTGACTGAAGGCGGTGACGTTCTCGAGAATGCTCCCCCGGACCAGCTTGTCGGTGCCGAGGAGGAGCCCGATATTGTCGCGATAGGCGCCCCGGCCCCAGGTGCCGAGCGGCGTTCCGTCGACGAGGAGCTGACCGCCCGTCGGGGCGTAGAGGCCGGCCATCACCTTGAGCAGCGTCGTCTTGCCGGACCCGGACGGTCCCTCGATCGCGATCATCGCCCCGGACGAGAAGGGAATTGCGACGTCGATGTCCTTGAGGATCGGCCGGTCCGCAAATCCGGCCCGGAACTCGACGCCGCGAAGCTCCAGGCCGCGGCGGACCGAGCGCTGGATCGCGAGGCCTCCGTCTTCGACGTCCACCTCCAGAAAGTCGCGCAGCCGCATGAGGTTCTGGCCGAGCATCGCCACCTCGGTCATCACCGAGACGATCTTGTCGATCCGCTCGAAGAACATCGCCCGGTAGGTGAGGAAGGCGTAGAGCATGCCCACCGACATCGCCTGGGTGATCACCGCGAGGACGCCGAAATAGAGCGTCAGCGCCGTGCCGAGGGCGGTGAAGATCTCCACGATCAGCAGCGCGTTGGCTTCTATGCAATGAGTCCGGAAGTCCGCGTTCACGAAGTGGATGAGGCGCTCGTACCAGCGCGCGGTGGAGTCGCGAGTCGCGTTGGCGGTCTTGAGGGCGGCGACGGCGCGAATGTGGTCGAAGAGACGGGAATGCTCTTCGCTCTTCTCCTTGAGCGCCTTGCCGGCGTGGCGCCGGATCGAGGGATAGAGCAGCAACCGCACCAGGATCACCGCCAGGAACACCGCGGTCACGATCAGCGCCAGCTCGGGCGCGTAGACGAACATGAGCGTGCCCGAGAGGAGCAGCATCGATCCGTCGACGACGATGCTTGCGGTCGAGTTGGTGACGATCGCGCTTAGATAGCGGACGGAATCGAGCCGGGTCGCGATGTCGCCCGGGTGCCGGGTTTCGAAATAGCTCAAGGGAAGGCGAAACAGATGCGCCACCGCATTGCGGGTCAGCTGGGCGAAGAAGGCGCTCCCGGCGTTGAGTGTGATTCGCTTGCGCAGCCAATCGGTGACGGCCGTCGTCAGGGAAACCAGGAACATGGCGCCTGCAAGGAGGCCGAGAAGGTCCACGTCTCCCTTGGGCACCACCGAGTCGAGCGCCACCTGGATGAGGACCGGAACGAGCATGCCGACGAGGCTGCCGGTCACGCCGACCGCGCAGACCTGGAGCAGCGACCGCTGCAGCCCCTCGGTGAGCTCGAGTATTCGGCGCAACGTATATTTCCGCTCCCGGACGATCGCCGAGAATGTGCTGCTGGGCGTCAGCTCGAGGAGCCGGCCGGTGAAATGCTGGGCGAACTCGGCGCGGCGGTAGGTGCGCACGCCGCCGGCGGGATTGTGGACGACGTAGCGGTCGCCGCGCACCGACCGAAGGACGACGAAGTGGTTCCCGTCCCAGTGGACGATGGCCGGGAGGTGCGCCCTCGACAGCGACTGCACGTCGTCGACGACATAGCCGCGGGCGTTGAACTTCAACCGGTCCGCCACCTGGGCCAGGCTTGCGAGGCTGAGCCCCTGGCGCGTCGCCGGAAAGGCCGAGCGAAGATAGGGCAGATCGAGCCGGTGGCCGTACCATTGCGCGATCATCGCGATGCAGGCGAGGCCGCATTCGCCGTTGGCGTCCTGCATCACCATCGGCAGGCGCCGGCGGATCTGATGGAAGAGGTTCATCCCACCCGCCCCTTCAGCGCCAGCAGGGGCTCCAGGAACCAGCTGATCAGCCTGTGCTTCTCGAGCGCGACCTCGGCGGTGAGCTGCATGCCGACGAGCAGCTTGCGTGCCTGCCCGTTGCCGCGGACGACGCCGGAGTCGGGCCTCACCTCGACGAGATAATGCTTCTGCGGCGTCTGCCCCGGGCGAGGCGCGGCCGCCGGGGCGGACGGATTGTCGATCGCGACCTTCTGGGCCGAGACGACGGTTCCGTATTGGAGGCCGAACACCTGGTAGGGGAAGGCATCGTATTTCAGCACGACCCGCTGGCCCGGGTCGATGAATCCGATCGCGCTCGAGGGCACCTTGAGGGCGATGGCGATCCGCGCGTCGCGCTTCGCCACGACGAAGAGCCGGTCGCCCGGGTCGATCCGCTGGCCGCGGCGGACGGCGATCGCCTGGACCACCCCGTCCGCCGGCGCCACGATCCGAAGCTCCTCCTGCGCCTGGATCGCCTGTATCTGGGTCTCGATCTGAAGGCGCTGGCTGGACAATTGGAGCAGCGCCTGCCGGGAGGAGCGCAGCTCGGAGCTGAGCGAGACGGTGCGGTCGTCCCTCGCCCGGCCGATCTCGGCGGCGGTGAGGTCCGCATTGGCGAGCGCCTGGTCGAGCTGGAGTGCCGAAGCCTTGAACTGCGCGACCGTGTTCCTCGAGGCGAAGCCGCGCCTGGCGAGCGTTTCGACGCCCTCGAGCTGCGCTTCCGCAATGGCCTTCATGTCGCGGGACGCGCGGCGATTGGCGGCCGCGTAGGAGAGCGAGGCGCGGGCATTGTCGTCCACCGCCCGGAGCTGGGCGCCTATCTCGCCGCTCGCCCGCTGGAGGTCCCGGATCTGGAGGTCGAGATTGGCCTTGGACTGGCGAAGGCGCTCGATGCTCATCTCGGCGTAATTGCCGCTCCTGGCGACCACGGGCGGGGGCTGCAGCGACGCGAGCACCTGCCCGGCCTTCACCGAATCCCCGAGCCGGACGAAGACCTGCGCAACCGTCCCCGGCTCTTCGCTGGCGACGGTGCTGAGATCGCCCTCCGCGACCGTCTCCCCCTGCACCGTCTCCTGGCGCGTATAGGTTCCGACCATGCCGAAAAGGAGGGCCGCGCCGAGCAGACACAGGAGGAGCGTGCTGACGACGCCGTGAACCACCGGCTGCGCCAGCAGGATCGGGGCATCCGGCGCATCGGCGTCGACGGGCCGCGCGATCTTCCCCATCATCATCGACGTGCCTTCCCGAAGAACTCGCCGGCGCGGCACCAGAAGAGCCATTGGGCGGGCGCCTCGAGGAGAGCGCGCGTCAGGAAGCGCGCGATGACCGCCGCGACCGCCGCGCGCGACCCCTCGTCGGCCTTCGGCACCTCGCGGACGGCCTCGACATGGATGAGGTCGCGGCGGAGCCCGCTCTCCACCCGGAAGAGGAGAAAGGGACAGCGGCAGAGGGCGGAGACGTCGGCTATGCCCGCCGCAATGCTGGCCCGCCGCCACAGGATCTCGACGGCCGCCGGACGGCCGTAGGACCCCGGCAGATCGAGGAGCATGACGAACACGCCGCCGCGCCGCTGCTCGCGCAGGATTTCGACGGCCGAATCCCGGGCGCCGACGTAGAGGAGCCTCACCTCGACTCCGATCTGCGCCAGCCTCGCCATCGCCCGCTCCTCCTCGACCCCCGGCGGCTTGCTTCGAAGGATGGTTATCCTGCGGCCGGAGAAGTAGCGTCGCAGCATCCACGCGAGGGCGGACGGGTAGGCGCCCGTATGAAGGCCGCCGATGATGATGGCCGGCTGCCCGGCCGCCCACCGGAGCAGGGCGTCCCCGTCGGTCGCGACATGGGCGCAGTCGGCGACGAGCCCGCGCACCGGGCGGCGCGACAGGGCGAAGGCCTCGAGGTGGAAGAGGCTCGTGACGAAGGCGTTCTGCCGGGCGATGCGCCTGGCCGCCTTGCGGGGCGCATGCAGCAGCGAGGCGATCCGCTCCACGTCGGCCGCTTCGATGGACACCAGGCCGAAAAGGTCCATGACCCCGAACAGGGCGCGGAGCGCCAGGCGCCGCGCCCGGAAGGGAAGCATCGCCAGGATCGACAGGCCTCGGACGACGACCCCCGGGGCCTCGTCCATTCCTGCGAGCGCGCCGCCCTCCGCGACGGGGCGCCGGGCCCGACCCGCGGGCTGATGGGATGCAGATGCGATCACGCCGACCTCCGGAGTGCCGGCGCTCCGCGAAGCGCCGGCACCGTTCCTAGCAAGGCACCGAGAACTTGAGCTTGTAGGTGCGCTTGTCCGGGTTCAGCGGATGGGTGATGATCGGCGTGACGGTGACGCCGCCGCCGATGTTCACCCCCAGGCTGCTCGCGGATTCCGTCGCGTAGCTCGCGAAGTCTTCGCTGCTCATCGTGTCGGCATTGGCCGCGGCCTGGTCGACCGTGGACTGATCGACATAGTTGGTCAGCGTCACGTCATAGCCGTCCGCCGACCCGTCCGAAGTCGCCGAGTAGTAATCCTCGGGCGGGACCTCGCTATACCCCCCGATGACGAGCTCAAGCTCGCGATCCGACATTGCTCGCATCTGCACCTCCTCTGCATGTGCCCAAGGCACGGTTTGAATCGCCCCCGCGAAACCCCGCCGAGGCTCGTGCAGGATAAACGGGACCTTCGAAGAGGCGAGGCGAGACGATCCCGATTTAGCCCGCCGATCTGGCGGCATCGGCGCGCGCGTCGTCTTGACGCACCGGCACCGGCGCCTAGGATCGGCGTCCCATGAGCAAGCGCACGCGCCGCCTCGTCATCCCGGTCTTCGTGGCACTCTGCCCGCTGGCCTTCGCGGCGACGGACCCGGCGGCGGCCGCGGGGCGCCCCGATCCCGCCGCGGCGGAGGCACGGCTCGACAGAGCCATGGCCCGCGCCGGTGAACTCGCCCCCGACGCGGCGCACGTCCGGATCGCGCGACCGGCCGAGCGGTGGCTCGCGCCCGGGAGGGCGGCGCTCCTTCCGCCCGAGGCCGTTCCCGCGGCGCGAAGTGACGACGAGCTGGTCGTGCTCCTCCTTTTCACGGCGGCCTATTCCGGGGAAGCGCCCGGGACCCGGCACGACCTTCCCGCGGGGGCCAAGGCGGCCTCCGCGATCCTCGGCGCCTATGCGGAGGACGCCGCGGAGGAACGCGACCGGCACGACCCCTATCTACGCCTGCCGCGGGCCGCTCCCGCGCTCGGCGAATATCCGCGGGGCACGTCGGCGGAGCGTCAGCCGCCCGCGGCGCGGGCCCTCGCGCTCGGCGTCAAAGGGAATATCAGCGAGTGCCGGACCGTGGCGCTGTTGCGGCGCCTGGCGCGATCCGATGCGGCGATGCTGCGCGAGGGCGCGCGCCGGGCCCTGCGGGATCTCGGCACCCTCGCTTACGATCCGGCCGGGGAATGCCCTCCCGCCGACGAGTCCTGACGCCCGGCGCTTCTCCCGGCCGACCGGCTGTCGGGCCTGGCCCAGGGAGAGTGGAGCAACAGCCGGGTGACCATGTCCCGGCAGCCGTCGGAAAGGTCGACCAGGTACCGGCGGGAGTCGCGCGCGTCCTTTCGCCGGATCAGGTGGCCTTGGCGTTCAAGATCGTGGATCAGGCGCAACCCGGTCGAGACCGGCAGGCCCGTCGCGAGCGACGCGCTGGTGAGCGAGACGGTCCGGCCGTCGACGCCGGCAATGTAGAGGTCGAGCAGGACGTTCCAGGCGCCCGGCGGAAACCTTCGCGACGGGAGGCATGTCTCGCGCTGCCGCTCCCACCGCGCCAGCGACCGGGCGGTAAGTTCCGCGGCGGCCGCCGCCGAGACGGAATGGTCGGAATCCTGTGAAGCCTCAATGCATCCTGGGCCGACCTGAAGCCTCGAAAGCTCCGTCGAAACAGTGGAGATCGTCCGGCAGGCTGTTTCGAGAAGCTCGCATATATTCCTCGTGGCCGACGATCCGGTCGATCGATCTTCTGGACCGTCTATCCCGGGAACACCACCCACTCCCAACGGGTTCGCATCAACATACGACATGTCTTCACCGCGGTGCACTGAATATACTCGCCTGTAGGTCCGGGTTTTCATACAAAGGACAATGGATCGAGATCACCTCGTCCTCCACTGATACGTCTCCGTACCAGTTATGTTCCCCTTACTCAACTTCAAAAACGACGGCGTTCAATATTCACAAGATCACGCAATGATGTGACTTTTGAACAAGGCCGTCCAATTCGAGCATGATCGGATCACCGTCCGGTGAACGAGGCCCATCGGGCCGCGCCTTCGGGCGGAACTCCTGAAGGCGATCGGCATCGTTCGCCCGCAGCCGACGAAACAGGCGTCTCGCTGCCGGAGCCGGTGCGCCGCCCCTATTCGACCGTCACCGATTTGGCGAGGTTGCGGGGCTGGTCGACGTCGGTGCCTTTGGCGACGGCGACGTGATAGGCGAGGAGCTGGACCGGGATGGCGTAGACGAGCGGCGCGATCAGCGGGTGGACCCTGGGCATCTCGATGCGCGCCAGCAGCCGCTCGTCGGCCGCCGACCTGAGCCCCTCGGCGTCGGAGATGAGGACGACCCGCCCGCCGCGCGCCTGCACCTCCTGCATGTTGGACACCGTCTTCTCGAACAGCGGCCCGGAGGGGGCGAGCACGATGACCGGCACATTGTCGTCGATCAGCGCGATCGGCCCGTGCTTCATCTCGCCGGCGGCATAGCCCTCGGCGTGGATGTAGCTGATCTCCTTGAGTTTCAGCGCCCCTTCCATCGCCAGCGGATAATCGGCGCCGCGACCGAGATAGAGGACGTCGCGGGCGCGGGCGATGAGCGGCGCCATCCGCTCGATCTCCTCGTCATGGTCGAGGGCCGCGTTCATCGCCGCCGGCGCCTCGGAGAGGTGCTCGACGATCTCGCGCTCCTCTTCCTCGCCCAGGCGGCCCTTGTCCCGAGCGATCTTGGCGGCGAGGGCGGCGAGCACGGCGAGCTGGCAGGTGAAGGCCTTGGTCGAGGCGACTCCCACCTCCGGCCCGGCGTGGGTGGGGAGGAGCAGGTCCGCCTCGCGCGCCATCGAGCTGGTCGGCACGTTGACGACGACGGCGATGCGCTGGCCTTCGCTGCGGGCATGGCGGAGGGCGGCGAGCGTGTCGGCCGTCTCCCCCGATTGCGAGATGAAGAGGGCGAGGCCGCCTTTCTCCAGCACCGGCTCGCGGTAGCGGAACTCGGAGGCGATATCGAGCTCGACGGGGACTCGCGCGAACTGCTCGAACCAATATTTGGCGACCATGCCGGCGTAGAAGCTGGTGCCGCAGGCGACGATGGTGATCCGCGGCACGTCGGCGAACGACCAGTCGATGTCGGGCAGCGCCACCTTGCGCTCGTAGGGGCGCAGATAGGAGGAGAGGGTCTGCGCGACGACGATCGGCTGCTCGAATATCTCCTTCTGCATGTAATGGCGGTGATTGCCCTTCTCGACCGCCGCCGCGGAGGCGCCGGACGTGACGACGGGCCGGGTCACCTCCTCGTTCGCTCGGTTGAAGATGGTGGCGCCGTCGCGTGTGAGCACCGCCCAGTCGCCCTCGTCGAGATAGGCGATGCGCTGGGTGAGGCCGGCGAGCGCCAGCGCGTCGGAGCCGAGATAGGTCTCGCCCTCGCCGTAGCCGACGGTGAGCGGGGCTCCCATGCGCGCGCCGATCAGCAGGTCCGGATGGTCGCGGAACAGGATGGTGATTGCGAAGGCGCCGTGGAGGCGGGGGAGCACGGCGGCGACGGCCGCCCGCGGGTCCTTCCCCTGCTTGAGCTGGTGGTCGATCAGGTGGGCGACGACCTCGCTGTCGGTCTCGCTCTCGAACGTCCGGCCCTCCGCCAGCATCTCCTCGCGCAGCGGCCGGAAATTCTCGATGATGCCGTTGTGGACGAGGGCGACCCCGTCGACGATGTGCGGGTGGGCGTTGCCCAGCGTCGGAGCGCCGTGCGTCGCCCAGCGGGTATGGGCGATGCCGACCGTGCCGGGCAGCGGATCGCGCGCAAGCTCGCGGGCGAGGTTATCGAGCTTCCCCTCGGCCCGGCGCCGCTCGAGCCGGCCGTCGACGACGGTGCAGATGCCGGCGGAATCGTAGCCGCGATATTCGAGCCGCCGCAGCCCCTGGAGCAGCCGGTCGGACACTTCTTCGCGACCGAGGATGCCGATGATTCCGCACATGATATGCTACATTCCTTGTCTGGTCCGGACCGAGCCTGTCCTTCGATACGGGCCTTCGCCTTCGCTCAGTCCCTACTCAGGATGAGCGGAAATGCACAACCGCTCATCCTGAGTAGCCGGTGAGCGAAGTCGAACCGGCGTATCGAAGCAGGCTTCAGATCAACCCGTTTTCTTCTTAGCCGTCATCGCCGCCCGGAAGCGCTTCGCCCAGCCGGCTTTCACCTCCTGCGCGCCTCTCGCCACCGCGAGCGCGTCGGGCTCGACGTCGCGAGTCACCACAGAGCCGGCGCCGACGATCGCCCCGGCGCCGATCGCCACCGGAGCGACGAGGGCGGAGTTGGAGCCGATGAAGGCGCCCGCGCCGATGGCGGTCGGGTATTTGCCGAAGCCGTCATAATTGCAGGTGATCGTGCCGGCGCCGATATTGGCGCCCTCGCCCACTTCGGCATCGCCGATATAGCTCAGATGGTTCGCCTTCGCGCCGCGGCCGAGCTTCGCCTTCTTCGTCTCGACGAAATTGCCGATCCGCGCCTTCTCGCCCACTTCGCTGCCGGGACGGAGCCGGGCGAACGGCCCGATCTCGGCGCCGGCGGCGATGGTCGCCCCCTCGATATGGCTGAACGCGCGGATCCGAACCCCCGAGGCGATGCTGACGCCGGGGCCGAACACCACGTTGGGCTCGACCAGGGTGTCGCGGCCGATCCGGGTGTCGTGGGAGAACCACACCGTCTCCGGTGCGAGGAGCGAGACGCCCTCCGCCATCGCCTCGGCGCGGCGGCGCCGCTGCCAGGCCAGCTCCACGTCCGCCAGCTCGGCGCGGCTGTTGATCCCAGCCACCTCCTCGGGGTCGGTTTCGATCACCGCCGAGGCGCGGCCATCGAGGGCGGCGAGCATGACGATGTCGGGGAGGTAATATTCGCCGGCCGCATTGTCGTTGCCGACCCGCGCCAGCAGCGGCCAGAGGTCCTCGGAGCGTAACGCCATGAGGCCCGAATTGCACAGGTCGACGGCCCGCTCCGCCTCGGTGGCGTCCTTGTGCTCGACCATCTTGTCGATCGTGCCGTCCGCCCGGGCGACGATGCGTCCGTAACGCAGCGCATCCGGCGGCCTGAACCCGACGACCACCGCGGCAGGGGAATCGGCGGCGCGAAGCCTCGCCAGCATCCGCGCCATCGTCTCGGTGCGGACGAAGGGGGTGTCTCCGTAGAGGATCAGGACGTCGCCCACGAACCCCTCGAGCGCCGCCTCCGCCTGCGCCACCGCATGGGCGGTGCCGTGCTGCGGATCCTGGACGGCGACTACGCCGCCGGCGGCCGCCACCACCGGCTCGACCTGGTCGCGGCCGCTGCCCACGACCACGACGACGCGCGCCGGCGACAGCGCGTCCACGGCGGCGAGCAGGTGCCCGATC
Source organism: Alphaproteobacteria bacterium (assembly GCA_019232625.1). Classification (GTDB taxonomy): domain Bacteria; phylum Pseudomonadota; class Alphaproteobacteria; order Sphingomonadales; family Sphingomonadaceae; genus Allosphingosinicella. Next base: position 205,049 of record JAFANP010000035.1, on the reverse strand, counting down.
ATCGGCCGCCCGGCGATCGGGTGAAGGACCTTGTGGAGATCGGACTTCATCCGCGTGCCCTTGCCGGCGGCGAGGATTATGGCGGCGACGGGCCTCGTGTCGGTCATGCGGCGGCCCATTGCATGATAAGGTTGAAACTTCCACTCCCGCCGGTGCAGTGCCTCGCCATGCGCCCGATCCCGTTCGACGTCGTCGCCTTCGACCTCGACGGCACCCTTGCCGACACCGCCCCGGACCTCGCCGCCTCGCTGAACCACGCGCTGCGCCTGCTGGGCCGGCCGGAAGTGCCCGCCGCCTCGGTCCGCCATCTCGTCGGCCACGGGGCCCGCGCCCTCCTCCGCCGCGGACTGGCGACCGGCGGCGAGGCGCCGGAAGCGCTGGTCGAGGAGGGGTTTCCCCTCCTCATCGACTATTATGCCGCGCACATCTGCGACGGCACCCGCCCCTATCCGGGGGCGGAGGAGGCGATCGACGCCCTGAACGGCGCGGGTGTGCGCGCGGCGCTGTGCACCAACAAGCCGGAGGCGCTGACCCGTCTCCTGCTCGAGGCGCTCGGCTGGGAGGATCGCTTCGACGCGGTCGTCGGCGGCGACACGCTGGCGGCCCGCAAGCCCGACCCCGCGCCGCTCCATGAGGCGATACGCCTCGCCGGAGGCGGGCGCGCGGCGTTCGTCGGCGATTCGATCGTCGATGCGGAGACCGCCCGCGCCGCCGCCCTGCCGTTCGTCGCGGTGGGCTTCGGCTTCTCCGACCGGCCCGTCGAGGCGCTCGGCGCCGACTCGGTGATCCACGCCTTCGACGGGCTCCTCGACGCGCTGGCCGACCTTGGCTGAGGCTCCCGCGCTCGTCTCGGCGGTCGTCCCGGCCTACAATGCGGAGGCGACGCTGGCCGAGACCTTGCGGTCGGTGGCGGCGCAGACCTGGCCGGCGCTGGAGATCATCGTCGTCGACGACGGCTCGACCGACGGCACCGCCGCCATCGCCGAGGCGCTCGCGCGGACCGATCCGCGCCTGCGGCTGATCCGGACCGCCAATCGCGGCGTCTCCGCGGCGAGGAACGAGGGGATAAGCGCCGCGCGCGGCCGCTGGGTCGCCCCGGTCGACGCCGACGACCTGTGGCACCCCACCAAGATCGAGAAGCAGATGGAGGCCGCGGCGCGGCGGCCGAGCGCGCCGGGCTTCGTCTACTGCTTTTCGACCATCATCGACGCGCGAAGCCGGCCGAGCGGCTACATGCCCCGCTACGAATGCCACGGCCGGGCGCTCTGCCAGCACATGGTGCGCAATTTCGTCGGCAACGGCAGCGGCCTGCTGCTGCTGCGCGAGGCGGCGCTCGGCGTCGGCGGCTATGACGAGCGACTCGGGCAGGAGGAGGCGATCGGTTCGGAGGACTGGCTGCTCCAGCTCAAGGTGGCGCGGTGCTGGGAGGTGGCCTGCGTCCCCGAGGCGCTGGTCGGCTACCGCGTCACCGGCAAGGGCGCCTCGACGGACAAGGGCCGGCTCTACCGCTCCTGGCGCAGCATCGAGCGCACCGTGCGGGAGGAAGGCTTCGAGGTGCCGGCGGAGGCGGTGCGCTGGGCCGGCGCGGCGCGGACCTTCCGCTATGCCGAGAGCCGCGCTCTGGCCGGGGACTGGGCGGGCGCCGCCCTGCTCGTCGCCCGGGCGCTGGGGCTCGATCCGCGCGGCACGGGGGCGACGCTGCTCTTCCGCATCGCCCGGACGGTGCGGCGGCGGCTGAGGCCGGAGCGCCGTCCGCCGCACCCCGCCCATTTCCTCGACTGCGACACGCGCGCCGAGCCGGTGACGGAGGCCTATCGCGTCGGCTGGGCCTCGCGCCGGCTCGCCGCGCTCGAGCGAAGCCGGCTCGCCTGGCTCGCCTCCCTCGACGCAGCGGGGACACTCTGGTGACAGTCACGTGACTGTCACCAGAGTGTCCCCGCGTTGCGGCTAGAGGGGCGGCTGGACGTCGCGGTCCTCGAACGGGCGCCGCCGGCCGAAGGTGCGTCGGGCGAGGCCGACGAAGAAGGTCTCGACCCAGCGATGGTAGAGCCAGGCGGCGAGGATCGCTGCGGCGACCGCGGCGAGGATGATCGCCAGCTTCGCCGGCGCCCCGGTCGGCGGGACGAGCCGCACCAGTACCAGGGCGGCGGCCGCGCCGACGAAGGAATGGACGAGGTAGAGGGAATAGGAGATGCGGCCGAAGAAGGCGCCGGTGCGGCTGCGGATCGGAACGAACGAGATGGCGAGGGCGGTGGCGCCGCCGAAGGCCGCCTGGAGCGGCCCGACCTGGAAGGCGGCGGCCGCCACGAGGAGGAGGAGGAGGCCGAGATAGAAGGGCCGGCTCATCGCCCCCTCGCGATGGAGGAGGGCGGCGCCGCCGATCAGGAAGAGCGGCGCGTGCAACAGGAACAGCAATCCGGCCGGCAGCGGCAGGTAGCGCGCCGCGCAGAGGAGGAACGCGGTCGCCACGAAGCGCCACCGTCCCGCGAAGACGAACGGGAAGGCCTGGCCGACGAGGAGATAGAATTGGAGCTCGACGGCGAGCGTCCAGAAGACCGGGTCGATCCAGAGGTAGCCGGTGAAGGGAATGGTGTAGGCGAGATTGTGGAGGAGGCGCGGCCAGCTGAGATCCGCCGACCAATAGGCTCCGCCGCCGCGCAGAGCGTCGATCGCGACGAAGGCGGCGGCGGTGACCGCGACGACGCCCCATGACGGCGGCCCGACGCGCAGAAGCCGCCGGCCGATGAAGCCGCCATAGTCGCGCAGCCGGTAGCCGTCGCGCATCATCACGTAGGGGATGACGAAGCCGGAGATGACGAAGAACACGTCCACCCCCGCCCAGCCCCAGGAGAACAGCGCGCGGGCCGGCGGCAGGACGAAACCGGGCATTCCGTCCCCGGTGAGGTGGAAGAGGCAGACCGCCATCGCGGCGAAGCCCCGCAGGCTGTCGAGCGTGTCGAGATGCTCCGGGGCGCGCGCCCTCGCCGAAACCGCCGCCCCTGCCATCGCCCGTCCGTAGCACAGCCGCCCGCCGACGGAAGCCGGGCGGCAGGCCGTATCGACCATCGGCCCGCCCGGCCTCTTCAAACTCCTCCCCTGCGTTTGCAGGGGAGGGGGACCATGCGAAGCATGGTGGAGGGGTTTACCGAGCCGACGAACCCCTCCACCGCGCTTCGCGCGGTTCCCCCCCCCCGGGAATCCAGGGGAGGATTGGAGGGGTCGGCCTGCGGATTGATGTCGATAGGGGCTACCGCCTCGCCTTCGTCCAGAGGTGGCGCGCGAGCATCGGCGGCGGCATGCGCAGCCAGTGGGAGCGGACGTAGAAAGCGAGCCGCAGAAGGGGGCGGCGCTCGCGGCCCCAGCCGTCGCGGGCGAGGAGGCGCGCCTCAAAGGCGGCGTCCGCGCCTTTCCGCCCGCGCCAGCCGCCCGGCGCCGGGGTGGCGTAGAGACGACAAGCGAGGCGCACGGCGCGGCTCACGGCGGCCTCGAGGCCGTGGTGCCTGGCGCGCTCGCGCAGCGCCGGCCAGAAATCCGGCGCCTCGCCGAAGCGGCGGAGGAGCCGGTCGATGTCCCACAGGTTGCGCAGCCCTCCGGCAAGGTCTCCGTCGGCGAACAGATGGGCGGCCGCATGGACGATCATGTCGGCCGGGGCGAGGATTCGAAGGCCGCTCTCCAGCGCGACGCTGTCCGCCACCAGCGCGCCCGCGTCCGGCCTCGGCCTCGCGGTGAGCGGCAGGACGGTGTGGTGGACGTCGATCATCCGGTCGCGCTCGCGGTGGATCAGCGGCGGCAGCTCGTGCATCCAGCGGCGATAATAGAGGTCGTCATAGGGATCCTCCTTCACCCACTCCCACCCCGCCGCCAACAGCGCCGCCTCGACGCGGGGCAGCGAATCTCGCGGCACGAGGATGTCCAGGTCGCCGATCGACCGCCCCTCCGCCGGCGGCAGGCCGGCTGCGGCATAGGCCGTGCCCTTGAGGAGGATCACGGGCACGCCGAGCGGTGCCAGCGCCCGCCGCGCCATCTCCGCCTCCCACAAGGCCTCGGTCCGCTGCCGCTCCGCCGCCTGCCGCGCCTCGTCGAGCAGGCGCTCGACGGGCGGTGCGACGGCCACGCCGCGAAGCCGGATGGCGAGGGTGCCGGCGAGCGATTCCGCCCGCGCGATCGCGAGCAGGGAGGTCCAATCCTCCACCTCGCGCGCCGCCGCCGGGTCGCGGAGCAGGCGGACGAGCGCGCGAGAGTCGCTCACGCCGCCCACAACGCCTCGACCAGGCCGACCGCCTCCTCGGTGCTTGCATAGTCGATCGCGGAAGCGGGCGTGCCGGCGACGAGCGCGGCCAGAGCGGCGAAACCCACCTCGCCCAGCGTGACGTAGTTGGTCGACGCCTGGGTCAGCCGGACGAACACTTCCGCGGCGCCCACCGGCCGCGCTTCGGCGGCAAGGTCGCGGCCGAAGCGGGGGAACAGGATCAGCCGCGGCGCGGCCGGCTCGTCCATCCGCGCGATCGCCTCGCTTCGGGGGCGAAGGTGGCGGATCGTGCCCTTCGGCGTCCCGCGCAGCACCGGCCCGAGCCGCTCCCCCGCGACGTCGTCGAACAGCGCCAACGCCTGGTTCTTGAGGCTGACGACCCGCGGGAAAGGATGGAAACACCCGTCGGCGAGGTCGACCAAGGCGAATTCGTCGCCCATCAGCCGCCATCCGCGCTCGCCGAGCAGGGCTGCCAGCGTCGACTTGCCCGAACCGGAATGGCCGGTGAGGAGCAGCGCCCGGCCGCCGCGCTCGACAGTCGCGCCGTGCAGCAGGAGGAAGCGCCGCTGCCCGAGCGCCATTTGCAGGTTCATTCCCATCTCGGCGGCGAGCAGGCCATGGGCGAGCGCCAGCGGCGCCGCGTCGGGGAGCATGTAGTCGCCCCGTATCGCGACCGACGGACGGAGCCACCGCCGCCACGGCCTTTCGGGCTCGAGCCGCACGGTGAAGTCGCACGCCCCGGCCGGCGCCGGATAGCCGGCATAGAGGCGCCGGAGCGCGGCAACGGGCCCGGCCCAGGCGGATCCGACCCGGAAAGCGACGGGGCCGACCTGGAGCTCGAACCGGTGCCTCATCCCCGCCGCACCAGGCCGGCCGCCTCCAGCTCCGAGAGGCGCGCAGCGATCGCCGCGCCGGCATCCTCGGACGCCAGATCGAAGCGGCGGGCGAGGCGCTCGGCGACCTCGTCGGCGTCGGCGGGGCTTCCGGCGAGCACTTCCAATATCTGCGGCGCCGGGGGAGCGAGGATGTGGGTGGTGCCCGAAGGCCGGTGGTAGAGCGCGGTCAAGCCTTCCAGCGGCACGGCTCGGACGCAGTCGGCAGGGTCGGCGATGTAGAGCGGACCGGCCATGCCGGCCCCGGCTGCGCTCAGCGCGGCATCTGCAGCGAGGCGAAGCAGGTGAAGCCGCTCATCCCCGCCTGCAGACGGCGTATGTAGTTGACATAGGCCTGCGCCGCCTCGGCATCGATGCCGCGCGGCGCCGGGCCGTGGTTCAGCATCACCTTGACCTCCTCGCCGGTCAACGGCCGCGGCGCCGGCGGGAAGGCTCCCGGCGTGCCCGGCGCGACCAGGGACCCGTCGGCGGCGATGTAATTGCCCACCTTGTCGGGACCTGGGACCGGTATCTCGCAGTTGAGCACCGACCCCGCCGTCTGGGCGAGGGCGGGCCGGACGGTGACCACCGTCGACGCGGCGACGGCGCCGAGCGCCAGCACCGTCCGCCGGGTGGGAACGGCGGGGCTTTCGCCGCCTTGCCTCTGCTCGTTCGAACCGTCCATCTCGTCGCGCACTATGCCCATGCTGTTTCATAAGCGTAAAGGGCCGGGGTTTCGAGAGGGCGCGCCCGCTCGCGCCGTCCCGCCCTGAGACGGCCTTCGCGACCGGCGGAAAGTCCCGCAGGAAGCCCTCTGCGCGCGCCAGTCCGAGCGACGCGTGGAGAAAATTCGTTTCGCCCTCGTTTAGGAGCCGTGCCGCCGATGTACGGGCGGCTCCACTCCCAAGGAGGATGCTTCGATGAAGAGCCTGATTTTTGCCGCCGCGCTGATGCTCGGCGGGGCCGCGATGGCGCAGGATACGACCGGCACCACCGGCACCGACACGACGATGACGACCAGCACCACGGTCACGCCGTCGTCGACGGGGCCGCAGGCGCCGGGCAACATGGCGCCCGAGCGGGACGCGCGCGGCATCCCCGTCGTGTCCGATTCCGCCGCCCCCCCGCCGGGCTGGAACGAAGGCGCCCGCGTCGGCACCGCCACGGCTCCGGCCGCGACCACGACGATGCCGGCGGCCACCGACCTGCCGCCCTGCACGCGCAAGGTGACCGACCATTGCGTGCAGACCTACGAACGCGGCCGCGCGCCCCGCGGATGATCCGAGGCGGGCTGTTCCGGGCCCGATGATTCTGCCATGAGCCCTCCCGGCGCTTCGATGCGCCGGGAGGAGCGCTTTGCCGCGTTCTCCACAAGGGGGCGGCCCGATCCGGACGTCCCAGCGTCCAGAAACGGCGGAGGCGGAAGACGGAATGACGATCAGTTTCGAAGGCCGGGTGGCAATCGTCACCGGCGCCGGCGGCGGCCTGGGCCGCGCCTACGCGCTCGAGCTCGCCCGGCGCGGCGCCAAGGTGGTGGTCAACGACCTCGGCGGAGCGCGCGACGGCACCGGCCATTCGGATGCCGCGGCGAACGTCGTCGAGGAGATCGAGGCGGCCGGCGGCATCGCGATGGCCAATGGCGCCTCGGTCACCGACCTGGACCAGGTCGAGGCCATGGTCGCGGCCGCCAGGGAGAAATGGGGCTCGGTCCACATCCTGATCAACAATGCCGGCATCCTGCGCGACAAGAGCTTCGCCAAGATGGGCATGGACGACTTCCGGGCGGTGGTTGACGTCCACCTCGTCGGCTCGGCCAATTGCACCCACGCCGTCTGGGAGACGATGCGCGGCCAGGGTTATGGCCGGATCCTCATGACGTCGAGCTCCACCGGCCTCTACGGCAATTTCGGGCAGGCCAATTACGGCGCCGCCAAGCTCGGCCTCGCCGGCTTCGCGCGGACGCTCCACCTCGAGGGCGCCAAATACGGCATCCGCGTCAACACCATCGCCCCCACCGCCGCGACGCGGATGACTCAGGACATCTTCCCGCCGGAGATGCTCGGCCTGTTCAACCCCGAGAACGTCGCTCCCGCCGCCGTCTACCTCGTCTCCGAGGACGCGCCTTCCAACATGATCGTCGGCGCCGGCGCCGGCGTGGTCCAGGCGGCCTACGTGACGCTGACTCCCGGCTACGCCCTCCCCGAGGGCCGCCGGACGGTCGAGGAGGTCGCCGCCCATTGGGACGAGATAGCGAGCCGCGACGGGGAGATCGTGCCCCAGTCCGGCGCCGAGCAGGCGATGTTTATCCTCAAGACGCTGCAGGGTTGAATGGGGACGGGTTGAATGGGGACAGTAACTATTTTCCCAGCCGCCGCGCGGCGCGGCAGTTCGAGCCGGAAAATAGTTACTGTCCCCATTTATCGCACCGACATACCGTATTGCAGCACTAATACACCTGTGCTACGAGCCTTCCGTTCAGGGAGGAATGACCATGTACAGCGAAAGCGATCTCGAAGCGGCGGTCGCGGCGGGGGCGGTAAGCCCGGACGCCGCCGCGGCGCTCAGGAACTATGTGGCGACTCGCGCCGCCACCACCCCGGTCGACGAGGAGCATTTCCGCCTCATCACCGGCTTCAACGACATCTTCGTCTCGATCGCCGCGGCGATCCTGCTCTTCGCCGTCGCCTGGATCGGCGACGCGGTCGGCCCCAAGATCGCCGGCGAGGGCCCTTCGCCCTTCGCCGGCCTTCTGGTCGCCGCCACCGCCTGGGGCCTCGGCGAGTTCTTCACCCGCAAGCGCCGCATGGCCCTGCCCAGCATCCTGCTGCTACTCGCCTTCACCGGCGGCGTGCTGATGACCGCCTTCGTCACCATCGTCCTCGCCGTCGGCGAATCGGCGTTCGAGAATAACGAGCAGGCGATCGCGCTCGCCGCGGCCGCCGCGGCCGCGATCGCCGCGGGAGCGACCTGGCTCCACTGGCGCCGCTTCCGGGTTCCGATCACGGTCGCGGTCGGCGCCGCCGCGGTGGTCGGCATCGCCATCGCGCTGATCGCCTCCGCGGTCGGCGACACGCCGGCGCTGGAGAACACGCTGCTCGCCAGCGGCCTCGTGCTCGGCCTCGGCGTGTTCCTCTTCGCCATGCGCTGGGACGCCTCGGACCCGCGCCGCGAGACCCGCCGCTCCGACGTCGCCTTCTGGCTGCACCTGCTGGCGGCGCCGATGATCGTCCATCCGATCTTCGCGCTGCTCGGCCTCACCGACGGCAACGCCACCATCGGCGAGGCGGTGATCGTCCTCGGCGTCTACGTGCTGCTCGGCCTCACCGCGCTGGCCATCGACCGGCGAGCGCTGCTCGTCTCGGCGCTGGCCTACGTGCTGTTCGCGCTGATCAGCCTGTTCCGCCAGTTCGGAGCGGTCGAGCTCAACATCGCGCTCGCCGCCTTCGTGATCGGTTCCGGGCTGCTTCTCCTCTCGGCCTTCTGGCACAGCGTCCGGCGCGGGGTGGTGACGCCGCTGCCGCCGGCGCTCCAGGCGAGGCTGCCGGTGCTCGACCGGTCGGCGCCCGTCGCCGCCGCCGCCTGACCCGCGCGGAACACAGGAAGGGCGGCGCTCGCGGGAGCGCCGCCCTTTCCTTTCGACCGCGGCGTCAACGACCGGAGGCGAGGCGTTCCCGTCCCCCGAGCGGGGCGGAGGCGAGGAGCGCGCCGCGCTTGGAGGAGACCGCCTGGGCGGTGTCCCTGCGGCAGCGCAGCACCAGATTCTTGCCGTGGACGTCGGCGTCGGAGGCCGCGCCGCACACCGTCCGCACGGCGGCTCCGATCCTGAGGTCGAGCGCCCGCCGTCCGGAGGGGCTGCCGAGATCGAGGTCGGCGTAGCGCACGACCGCCGAGGCGGGAGCGGGAGCGGGATCGCGGGCAAGGGCCGGCGCGGCCCCGAGCGCCGCGGCGGCCGCGGCGATCGCGAGGATGGTCTTCATGGGGGTCTCCGTGATGTTGTCATGAGGGCCAGCGCTGGCGTGACCCCGTTCTAGGCCTTCGCATCGTTCCCGCCTAACAACGATGTTGCGCGACCATTCTGCAAAAGTGCAGAACAGGGACCATGTTCGACTGGGACGACCTGCGCGCCTTCCTCGCCGTCGCCGACAGCGGCAGCACGCTCGCTGCGGGGCGGGCGCTGCGGGTCAGCCAGACCACCGCCGCGCGCCGGGTCGCGGCGCTGGAGGCGGCGCTCGGGCTGACCCTGTTCGAGCGGCGCCAGGCGGGCTATTCGCTCACCCCCGACGGCGAGGCGCTCGTCGCCGCCGCCCGCGGCGTGGACTCCGCCGCCGCCGCCTTCGCGGACGCGGCGGCGTCCCTCTCCCGCGAGGCCCACGGCACGGTCCGCCTGACGACGCTCGAAATCTATTCGGCGACGATCCTGCCGCCGATCCTGCGCGAGCTGCACGAGGCGCATCCACAGATCCTCATCGAGCTCGACACCGTCGAGGAGCCGCGCGACCTCGGTGCGGGCGCCGCCGACATCGCCCTCAGGAACAGCGTCTCGCCCACCGGCGGCGGCCTCGTCGGGCGGCGAATCGCGCCCGATACCTGGACGCTCTATTGCAGCCGCGGCTACGCGGCGCGCCACCCGCAACCCCATACGCGCGAAGACCTGCGCACCCATCCCTTCATCGGCGGCGGCGGCGAGGGGCTGTGGCGCCGCTACCGCGCCTGGCTGCGGCGGCTCGGGCTCGAGGAAGCGGTCGCCATGCAGCACGACACCGCGACGGGCATGCTCGCCTCGGTCCGCGCCGGCTTCGGGATCGCGGTGCTCCCCTCCTTCTTCGCCGAGCGCGACCCGGAGCTGGTGCGCTGCGTCGAGCCGATGGCCGGCGACCTGACGGCCTTGTGGCTGCTCACCCACGAGCGGCTGCGCCAGGTGCCGCGGGTGAGGGTGGTGATGGACTTCCTTGCGGAGCGGCTGACGCGGATGGCGCGCGAGACCGCGCCGGAGCGGCCCTATCCCTGGGCGGCCTGACCGCGCCGGCTATTCGTTGACGATCTTGAGGAGCCGCCGCTCGAGCGGGGCGAGAAGCGGCCCAAGCTCGTGGCCGCGCTTGAGCACGGCCCCGCTTTCGCCGACCAACGCCCACATACCCTGCTTGTGGCGCAGCGACGGGCGCTTCTCGATCTTATATTCCGGGCGCTCGGCGGTACGGCGGAAGGCCCAGAAGGCGGCATGATCGCGGCCGAACTCGACGGCATAGTCCTTCCACAGGCCGGCCGCGACCATCCGGCCGTAAAGGTCGATGATCCGTCCCAGCTCGGCCCGGGTGAAGCCGATCTGGGGGCTGGACGCGCCCGGAAAAGGGTAGACGTCACCCATCAGGCGCGGTCGCGCTCCTTTCCGTCTCGTTCGCGCAACAGCTCCGCGAGCCGCGCCCGCAGCCGCTCGACCTCGCACTGGAGGATCTCAAGCTTCTGGGTCGCCGGATCGAACTGCTCGGAGCAGGGCGTGCCGTAGGGCAGGAAATGGCCGGAGCTCTGCTCGGCCGAGACCAGGGTGGAACGGGCGGGTATGCCGACCATGGTCGCGCCGTCGGGCACGTCCTTCGTCACCACCGAATTGGCGCCGACCCGCGCCCGCTCGCCGACTCGGATCGGGCCGAGCACCGCCGCTCCGGAGCCGAGGATCGCGCCGTTGCAGATCGTCGGATGGCGCTTGCCGGCCACCCCGTCGGTCGGGTTGGTGCCGCCCAGCGTGACATGCTGGTAGATGGTGACGTCGTCGCCGATGTCGGCCGTCTCGCCGATCACCACGAAGCCGTGGTCGATGAAGAAATTGCGCCCGATCGCCGCGCCGGGGTGGATGTCGATCGCGGTCATCAGCCGCGCCAGATGATTGACGAAGCGGGCGAGGAAGAAGAGCTCGCCGCGGTACAGCCAATTGGCGACGCGGTGAAAGGCCAGCGCCCAGACGCCGGGATAAAGGAGGATCTCCCAACGGGACCGAGGAGCCGGGTCGCGCGCCTTGATCGAGTCCAGATAGGCCAGCAGCCCGTGCAGCATCGGCAGTCTTCACTCCCCACTCTTGCCGGGAAGATAAGCGGGCCTTCGTAAAAATTCCAGCAACCGGCGCAAGATTTGCGCGGCCGGCGCTCCGGCTCTTCGAACGACGCGCCGCCGCCCCCTCGCCTTCGTCCGGCGAGCGCTCTAGAGAGGCGGCAATGGAGGCTTGATGGCCGCGACTGCCGCGAGCGTGCTCGACACCCGCCGGGAGCAGATGTTCCCGACCCTCACCGACGCCGAGATCGGCCGGCTGCGCCGGTTCGGGGAGGTCCGCTTCCATGCCGCGGGGGAGGCGCTCGCCCGGGTGGGCGAGCCGGGGCTCGGCCTCTCGCTGATCCTCGCCGGCGCGGTCGAGGTGATCCAGGGAAGCGAGCGCGGCCGCCACGACCATATCGTCACCCATCGTCGCGGCGGGTTCATGGGCGAGCTCGCCCAGCTTTCCGGCCGCCCCTCCCTCGTCGAGGCGCGGGCGCTGGAGCCGGTCGAGGCGCTGGTCGTCCCGCCCGAGCGGCTGCGCGCCCTGCTGGTCGGCGAGGCGGAGCTCGGCGAGCGGATCATGCGGGCGCTCATCCTGCGCCGCGTCGGCCTGCTGGAGACCGGCGGCGGCGGGCCGATCATCGTCGGCCGTGCGGACGACGGCAACGTCCTTCGGCTCGACAACTTCCTGTCCCGAAACGGCCACCCGCACATCCGGCTCGATCCGGAGAGCGATCCCTGCGCTCGGACGCTCGTCGAGCGCTTCGAGGTGCGGCCCGACGAGCTGCCGATCGTGCTCTGTCCCGGCGGCGAGCTGCTCCGCAACCCCGCCGAGGCGGTGCTGGCCCGTTGCATCGGACTCGTCTCCGCGCTCGATCCGGACCGTCTCTACGATCTCGTCGTGGTCGGCGCCGGTCCGGCCGGCCTGGCCGCATCCGTCTACGCCGCCTCGGAAGGGCTCTCGGTGCTGGCGCTCGACTGCCGGGCGTTCGGCGGCCAGGCCGGCGCCTCCGCGCGGATCGAGAATTTCCTCGGCTTCCCGACGGGAATATCGGGCGGGGCCCTGATGGGGCGGGCCTATACGCAGGCGCAGAAGTTCGGCGTCGAGATGGCGATCCCGGACGAAGCCGTCTCGGTCGAGCCCGGCGAGGGCGCGGCGCCCCACCGCGTCTCGCTCGCCAATGGCGAGCGCGTGCGCGCGCGTGCCCTGCTCATCGCCACGGGCGCGCGCTACCGGCGCCTGGACGTGCCCGGCATAGAGGCGTTCGAAGACTCCTCCGTCCATTATTGGGCGTCGCCGCTCGAAGCGAGGCTCTGCGCCGGGCAGGAGGTGACGCTGGTCGGCGGGGGCAATTCGGCCGGACAGGCGGCGGTGTTCCTCGCCGGCCACGCCGCCCGCCTGACCCTGCTGGCGCGCCGCCCGCTGGAGGCGACCATGTCGCGCTACCTCGTCGAGAGGATTGCCGGCCTCGCCAATGTCGAGGTGCGCAGCGGCGCCGAAATCGTCGCGGCCGAGGGCGAGGGAGGAAGGATGGAGGCGATACGCTGGCGCGACCGGAAGACGGGCGAGGAGACTCGGCGCGCAGCCTGCCAGCTCTTCCTCTTCATCGGCGCCGATCCCAACACCGACTGGCTCGCGGGCGCCGGGATCGCCCTCGACTCGGGCGGGTTCATCCGCACCGGCAGCGACGCGGGCGCCGGCCGCCGCCCGCTCGAGACCAGCCGCCGCGGCATCTTCGCGGCGGGCGACGTAAGGTGCGGCTCCGTCAAGCGCGTCGCGGCCGCGGCGGGCGACGGCGCCCAGGCGGTGTCGTCGATCCATGGCTTCCTCGCAGAGGCGGGCGACCTCGCATCCTCGCCGATGGCGGTCAGGGCGAGCGCCTGATGGCCGGGCTGCGCATCCTCGGCTTTGCCGGCAGCCTGCGCGCCGGCTCGCTCAACCGCGCGCTGCTCCGCGCCGCCGCGGAGCTGGCGCCGGACGACATGGCGATCGAGACCTTCGACCTCGCCGAGGTGCCGCTCTACAACGGCGATGTCGAGGCGGCCGGCGATCCCGACGGAGTCGTCCGCTTCAAGGCCGCGATACGCGCCGCCGACGGCCTTCTCATGGTCACCCCCGAATATAATCACGGCGTCCCCGGCGTGATGAAGAACGCCGTCGACTGGGGCTCCCGGCCTCCGCGCGGCGCACCGCTGGGCGGCAAGCCGGTCGGCATCATCGGCGCCTCTCCCGGCCTCACCGGCACCGCCCGCGGCCAGAGCCAGCTGCGCCAGGCGTTCGAGTTCACCAACTCCTACTGCATGACCCAGCCCGAGCTGCTGGTGTTCAAGGCGCACGAGAAGTTCGACGGGGAGGGAAAGCTCACCGACGCCGCAACGGCGCAGTTCCTCCAGCGTTACCTGATCGCCCTCGCCGCCTGGGTGCGGCGTTTCCTGCCCGATCCATCTCGAGGAGAGACATTATGAGCGCACGCGACGACATCAGGGAGCATATGGAAGTGATCGGCGCCGACGGCGTCCATGTCGGCACCGTCGACCATCTCGACGGCGACCGGATCAAGCTCACCAAGGCCGATAGCGGCCAGGGCTCGCACGAGGGGCACCATCATTACGTGTCGGTCGGCCTCGTCGCCGGCGTGGAGGGCGACACGGTCCGGCTTTCCGCCAACGCCGACGTGGCGGTGCTGTTCGAGGAGGAAGAAGACGGCTGAGCGCCCGCCTCAGTCCTCCTTCACCCCCGCCTGCCGGATCGGCGTCCGTCCGCGCTCGCGCGCGTAGCTGTCGGGCTGGAAGGTGAGCCCCTCGGGCCCACCCGGCAGCACCGTCAGGTAGGTGAGGTAGACGGGGACCGGTTCCGGAAGGTCGACCCGCTGCTCCGGCGCGCGCCCGCGCGGTTGCGGCGGCGTTCCGCGGAACAGCCAGCGGGCGAGCCGCGGCGCGTCGGAGAGGCGGACGCAGCCTGAGCTGAGCCGCCGGTCGTCGCGCGCGAACAGGCTCTTGTCCGGGAAATCGTGCAGGTAGATGCCGAGCCGGTTCTCCATCATGAACTTGATCTTGCCCATGACGTTGGCGCCGCCCGGCCGCTGGCGGAGTCGCAGCGACCGGCGCCCGGACGCGACCGCGCCCCAGCTCACCGCGGCGGCGGGGATGGGCCGCGCCGAGTCGCTCCAGTCCGAGAGTATCTCGATATTCTCCCGGGCGATCAGCCCGGGCCCCTGGCGGAGCACCTTCCTCGCCCGCTCGCGGGCGAGGTCGGGCGGGATGTTCCAATAGGGGTTGAGCACCACCCAGCGCAGCCGGCTCGCAAGCATCGGCGTCTGCATGTTCGGCTTGCCGACGATCACCCGCATCGGCCCCTCCACCCGCTGCCCGTCGATCATCCAGAGGCGCGCCGAGGCGGTGTCGACGACGATCGCTCGGCCGCCCGCCGGTATGGCGCGGGCGCGGTCGAGATTGGCGCGGACCAAGGCCTCGTCGCCGCTCCGCCGGCCGGCGCGCCAGCGGCCATTGCCGCGGCGCAGGGCTTCGTAGAGCGGGTTCATCCGCGTCGCGTCGTCGATCCCCCCGGACAGAGAGGGGGCGGCCGCAAGCGCCTCGAGCACCGCCCGCGGCGGCGGCGCGGAAGGGCCGACGTCCGGCTCGGCGAGCGCCAGCGAGGCGGTCCTCGGCACCCGCAGGTCGCGCACATAGGCGGTGAAGGCGCGCGACAGGAGCAGCTCGAAATGGGCGAGCGCCCCCGGGTCGCCCTGCCTGGCGGCGGCCAGGGCCGCCTGGAGGTCGGCGGCGCCGTATCTCGCCGGGTCGAGGCCGTCGTCGCCGGCGTCGGCGATGCGCCGCACCGCGCGCTCGGCGCCCGGCCGCACGCCGCGCCGCGCCACCCAGAGCGGACGGTTGCCGCGCGCCGCATAGAAAGAGGCGAGGTCGGGGCCGACGTCGACCCGGCCGTAGGAGGCGGCGGCCGGGTGCGGCTCGCCACGCGGCGGCGGCGCGGGCGCGCGCTCGCACGCGGCGAGCGCCGCAAGCGCGGCGAGACTGAGGCACCGGCCCTTCACACCGCCACCTCAGCCCCTTTGCCTTCCGGGATCAAGACGGCCGCGCCGCCTGTCCCGGTTCGGGATCATTGCCCCTGCTGCGGCCTTCCGGACTGGATGAGCCGCTGGCGGGCCGTGTTGCCGGGCACGGCGATATGGGTCGCCGGATCATATTCCCTGCCAACGGCAGGGCTGCCCTGCGGTACCCAGATCTCGACCCGGGTCGTCGAATAGCCGCTCGGGATGTAGCGGACATGATAGCCGTCCGGGTGGACCGACCAGCGGCCCGACGGAATGTCCTGGCTCCCCGGGCCGACCGGCGCGTTGCCCGAGAGCACTGCGATCCGCTCCATCTCCGCGAAGCTTCCGCCGGGCGAGGTCACGAGCTGCCGCAGCCGCGCCTCCGTTTCGGCGATCTGGCGGAGCGGCTCGGGAACGCCGCCGAGCATGTCGGTCAGCGCATTGCCGTGCAGCACGTCGAGGGCGCTGCGATTGAGGCCGGCGAGCTGGCGCGGGGTCAGCAGCCGGGCGGCGGTGGCCTTCATCTCCGGCTGCATGTCCTCGAACTTGGCGCGGGCGATGATCGCCCAGAGCAGCACCTGGATGTCGTGCTGGTGGATCTCGGGATGGTTCACCGAATTGCGCACGATGGTCATCACCGCGTCCTCGGCGGGCCCCTTCGGCGGCGCATAGAGATAGCCGTCGCCGCCGCCCGGGCCGTGCGTGCCCGCCTTCAGGCAATAGCTCTGGTCGACCAGCATGTAATAGCCGGGCTGAAGGACGAAGCCGCCGTTCGGAGTGCGCTGCAGCGTCATCAGCGACCGCTCGGCCTCGCGCGGCGTGAAGCCGTCCTTCGACGAATCGCCCCATTTGGCGTCCGGCAGGCTGGTGGTGATCGGCTGCTTGTCGCCGAGCAGGTTGGGCACCTTCTTCTTGAGCTTGTCGCCCAGGCCGCCGAGGCCGCCGAGCTGCGCGTGGGCCGCGCTCCCGGCGGCGGCGGCTACGAACGAAGCCGCGGCTCCGCGGATGAAAGTTCGCCGATGCATGTCGTCCTGCCTTCGATTGAGCCTGTACGAAGGGAGCCCCTCTCCCGACCGCCTTGCTATCCGCGGCCGGCGGGGCGCGCCACCCGTAAAAATCGAGAAAAGACCGCCGCTTGGCGCTCTGCCGCGGCCCGGCTAGGATGGCGGCATGGCGCTGGAGGCGGTCGAATACCAGGCAGGCGCGGGGCGGTTCACCGGTTTCCTCGCCGACGGTTCCGCGGGCAGGCCGGCGCCGGGCGTGCTCGTCGCCCATGAAGGCGGCGGGCTCACCGGCCACGCCAGGGAGCGGGCCGAGCGGCTCGCGAGCCTCGGCTACGTCGCCTTCGCCCTCGACCTGTTCGGCGATCCCGACCTCGGCCTCGAAGCGAAGATGGCGCTGGTCCGCGCGCTGCGCGCCGACACGGCCGAGCTGCGCGCGCGCACGGGGGCGGCGCTCGACGTGCTGCGCTCGATGCCGCAGGTCGATCCGAAGCGGCTTGCGGCGATCGGCTTCTGCTTCGGCGGGACGGCGGTCATCGAGCTGGCGCGGACGGGGGCGCCGCTCGCCGCCGTCGTCGGCTTCCATGCCGGCCTCGTCACCGGCGCGCCGCAGGACAATCGCGCCATCGTCGGGCGCCTCCTCCTCTGCCTCGGCGCGGACGATCCGGTGGTCACCGCCGACCAGCGCGCCGCCTTCGCGGCGGAGATGAGCGAGGCGGGGGTCGACTGGCAAATCCATCTTTATGGCGGAGTCGGCCACAGCTTCACCAACCCGGAGATCGACGCCTGGGGCTTCGACGGCTTCCGCTACCACCCCGGCGCCGACGCGCGCAGCTGGGCGGCGATGCGGCAGCTCTTCGCCGAGACGATCGGGAATGGGGACGGCTAAATGGGGACAGTAACTATTTTCCCGGCGGTTAAATGGGGACAGTAACTATTTTCCGGGCCACCGCCGAGGAGCTCGCCCTCCGCGGGCGGGAAATTAGTTACTGTCCCCATTTCCGCGGGAGCACGACCGCCGCCTGCAGCCCGCCGCCGGGCCGGTTCGACAGGCGCAGGGTGCCGCCGTGCGAAAGCGCCGCCGCCTGGACGATGGCGAGGC
This sequence comes from Alphaproteobacteria bacterium, assembly GCA_019232625.1. Taxonomy (GTDB): domain Bacteria; phylum Pseudomonadota; class Alphaproteobacteria; order Sphingomonadales; family Sphingomonadaceae; genus Allosphingosinicella. The sequence goes on along the minus strand of JAFANP010000035.1, from coordinate 187,749 downwards.
CGAGGCCGGCGCCGCCGCTTTCCCGGCTGCGCGATTCCTCGAGGCGGCGGAACGGCTCCAGCACCTCGTCCATCCTCTCCTCGGGGATGCCCGGCCCTTCGTCCTCGACGATCAGCCGCACCTCGGCTTCGTCCTGCTCGACACGCAGCGACGCGTTCCCCGCATAAGCGAGCGCGTTGTCGACGAGGTTGCGCAGCGCGCGGCGCAGAAGGTTGGGCTGCACCTCGAGGACGGCGCGCGGCGACGGCCGGAACAGCACCGGCCGACCGACCTCGCGATACTCCTCGGCGACGGTGTCGGCGAGCGCGCCGAGGTCGACGGCGCGGACCGGCTCCCGGGCGCGGCCGGTTCGGGCGAGGACGAGTATGTCCTCCAGCATCGCGTGCATCTCTTCCACCGTCGCGATCATCCGCTCGCGCTCCTCCTCCGGCTCGAGGCTCTCGGCCCGGATCCGGATCGAGGCGAGCGGCGTCCTGAGGTCGTGGCCGAGGGCACCGAGCATGCGGTCCTTCTCGTCGAGGAGGGCGACCGTGCGGCGGTTCATGGCGTTGAACGCGTCGATCGCCCGGCGCACGTCGGCGGGGCCGCGCGGCTCGACCGGCTCCGGCCGGGTGCGGCCGCCGAACGCCTCGGCCGCCGCCGCGAGGTCGCGCAGCGGCCGGGCGATGCGCCGCCCGATCCAGATCACCGCGCCGAAAACGATCAGGAACAGGATCGACGTGGCGAGCAATATCTGGTGGATCAGCCACGGGTCGGCGCGCGGCGCGAGCAGCCGCCCGTTCAGCCAGCGCCCGTCGTCGAGCTGCACCGAGAGCAGGAGCACCTTGCGATAATCGTGGACGGTATGGAGCGGCCGGCGGCGGCCCGGCGGCGGCGGGACGGGTCCGAATTCGGTCTGAGCGGCGCCCTCGACGGCGCGATGGGGTACCCTCAGCTCGGCGAGGGCCGCGGCGAGGTGCGCCTCGATCTCGCGGCTGCGCCGTGCGCCGGCATGGCCGACATAGCTTGCCGGGTCGAGCCGATAAGCGGCGCCTCGGCCGCCGCGGCGCGCGTCGAGCAGTCGGGCCCGCTCCGCCGGCGGCGCCCCGGCGACCGGCGCCGCGGTCTGCGCGAATCGGACGATCGCGGGCCCTTCGTTCTGGGCCAGAGCGAGCTTCTGCTGCTCGTTGAGGATGAAGGTGAGGTTGACGAGCTGGGCGACGAGCAGCGCCGCGCCCATCAGGAGGAGCATCTGCCCGAGCAGGCTCTTGGGGAGGAAGCGCGTCATCGGGGACGGGAGGAGCGGCCGGAGCGGAGCGCAAGCCCGCGCCGGCCGCCCGGACCGGCTCAGCGCCGGCCGCGCATCCCGCGATGGGCGGCCTGCATCTCCTCGCGGGTGACGCTGCCGTCATGATTGAGGTCGGCTCGGGCGAAATGCGCCTCCATGCCGGCGGTGAACTCCGCCAGCGTGACCGCCCCGTCGCCATTGGCGTCCATGCGCGCGTGCGGACCGCCGGGGCCGCCGGGGCCGCCGTGCCCGGGTCCGCCCGGAGGCGGACCGCGATGGCCCCCGGGGCCTGGCGGCCCCTCGTGACGCGCGCCCATCTTCTCGTGGTGGACGCGCAGCTCCTCCATGGTGGCGTTGCCGTCGCCGTCGGCGTCGATCCGCGCGAACGCCTGCGCGGCGTGCTGGCGTATCTCGGCGAGGCTCACCGCGCCGTTGCCGTCGGCATCGAGCATCGCCATCGGATCGTGGCCGCCCGCCGGCGGCTGCGCGCCGGCCGCCCCCGCGAGGGCGAGCAGCCCGGCCCCGATCAGCATCCTGGTCTTCATCATATGCGTCTCTCCATGCGCCCGTGGCAGGCGCCGGCACCCCGTCTGGACGTCCCGTGTCGCACATCTGTGCGGCGAAGGGGCTTCAATTGTCGCAAATTGTATCGCCGACCCGAAGCAATCGCCCGACGCAGGCGGCGAGGTCGGACTGGCGGAACGGCTTGGTGAGCCGCGGCAGCGCCGCCGGCAGCCCCTCCAGGTCGGCATAGCCCGAGACGATGAGCACCGGGAGGCCGGGCCGGGTCCGGCGGAGCAATGCGGCGAGGTCCGTCCCCGACAGGCCGGGCATCAGGTGGTCGGTGATGACGATGTCGGGAGCGGCCGCCTCGATCCGCTCCAGCGCCGCCTCGGCGGACTCCGCCTCCTCCACCTCGTAGCCGAGCTCGGTCAGCATGTCGGCGGCGCTCGCCCGCACCAGCGGCTCGTCGTCGACCAGCAGCACCCGCCCGGCGCCGGCGATCGCGTTGGCGGCCCCGGCCTCGGCCCGCGCGGCGCCCGGACGCTCGTCCGACAGGGGCAGCCACAGAGAGACGGTGGTTCCGATGCCCGGCTCGCTCTCGATCGCGAGGCCGCCGCCGAGCTGGGCGGCGAGGCCGTGGACCATGGAAAGGCCGAGGCCGGTGCCGCGGCCGACGCCCTTGGTGGAGAAGAAGGGCTCGACGGCCCGCGCCAGCGTCTGCGCGTCCATGCCGACGCCGGTGTCCCCGACCGACAAGCGCATGTAGCGCCCCGGCGAGGCGCCGGAGGGATGGGCCGCTCCGAGATCCTCGACCGCCGCCGAGACGGCGATCGTCCCGCCCGACGGCATCGCGTCGCGCGCGTTCACGGCGAGGTTGAGGATCGCCATCTCGAGCTGGTTGGCGTCGGCCCGCGCGAAGGGCAGGCCGGCCGGCACCGCCGTCTCGATTCGGATGTCGGGGCCTATGGTGCTGGCGACGAGGTCGACCATCTCCGCGACGAGCTCGGCGACGTCGACCGGCCCCGCCTGCAGCGGCTGCCGCCGGGCGAAGGCGAGAAGACGCTGGACCAGCGTCTTGGCCCGCTCGGCGGACTGCAGCGCGCCTTCCACCAGCCGCTGCTCGCGCGCGCCGCCCGAGCCCTTGCGGGCGAGCAGGTCGAGGCTTCCGATGATCGGCGTCAGCAGGTTGTTGAAGTCGTGGGCGACTCCGCCGGTGAGCTGGCCCATCGCTTCCATCTTCTGGCTCTGCCGCAGCGCCTCCTGCGCCCGCGCAAGCTCCTCGGCCCGCTCGGCGACGCGGCGCTCCAGCGCCTCGGCGAGGTCGAGCAGCACCTCCTCCGCCCGCTTCTGGTCGGTGATGTCGATCTTGATGCCGTCCCAGATGAGGCCGCCGTCCGGCGCCTCGCGCGGCGCGGAGATGATTCGGGCCCAGCGTATCTCCCCGTCGGCGCGGCGGAAGCGCGCCTGCGCGTCGAAGGCGCCGCGCTCGCGTAACGCCTTCGCCTCGGCGGCGGCGAGCCCCGGCCGGTCCTCCTCGAGGATCATCTCGTAGGCGATGGCCGAGTCGGCGACGAGCGCCTCGGCGGGATAGCCGGTGAGCTTGCGGCAGCTTTGCGAGACGAACAGGAAGCGGCGCTCCTCGCCGTCTCGGCCGGTGCCGATCTGGTAGACCATCCCCGCCGGAAGGTTGTCGGTGAGCGCCCGCAGCCGCGCCTCGTTCTCGCGCACCGCCGCCTCCGCCTTGCGCCGCTCGGTGACGTCGATGGTGATGGCGAGGATGCCGTAGGGCTCCCCGGTCGGCCGGCGGATGACCGAGACCGAATTGTTCACCCAGACCAGCGAGCCGTCGCCGCGGATGTAGCGCTTCTCGTGCACGTAAGGGGTGCCGTCGCGGACCGCCCGCTCGAACATCGGCACGTTGCGCGGCAGGTCCTCCTCGTGGGTGATGTCCTGCATGCGCAGCCCGAGCAGCTCCTCGCGCGAGCGGCCGGCAATCTCGCAGAAGCGGTCGTTGACGAGGGTGAACACGCCGCTGAGGTCGACCTGGGCGAACCCGGCCGTCGCCTGGTCGATGAAAGCCGAGAGCAGCCCCTCGCGCTCGCGCAGCGCCTCTTCGGCCGCCTTGCGCCCGGTGACGTCCCACACCGCGCCGTACCAGCTGACGCGGCCGGTCGCCGGATCGCGCACCGCCTCGCCGCGCCGGGCCAGCCAGCGCACCTCCTGGGTGTCGGGGCGCCTGATGCGATATTCCAGCGGCTCCAGCCCATCCTCGTCGGATATCTCGTGCGCCGCCTCGACGCGCCGCCGGTCCTCCGGATGGATGAGGGCCATGAAGGCTTCGATCGGCGCCGCCTCGACCACCGGCACGCCCCAGATGCGGCAGAATTCCGGCGAAACCAGCATCGTCGCCGTTTCAGGAACGAACTCGAAGGTGCCGACGCCGCCGGCGGCCTGGGCGATGCGCAGCCGCTCCTCGCTCGCCCTCAGCGCCGCCAGCGCGGCGCCCAGCGCTCCCTCGTCTGTCGCGTTCGGCAGTGGAGCGGCGGGTTCGGGCAACGGCGTCTCGGCGACTTGGGGAGCGGCGGCGCTACCACAGCGCCGCCGAATTTCAATCGGTTGCGCTTCGGCGGGCGCCGTCCCGCCGCTGGTCTCGCGCCGCGGCTTGGGTTATCGCCGCCGAGACTCCTGCCCGAAGGGTGCGTGATGGCCTCAAGCTCCGACCAGCGCGCAAGGCCGAGCGGCCTTCCTGCACCGCCGCGTCGCGAAGCGGAGGCGGCGCCGGACTGGATCGGCGCCGACCTTCTCAACCAGCTGCCCGACGGCGTGATCCTCGCCGACGCGGAGGGGCGCATCGTCTTCGTCAACGATGCGGCCGCCCAGCTTCACGGCGGCAAGCGGCTGGGCGTCGGTCCGGAAGCCTATGGCGAGGCCTATCGCCTCTTCACCCTCGACGGCCGGCCCTTCCCCGCCGCCGACCTGCCGCTCGCCCGCGCCGTCCGGGGGGAGACGGTGGTCGACGCGCGCTGGTGCATCCGCCGCGGCGACGGAGGCGAGTTGGTGGCGATCGGGTCGGCGCGCCCCTTCCTGGACTCGGAGGGGCGGCAGCGCGGCGCCCTCCTGACGCTGCGCGACGACAGCGCCCGGCACCGGGCGGAGCTGGCGGTCGCCGAGAGCGAGGCGCGGTTCCGCACCATCGCCGACTGCGCACCCTCGCCCGTCTGGGTCACCGGCCGGGACGGAGTCGAGTTCGTCAACCGCGCCTATGTCGAGATGGCGGGGCTGCCCGAGGCGGCGCTGCTCGGTCATGCCTGGATGTCCCATTTCCACAAGGAAGACATGGTGGAGATCGCGGCGGCGCGGGACGCTGCCTGGGCGTCCGGCGCGCCTTATTCCTGGGAGGCGCGCTTCCGCCGCGCCTCGGGCGAGTGGCGGTGGATCAGGGCGAGCTGCGCGCCGCGCTTCGACGCCGCCGGGGCGGTGGCGGGCTATGTCGGCATGGCCGTCGACGTTACCGAGAGCCACCGCGCCGAGGAGGCGCTGCGCCGGCGCGAGGCCCTGCTCCAGGCGATGTTCGACCATGCCGGCGTCGGCATGGTGCTGATGGACAAGGCGTGCACCATCGCCCGCTCCAACGCCGCTTTCTCGGAGATCACCGGTCGCAGCGAGGCGGAGCTGCTCGGCTCCGACTGCCTGGGCATCACCCATCCCGACGACCTGCCGGTCCAGCGCGCCCTCCTCGCGTCGCTCACCGCGGAGAGCGGCCCCGCCGCCTTCGAGAAACGCTACGTCCACCGCGACGGCCCCGACATCTGGGTGAGGATGACCCTGTCGATGGTCGGGGAGCAGGTGCTTGCCGTCGTCGAGGACGTGACCGCGCGCAAGACCGCCGAGCTGCATCTCCGGCTGATGGTCGACGAGCTCAACCACCGGGTCAAGAACACCCTCGCCATCGTCCAGGGCCTCGCCCAGCAGAGCTTCCGCGGCGCGGAGGTTCCGGCGGAATCGCGCCGCAGCTTCGAGGGCCGGCTGTCCGCGCTGGCGACGGCCCACAACCTGCTCACCCAGTCGAGCTGGGAGGCGGCGGAGCTCGGTGCGATAGTGCGCGAGATCCTCTTCGCCCACGGCCGCGACCGGTTCGCCGTCGAGGGGCCGCCGGTCCGCCTGCCGCCGAAGACGGCGGTGAGCCTCGCCATGGCGCTTCACGAGCTGGCGACCAACGCGGTCAAGTACGGCGCCCTCTCCGCCCCCTCGGGAAGCGTGGCGATACGCTGGCGTGTCGCCGGCGAGGATCGGCTGCTTCTGGATTGGGACGAGAGGGGCGGGCCGCCGGTCGCGCCCCCTTCGAAACGCGGCTTCGGAACGCGGATGATCGAGCGCGCGCTCGACGGCGAAGCGGGGGGCGGCGCCACGCTCGAATTCCGGCGCGAGGGCGTCAGGTGCCGGATCTCGGCGGCGCTGCCGGGGATCGTGGGAGAGGAGCAAGAGGCGGATGGGTCTGAAGGGTATTCGGGTCCTGGTGGTGGAGGACGAGCCGGTGGTGGCGATGCTGCTCGAGGACATGCTCCTTGAGCTCGAGGTCGAGGTGGTCGGACCCGTGGCGACGGTCGCCGAGGCGCTCGCCTTGACGGCGGTCGACAGGCTCGACGCCGGGCTGCTCGACGTCAACCTCGGCGGAGAGCGCAGCTACCCCGTGGCCGAGGCGCTGGCCGCCCGCAACGTCCCGTTCCTGTTCCTGACCGGCTATGGCGAAGCCGGCTGGGACGGTGGCGGAGAGACCCTCCAGAAGCCCTATCGCGCCGAGCAGATCGAAGCGGCGCTGGCGCGCCTGATAGGCTGAACGCGGCTTCAGCGCGGCCCGGAGCCGCGCAGCGCCTCCTCGGCCGAGCGGCGGACGGCGAGCCATCGCCGCCGCTCCTCCTCGGCGTCCTCCACCGCGCGATGGGCCGGGGGCCGCCCCTCGCCCTCCGAGCGGACCGCCGCCATGATCTCCCGGACGAGGGCGGCGCACCGCGCCTCCCCCACGACCGGACGGAGGATCTCCGCGGCGCTTTCCTGCTGGGCGGCGTCGGTATCGCGCAGGCGAAGCGCGTGCCGGGGCAGGCCCGCCGAGCGGAGCAGCAGGCTCAGCCACTTCCCGTCCCAGGAGGGGGCGCTGGCATAAAGGCGGTGGCCGCCGAGCCGCTCCACCATCCGGCGGGCGACCGCGTCGTACGGCTCGCCCTCCTGCGCCAGGCGGGTGCGGGAGAGGCCGTGTATCGCCTCCGCCGCCTCGTCCCAGTCGGTCCAGCCCGGCGCGGGGCGAATGAGGTGGCCTTCGGCCTCGCCGTCCTCGAACACCCAGCCGACCTCGACCGGAAAGCCGTTCTTGCGGAGGGAGGAGGCTTCGAAATCCAGGAAGACGCGCATCGCCCGGTCAACGCGGGCGCGGCGCGAAGGAGCCGAGTCAGAGCGTCGCGTGCACCGTCGCCACCGCTTTCACGACGGCGGCGATTCGCGCGGCCGCCTGGATCGTCTCGGCCTTGACCCCGTGCTGCTGGAGCACGCGTTCGTGGCTGTCGATGCACATGCCGCAGCCGTTCATGGCGCTGACGGCGAGGCTGAACAGCTCGAAATCGTCCTTGTCGATCCCGGGATTGCCGATGACGTTCATCCTGAGGCGCGCCGGCAGCGTGCCATATTCCGGGTTCGAGGCGAGGTGGACGAAGCGGTAATAGACGTTGTTCATCGCCATCACCGCGGCGGCGGCGCGGGCCGCGTTGGCCGCCTCGGCGCTGAGCTTGCCTTCCACCTCCGCCTCGGCGGCGACGACGATCGGCCGGTAGCCCGAGCCGTGGGCGCAGGCGAGCAGCAGCCCGTATTTACGCTGGTCGCCAAGCATCTGGTCGCCGAGCAGCGACCCCAGATTGAGGCGCAGGTCCTTGGCGTAGTCGGGAAGGCTGTCGGCGAATTGCTTCAGGGACATTTCGTTCATCTCCCGGTCGGAGAGGCTGGAGAGCCCCTCCACCGCGTTTCACTCGGTCCCCCTCCCCATCGCTTGGCAAGGGGAGGACGAGGAGCCAATCCTCCCCGTGCGGCTTCGCCGCATGGGGAGGGGGACCATGGGCAGCATTGTGGAGGGGCAATCGGGTCAAAGTACCACTGACCCGAATCCCTTACGCGGCCGGCCGGAGCGGCTCCTGGCCTTCCTGCCAGTTGCACGGGCACAGCTCGTCGGTCTGAAGCGCGTCGAGGATGCGCAGCGTCTCCTGCGGGTTGCGGCCGACGTTGAGGCCGTTCACCGTGACGTGCTGGATGACGTTGTCGGGATCGACGATGAACGTGGCGCGGTAGGCCACGCCCGCGTCGGGCGCGACGATGCCGAGCGCCGTCGCCAGCTCCTTCTTGTTGTCGGCCAGCCACGGAAAGTCGCAGGCGGCGAGCCGCTCGTCGGCCTTGCGCCAGGCGTGGTGGACGAAGTCGGTGTCGGTCGAGGCGCCGATCAGCTGGGCGTCGCGATCGGCGAAGTCCCGGGCCAGCTCGCCATAACCGATGATCTCGGTCGGGCAGACGAAGGTGAAGTCCTTGGGCCAGTAGAAGAGCACCTTCCACTTGCCGCCCGTCTCGCCGAGGTCGAGGGTCTCGCCGGCGGGAAGGGCGCTGCCCTGCTGGACGGGAACGGTGAGGGCGGGAAGCTTGTCGCCGACGGTAAGCATGGGTGTCAGGTCTCCGGTTGGATATCGTTGTGCGGTGCAGCATCTAGGCGGCTGGCATTGATCGTTCAAGTTGCTTAGAACGATCAGATTGATCGAGAAAACCGATGACCGTCTATCTGCCCACCCTCAAGCAGCTGCAGTATCTGGTCACCCTCCATGACCATGGCCATTTCGGGAAGGCGGCGGAAAGCTGCTTCGTCACACAGTCCACGCTGTCGGCGAGCCTGCGTGAGCTGGAATCGCTGATCGGGGTGACCCTGGTCGAGCGCACCCGCCGGGTGGTCCGCTTCACGCCGCTCGGGATTCGTATCGTCGAGAAGGCGCGGCGCGTGCTCCGCGAGGCGGAGGAGCTGGCCGACATGGCGCGCGCGGCGGGGCAGCCGCTGGCGGGCGAGCTTCGGATGGGGGTGATCCCGACGATCGCGCCGTTCCTGCTGCCCCGGCTGCTGCCCAGCCTCAGGCGCGACTGGCCGGACCTGAAGCTCTACCTGCGCGAGGAGACCAGCCAGGCCGCCTGCGACAGCCTCCACCGGGGCCAGCTCGATTGCGTCCTCCTCGCCCTTCCCTACGGCTGCGGCCACGTCGAATCGGCCCCCCTGTTCGACGACCGGCTGTTCGTCGCCTACCCGCCCGGGGAGGCGCCGCCCGGCGAAGGGGCGGTGGCGGCGGCGGCCATCGACGAGGACCGGCTTCTGCTGCTCGAGGACGGCCATTGTCTCAAGGACCACGCGCTCGCCGCCTGCAATCGGCCCGAGCTCCGGGCCGAGGCGGCGATGCTCGGCACCTCGCTGCACACCCTGGTCCAGATGGTCGCCAACGGCCTCGGCCAGACGCTGGTGCCGGAAATCGCGATCGAGGCGGGCCTCCTCGCCGGCACCGGGGTCGAATCCCGCCGGCTGCAGGCCGACCAGGCGTTTCGCCGGATCGCGCTCATCTGGCGCAAGGACAGCCCCCGCGAGGAGGAATTCAGGCTCTTCGCGAACGCTTTGAAGCAGGGGTAGGCGCGCGCGTCGGAGCCCTGATCCGGCCCGAGCAGCTAGCGGTCCGGGAGAGGGACACTCTGGTGAGTGTCCCCCGACTGCTCGAGAACGCCGGCGACGGAGGGCCTCAGTCCAGGCCGAGAAGCCAGCGGTCGAGCGGGACCGCCCTGATCGCCACTCCGCCGAGGCCGCGGTTGAGCCGGGCCCGGTGGCGCATGATCCAGCGCAGGCAGGCGAGCTGGCTGTCGAACGCCTCGAACTCTCCGCGGCTGGGCCGGAAGGTGCGCCCGTCGACCATGAACCGGGCGCCGCGCCGGCAGCCCGGCGCCGCCGCCCAGTCCCGCTCCGGGGAGACGACGGCGGGCACCCACCAGGTCCGGGTGGGATCGAGCTGCTCCACGTCCGAGCGGCGCATCGGGGCCCTCCTCTGCCGCGGCAAGGATGAACCGCGGCGGGCCCCTTGTGAAGCCCGCCGCGGCGCGGCTCAGCGGGCCGCCGCCGGCTCCGCGATCCCGATCGGCTCGACGCTGTCCGGGTTTTGCGGGAGGTCGAAGCGGTCGGCGTTCATCACCTTCGTCCAGGCGTCGACGAAGTCCTGGACGAACTTCGCCTCGTGGCCCTTCTCGGCATAGACCTCGGCGACGGCGCGCAGCTGGCTGTTCGCGCCGAAGATGAGGTCGGTCCGGGTGGCGCGCCACTTCTCCTGCCGGCCGCCGCGGTCGTAGCCGATGAACTCCTCGTCGGCGCTCTCGTCGATCACCTTCCAGAAGGTGTCGTTGTCGAGCAGATTGACGAAGAAATCGTTGGTCAGCTGGCCCTTGCGGTCCGTGAAAACGCCCTCCGGCCGGTCCTGGTAGTTGGCGCCGAGGACGCGCAGGCCCCCCACCAGCACCGTCATCTCCGGCACCGACAGGCCGAGCAAGGACGCCCGGTCGAGCAGCAGCTCCTCGGTCTTCACGCTGTGCTTGGCTTTGAGGAAGTTGCGGAAGCCGTCCGCGACCGGCTCCATGACCGCGAAGCTCTCGGCATCCGTCCAGTCCTGCGAGGCGTCGCCGCGGCCGCCGGTGAACGGCACCGCTATGTCGAAGCCGGCGTCGTGCGCCGCCTTCTCGACCGCCGCCGTTCCGGCGAGCACGATCGCGTCGGCCATGGAGAGGCTGCCGCGCAGCTCGTCGATCTTCGCGAGCACCCGTCCAAGCTCGTCCGGCTCGTTGACCAACCAGCCGCGCTGCGGCTCGAGGCGGATGCGCGCGCCGTTGGCGCCGCCGCGATGGTCGGACCGGCGATAGGTCGACGCCGACGCCCAGGCCGTCTTGACCAGCTGCCCGACGCTGAAGCCCGCCTCGAGTATCTTCGACCTGAAGGCGGAGAGCGCCTCGTCCGACGGAGCGCTGCCGGCCGGAACCGGGTCCTGCCAGATCAAATCCTCCTCGGGCACTTCCGGGCCGAGATAGCGGACCTTGGGCCCCATGTCGCGGTGGGTCAGCTTGAACCAGGCCCGCGCGAACGCGTCCTTGAACGCCTCATGGTCATTCCGGAACTTCTCCGAAATCGCGCGGAATTCGGGGTCTTCCCGAAGCGCCATGTCGGCCGTGGTCATCATGGTCGGGACGCGCTTGTTGGGGTCGTGCGCCGCCGGGGCCATGTCCTCCGGCTTCTGGTTGATCGGCTGCCATTGCTGAGCGCCGGCGGGCGACCGGACAAGCTCATATTCGTAGTCCAAGAGCAGGCGGAAATAATTCTCCGACCATTCCGTCGGCGTGTTGACCCAGGAGCCCTCGATCCCGCTGGTGATCGTATGCTCGCCGAACCCGCTCTCGTGCGCGCTCGCCCAGCCCAGCCCCTGCAGGGCGATGTCGGCGCCTTCGGGCGCGGCGTCGACCAGGCTCGGGTCGCCGGCGCCATGGGCCTTGCCGAAGGTGTGGCCGCCGGCGGTGAGGGCGACCGTCTCCTCGTGGTTCATCGCCATCCGCTCGAAGGTGATCTTGATGTCGCGGGCCGACTGGAGCGGGTCCGGGACCCCGCCCGGGCCTTCGGGATTGACGTAGATGAGGCCCATCTGGATCGCGGCGAGCGGATGCTCCAGCTCCAGCTGCTCCTCCGGCAGGATCCGGGTCTTGTTGTCCGGATGCCCGACGAACTGCTCCTCGGACCCCCAATAGATGTCGCGCTCCGGCTCGAACACGTCGCGGCGGCCGCCGCCGAAGCCGAAGACCGGGCCGCCCATCGACTCGATCGCGACGTTGCCGGCGAGGATGAACAGGTCGGCCCAGCTGATATGCTTGCCGTACTTGCGCTTGATCGGCCACAGCAGCCGCCGCGCCTTGTCGAGATTGCCGTTGTCCGGCCACGAGTTGAGCGGGGCGAAGCGCTGCTGTCCGCTATTGGCGCCGCCGCGGCCGTCGGCGGTGCGGTAGGTGCCCGCGGCGTGCCAGGCCATGCGGATCATCAGGCCGCCATAATTTCCGTAATCGGCCGGCCACCACGGCTTGCTGTCGGTCATGAGCGCGGTGAGATCGGCCTTCAGCGCCTGGTAGTCGAGCTGGTTGAACGCCTCGGCATAGTCGAAGTCGGCGCCCATGGGGTCGGGCGAGGTGCCGCCCTGGTTGAGGACGTCGAGCGGCAGCGATTCCGGCCACCAATCGCGATTCTGCCGACCGAGCAGCGATCGGACCGTGGTGGGCCGTGCCGCCGGACATCCACCCATTTCACCGGTTTTCGCGTCCATGCTTCCTCGCCTTTCCTTGGCTTGTGCTTTCGAGCGGGGGCTTAGTCTCCGAACGGCGATGGAGGAAACGAGGAAAAGCGGTCACGGTCAGGGGGAAAATCGATCAGGACGGGGCGGGCGCGGCCTCGCTTCGGGCCGTCGGCGGGGATGCCGGCAGGCACAGCACCGCCTTCAGCCCGGGCCCGTTGTCCTCCAGGTCGAGCCGCCCCTGGTGAAGGTGCGCCACCGCCTCGGCGAGGGCGAGGCCCAGGCCGGCGCCGGCGACGCTCCGCGAGCTGTCGAGGCGGCCGAAGCGGCGGCGCGCCTCGGCCTGCGCCTCGGGCGCTATGCCGGGACCGCGATCGGCCACCCCGAGCCGCAACAGGCCGTCGCCCCCTTCCGCGAACAGGACGATCTCTCCACCGGACGCGCCGTAGGTAAGGGCGTTGTCGAGCAGGTTCGACAGGGCCTGGGCGAGCAGCTGGCGATGACCGAAGAGCGGCAGCGGCGGCGTCGGACCCGCTTCGGCGCTGAGCGCGACGCCCGCTTCCTCGGCGGTCGGCTCGTACATCTCGCCGAGCTCGCCGATCAGCTCGCGCGGGTCGAGCCACTCGAACTGGTTGCGGCTGGTCATCGCCTCGGAGCGGCCGATCTCAAGCACGGTGGCGAGGATCCGCATCAGCGCATCGGCCTCCTGCACGACGCCGGCGAGCAGGGCGTCGCGTTCCTCGTCGGGGGCCCGCGCCGCCGCCTCGACGCGTGCGCGCAGCCGCCCGACGGGCGAGCGCAGATCGTGTGCGAGGCAGTCGGTCAGCATGCGCAGCTCGCCCATCAGGGCGGCGATCCGGTCCAGCATCTGGTTGATCTGGCGGCCGAGGCCGTCGAAGGCGTCGCCGCTGCCGGTCACCGGGACGCGGTGGGCGAGGTCGCCGCCGGTGATGCGGTCCGCGGCTCCGGCGATCGCCGCAACCCGGCGGCCGACATAGCGGGCGACGAGCAGGCCGCAGAGCAGGCCGAGCAGGACCGAGAGCGCCACCGCGATCAGGAGGGAGCGCTCCAGCGTGCTCTGGAGCGCCAGCCGCTCGCCGAAGCCGTGGCCGCTGACCAGCCACAACCCGCCGCGCACCGGGCGCAGGACGAACCCGGCCTCGATCTCGCGGTTGCGGCCGCGCAGGCGGACGCCGCCCGTGCGATAGCCGGGACGAACCCCGCGGGGGCCGTCGGCCAGCGCCGCCACGTTGCCGCCGCGCCCCCGGCCGTCGGCGCCGAGCGTGCCGGCGAAATAGAGCGTGTCGCCCGCCGCCGCGCTGTCCTCCACTTCCCCTTCCAGCGCCGCGGCGCCGCCGGAGGCGTAGACGTCGGCGAGCGCGGCCGCCTGCTCCGTCACCTCACGGCGAAGCGCCTCGCCGGCGTCGCTGTGGGTGCGCCAGTAGATGAAGCCCATGACCATGAAGTTCGCTGCAAAGGCGAGGGCGGCGGCGAGCAGCGCCACCCTGAGGGTGATCGAGCCCCGCACCCCGGCCCTAGGCGGCGGCGCCGAGCCGGTAGCCGGCGCCGCGCACGGTGTGGAGCACGGGGTGGTCGAACCCCTCCTCGAGCTTGCGCCGCAGCCGGCTGACATGGACGTCGATCACGTTGGTGCCCGGATCGAAATGATAATCCCAGACCTGCTCGAGAAGCATCGTGCGCGTGACGACGCGCCCCTCGTTGCGGGCGAGATATTCGAGCAGCCGGTATTCGCGCGGCTTGAGGTCGATCCTGCGCCCGGCGCGGCGGACGCTGCGGGCGAGCGGATCGATCTCGATGTCGCCGACGCTGATCCTGAGGTCCGGGGCCGCCGGACGCCCCTCGCTGCGGCGGAGCAGCGCGTTGACCCGCGCCAGCAGCTCGCCGAACGAGAAGGGCTTGACCAGATAATCGTCCGAGCCGCCCTCCAGCCCCTCGATCCGGTCGCTCACCGAGGCGAGCGCGGAGAGGATGAGGACGGGAGTCGTCACGCCGGCGGCGCGAAGCGCCTTGAGGAGGCCAAGCCCGTCGAGGCCCGGCACCATGCGGTCGAGGATGAGGAGGTCGAAGCTGCCGTCGCTGGCGCGGAACAGGCCGTCGCGCCCCTCGTCGGCATGCTCGACGCTGTGCCCTTCCTCGCTAAGCCCGCGGACCAGGTAGGCGGCGGTCTCTCGATCGTCTTCGACAAGGAGGATCTTGCGGCCCATCATCGGCTCCCGGCGGGAAACTGGACCTTGCGGGCGGCGACGGCAAGGGCGGAAGGAAAGGCCGCCCGGCGAGAGGGAACGCCGGGCGGCAGCGCCTGAGGGGGAGTTCCGGGAGGCGAGGCCCCTCAGTGCGAACGCGCGGCGGCGTGGCGCGGCTTGGCCGGCTTCGCCGGCTTGGCCGGCTTCACCTTCTTGTGCTTGGCCTGGGCGGCGGTCGCCTGCGGCGAGGCGCCGGCCGACGCGGGCGTGGTCTTGGCGAGGGCCGGGGCGGCGACGACGGCAAGGGCGGCGAGCGGGGCGAGGTACAGGGCTTTCATCGGGTTCGTCTCCTTCGAAAAGAGCGCGCACCGGCGCGTCTCGAGGAGCCGTCTAGGCCCCTGCCCTTGGCGGCAGCGTGGCGGCAGGATTAAACTTCGTTCACGTCGCCGACGGTCAGTCCATGTGCCTGAGGCCGGTCCTCAGATAATCCCAGCCGGTGACCGCGGTCAGCGCCGCCGCCGCCCACAGGCAGGCGAGCCCGGTGAGGTGGATCCAGGTCCATTGCGGCAGCGCCCCGCCGAGGATCAGCGCGCCGAGCGCGATGAACTGGAGCGCCGTCTTCCACTTGGCGAGGCGGCTCACCGGCACGGAGACCTGGAGCCCGGCGAGGAACTCGCGCAGGCCCGACACGGCGATCTCGCGGATGAGGATGATCAAGGCGGGGACGATGTGGAAGCCGTGGATGACGGGGACGCCGCTATGGGCGCGGGTCGAGACCAGCATGACGATCACCGCCGCCACCATGATCTTGTCGGCGATCGGATCGAGGAAGATGCCGAGGCGCGAGACGGCACCGCGCGCCCGGGCGACGTAGCCGTCGAAATAGTCGGTGATGCCGACCAGGCAGTAGAGAGCGAAAGTGGCGGCATAGTCCGCCCACCCCGGACGCCACAGCAGCGCCACCAGGAGGGGCACCGCGACGATCCGCGACAGCGTCAGAATGTTGGGCAAGGTAAGCATCCCGGTTGCCCCGCTTAGCCCGTCCGCCGCCGCCTGTGGAGAACACAAATGGGGACGGCAGCTATTTTCCGCTGAGGCCTCGGTGCGGGGCGCTAGCGCTCGGGAAAATAGTTACTGTCCCCATTTTCGGGTTCGCGTTTGACCCGCGGCGAATAGTGGCTATGAGCCGGCCCGCATGTTTGCGCCCGTGACCCCCACCCGCCGCTGAGCCGTGCAGGATTCCCTCCACCTGATGAAGAAGCGGCGCTTCCTGCCGCTGTTCGTCACCCAGTTCCTCGGCGCCTTCAACGACAACCTCTTCCGCACCGCGATGGTGCTGCTCGTCATCTACGGGATCTACCGCGACGAGGCGCAGGAGGCGACGTTCAGCGCCGTCGCCGGGGCATTGTTCATCGCGCCCTTCTTCCTCCTGTCGGCGCTCGCCGGGCAGCTCGCCGACGCGATGGACAAGGCCCGCATCGTGCGATGGGTGAAGACCGCCGAGATCGTGATCATGGCTTTCGGCGCCGTCGGCCTGCTGCTCCACAACGTGCCGCTCATGCTCCTCGCGCTCACCGCCATGGGGGTCCACTCGACCTTCCTCGGCCCGATCAAATACGCGATCCTTCCGCAGCATCTGGAGGATGACGAGGTGCTCGGCGGGACGGGCCTCGTCGAGGCCGGCACCTATATCGGCATCCTCGGCGGAACGATCCTGGGCGGCCTCCTCGTGCTCAAGGACGCGGGCGGCGGCTACCATGCCGGCTGGGCGGCGCTCGGCGTGCTCGTCGTCGCCGTGGTGGGCCGGATCGCCGGACAGTTCGTGCCGGCGGCCCTGCCCGCCCCGGACGCGCCGGTGGCGGCCATGGACTGGCACATCGTCCGCTCGTCGGTCACGCTGGTCAACGGCACGATGCACATCCGGCGGCTGTTCCTGGCGATCGTCGCGATCAGCTTCTTCTGGGCGATGGGCGCGGTGCTCGCCGCCCAATTCCCGCCGCTCGTCAAGAACGTGCTCGGCGCCAACCAGGGCGTCGCCACCCTGTTCCTCGCCATCTTCTCGGTCGGCGTGGCGGTCGGCTCGGTGCTGATCAACCGGCTCCTCAAGGGCCGGGTCCTCGCCGTCTATTCGCCGGCCGCGGCCATCGCCATGGGGCTGTTCGTCGTCCATCTCTACTGGAACGTGCGCGCCTGGCCGGTGCCGGGGCCGGAGCTGATGAACCTGCGCACCTTCGTCCTCATCCCGCGCGCCGAGTGGGTGATGTTCGACCTGTTCGGCGTCGCTTTGTCGGGAGGCATGTTCGTCGTGCCGCTCTACGCCTTCCTGACGACGACGGTGCCCAAGGCGCAGACGGCGCGGACGGTCGCCGCCAACAACATCGTCAATTCCGGCGCCATGGTGGTCGCCGCGATCCTCCTCACGGGGCTGGTCCAGCTCGGCGTCTCGGTCGCCGAGACGCTCCTCATCGTGTCGGCGGCCAGCGTCGGTGCGGCGTGGCTCGGCTGGCGCCTCCACAAGGCCTGCGACTAGCCCTTATATCGGGCCGCTCCCGGATCAGCCGAACAGGGTGCCGAAGAACACGATCCCGCCCAGGAAGGCGGTGACGAACAGCTGGAAATCGGACGAGATCGTCTCGCCCGCCTCCTCGATCCGGCCGATGGCCCAGCTGCGGGCGGGGCCTGAGCGGCTCGGGGCGCGGGCGACGAGTGAGGCCATCCTGTTCATGCCGCCCGGTTAACGCCGGCTTCACCATCCGATCAATCCGCCCCCGGCCGCCGCCTTCCGCCTGTCCCGCGACGGCACATGATCCAGATCAGTCTGTTTCCCGTTTTGGCCCCCGCCCGGCCGCTTGCGGCAATCCGTAAAGCTGGCGTAACAAACGGCCGCGAAACAGAGGGATGGACCTGGATGCGACACGCGTGCCTGCGAATATTGCGCAAGCCGTCGATCGCCGCCTTCATGCTCCTTTGCAGCGCCTTTGCTGCACCGCTTGCTGCGCAGCATAACGGCGCCCGCCCCGCCGCGGCGGCCTCCCCGCCCGAGGACGGCCAGTGGACCATGCCGTCGCGCGACTATGCAAGCACGCGCTACAGCGGCCTCAACCAGATCACCCGCTCCAACGTGCGCAACCTGAAGCTCGCCTTCACCTTCGACACCCTGAACCGCAAGGGGCACGAGGCAGCCCCTATCGTCGTCGGCAACATGATGTACCTGACGACGCCCTATCCGAACCACGTCTGGGCGCTCGACCTGTCCAAGGGAGGCCGGGCGGTGTGGGTGTTCCGCCCGCACCCCGCGCCGGCGAGCCAGGGCATCGCCTGCTGCGACGTCGTCAATCGCGGCGCCATGTATGCGAACGGCCGCCTCTTCTTCACGACGCTCGACGGCGAGGTGTTCGCCATCGACGCGAAGAGCGGCCACCAGGTCTGGCGCAACAAGATAGGCGACATCTCGAAGGGCGAGACGATCACCATGTCGCCGCTCGTCGCCGAGGGAAAGGTGCTGGTCGGCAATTCCGGCGGCGAGATGGGAGTCCGAGGCTGGCTCGCCGCGCTCGACGCCGGCACCGGTCGGCTCGCCTGGAAGGCCTACAGCACGGGGCCGGACAAGGACGTGCTGATCGGCCCCTCGTTCAAGCCCTATTACGCCTCCGACCGCGGCGCCGACCTCGGCGTCCACACCTGGCCCGCCGAGGCCTGGAAGATCGGCGGCGGCACGGTGTGGGGCTGGATCAGCTACGATCCCCAGCTCAAGATGATCTATTACGGCACCGGCAATCCGGGGCCGTGGAACGCGCAGCAGCGCCCCGGCGACAACAAGTGGACGACCGGAGTCTTCGCCCGCGACATCGCCACCGGCCAGGCGCGCTGGTTCTACCAGTCGAGCCCGCACGATCTGTTTGACCATGACGACATCAACGAGCAGGTGCTGCTCGACATGCCGATCCACGGCAGGATGACGCCCGTCCTCGTCCGCCCCGGGCGCAACGGCTACATGTACGTCATCGATCGCCGCACCGGGCAGGTCTATTCGGCCGAGGCCTACGGCTTCATCAACTCGATGGACGGAGTCGACCTCGCCACGGGCCGGGTGCGGATGGTGAAGGAAAAGGCGCCCAAGGAAGGGCGGGTGATCCGCAACATCTGCCCCACCGCCTCGGGCGTCAAGGACTGGAACCCGTCCGCCTTCAGCCCGCGCACCGGCCTGCTCTACGTCCCCCACGAGAATATGTGCATGGACGAGGGGGTGTTCGAGGCGAACTACATCGCCGGGACGCCCTATGTCGGCGCCGACGTCAAGATGTATGCGGGCCCGGGCGGCCATCGCGGCGTCTTCACCGCCTGGGATCCGGTGCGGGCGAAGCCGGTGTGGGAGATCAAGGAGAGCCTGCCCCTCTGGTCGGGCGCGCTCGCCACCGGCGGGGACGTCGTCTTCTACGGGACGATGGACGGCTGGTTCAAGGCGATCGACGCGTCCGCGGCGGGCGGCGGACGGCTGCTCTGGCAGGTGCGGCTCGACAGCGGCATCATCAGCCAGCCGGTCAGCTATAGGGGGCCGGACGGGCGGCAATATGTCGCGGTGGTGACCGGGGTCGGCGGCTGGGCCGGCGCGATCGTCTCCGCCCAGCTCGACCCCCGCGATCCGACGGCCGCGCTCGGAATGGTCAATGCGATGAGGGACCTGCCGGGCCGCACCAAGCCGGGAGGGACGCTCTATGTCTTCGCCCTTCCGAAATAGCTTCCTTCCTCGCGCCCTCCCTTCCCTGCACGCAGGGAGGGGCCGGGGGTGGGTACGCCTTTCGAAGAGGCGCTTCGCTTCGCTTGCGCACCCACCCCTCGCCCCTCCCTTGCAGGGAGGGGGCTTCATCGCCCTCGCCTTCCTCCTCGCCCTCGCCGGCTGCGACCGCGAGCAGCGCGACATGAACGGCCAGCCCAAGGCGGAGACCGCCGCCTTCGTCCCCAGGGGCGATCCGCGCTCGGCCGAATATGAGAACAACGCCTTCCACATCGCCCAGGGGCAGAAGTGGTTCGGCTGGTTCAACTGCTCGGGCTGCCACTTCCACGGCGGCGGCGGCATGGGGCCGCCGCTGATGGACGACCAGTGGCGCTACGGCGGGCGGATGGAGGATATCGTCGCCTCGATCCTCTACGGGCGCCCGAACGGCATGCCCGACTGGCGCAACAAGATCACCGAGCAGCAGGCCTGGGAGCTTGCCGCCTACGTCAAGTCCCTCTCCGCCCACCCCCGCCAGGACGCCCTCTCGGCCCGCGCCGACGAGATGAGCAACACCGAGCCGCAGACCCTGCAGGAGCGCCAGAAAGTCGTGCCTGAGACGAAGGCGCAGCCGTCGGGGGAGGAGAATTGAGGCGGCGCGGCGCCTCCCTGATGCTGCTGCCGCTGCTGGCCCTCGCCGGCTGCGGCGGGATTCAGACGATCGGCGGCCGCGAGGGGCGGGAGGCGGCGCTGATCGACGACCTCTTCACGCTCTTCTGCATCGTCACCGGCCTGTTCTTCGCCGCCGTCATGGCCTTCCTCTTCGCCGCTTACTGGCGCCGCGGCGGCCACCGCGCCGACCGCATGCCCGACGAGGGCGCGACGGCGCCGCGCGACCGGGGCCTTCGCATCGCGCTCTTCGCCTGGACTGCGGCGGTGATCGGCGGGCTGATGGGCCTCGCCGTCGCCAGCTTCCTCACCGACCGCAGCCTCGCTTATTCCACCGCGGCCGGCCGCCCCGTGGTCAGCATCGAGCTGATCGGCAACCAATGGTGGTGGGAGGCGCGCTACCACTTCCCCGACCCGTCGCAGAATTTCCGCACCGCCAACGAGATCCACCTGCCTACCGGAAGCGCGGCGATGATCACGCTCAAGGCGAACGACGTCATCCACAGCTTCTGGGTGCCGAACCTCGCCGGCAAGCAGGACCTCATCCCCGGCCGAGTCACCGATATCGTGCTCACCCCCACGAAGGTGGGCCGGTACAGGGCCCAGTGCGCCGAATATTGTGGGCTGCAGCACGCTCACATGGCGCTCGACGTTACGGTCGACACGCCCGCCGACTATGCCCGCTGGCTCGCCGCCCAGACCCGCCCGGCGGCGGCGCCGACGACTCCGCAGGCGATCGCCGGCTACCGCTTCTTCATGACCCGCCAGTGCAGCGCCTGCCACGCCGTCGCCGGCACCCCGGCGGGGGCGGGCGTGGGGCCGGACCTCACCCACCTGATGAGCCGGCGCACCATCGCGGCCGGGACCCTGCCCAACGGCACCGGCCCGCTCCACGCCTGGATCGCCGATCCGCAGGGCGTGAAGCCGGGCGCCAACATGCCCTATATCGGCCTCGACGCGGACGAGCTCCACAACGTCGTCGCCTATCTGGAGACGCTGAAATGACCGTGCTCTCCGGCCGGGATCTGCCGCGCGACGGCGAGGACCTCCAGGGGGCCGCGCTTCACGGGCGGCTCGAGCGGACCTGGGGCGACGCGCCGGGCCTCTGGGGCTGGCTCACCACCACCGACCACAAGCGCATCGGCAAGCGCTACATCGTCACCGCGCTCGTCTTCCTGATGCTCGGCGGCCTGCTTGCCCTCGCCATGCGGCTCCAGCTCGCCAGGCCGGAAAGCGGCCTCATCTCGCCCGACCGCTACAACCAGCTCTTCACCATGCACGGCACGACGATGATGTTCCTGTTCGCCGTGCCGGTGATGGAGGCGATGGCCATCTACCTGGTGCCGCTGATGATCGGCACCCGCAACATCTCCTTCCCGCGGCTGAACGCCTTTTCCTATTACATGTACCTCGCCGGCGGCACCCTGCTGTGGGTCGCCTTCGTGCTGAACATCGGCCCCGATGCCGGCTGGTTCGCCTACGTCCCTCTCTCGGGGCCCGAATTCTCGCCCGGCAAGCGCACCGACATCTGGGCGCAGATGATCACCTTCACCGAGGTGGCGGCGCTCGCCGTCGCGGTGGAGCTGGTCGCCACCATCCTCAAGCAGCGCGCCCCGGGCATGACGCTGGCGCGGATGCCGCTCTTCGTCTGGGGCGTGCTGGTCACCGCGTTCATGGTGATCTTCTCCATGCCCTCCGTCGCGCTCGCCTCGGGCATGCTGATCGCCGACCGGCTGGTCGGAACCCAATTCTACAACCAGTACGAGCATGGCGACCCTTTGCTCTGGCAGCACCTCTTCTGGTTCTTCGGCCATCCGGAGGTCTACATCATCTTCGTGCCCGGCGCGGGCTTCGTCAGCCAGATCACCGAGACCTTCTGCCGCCGGCCGGTCTTCGCCTACCCGGCCATGGTCCTCGCCCTCGTCACCATCGGCCTTCTCGCCTTCGGCGTCTGGGTCCACCACATGTTCGCCACCGGCCTGCCGCGCATGGGCTATTCCTTCTACACCGCGGCGACGATGGCGGTGGCGATCCCGTCCGGCATCCAGATCTTCTGCTGGATCGCGACGATCTGGGACGGGCGGCCGCGCTTCCAGGTGCCTTTGCTCTACGTCGTCGCCTTCATCGTCACCTTCGTCATCGGCGGGCTCTCGGGCGTCATGCAGGCGAGCGTGCCGATCGACCTCCAGGTCCACGACACCTATTTCATCGTCGCCCACTTCCACTACGTGCTGATCGGCGGCGCCGTCTTCCCGCTGCTCGGCGCGATCACCTACTGGTTCCCCAAGATCACCGGCAGGATGATGGGCGAGGGCCTCGGCAAGACCAGCTTCTGGATGATCTTCCTCGGCTTCCAGGTCGCCTTCTTCCCGATGCACCTGCTCGGCATGTGGGGCATGCCGCGGCGAGTCTACACCTATCCGACCGGCATGGGCTGGGACGAGATGAACATGCTCGCAACGCTCGGCTCCTTCGTCGTCGCGCTCGCCGTGCTCCTGTTCGTCGTCAACGCGGTGCACTCTTTGCTGCGCGGCGCCGTCGCCGGCCCCAATCCGTGGGACGCGCCGACCCTCGAATGGGCGACGCCCTCGCCGCCGCCGCAATATAATTTCGCGCACATTCCGGTCGTCGCCAGCCGCACGCCGCTGTGGGACAATCGCCACCACCTCCCGGTCGTCACCGGCCTTCGCGTCGACGACCGCGAATTGCTTCTGACGACGGTGATGGAGGCGCGGCCGGACCTGCGCGAGGCCTCGCCGCTGCCGTCCATCTGGCCGCTCTGGGCGGCCATATCGACCACCTGCCTCTTCATCTCCTCCATCTTCACGCCCTGGGCGGTCCTCGTCGGCGCCTTCCCCGTCGCCGCCGCGCTCACCGCCTGGTTCTGGCCCAAGTCGCCCCCCTCTCCCGAGCCGGTGATCGAATGACGCTCCCGCCCAGATTCACCGAGGACGTGCGGGCTCTGCCGACCCACGCCTTCGGCCACCGCAGCCTGACCTGGTGGGGCGTCGTCGCCTTCTTCCTGATCGAGGGCACCGCCTTCGCCCTCGCCATCGGCAGCTATTTCTTCCTCGAGGGGCTGGAGGAGAATTGGCCCCCCGATCCCTGGCAGCCGCCCGGCCTCCTGTGGGGGACGCTCTTCACCCTCGTCATCCTCGTGAGCGAGATCCCCAACACGATCGTCAAGCGCGCCGCCGAGAGGCACGACCTCGCCACCGTGCGGCGCTACATGCTGGTCCTGCTGCCGTTCTTCGCCCTGCTGCTGCTGTTCCGGGCGCTCGAGTTCACGACGCTCAACGTGCTGTGGACCGACAACGCCTACGGCTCGATCATCTGGGCGCTGCTGTTCCTCCACCTCACCCACATCCTCACCGACATCGCCGATTCCCTCGTGCTGACGGCGCTCATCTTCACCCGCCACGGCGGGGAGAACCGGCGGATCGTCGACGTCGCCGAGAACGCCATGTACTGGCGCTTCGTGTGGCTGACCTGGCTGCCGATCTACGCCCTCATCTACTGGGTGCCGAGGTGGGTGGCATGAAGCTGCGCCGGGAGACCCGCGACACGCTCCTCGCCTGGTCCGGCATCATGGCCGGCGCCTTCGCCTGGTTCGGCTCCCAGCAGTTCGGATCGAACCTCGTCTTCGCCGGCTGCAGCCCGGGCGACAATCTGATGAACGTCGTCGTCGGCCTTCTCGCTCTGGCGCTGACCGCCGCCGGCGCCTTCTTCTCGTGGCGTATCCGCGCGCCGGGCGACAGCGAGCTCTCCCACCCGTTCATCGGCTTCGTCAGCCTGCTCGTCGCCGGCCTGCTAGCGGTCGCGATCGTCCTCCAGATCGTCGCCGCCCTCCTCATCCCGGCCTGCTTCGGATGAGGGCCCTCGCCCTCCTCTTCCTCCTCCTGCCGAGCGCGGCGCTGGCGCATGGCGGCGCGGCGCACGACGCCTGGCGGCCCGAGCCGTGGGCGGCCGTGCCGCTGCTGCTCCTCGCCGGCCTCTACGCGCTCGGCTTCGCCCGGCTTTGGCGGCGCGCCGAGCAGGGGCGGGGGGCACTGCGGCGCGGCGCCCTCCTCTTCGCCGCCGGCTGGTCGGTCCTCGCCGGCTCCGTCGCCTCGCCGCTCCACCAGGCGGGCGAGCACAGCTTCACCCTGCACATGATCGAGCACGAGCTGATCATGCTGCCCGCCGCCCTCCTCCTCGTCCTCGCCCGGCCGGGCCCGGTGCTCCTCTGGGCCTTCCCCGCGGGAGGCCGGCAGGCGCTGGCCGGAGCGGCGCGAGGGGCGGGACCGCTGTGGGACCTGCTCTCCCTTCCCGTCGCCGCCACCCTCCTCCAGTCGGCGGCGATGTGGATATGGCACATGCCGCCGCTCTTCGACCGCGCCCTGCGCGGCGAGGGCTGGCACGTCGCCCAGCATCTCAGCTTCCTCCTCACCGCCCTGCTCTTCTGGTGGGCGATGGCGCACGGCCGGGCGGGGCGGCAGGGCTATGGCCTCGCCGCCTTTTGCCTGTTCGTCACCAGCCTGGTCGGCGGCGCGCTCGGCGCGCTCATGGCCTTCTCCACCAGCCCCTGGTATTCCGGCTATGCCGCCCTGGGCATGACGCCGATGGGGCTCAGCCCCGCCGAGGACCAGCAGCTCGCCGGGCTCGTCATGTGGATACCGGGCGGCGTCTTCCATGCCGCCGCCGCCCTCTGGTTCCTCTATCAATGGCTCAAGGCCAGCGAGGTCCCCCATGCCGTCGCCGCGCACTAGGCCGCTCTGGATCGCCGGGTCGGCCGCCGGCGCCGTCCTGCTGACGGTCGCCGGCTTCTGGATGGAGGCGCGCTACGAGGCGCAGGAGCTCGAGCGGAAGGCGGAAGCGATGACGCTCGGCAACGTCGCCCGCGGCCGCGCCGCCTTCGGCAGATATAGCTGCGGCGGCTGCCACGCGATCATGGGCGTCTCCGGCGCCAACGGCACGGTGGGCCCGCCGCTCGACGGCGTCGCCGCCCGCGGCATCATCGGCGGCCGCCTGGCGAACAACCCCGACAATCTTCGCGCCTGGATCGAGCGGCCGCAGTCCATCTCGCCGGGAACGGCGATGCCGGACCTCGGCGTGACTCGGCAGGACTCGCGGGACATCGCCGCCTTCCTCTATACGAGGACATGATCCGCGCCGCCGCCCTCGCCTTCCTGCTCTTCTCCGGCGGCGCCTGTGCCGACACGCTCTACGTCTCCGACGAGGAAGCGAACGTCGTCCACGTCATCGACGGCGCGACCCTCAGGGAGACGGGCCGGCTCGACGTCGGCAAGAGGCCGCGCGGCATTCAGCTCTCGCGCGACGGCAGGAGCCTCTACGTCGCCGCCAGCGACAGCAACGACATCGCCGTCGTCGACCTGAAGACGGGCGGCGTGTCCGGCCGGCTCCCGTCCGGGCCCGATCCGGAGACCTTCGCCCTCTCGCCGGACGGGCGCCGCCTCTACGTCGCCAACGAGGACGACAACCTCCTCTCCATCGTCGACATCGCCGCGCGCAAGGTCGTGGCCGAGGTGCCGGTCGGCGGCGAGCCGGAAGGGACCGCGGCCAGCCCGGACGGCCGGCTGGTCGTCCAGGCTTCGGAAAGCGGCTCCAGCGCGCACGTCATCGACGCCGCGACCGGGACGGTGCTCGACAATCTCCTGGTCGACGCTCGTCCCCGCTTCATCGCCTTCGCTCCGGACGGAAGGCGCTTCTGGGTCTCGTCCGAGGCGAGGGGCACCGTCTCGGTCTTCGACGCGGCCACGCGCCGGCTTGCCGGCAAGATCGACTTCGCCGCCGCCCGGCTGGTCGCTCCGACCTCCGACGTCTTCGTCCAGCCCGTCGGCATCGCCTTCACCCGCGACGGCCGGCGCGCCTTCGTCGCGCTGGGCCGCGCCAAGCTGGTCGCCGAGGTGGATCCCGCCTCGCTCGCCATCCTTCGCACCTTCCCGGTCGGCTGGCGCGCCTGGAACCTCGCCCTCTCGCCCGACGAGAAGCGCCTCTACACGGCGAACGGCCTTTCCGGGGACGTCACCGCCATCGACATCGCCTCCGGCAGGCCGCTCGGCACGATCCGCACCGGCGGCAAGCCCTGGGGCCTGGCGGTGGCGCCGTGAAATGGGCTGCCCCGGCCTTACCATCCTCCCCGTGCGCGGAGCGCATGGAGAGGGGGACCGCCGAAGGCGGTGGAGGGGCTGTCGGCACCGGGCCCCTCAACCGCGATTCACGCGGTCCCCCTCCCCATCGCCTTCGGGGACGGGGAGGATCGGGGATCGGCGCAGTGTTGATCGCGCTCCTTCTCGCCCCAGCGTCCGCCGGCGGGGCCCCGCCGCCGCGCATCCTGCGCGTCTGCGCCGATCCCAACAACCTCCCTTTCTCGAACGACAGGCGCGAAGGCTTCGAGAACAAGCTCGTCGACCTGATCGCGAAAGACCTCGGCGCCGCCGTCGCCTACACCTGGCACGCGCAACGGCGGGGCAACGTCCGCGAGACTTTGAACGCCGGCACCTGCGATCTCATCCCGGGCATCGGCAGCAGCGTCGACATGCTCGCCACCACCCGTCCCTATTACCGCTCCACCTACGTCGCGGTGACCCGCGCCGACCGGCACCTCGACATAGACGGGTTCGACGACCCGCGCCTGGCGACGCTGAGGATCGGCGTGCAGCTGATCGGCGACGACGGCGCCAACACGCCGCCCGCCCATGCGCTGATGCGGCGCGGGATCACCGCCAACGTGCGCGGCTACACCGTCTACGGCGACTATGACGACCCGGCGCCGCAGGAGCCGATCATGAAGGCGGTCGCGGCCGGGGAGGTGGACGTGGCCTTCGTCTGGGGGCCGACCGCCGGCTATTTCAGCGAACGGGAGAAGGCGCCCCTCAAGCTGACGCCGCTCGCGCGGCCGTTCGACGGGCCGCAGCTGCCGATGGTGTTCGACGTCTCGATGGGCACCCGCAGGGCCGACCATGCGCTGCGCGAGGAGGTGGAAGGAATCCTCGCGCGCCGCGCCGCCGAGGTGAAGGCCATCCTCGCGTCCTATCGCGTGCCTCTCGTCGCGGAGCCGGCGGCGCCGTGACGACCGACGCGGCGCTGGACGAGGCGCTCGGGGCCGCCAAGCGCGATCCGGCCCTGCTGCGCGCGGCCGGCGCATTGCTCGACAACGATCTCGCCGTCGCCGAGGCGATCCTTCGCCCCCACCTCCATCGGCGCCCGACCGACGTCGCCGCGATCCGCATGCTGGCCGAGCTTGCCGGTCGCCTCGGCCGCTACGCCGACGCCGAGGCGCTGCTGCGCCGGGCGCTGGAGCTCGCCCCGGGCTTCACCGCCGCCCGCGCCAACCTCGCCACCGCCCTCTACCGCCAGAACCGGCCGGCCGAGGCGATCGCGGCGCTCGACGCGATCCTCGAGGCGGAGCCCGGCCATGCAGGGCACCAGAACCTCAAGGCCGCGGCGCTGAGCCGCCTCGGCGGCTACGAAGAGGCGCTCGCCCTCTACGCCGAGGTGCTCGCCCGCCTCCCCGACCAGCCCAAGGTCTGGATGAGCTACGGCCATGTCCTGAAGACGGTGGGGCGGACCGACGAGGGCGTCGCCGCCTATCGGCGCGCCATCGCGCTTGCGCCGACGCTCGGCGAAGCCTGGTGGAGCCTCGCCAACCTGAAGACGGTGAGGCTCGGCGCCGAGGACGCCGCCGCCCTCGAGGCGGCTCTCGCGGTCGAGCCGCTCGGCGTCCACGACCGCCTCCACCTCCATTTCGCCCTTGCCCGGGCGCTGGAGGATGCGGGCGAGGCGGAGCGCGCCTTCGCCCATTATGCCGAGGGCAACCGCCTCCGCCACGCGATGATCGGCTATGACGCGGCGGAGGCGACCGCCGGGGTCGACCGCGCCGTCGCCCTCTTCACCCCGGTCTTCTTCGCGGCGCGGCAGGGGCAGGGCAGCCCCGCGCCCGACCCCATCTTCATCCTCGGCATGCCGCGCGCGGGCTCCACCTTGGTCGAGCAGATCCTCGCCTCGCACCCGCTCGTCGAGGGGACGATGGAGCTGCCCGACGTCCCGCTCCTCGCCCGCCGCCTCGGCGCCGGCCGGGAGAATGGCGACCTCTATCCCGAAAGCCTCGCCGGCCTGGATGCCGGGGCGCTGCGCGCGCTCGGCGAGGAATATCTCGAGCGCACCCGCGTTCAGCGCCGCGAGAGACGCCCCTTCTTCATCGACAAGATGCCGAACAACTGGGTGCATGTCGGCCTCATCCACCTCATCCTGCCCAACGCCAGGATCGTCGACGCGCGGCGGCATCCGCTCGACTGCTGCTTCTCCAACTTCCGCCAGCATTACGCCCGCGGCCAGGGCTTCAGCTATTCGCTCGCCGACATGGGCCGTTATTACGCGGATTACGTGCGGCTGATGGCCCATTTCGAAGGAGTCCTGCCCGGGCGCATCCACCGCGTCGTCCATGAGCGGCTGGTCGACGATCCGGAGGGCGAGGTGCGCGCGCTGCTCGCCTATCTCGGCCTCGATTTCGACCCGACATGCCTGCGCTTCCACGAAAATCCCCGCGCCGTGCGCACGGCCAGCTCCGAGCAGGTCCGCCGTCCCCTCAACCGCGACGGCCAGGGCCAGTGGCGCCCTTACGAAAGCTGGCTGGAGCCGCTGAAGGCGGCGCTCGGCCCCGTGATCGAGGCCTATCCGGAGGCGCCGGCGCAGTGGCAAACCGGCAACAGGGGCGCGGCCGAGCCCGTTCCGGCGCCAAAATGATTTGACGCTCCCGGCAAAGCGGAACACCCTCCCCTCCAGTCGCTACTCTCCTGGGGGAAGATGAATGCGCCTGCCCGAGACAAGCCTTCGCGCCGCCGCCTTGCTGCTCGCCTCGACGATCCTGACCCATGCCGGCGCCGCGCTGGCCCAGGGCGATGCGCAAGACCCGCTGTCGCAGGCGGGCACCGCCAACGCCTTGCCGAGCGAGCCCGTCCCTGTCACCAATGTGGCGGAGGCGGACAGCGACGAGATTGTGGTCACCGCCCAGAAGCGCGAGGAGAATCTCCAGGACGTCCCGATCTCGATCCAGGCGCTCGGCACCCAGCGCCTCGAGGAGCTCAACGTCTCCAACTTCAACGACTACACCAAGCTCACGCCGAGCGTCTCCTTCCAGACCAGCTCGCCCGGCACCACCAACGTCTACATACGCGGCGTCGCCTCGGGCGGCGACGGCAACCATTCGGGCTCGCTGCCCTCGGTCGGCGTCTATCTCGACGAGCAGCCGGTGACGACGATCGGCGGCACGCTCGACGTCCACATCTACGATATCGCCCGCATCGAGGTGCTGCGCGGGCCGCAGGGCACGCTCTACGGCGCCTCGTCCGAGGCCGGCACCATCCGCATCATCACCAACAAGCCCGACCCGGCTTCCACCTATGGCGGCGTCGACGCCGAGGTGAACACGGTCAGAAAGGGCGGCGTCGGCGGCAAGATCGAGGGCTTCGTCAACGCCTCGCTCGGCGCCTCGGCGGCCCTGCGCCTCGTCGGCTGGGCCCGCCACGACGCGGGCTATATCGACAACATCCCGGGCACCCGCCATTTCCTGCCGACGGTCGGCGGAATCACCATCAACAACAACGCGCTCGTCGAGAAGGACTATAACGACGTCGACACGATCGGCGCCCGCGCCGCCCTCGGCATCGACCTCAGCGACAATTGGACGGCGACGGCCAGCCTGTTCGGCCAGGACCAGAAGTCGCACGGCGCCTTCGGCATGGACGAGAGCCTCGGCGACCTTCGCGTCCAGCATTTCTTCCCGGAGCGCAACCACGACCGCTTCGGCCAGGCGGCGCTGACCATCGAGGGCAAGATCTCCAACTGGGATCTCACCTACGCCGCCGCCTATCTCGACCGCCGGCGCAACTCGACCAGCGACTATACCGATTATGCCGAGGCCTATGACGAGCTCTATTCGAGCTATGGCGGCCTGGCGGGCTATTTCTACTTCCAGGACAATGCCGGCAACACGATCGACCCCACCCAGCACATCGTCGCCAGCGACCATTTCCGCAAGATGAGCCACGAGCTCAGGATCGCCTCGCCCGCCGACAAGCGCCTGCGGCTCGTCGCCGGCCTCTTCTACCAGCGCCAGACCAACCGCATCCACCAGGATTACCAGGTCACCAACCTCGGCGCCGCGGTCTCGGTGAACGGCCGTCCGGGCACCTTGTGGCTGACCCAGCAGGACCGCGTCGACAAGGATTATGCCGCGTTCGGCGAGGTGAGCTTCGACGTCACCGACACGGTCAGCCTCACCGGCGGCCTCAGGGCCTATAAATACGACAATTCGCTGATCGGTTTCTTCGGCTTCGGCCGCAATCCGGCGGGCGGCTTCACCGCCAGCCCGTTCAACGCCGCGGGCAGCTCGCGCACCGGCGTCATCCAATGCTTCACGACCACCGGCGCGACGCTGCGCAACAATCTGGGCGGGACCCTCCTGCCGCCGATCGTCCCGGGCTCGCCCTGCACCAATCTCGGCGTCTTCGCCAGCAACGGCGTCCGCCCCAAGTCGACCAGCGGCGACGGCTTCACCCACCGGGTCAACGTCACCTGGAAGGTGACGCCGGACCATCTCCTCTACGCCACCTGGTCGAAGGGCTTCCGTCCCGGCGGAATCAATCGCCGCGGCGACATCGCGCCCTATGACGAGGATACGCTCACCAATTACGAGGTGGGGTTCAAGACCGCCTGGCCGGGCCGGCTCACGCTGAACGGCGCCTTCTTCTGGCAGGACTGGAAGAGCTTCCAATTCTCCTTCCTCGGCGCGAACAGCTTCACCGAGATCCACAACGGCCCCGACGCCCGCATCAAGGGGGTGGAGCTGGACGCCTCGTGGCGGCCCGCCCAGGGGCTGAGCTTCACCGGAAGCGCCGCCTACACCGATGCGCGGACCCGGCGGAACCTGTGCGGCGCCGACGACCCGACCTTCGTCTGCGCGCCGCCCAATTTCGTCTCCGCCGCCAAGGGCACCCGCCTGCCCGTCACGCCCAAGTTCAAGCTCGCCGCGACCGGCCGCTACGAGTTCCCGATCGCCGCCGACGCGAAGATTCACCTCCAGGCGGTCGTCTCCCACCAGAGCTCCGCCTCGTCCGACATCCGCACCCTGATCTTCGACTCGCTCGGCAACGCCAAGGACCCGGCGACCGGCACCGGCCGTCTTCCCGCCTACACGATGGCCGACTTCGCCATCGGCTTCGACTGGCGCAAGTGGACGGCCGAGCTCTACGTCGAGAACGCCTTCGACGAGCGCGCGCAACTCACCCGCTTCCAGGAATGCGGCCAATGCTTCCAGCGGCCCTATGCGGTGGTCTACACGCCGCGCACGATCGGCCTGAGGCTCGGCACCCGCTTCTAGGGTCGGTCGGCTTCAGGTGGGATCGTCACCCGGGCTCGATGGATGAGCCGCGTCATGCCGGAGGTCTGAGAACGTCCGAGGGGCGTCTAACTCGTCAGTGGATCCGCCTTCTTCAAGTCGTCTCGCCTCAAAGGGGAAAGCATTCTCTCCCTCGTCGGGCGAGCGTGGGGTGAGGGAGCTTTACGGACGAGCGTGCAGCCCATTTGCGTTGTTCCGGATTTTCCGTAAAAGGTGCGGGAGGAGATTTGCATGAGCGTCGCAAGCTCGGCACGGGTCCAAAAGGAATTCGGCCGCTTCCGGTCCATCGCCCTGAGGGAGCCGGTGATGATCACCAACCACGGGCGCGAGGACCTCGTCCTGCTCTCCGCGGAGGAATATCGGCGCCTTAAGCGGCGGGATCGGGAGGCGCTTCCTGCCGCGGCGCTCTCCGCGGAGCAGGTCGAGGCTCTTGCGAGTGTGTCGATACCGGCCGAGGCCGCTGCCTTAGACGACGAAGTCCAAGACTGATCCGGCGGAATGCGGCAGCCCGCGATCGGCCAGTTGATACGATATGCCTATCTGTGGCTGGCCGAGCACGAGCAGGGTCTTGAAGAGGGGCTGAAGGACCGCCCTTGCCTAGTGGTGATGGAGGATGCGACTCTGGCACCGGACGTCGTCTTCTTCGTAGCGCCGGTGACGCACACGCAGCCTCGTCCGGAAGCCCTGGCGGTGGAGCTTCCCGCCGCCACGAAGCAACGCTTGCGTCTGGACGACGCGCGTTCCTGGATCATCACGGAAGAGGTGAACAAGTTCACGTGGCCCGGTCCGGACATCCGGCCCGACGGCAGCGGCGAGGTGGTCATTGGCTATGTGCCAGGGAAGATATTGGAGCGGGTGATCGCGAACCTTCGCTCCCATGCCCTCGGCGCCGAGTTTCACGCCGTGGCGCGCGCCGATCCGGAGGGGTGAAGGCGTGGCGGAGCGCTCCGCCGGCAGCGTCGCGGCGGGGGTGAGGAAGGGGCCAAGCACCCGAGCGGGTGGCGGCAGCAGTTACTATACCGTAGTTCCACCGGGAAATTGGCCGTTCCGTAGGGAAAAGCGCGTCTTGAGCGGCCGCGGCGCTCGCAAACAGGACACACCGTAATATTATAGAGTAGCATTTACTTGAAATAGCCTTTAGCGGGGGCGCTCCATTGAACGAACATGGAGTTTAACCGAGTGTCCGACGAACAGACTCTGAATACCGTGGAGCTTGCAACCGAACTGACGATTGCCTGGTTGGGGAACCAGAACAATCGCGTTCAAGCCGAGGAGGTGCCGCAATTCCTGCGCACGATGCACGCGACGGTCACGGAGCTTTCGGGAGGCGCTTCGGGCGCGTCGGAAGGGGCTGAAGCCCCGGCCGCCGGCGACGACTACACCCCGGCGGTGTCGCCACGCAAGTCGCTGTCGTCGAAGGATCACATCATCTCGATGATCGACGGCAAGCCCTACAAGACGCTGAAGCGCCACCTTTCCCGCCACGGCCTGACCCCGGACGATTACCGGCGCCGCTACAATCTGCGGCCGGATTACCCGATGGTGTCGGAAAGCTATTCGGCGGCCCGGCGGGACATGGCCAAGAAGATCGGCCTCGGCCAGAAGGGCCGCGCCGCCCGCGGCGGCAACGCCGGCGGCGGCGAGCGCGCCGAGGCCGGCGCCGGCTCGGACAGCGCCCCCAAGCGCGCCCGCGGCCGCCGCAAGACCCAGGACGCCTGAAGCCAGGGCGCCGCGGGGCCGAAGCGGCCCCGCGGCGCCGACGCGCCCGGCCGTGGCTCCCGCCGGCGGGGGGCGGGATCAGGCGGGCGCGTAGACCAACCTGATCACGTCGCCGGGCATCCGGTCGCTGGCGAGCAGGCGAAGCGGCGGCCTGGGCCCCGCGAAGTAGCGCTTGCCCTTCCCGATCACCACCGGGTGCAGGTAGATCCGATATTCGTCGATCAGGCCCAGCCCGGCGAGGCTTTGCGCCAGCTGCGGGCCGGCGACCTCGATCTCTCCGTCCCGCTCGGCCTTGAGCGCCCGGATCTCCCCCTCGAGATCGTCACCGACGAGCCGTGCATTGGGGCCGACCGTTTCAAGCGAGCGCGAGACGACCCATTTCGGAGCCTTCCGCCACGCCGCCGCGAAGGCGTGCTCCTCGGCGACCCAGTCCGGCCGGTCCTCGTCCCAATAACGCATGACCTCGTACATCCTGCGTCCGTAGACGCTGCCCGCGAGGCCCCGGGTCTGCTCGACGAAGTGGCGGAAGAGCTCGGCGCCCGGCGCGAAGGAGTCATGGTCGACATAGCCGTCGAGCGACTGATTCATCCCGAACACGAGCTTCGCCACATCCCTCTCCCGTAATGGGGACAGTAACTATTTGTCCGGCCTTTAGCGGACAAATAGTTACTGTCCCCATTTCTGCGCCCCCGCAGGATCACCGCAGGCGGGTCACCTCGGCGAGGGTGAGGATCTGCGGCAATATCTCGGCGGGCTTGCCGGGGGCGTACCAGAGGTAGAGGGGCACGCCGGAGCGGCCCTGCTTCTCGAGGAAGCGGCCGATCTCGGCATTGCCGCGGGTCCAGTCGCCGACCAGAACGGCGACGTTGCCGCGCCGGAAGGCCGCCGCCACCGCCTCGCGCTCGAGCACCGCCTTCTCGTTGACCTTGCAGGTGAGGCACCAGTCGGCCGTGAAATAGACGAAGACCGGCCGCCCGGCTGCCCGCAAGGCGGCGAGCCGCGCCTCGCTGAACGGCTCCGCGCCGGCGAGCCCGCGGGCGACGGCGGCGGTCGGCATCACCGCGGTGGGGACGATCAGCACCGCCGCCGCCGCCGCCGCGGTGGCGGGCGCCAGGGCGAGCCAGCCGTGCCGGCGCCGCGCCCACCAGAGGAGTGCGCCGACCGCCGCCGTGCCGGCGAGCGCGACCAGCATCGCCGCGCCGCCGGCCTGGCGCTCGAGCAGCCAGCCGAGCCACAGCGCGGTGAGCGCCATCGGCACGGCGAGGATGCGGCGCAGCGTCCCCATCCACGGCCCGGGCCGCGGCAGCCGGCGGCGCAGCGCCGGAACGAAGCCGACGAGCAGGAACGGCAGGGCCAGGCCGAGGCCGAGGCCGGCGAAGACGGCGAGCGCCGCGGCCGCCGGCAGCACCAGAGCGGCCCCGAGCGCCGCGCCCATGAAGGGGCCGGTGCAGGGGGTCGCGACGAAGGCGGCGAGCGCCCCCGTCCAGAAGGCGCCCGCGGGGCCGGAGCGGGCGGCGAGCCCGCCGCCGACGCCGATCGAGGGCAGCTCGAACAGTCCGGCGAGGTTGAGCGCGATGGCGGCGACGAGCATCAGCAGGAACAGGGTGACTCGCGGATCCTGGAGCTGGAAGGCCCAGCCCACCGCGGCGCCGCCCGCCCTCACCGCGAGCAGCAGGGCGCCGAGCGCGACGCAGACCAGAACCACGCCGGCGGAATAAGCGAGCGCCTCGCG
Organism: Alphaproteobacteria bacterium; assembly: GCA_019232625.1. GTDB lineage: Bacteria > Pseudomonadota > Alphaproteobacteria > Sphingomonadales > Sphingomonadaceae > Allosphingosinicella. The sequence goes on along the minus strand of JAFANP010000035.1, from coordinate 153,175 downwards.
CCGGGCCGCGCCCTCGTCGCCGCCGGCCTTGGCGAGGCTCAGCGCCTTGAGGCTGAGAATCGGGAAGACGCAGGGCATGACGTTGAGCAGCAGCCCGCCGAGCAGAGCGCCGGAGACGGCGGCGGCGATCGCCGGCTTCGCCGCCTCGGCCGGCGCGGCGACAGGCACGCCGGCGGCGGGCACCGGGCCGGGCCGGGCGGCGAGCGACAAGCCCTGGCCGCCGCCGATCGCCAGCACCCCCTCCAGCGCCGCCGGCTTGGCGTCACCGGCCTGCGTCTCGACGATCAGCCAGTCGCCGCGCCGCGAGACTCGCTGCGCCGCCGCGTAGCGCAGCGCCCCTTCGGTCAGCGGGTAGAAATAGGGATCGTCGAGGCCGACCGCCGCGGGCATCGGGATGCCGAGGCGGAGCGTTCCGTCCTCGATCTCGTAGCGCGCCTCGCCGCCGAGCGGCCGCGGCAGCGCCTGCGTCCAAGCGTCGAGCGACCCGCCCTTCGCGGCGTCCGCCGAGACGGTGGCGCTTTCCGGCACGCACACCTGCTCGGTGCAGACGAGATAGCGGATCGTCGCCGTGACGGGCAGCGGCCCGGCGCCCGCGGGGACCCGCAGCTCGCTGAGCAGCGCATGGTCCTTGGCGAAGACGTAGTTCATCATCCCCGCGACGATCAGCCGCTGGGGCACGGGATAGCGGAGCGGGCCGGCGGAAGCGCCCGGCGGCAGCTGCCATTCCACCGTCGCCGGCTGCCCCGCGTCGCCGGGATTCTGCCAATAGCCGTGCCACCCCGGCTTGGGGCGCATGACGAAGGCGATCGCGACGCGGTCGCCGTGCCGCTCTCCCGGGACGAGCGAGACGTCCATCGCCCGGCCGCCGGGCGGAAGCTGCGCAAGGGCCGGCGCCGCGGCGAGGGCGGCAAGGACGAGGAGGAGGAGGCGGGCGAGCCGATTCATCGGCCCGCTATAGCACGCAATCCGCTCAGCGCCGCTGGAAGCGCTCGATCTTCGGCCCGAGCCGGTTGGCGCCGATGCGGAGGGAGTCGCCGCTGAGGTCGGCGACGAAGGCGGTGCCGTTGACCTGGCCGGGCGCGAGGCGGGCCTCGTTGTCGGCGACGGTGAGGCCGTTCGAGCTGTTCGTCGCGCCTTCCGCCGCAACGACGATGAGGCCGCTGTAATTCTCCTTGTCGCGGCCCTGGACGAAGGCGTTGCGGGCGATCGTCCCGGTGGCGCCGGCGGGAAGGTCGATCATGTAGTTGGTCTTGTGCCCGCTCGTGTCGTCGAACGAGCTGTCGGTGACCTCGATCCGCGCCGCGCGGCTCTTGACGTAATGGCCGCCGCGGCCGCGCTCGAAGCGGGAGCGCCGCACCGTCAGGCCGCCATAGCCGCCGATATAGATGCTGTGGGCGCAGTCGCCGCCGTCCGGGCAGGCGCCGAGGCCGGAGAAGGTCGATTGCTCGACGAGGATCCGCCCCGCCGGATCGTTGGCCGAGAGGATGCCGCTTTCGCTGTCGCGGAACAGGCTCTCGCGGACGACGAGGTTGCCCTGCTCGAGGCGGATGCCGGCGCCGTTGCCGTCCGGCACGTGCATGTTCTGGAAGATGAGGCCGGAGACGTTCGCCGCCCGGCCGCGAAGGACGAGCGCGGCCTTGCCCTCGCAGGCCTCGCGGTCGAACACCGCGGTACCGGGCTGCGCCGCCGTGTAGCTGACCTCGCCGCCCTCCTGCACCGCGCATTGCCGGTAGCGGCCGGGGGCGATGACGATCGTCCCGCGGGCGTTGCCGATGGCGCTGACGGCGTCCTGGAGCGAGCCGAAGCCCTGCCCCGTCTCCCGCACGGTGAAGGGGCCGCCGCCGCCCTGGGCGAGGAGGGGGGCTGAGAGCAAGGCAGCCGCGGCGAGGGCGAGGAATGGCTTCATGCGCGCGATCCTCGGCCCGCCTGCCGGCCCGAGTCGAGGGCGAATCGCGGTTAACCGGGCGCCGCCCCACCGCGGGACGGCGAAGGGCCGAAAGGTTCACGCACGTGCGACCAGGGCGAAGAGGGTCGCGTTGTCCGGGTCGTCCTGCATGTCGCGCTCGAGTATCTCGAGGCCGTAGAGCGACGCGGCCGTCTCGGAGGCGAGCACGGCCTTCCTCGGGTCCCGAAGCCCGCGCGCCGCGACGGCCGTGTTCGGCGCCTCCTCCCGCCTCAGCCCGAGCCGGTCCAGGCTCCGGGCGCATTGGCGCAGCGCGACGGGATGGCTCGCCACGGCGGCGATCGCCCGCCGGTCGGCTCCGGGCAGGCCCAGCAGGTGCATTCGGAGAGGCAGGACGTGGGTGCGGACGGTCCGGAGGCCCGCGCCGGCGATCAGCGCCCGGACGCCCGGCACCTCCCCGGCGCGGCTGTTCTCGACCGGCAGCATGCCGAACTCGGCCTCCCCCGACGCGACGGCGCCGACCACGTCCTCGAAGCGCGACAGCGGCCGCGCCTCGTGCTCAGGCAGGAAGGCGAGGCAGGCGGCGTGGCCGAAGGCGCCGGGGGCGCCCTGATAGGCCACGGTCACGCCGCCCGCGCCTCGCGGCCGGCGCCCTCCGCGGCGAGGCCCGCGACGAGCTCCGCAATGTCCCGCGCCTGGTCGGGGTTGAGGCGCGGGTCGCAGGCGGTGAGGTAGGCGCGGCCGAGATCGCGCTCGGCCAGCGGCCGGCGGTCCCCGCCCAGGCACTCGGTGACGGCCTGCCCGGTCAGCTCGAGATGGATTCCGCCCGCCTCCACGCCCTCGGCCGCCGCGATCTGGAAGAAGGCCCGCGTCTCGGCGGCGATGTCGGCGAGCAGGCGAGTCTTGCGCCCGGCGGCGCGGCGGGTGTTGCCGTGCATCGGGTCGACGATCCAGCCGACCCGCCGGCCCTCGCCGCGCACCGCGCCGATCAGCCTCGGCAGGTGCGCCTCGACGTGGCGCAGGCCCAGCCGCGCGATCAGGGTCACCCGGCCGGGCGCCTGCTCGGGGTCGAGCCGGTCGAGCAGGCGGAGCAGGTCGTCCTCGCCGAGCCCGGGGCCGCATTTGACTCCGATCGGGTTGGCGATGCCGCGCGCGAACTCGACATGGGCGCCGGCCGGGTCGCGGGTGCGGTCGCCGATCCACAGCATGTGGCCCGAGCCCGACCACCAGCGGTCGCTCAGCTCGTCGTAGCGGACCAGCGCCTGCTCGTAGGGAAGGAGCAGCGCCTCGTGGCTGGCGTAGACCGGCTCCCCGCCGTCCGGGACGAGGCTCCAGAGCAGGGCCGCGGTGGCCGCCGCCTGGTCGTGCGCGCGCAGCATCCGCGCCGGATCCGGCGTCCGCGACGCCGGCGTCGCCGCCTCGCCGTTGACCGCGTCGCCCTGATAGGCCGGAAGCTCGACGCCCCCGACCCACTCGGTCAGGCTCGATCTCGGCTTGGCCCATTGCCCGGCCATCCGGGCGACCTGGACGACGGGACGGCCCGCCGCTCCGATCGTGCGGCCCATGTCGAGCAGCAGGTCCGCCGTCGCGCGGACTCTGGCCGCGCTGTGCTCGCGGAAGGTCTCGGCGCAGTCGCCGCCCTGGAGCAGCAGCGCCTTGCCCTCGGCCACCTCGGCGAGACGCTGCCGCAGCCCGTCGACGTCGTGGAGGTCGACCAGCGGCGCCCGACCGGCGAGCCGCCGCTCCGCCCGCGACAGCGCCCGCGGGTCGCGATAGACGGGAAGCTGGGTCGCCGGCCGCTCCCGCCAGCTGCCCGGCGACCAGGGCGCGGCGCGCCGGCCTGGCCCGTCCTCCTCCTCCTCCTCCTCCTCCGCCACCCGTCCCGCCGCGACGGCCAGCGACCGCCCTGCGTCGTGGAGAATCTCGAAGGCCACGACCCCGGCGGGAAGCGGGGCGGCGCGGCCGCTGGGGATGATGGCGACCGCCTCGCCGCCGGCGGCGTGGCGCAACGCCTCCTCGGGCGAGATCGTCCACAGCAAGGCGGCGGCGGAGCCGAAGCGCTCCCGCACCAGGCGGACCAGCTGCTCGCGGTCGCCGTCGGTCCACAGCATCAGCCGCGTCGGCGCCTGCCGCTCGAGGCTGTGGGCCATCAGCTCGCGCCACACATGGGCGACGGCGTCGGCGGAGGCCGGAGCCGCCTTGGCCTGGAGCCGCGCCACCACGGCGCGCTGCCGCTCCGGCCGAAGCTTGAGGTGGGCCCGGTCCGCGCCCTTCGCGACGGCGATGGCGGCGGACAAGGCCAGTCGGCGCTCGACGAGGTCGAGAAGCTGGTCGTCGAGGGAATCGATCTCGCCGCGAAGGCGAGCAAGGTCATGGTCTCGCATGGGTGCCTCACGCGCCGCGGAAAGGCTTCGCCGTGCCGGCGGCGCTCAGTCTCGAAGTTGGAAGAACAGGTGAGACTTTCCGGTACGCCCTCAGGCGCACCGGCCCGTAAACGAGCGTGCGAAGGAAGCTGGAGTGAGGACGCGGGTCGTCTGTCCTTCGCTCATCTTGACGGCTCCTGCGGCCGAGGCGGCCGCGTCGCCCAAGCTGCCGGACGCGCCAAATCCTGTCAACCCGCCGCCTGCGGCTAATCGAGGTTCGGCCGCAGCCAGCGCTCCGCTTCCGCCACCGGCAGCTCGCGCCGCGCCGCATAATCCTCAAGCTGGTCCCGGCCGATCCGCGCCACCCCGAAATACTGGCTGTCGCGGTGGCCGAAATAGAAGCCGGAGACGGCGGAGGTCGGCAGCATCGCCATGCTCTCCGTCAGGGTCACGCCGGCCGGCTCGCCGCCCAGCATCCCGAACAGCAGCGGCTTGAGGCTGTGGTCCGGGCAGGCGGGGTAGCCGGGGGCGGGCCGGATGCCCGTATAGGTTTCGCGGATCAGCTGCTGGTTGGTGAGATGCTCCTCGGCATAGCCCCAGACGCTGTTCCTGACATGGGCGTGAAGGGTTTCGGCGAAGCTCTCCGCCAGCCGGTCGGCCAGCGCTTTCAAGAGGATGTCGGAATAATCGTCATTCTCCGCCTTGAACCGCTCGAGATGCGGCTCCAGCCCGTGAATGCCGACCGCGAAGCCGCCGATCCAGTCCTCGCCCTCGGGATCGATGAAGTCGGCGAGGCACATGTTCGCCCGCCCCTCCCTCTTCTTCACCTGCTGGCGGAGGAAGGGGAGGCGCGTCTCCTCGTTCGAGGCGAGCACGAAAACGTCGTCGCCCTCCCGGCGGCAGCGCCACAGGCCGACCGTGCCGCGCGCCGTCAGCCAATGCTCGGCGACGATCCTGTCGAGCATCGCATTGGCATCGTTGAACAGGGCGGTCGCGCTCTCGCCGACCACCGCGTCCTCGAGGATGGCGGGATAATTGCCCGCCAGCTCCCAGGCGCGGAAGAAGGGAGTCCAGTCGATCGACGCCCTGAGGTCGCGGAGCGGCCACTCGCCGAACTGCTGGAGGCCCGGGCGGGCGGGGGGCGGCGCCTTGCCGACCGGATCGTAGGGAAAGGCGTTGGCGCGGGCCTCTTCGAGGCTCGAGAGCTCGCTCTGGCCCGACCGGGCGCGCGCCTGGCGGGTCGCCTCATATTCCTCCGCGGTCCTGGCGATCAGCGGCTCGCGCTGGGTATCTGAGACGAGCGAGGAGGCGACTCCGACCGCGCGGCTCGCGTCGAGAACGTGGAGAACGGGGCCGTCATAGGCGGGGTCGATGCGCAGCGCGGTATGGACCTTGCTGGTCGTCGCGCCGCCGATGAGGAGCGGCAGCCGCATCTCGGCGCGCTGCATCTCGCCCGCCACCGTGACCATCTCGTCGAGTGAGGGCGTGATCAGGCCGGAGAGGCCGATCATGTCGGCATTGTTCTCGATGGCCGCCTTGAGGATGTCGGCCCATGGCACCATCACGCCGAGGTCGACCACCTCGAAGCCGTTGCACTGGAGGACGACCCCAACGATGTTCTTGCCGATATCGTGGACGTCGCCCTTGACGGTGGCCATGACGATCCGGCCCTTGCCTTGGGTGGCGCCGGTCTTCTCCTTCTCGGCCTCGATGAACGGGATGAGGTGGGCGACCGCCTTCTTCATCACGCGCGCCGACTTGACGACCTGGGGCAGGAACATCTTGCCGGAGCCGAACAGGTCGCCGACGACGTTCATGCCGTCCATCAGCGGCCCCTCGATGACGTGGATCGGCCGCTCGGCCGACCGGCGGGCTTCCTCGGTATCCTCGACCACATAGGCGTCGATGCCCTTGACGAGGGCGTGCTCGAGCCGCTTGCCGACGTCCCAGCCGCGCCATTCCGCCTCCGCCTTCTCGCGCACCGGATCGGAGCCGAGATATTTCTCGGCGAGCGTGACCAGCCGCTCAGTCGCGTCTTCCCGGCGGTCGAGGACGACGTCCTCGCAGGCCTCGCGAAGCTCCGGGTCGATCGCGTCGTAGACGTCGAGCTGGCCGGCGTTGACGATCGCCATGTCGAGCCCGGCGGGGATGGCGTGGTAGAGGAAGACCGAGTGCATCGCCCGGCGCACCGGCTCGTTGCCGCGGAACGAGAAGGAGAGGTTGGAGAGCCCGCCCGAGATGTGGACGTGCGGGCAGCGCGCCTTGATCTCGCGGGCGGCCTCGATGAAGTCCAGGGCGTAGCGGCGATGCTCCTCGATCCCCGTCGCGATGGCGAAGATGTTGGGGTCGAAGATGATGTCCTCGGGCGGGAAACCCTCGCCGACCAGCAGCTTGTAGGCGCGCTCGCAAATCTCGACCTTGCGCGCCTTGGTGTCGGCCTGGCCGACCTCGTCGAACGCCATGACGACGACGGCGGCGCCGTAGTCGTGGACCTTGCGGGCGTGGGCGAGGAACTCCGCCTCGCCTTCCTTCATGCTGATCGAGTTGACGATCGGCTTGCCCGACACGCATTTGAGGCCGGCCTCGATGACCGTCCATTTCGAGCTGTCGATCATGATCGGCACCCGCGCGATGTCGGGCTCGGCGGCGATCAGCTTCAGGAAGGTCGTCATCGCCGCCTCGGCGTCGAGCAGCCCCTCGTCCATGTTGACGTCGATGATCTGGGCGCCGTTCTCGACCTGCTGGCGCGCCACCTCGACGGCGGCGGCATAGTCGCCCGCCATCACCAGCTTCTTGAACCGCGCCGAGCCGGTCACGTTGGTCCGCTCGCCGATGTTGACGAAGGTGGAGGAGGCTTGGGCTGTCATGGAACCTTGAATTCGTTCGAGAAGATTGGGGACACTCTGGTGACAGTCACGTGACTGTCACCAGAGTGTCCCGGCTAGGCCGCGAGCACCATCGGCTCGATCCCCGCGAGCAGCGTGCGGCGGGTGGGCTCGGCGGTCCGGCGCGGCGGATAGCCGGCGACGGTTCGGGCGATGGCGGCGATGTGCGCCGGGGTCGTCCCGCAGCAGCCGCCGACGATGTTGACGATGCCCTGCTCGCACCATTCGCGCACCTGGGCGGCGGTGGTCTCAGCGCATTCGTCATACTGACCGAGGTCGTTGGGCAGGCCGGCATTGGGATAGGCCATGATAAGCGTGTCGGCGAGGCCGGACAGCGCCGCGATATGGGCCCTGAGCTGCGCCGCCCCGAACGAGCAGTTGAGCCCGATCGACAGCGGCCGCGCATGGCGGACCGACGCCCAGAAGGCCTCGATCGAATGGCCCGACAGGTTGCGTCCCGACAGATCGGTGATCGTCATCGACAGCATGATCGGCAATTCGGGGTCGACCCGCCGCGCGGCGTGGATCGCCGCCTTGGCGTTGAGCGTGTCGAACACCGTCTCGATGAGGACGATCTCGGCGCCGCCTTCGACCAGCCCCTCGATTTGCTCGACATAGACGTCCGAAAGGGTGTCGAAGTCGATCTCGCGATAGCCCGGGTCGTTGACCCTGGGCGACAGCGACAGGGTCTTGTTGGTCGGCCCGACCGCGCCCGCGACGAAGCGCTTGCGGCCGTCCTTCTGCGCCTCGCGCTCGGCGACCTCGCGGATGATCCAGGCCGCGGCGGCGTTCATCTCGCGCACGAGGTGCTCGGCGCCGTAATCGGCCTGGCTGATCCGGTTGGCGTTGAAGCTGTTGGTGGCGAGCACGTCCGCGCCGGCCTCCGCGAAGGCGAGGGCGATCTCGCCGACGAGCCCGGGGCGGGTGAGGTTCAGGAGGTCGTTATTGCCCTTCTGGTCGCGGGCAAGGTCGAGGCCGCCGCGATAATCGGCTTCGGCGAGGCGCCGCGCCTGCACCTGCGTGCCGTAGGCGCCGTCCTTGACGAGGATCCGCGTCGCGGCGGCGTCCCTAAGCTGCTGTGCGATGTTCACGGGTCTCATCCTTCGGCCGCAGCCCGAGCAGGTGGCAGATGGCGTAAGCCAGCTCGGCGCGGTTGAGCGTGTAGAAGTGGAACTGGCGGACGCCCCCGGCATAAAGCTGGCCGCAAAGCTCCGCCGCGACGGTGGCGGCGACCAGCTGCCGCGCCGCCGGCAGCGCGTCGAGCCCTTCGAACAGCCGGTCCATCCAGGCCGGGATTCCGGCGCCGCAGGCGGCGGCGAACCTGCGGGTCTGGGTGACGTTCGACACGGGGAGGATGCCGGGCACCAGCTCCGCCGCTATTCCCGCCGCGGCCGCGTCGTCCCGGAACCGGAAGAAGCAGTCGGCCGAGAAGAAGAATTGGGTGATCGCCCGGTCGGCCCCCGCATCGATCTTGCGCTTGAGGTTATCGAGATCCGCGGCGCGATTGACAGCGTCGGGATGGCACTCCGGATAGGCGGCGACCGAGATTTCGAAGGGCGCCACCCGCTTCAGCCCCGCGACCAGCTCGGCGGCGTTGTTGTAGCCGCGCGGATGGGGCTCGAACTTCCGGCCCTCCACCGGCGGGTCCCCGCGCAGGGCGACGACGTGGCGTATCCCCGCCTGCCAGTAGGCGAGCGCGATCTCGTCCACCTCGGCCCGGCTCGCCTCGACGCAGGTGAGGTGGGCCGCCGGTGCGAGCGAGGTCTCGTGGGCGATGCGCACCACCGTGTTGTGCGTCCGCTCCCGGGTCGAGCCGCCCGCCCCGTAGGTCACCGACACGAAGCGCGGCGCCAGCGGCTCGAGCGTCTTGACGCTCTCCCACAGCGTCTCCTCCATCCTCTCCGTCTTGGGCGGGAAGAATTCGAAGCTGACCTCGATGTCGCCGGCGACCTCGGCGAAAAGGGGCTCGCGCCACCGGGCGATGGCCGCGTTCACGCGACCACCTTCAGCTTCGTGGCCGGGCGCTCGCCGACCCAGAGGGTGACGGTGAGCTCGCCGCCGCGGAGATGCTCGACGATACGCCCCTCCAGGCCCGCGGACTCCAGATATTTGAGCATCGTCTCGTCGGCGAAGCCGAGGCGGACATGGGCATCGCTGGTGCGCAGCTCCTCGCGCTCGTGCGGGGCGAAGTCGACGATCAGCAGGCGGCCGCCGGGAACCAGCAGCCGCGCCGCCTCCGCCACCGCCGCCGAGGGCTGCTGCGCATAATGGAGGACCTGGTGGATGATCACCGTGTCGGCCGTCCCGGCCGGCAGCGGGAGCGCATACATGTCCCCCTGGCGCAGCTCGGCCGTGCGCAGCCCGGCCTCGGCGAGCTTGGCGCGCGCGAGACGAAGCATCTCCGGCGAGCGGTCGACGCCCAGCGCATGGTCGGCGGCGGCGCCGAACAGCTCGATCATCCGCCCCGTCCCGGTACCGACGTCGACCAGCCGGCCGACCGGCCGCCCCGCCAGGGCTCGGGCGACCGCCGCCTCAACCTCGCTCTCGGCGATGTGGAGCGAGCGTATCTCGTCCCAATCCTTGGCGCGCGCGGCGAAATAGCGCTCGGCCGCGGCCGCGCGGTCGGCGCGCACGGCGGCGAGGCGAGCCGCGTCGGCGGCCGCCGAGCCGTCCTCCCCGTCGGCCTCCGCCCAGCGATCGAGCAGCGCGAACAGGGGGTCGACGCGCCGGGCGGCGCCGAGGCTGAGGAAAACCCAGCTTCCTTCCTTGCGCCGCTCGGCGAGGCCGGCATCGATCAGGATCTTGACGTGGCGGGAGACTCGCGGCTGGCTTTGACCGAGCACCTGCGCCAGCTCGCCGACCGACAGCTCCATCGCCCGCAGCAAGGCGACGATCCGGAGCCGCGTCGGATCGGCGAGGGCGCGGAAGATGTCGGAAGCGGCCGTCATGGATAAGGATATAAAGATATCTTTATATGACGGTCAACCCGCTGGGCCGCTTTCGATTCGGCGCATTCCTTACCGGACTAGTAGACATACCGCTTCCACATCACTAGACCTTGCTCCCGCTGGACGGCGGAAAGCGCTTCCGCCACCTCGCCCAGCAAGTTTACACTCGGCTCCACGCTAGGAGGGACATCCCATGAAGAAGATTGCCATCACCGCCGCCGCCGTCGCGGCCCTCGGCCTCGCCGCCTGCACCAGCAACAGCAGCACCGACGCCAACAACACCGCCGACATCAACGCCACCGGCACCGCCGCCGAGGTCGACGTCAACGCCGCCGCCGTCGACGCCAACGCCGCGGTCGACAACACCAACAGCGCGCTCGACAACGCCGGCGCCACGATCGGCAACGCCGCCACCGACGCCGGCAACGCCGTCGCCAACACGGCCGACGCCGCCGGCGACGCGGTCAGCAACGCGACCCGCTAAGCCTTAACCGGCAACGGCTTGAAGAGGGCCGCGCGGCATAGGCTGCGCGGCCCTTTTTATTTGGCGCCGGCTTTGGCAAGCTGCGCGCCACGAACAGCGCGGAGGACGGGCATGAGGAAGATGGTGGCTGCGGCGGCTTTGGCCGCGACCCTGGCGCTGGCGGGCTGCGGCCGCGGCGGCGACAACCAGGGGGGCTTGACCGCGGAGGACAACGCCCAGCTCAACAATGCCGCGGAAATGCTCGACACCTCGCCCGACAGCCTGGTCCCGGCGGGCAACGCCGTGCTGGGCAATGGCGAGGACGGCGCCATGGACGCGGTCGAGGAAGCCGCGCCCGCCAACGCGGCCGGGAACGCGAACTAGGACGCGGTCCGCCGCCGCCAGGCGGTTCGGGCGAATGCCGCCGATCCGGCCTTATCGGGTTCCTCATCGCCGCGGGCCCGGCTATACTCCACCTACACAGAATCAGGGGACCACCATGACATCGATACGATCGACCGCTTTCTTCGCCGCCGCCGCGCTCGTCGCGGGGCTGGGCTTCGCCGCGCCCGCGTCCGCGCAGGCCACCCGCACCTGGGTGTCCGGCGTCGGCGACGACGCCAATCCGTGCAGCCGCACCGCGCCGTGCAAGACCTTCGCGGGCGCTATCTCCAAGACGGCGACGGGCGGCGAGATCAACTGCCTCGATCCGGGCGGCTTCGGCGCGGTCACCATCGTGAAGTCGATCACGATCGATTGCGTGGGCACCAACGGCAGCCTCCTCGCCGCCAACTCGAACGGTTTCATCATCAACGGCGCCGGCGCCGTCGTCACGCTGCGCAACGTCGCCGTCAACGGGGCGAGCACGACCACCGGCAACGCCATCCGAATCCTCCAGGCGGCCGCAGTCAACATCGACCATGTCATCGTCGAGAATTTCGGCGGCACCGGCACCAATGGCAAGGGTGTCTCGATCGAGACGGCGACCGCGAACGTCAAGGTCAACATCCAGAATTCGAGCTTCTACAACATCACCAATTTCGACGTTCACTCCAATCCGAGCGCCGGCAACGTCCTCCTCTACATCGACCACTCGACCTTCGCCCGCGGCGGCACGACGGCGATCCAGCTGCGCGCCAACACCTTGGCCTTCATCAACGACGCTTCCATCACCGGCCACAATCCCGGGGCGGCGGTCGCGGCGGAGCTGACCAGCGTCACCACCCACATCAGCAACAGCTTCTTCGCCAACAACCAGTTCGGCGTGTTCAGCGGCAATGGCGGCTCGCCGACGACGCGCATCTACGGGACGGTGATCACCGGCAGCGCGACCGACGGGCTCAATATTACCAGCGGCAGCATCTTCTCCTATGGAAACAATGCGATCCGCGGGAATGCCGGCAACGAGACGCCGACCGGCGCGGTGCTCGGCACCCAGTAAGTCCCAACCTGATCGGGAGAAGGCCTCGAAAGCTTCGGCTTTCGGGGCCTTTTTCATGTCCCCCGCTCATCGCCGCGAATGCGTTTCAGCAAAGCCGCGAGAGTCGGCGCGGCGCAGGAACAAATAATGTTCGAACAATTTCCATAGCTTAGCAGCGGCTCGCTTATTGTTGCGCGGTTATGATTAGTTTCCGCGCCCCCGAGTCCAAATCAAGGTTCTCATCCCGGGCGGCTCGGCTATACTTTCCCGCCTCACGCTCCAGGGGGAGATGATCATGACATCGAGAAAATTGACCGCGTTTTATGCCGCGACCGCGTTCGTCGCGGCGGTGAGCTTCGCCGCGCCCGCGTCCGCGCAGGCCACCCGCACCTGGGTGTCCGGCGTCGGCGACGACGTCAATCCGTGCAGCCGCACCGCGCCGTGCAAGACCTTCGCCGGCGCGATCTCGAAGACCGCCGCGGGCGGCGAGATCAACTGCCTCGATCCGGCCGGCTACGGCGCGGTCACCATCACCAAGTCGCTGACGATCGACTGCCACTACACCGAAGGCGGCGCCCTCGCCGGCGGCAACGGCATCGTCGTCAACGCGCTTTCGACCGACGTGGTCACCCTCCGCGGCCTCGACATCTTCGGCGTCAGCCCGCCGACCCACGGCGTGCGGATCGTCGCCGCGGGCGCGGTCCACATCGAGGATTGCGTGATCCGCCGCTTCAACTCGGCCAACAGCTTCGGCGTGTCGTTCCAGCCGACGACGACGACCAGCCTGTTCATCTCCAACACCACCATCAGCCAGAACGGCAACGGCGCGACGGGTGGCGGCATCAACGTCCAGCCCACCGGCGCCGGCGTGGGCCGGGTCATCATCAACAACAGCCTCATTCGCGGCAACGCCAATTCGGGCATCACCGTCAACACGACCGGCCTGGGGAGCGCCGGGGTCGGGATCGTCGTCGAGAACAGCGAGGTCAGCGGCACCCAGGGCGGCGGCCTCATCTTCATCGCGCCGGCCGGCTCGGCGGGGATCGGCGGCCAGGTGACGAACTCGCTGATCGCCAACAACAGCGCGCAAGGCATCAGCGCCGACGGCTCCGGGGCGACCGTGCGGGTGGGCAACACCACCATCACCGGCAACAGCTTCCTCGGATCGCAGGCGGTGCTCATCACCAACCTCGCCAAGATCCAGACCTATCTCGACAACCGTCTCGACGGGAACCAGGTCGACGGCGCCTTCACCTCGCCTTCCATCCCCAAGAAGTAAGGGGGCGGCGACCTACCGGGAAAGGGGCGCTCCGGCGCCCCTTTTTCTTGCGCCCCATGCCGTGCAAAGCACGCCGCGCAAAAAAAGAACCCCGGGGAGCGCCCCGGGGTTCTCCAGTGCGTCGGCGCCGCCCTCAGTGAGTCGGCGCGGCGGGCGGCGGGGCCGGCGGCGACGCCGCGACGATGCCCCAGATGAAGTCGTTGGCGCGGAAGCCGGACATCCACTGGGGGTTGACCTTGCCGATGGGGCTCTTGCCCAAGGCCGGGCCGTTGAACTGGCCTTGGGAATTGAAAGACGCATAAGCGTGGCAGCTGATGCAGGACGATTGCTTGATCGGCACGTCCGCGTTGATCGCCTCGATCACGCTGTTGCCGAGCAGGGTCGGCACGTCGACCTTCACCTTCTTGGTGATCCAGCGAGGCGTCGTGAAGGAGATTTGGGAGCCCTTGAGGCAATAGTGGCTCCAGACCGTGCCGAGGCCGCCATTGGCGAACATCGAAAGGACCGCCGGGCTCTTCTGGCAGCTGCCATATTGCTGCCAGTTCGTCGACCGCGGCTGGACGTTCTGCACCGTCGCTCCGTAGCTGTCGTGACAGCCGATCACGTCGCAGCGGCCCGGATTCTTCTCATGCTCGAAATCCGCCCACACCCAGTTCTTCTGCTGCTTGGTGCTGAAGTGGAAGGAGACGAGCGCGAATTCCGTGGTCTCGCCGCCGCTCGTAGCCGTGTTGACGTAATAGAGATTGTGGATCTGCTGGGGGGTGAGGCTCACCCACTTCGCGAGGTCCTTGACCTTCACCCAGTCGCCCTTGAACTCGATCGCGTCGGCCGGAAGGTCGACCACAAGGTTGTTGGCATAGGCCTTCGCGAAACCGGCCTGGGTGTAGAGCCCGTTGGACACGATATATTGATAGGAGGCCCAGTTGCGGCGGACCTCCTCGCCGATGCAGGCGCCGGCGGGGAAGCGGGCGTCCTTGGCCGCCTGCTGGCCGTTCGGGGGATTGCACGATTCCGGCTCGGGCGCCTCGATCGTGGAGCCGTGCCGCAATCCGGCGGTGCCGAGGAGGGTCTGCTGGAGCCGCTTGGGCGAGCCGATCGCGGGCCAGTGCGGAGTCGCCGTGTAGATGTCTTGGTCGGACGCCCAGGTCTCGAACTCCACCCTGGCCGGCCCCGGGGCGTTCGGGTTGGCGATGAACTGGCCCGAAGGCGCCACCACCTGAACGAAGGTCTCCCAGGCGAGCTGGTCGGCCGACTGGCCCCAAGGCAGGGGCCCACCCTGCGCAAAGGCATAGGTCGCCGCGCTCGCGGCCAGCAGGGCGGCCGTTGCCGCGCCGCCAAAGGCTGTCGCTTTCCTCATAAGTCTCCCCCTGACTTGTTGTGAGATCGGTGTCGTGTCTTCCTCGCGTCTTGAAGCGCACAAAAAGAAGGACCGGTGCACAGCGCGGCAACACCCGCAACTCGCCAGCAGGAAATAATCGTGGCCGGTGACCCCCCTGGGACCGGAGCCTATATCTAAATATGAACTGAGTCCATTGCGGCTCTACGCCTCCGGCATTGGCGGAGAAATGTTCCCGCGCCGCCGCTAAGCCATGGATCTAGAACAATTCTATTCCCACTCAATGGTGCCGGGCGGCTTCGAAGTGCAGTCGTAGACGACGCGGTTGATCCCGCGCACCTCGTTGACGATGCGGGTCGCCACCCGGCCGAGGAAGGCGGCATCGAACGGATAGGCCTCGGCGGTCATTCCGTCGGTCGACGTCACGGCGCGAAGGCCGCAGACATAATCGTAGGTCCGCGCGTCTCCCATCACGCCCACCGTGCGCACGGGCAGGAGCACCGCGAAGGCCTGCCAGATCGCGTCGTACAGCCCCGCGGCGCGTATCTCCTCGAGATAGATGGAGTCCGCCTTGCGCAGGATGTCGCAGCGCGCCTTCGTCACTTCTCCCGGGATGCGGATGGCGAGCCCGGGACCGGGGAAGGGATGGCGGCCGACGAAGGCCTCGGGGAGGCCCAGCTCCCGGCCGAGCTCGCGCACCTCGTCCTTGAACAGCTCGCGCAGCGGCTCGACCAGCTTCATGTCCATCCGCTCGGGAAGTCCGCCGACATTGTGGTGGCTCTTGATGGTGACGGACGGTCCGCCGGTGAAGCTGACGCTCTCGATGACGTCCGGATAGAGCGTCCCCTGGGCGAGGAAGTCGGCGCCGCCGATCTTCTTCGCCTCCGCCTCGAATATGTCGATGAAGGTCTTGCCGATGAACTTGCGCTTGGCTTCCGGGTCGTCGACTCCGGCGAGGCCGGAGAGGAACAGCGCCTCCGCGTCGACGTGGACGAGCGGGATGTTGTAATGGCCGCGGAACAGCGACACGACCTGCTCCGCCTCCCCCTGGCGCATCAGCCCGTGGTCGACGAACACGCAGGTCAGCCTGTGGCCGATCGCCTCGTGGATCAGCACTGCAGCGACCGCGCTGTCGACTCCCCCGGAAAGGCCGCAGATGACCCGCCCGTCGCCCACCTGGGCGCGGATCTCGGCGATCTTGGCGGCCCGGAACTCGGCCATGGTCCAGTCGCCGGCGAGGCCGCAGACGTGGCGGACGAAATTGGCGATGAGCCGGGCGCCGTCCGGCGTGTGGACCACTTCCGGATGGAACTGGACGCCGTACATCCGCCGCGCATCGTCGGCCGTGGCCGCGAACGGCGCGCCGTCCGACTGGGCGACGATCCGGAAGCCGGGCGGGATCGCCTCCACCTTGTCGCCGTGGCTCATCCACACCTGGTGCCTCTCGCCCGGCGCCCACAAGCCGTCGAACAGCGCGCATTCGTCCTTGATGGCGATGAAGGCGCGGCCGAACTCGCTATGGTCGCCGGTCACGACCCGCCCGCCCAATTGCTCGGCCATGAGCTGCTGGCCGTAGCAGATGCCGAGCAGCGGCACCCCCGCCTCGAACAGGGCGGGGTCGGCGCGGGGGCTGTCGCGCAGCGTCACCGAGGCCGGCCCGCCCGAAAGGATGATCCCCTTCGGCCGCAGCCGCTCCAGCGCCTCGCCGGCGCGGGTGAACGGCGCGATCTCGCTATACACCCCCGCCTCCCGTACCCGCCGCGCGATGAGCTGGGTCACCTGGCTGCCGAAATCGACGATGAGGATGGAGTCGGGCTGGGTCGTCATGGCCGGGCGATAAGGCACCGCGTCCCCGGGAGTAAAGGCCGGCCTCGCCCTGTGCCCGCTAGCGGCGCCGGGCGCCCGGCTGGGGCGGTGGGTTGACGAGGAAGACGACATAGCCGCGGAAGCGCGGTTCGGCCGCCAGCTCGGCCGGCGCGCGCCACTGCCCGCCTTCGACGAGCCCGATCTTGAAGGGAAGGCGAAAGCCCCGCAATCTCCGAAGCCACGCCTCGTAGCCGGGGATGGTGTCGCGTCCGCGATAGGTCTGGATCACGATTTCGTCGACGATGCCGTCCAGCGCCGCGAGCGCGGCCGGATCGCCGTTCGCGCTCCAGTCCATGAGCCCGGTGATGGACAGACGGTAGCGCGGCGGGAGCGCCCGGCGAAGCGCCGCGAGGAAGGCGGCGTAGCGGCCGAGCCCGCGCGTCCGGGCGTCGAAATCCACCTGCAGGCCCTGCACCCTGTTGCCCGCCGCCCTCCACGCCTCGAGCCGCGCCTTTAGGCGGGCGACCTCTTCTCCTCCCCAGTCGAGCGTGTCGGTGCGGACCACCAGCCAGGTCTCCGGCGCCGGCAGCCGCGGCACGCCCGGCCGCAGCGCCAGGTAGCGGCCCGGCGCCCGCGCGCGTATCTCGCCGTCGAGCAGATAGAGCGTCCGCGCCCTGGACAAGGCCGGCCCGGCCTTGACTCCGGCCCAGAGCCAGAAGGAATCGTAGTCGCTCGCCGCCACCCGGTCCGGCTGGGCCGGAGAGCAGGCGGCGAGCGCGAGCGCCGCCGCCAGCGCCGCCCCCCACGGCCGGCGGACGGCGCCGCCTACCAGTAGAATTTCAGCGACTGCGCCCAGCGCGACCTGGGGTAATCGTGCTTCAGGCGGTTGAACCAGGCGCGCCGCTGCTCGACCGGGACCTCGGTGCCGCCGCAGCTATTGTAGCCGCTCGGGGCGTAGCAGCGGACGGCGCGGTTGAGCGCCAGCGCACGGTCGTCGTCGCTCGCCGCCGGGTCGGCGATCACCGACTTGTAGACTTCCAGCCGCTCGTAGCGGCCGCCCGGGAATTGCGGCTTGGAGGTTCCCAGGCCCTTGCCCTCGACCTGGCCGTCCGCCTCGAACCCGTCGAAGCCGTTGCTCCGGAAATATTCGGCGAGGCACAGGCGCGGCCGGACGGCCTTGGGCGCGTCGGCGAGCTGGCGGACGGTGGCGGTCAGCGCCGGGCAACCGGCGTCGCCGAGCGGCGCCTTGGCCCCGAAGCGGCCCAGCGGGGGCGGCGGGAGCTCGTCGGAATAGCGCGCGTCGTAATCCGCCGCGCCTTCGTAATAGCCGGTCTCCTGAGCCTCGGCCGGGGCCAGCCGGATGTCGTCGAGGAATTCGCGGTAGAAACCGCCGCGAAGCTCCTTTGCCAGCAGCATGTAGGTCGCGACCTCCCGCTCCTGCTTCGGCGCGCGCGAGTCCCTCGCCTGCTGGCGAAGCAGGTCGGGTCCGGCGACGTTCTCGAGCAGCAGCTGGCGCATGACGGGATGCCGCACCTTGGAATCCGGTGCGAAGATGCGGGCGAGGCCGCCGCTCCGCTCCTCGTGCAGCGCCAGGGCCAGCTCCAGCGCCTCGCGCTGGTAGGGCTGAACCGCGCCGTCGAACAGGCTCAGCCAGAAGGCGCGGGCGTTCCGGTCGTGGACGGCGTCGAGCGCCATGCCGCGCAGCACCTGGCGGCTGAACTCGACATAGCTGAAGCGGCGCTGCCGGGCCGAGTCCGGGATCAGCGAGAGCACCTCGCGCGGCTGGTGGCGGACGAAATAGGCCTGGGCGGCGCGAAGGTAGCCGTACAGGGCCGGCTCCCTGGCGAAGAGCGGCGCCTGCCGCTCCAGCTCGCCCGCGGCGAGGCGCGGCCCGCACGCCTCGCCCGGCGTGTCGGACGTCTGGGTGCAGCGCATGCGCTGGAGGTCGACGACCGCGACGAGCAGCGGATCGCGGGCGGCGGCGCCCCCGCCCGGCTCCAGCAGCGTCACGTCGATCTCGTCGGCGAGGGCCACGCCCGCCGCGGCGCCGGATGCCGCGGGGCCGGCGAGCTGCCGCTCCAGGGCGGCGGCCAGCGCCTCCCGCTTGCCGCCGAGCCAGGCGACCCGCCGCGTCAGCCCGCGCGCTGAAGCGGCATATCGCCCGTTCGGATAGGCCTTGAGATAGGCGTCGAACGCGGCACCCGCCGCAGCGATCGCCGCCATGTCCCGGTGCTCGGGCTCGGCGAGCGAGCCATATTCGTCGAACGACGCCTGCTGCGCCCGGTTGAGCTCGGTCCGCGCCGCCATGTAGAGCGCCGTTTCCCGAACCCACGGGTCCGGCGCGGCGTTCAGGGCGGCGAAGGTGCCGCGCGCCTCCGGAAAGCGGCCGCCGTAAAATTGACCGGCACCGGTCAGGTAGGCCGCGAAGGCCTTGCCGGCCGGCGAGGACACGGCCGGGGCGGCCGGCGGCGATCCCGCCGCCGCGCAATCGGGAACGTAGGCGCTCCGTGCCGCCGCCAGCGCCTGCCTCTCCTCCTGCGGGAGCTGCGGATCGGCCTTCAGGGCGGCGAGGAAGGCGGCCGCGCCCGAAGCCTGGGTCTGGCAGCGCGAGGGCTCCCTATAGTCGCCGTCCGTCGGCGCCGGCGCGGGGGGCGCGGCCGCCTCCGACATCACCGTCCACGGAAACAGCACCAGGGGCGGCCCCTTCTGAGTCGCCGCCGGGTCGCGCACCGGCGTGCCGTGCCGGTCGGCGAGAAGGAGCAGCAGGTTCACCCGGGTGTCGTTCCCGGGCGTCAGCATCGCGCCGTTTCCGCCGAGATCGTAATAATCCTTGGCGAGCTCCCAGGTCGGGGTGACGCCCGGATCGGCGCAGGCGAAGGCGGTGACGCCCACCGCAAGCGCCGTCATCGCCAGCGCCGCCCGCGCGCCTTTTCCGATCCGCGACCCAACCCCCATGCGTGCATGTCTATCGCGCCGGAAGCCGTTCGTCACGGGCCAAGCTGCGCGGCCGAGCGCCCTTGCCAGCCGTGCCGGGCCACGTTACTTAACCATGTGCTTAACCAATCCGCCCGGCTCGACCTTGCCTTCCACGCCCTCGCCGATCCCTCGCGCCGGGCGATGCTGGCGCGGCTCTCGCAGGGTCCGGCGAGCGTGTCGGAACTGGCCCGGCCGCTGCCGATCAGCCTCCCCGCCGTCCTCCAGCATCTCCAGGCGCTGGAGAGCAGCGGGCTGGTCCGTTCCGAAAAGGCGGGCCGGGTCCGCACCTGCCGGATCGAGCCCGCCGCTTTGTCGGCCGCCGAGACCTGGATCGCGGCGCAGCGCCGCCTCTGGGAGGGGCGGCTGGACCGGCTCGAAGACTATCTCGAAACCCTCAAGGCCAAGGAGAGCGACAGTGAGTGAGACCGATCTGGTGGTCGAGCGCGTGCTCGACGCCCCGCGGGAGCTCGTCTGGGAAGCGTATACGAACCCCGAGCATTTGAAGAAATGGTGGTGCCCGAAGCCTTGGTCCACGCCGGAATGCGAGATGGACGTGCGGCCCGGCGGCAAGTTCTTCACGCGCATGGAAGGGCCGAACGGCGAGGGCTTCGCCGGCACCGGCTGCTTCCTTGAGGTGGTGGAGGGGGAGCGGATCGTCTGGACCTCGGCCCTGGGCGAAGGCTGGCGGCCCAACGCCGCCGATCCCGCCGGCTTCGTCTTCACCGCCGTCGTCACACTCGCCGACGCCGGCGAGGGGAGGACCCGTTACCGGGTCGTCGCCATGCACCCCGACGCCGCCGCCGCCGGACGGCACGAGACGATGGGCTTCAAGGACGGCTGGGGCACGGCCGCCGACCAGCTCGGCGAGGTGGCGGCGGCGCTGAAGGACCGCCCCCGGGCCGGCTAGAGCATTGAGGAATTAGGTTGACGCACTGCTTCCGCTCATCCTGAGGAGCCGCTGAGCGAAGTCGAAGCGGCGTCTCGAAGGACGGTCCTTCGATACGATCCCCTTCGACGCCGCCTGCGGCGTCGCTCAGGACAGGCTTCGCCAAGCTCAGTCCCTACTCAGGATGAGCGGATCAACCTAAACCCAGCCTGCCCTAGGCGCCGTCGGCGGCGCTTCGGAAGCTGTAGACGCTGCCGTTGCGGATCGTGCAGCTGAAGCCGACGCCGCCTTCGACATTCCCCTCGACGGTGTAATAGCCCTTGCGCTTGGTGACCCCGGCAATGTCGGTGACTCGCCCGTCCAGCCGCGATTCCGCCTCCCGCGAGCAGCTGTCGACCGCGGCGTCCTGCTTCTGGCGGTTGCCCTCGCCGATCGCCGAGGCGAGGGCGGCGATCCCGCCGATCACCACCGCGCCGGCGACCACGTCGCCCGCGTCGACGTCGTCGTGGTGGCGGTGCCAGCGCCCCCGCGCCTCGGCGGGCGCGGCGAAGACGGAACCGATGAGCGCCGCCCCGGCGGCGGCGGCGATGAACCTGCGCATTGAAGACCTCCCTCGTGTCGCCCGGAGGTCGTTACGCAGCCGAAGCTGTCGCCGGACTGAACTGGCTCTTAGGCTGTCGTTCAGGATTCAGGGGTTCCACGTCATCGCCTGCGCCGCCGCATGAGCATCGGCGCCGTGGCCCTCGAAGGCGAAGGCCGAGTGCGCCGCCGCCGGCGCCGGTCCAAAGCTGAAGTCCGCCGCGGAGAGCTTGCTCGCCTTGTAGCCGTCGAGAGTCACCGTGTCGCCCGTCCCCCAGCTGATCACCGCGCTGCCGCCGACGCTGACGATGGTGAGGTCGGAGAAGTCGTCCACCCCCGCGACTCCGAGGATGGCGATCGTGTCCTTCTTGGCGAAGTCGGTGACGTGGTCGTGGCCGGAAGCGGGGCCGAAGACGAACCGGTCCTCCCCCTGGCTGCCGGTGAGCAGGTCGTCGCCGCCGCCGCCGTTGAGCGTGTCGTTGCCCTTGCCGCCCACCAACGTGTCGTTGCCGGCGACCAGCGTCGGATCGACGAGGGTCACGTCCGCATAGGTGACGATCGGCCCCGACCCGCCCGTGTCGTGGGTGTCCGCCGTGACCCGGCCGTCGCCGTAGAGGACGTCGTCGCCGTCGCCGCCGCTGAGCAGGTCGTTGCCCTGGTCGCCGGCGAGCAGATTGGCCCCGGAATCGCCGGTCAGCACGTCGGCATATTTGGAGCCGGAGAGATTCTCGAAGCCGGACAGGTTCATCATGCCCTGCTCGGTGTCCTGCGGCGCCCCCTGGAGGGCGAGCGAGACGGTGACTCCGGCGGCCGAGATGTCGACGTCGTTGCCCCACAGCGACAGCGTGTCGGTGCCGGCGCCGCCCGAGAGGAGGTGGGTGCCGGGCCCGACCTCGACGAGGTCGTTGCCGCCTCCGCCCGAGAGGGTGTCGTTGCCGGTCACGCCCGAGCCGTTGGAGCCGCCCCAGATCCAGTTGTCGCCGCCGTCGCCGGTGAGCACGTCGTTGAAGATCGTCCCGGAGACATGCTCGATTCCGACCAGCGTGTCGGTGCCTTGCCCCGTCGCCTGCGGGCCCGAGAGGGCAAGGTTGACGGTCACGCCGCCCGTCGCGCTCACGGCGTAGGAGGCGCGGTCCCAGCCGGCGCCGCCGTCGAGAAGGTCGTCGCCGAGGCCGCCGTCGAGATAGTCGTCGCCGGTCCCGCCGGTGATCACGTCGTTGCCGCCCAGGCCGCGCATGAAGTCGTGCCCCGCGCCGCCGTCGAGGACGTTGGCATTGGCGTCGCCGCGGATGAGGTCGTCATAGCCGGAGCCGGTGACGTTCTCGATGCTGATCAACGTGTCCTCGCCGGCCGCGCCGCTGGCGCTGCCGCCGCCGGCGCCGAGGAAGACCTGCACGGCGCCCGACGCCGTCGCATAGCTCGCCGTGTCCGAGCCCCCGCCCCCGTTCAGAAGGTCGTCGCCGTCGCCGCCCTCGAGCACGTCGTCGCCGTCCGCCAGCGCCGGGTCGATCGCCGTGACGTCCGCATAGGTGGCGATCGGACCGGAGAGGCCGGTGCCGTGCGTGTCGACGATGATCCGGCCGTCGCCGTAGAGTATGTCGTTGCCGGCGCCGCCGCTCAGATGGTCGTTGCCCTGGTCGCCGGCGAGGAGGTTGGCCGCGCCGTCGCCGGTGAGCGTGTCGTTGCCGAGCGACCCGGAGAGGTTCTCGAAGCCGCTGATCGTCATCGTGCCGATGCCGGTCGCCTGGGCGCCGCCCTGGAGCAGCAGCGACACGCTGACGCCGGCCAGCGCCGCCCCGTTCGCCCACACCGAGAAGCCGTCGTTGCCGGCGCCGCCGTCGGCGACGACGTTGCCGGGGCCGACCTCTACGAGGTCGTCTCCGCCATTGGCGCTGATCGTGTCGTCGCCATTCTCGCCCCACAGCCAGTTGGGGCCGTCGTCGCCGGTGATGACGTCGGCGAACTCCGTGCCGGACGCATGCTCGATGCCGACCAGCGTATCCATGCCCATGCCGGTATTCTGGGCGACGCCCTGGATGCGCAGGTCGACGGCGATGCCGCCCGGCGCGGTGAAGAAGGCGGCGCGGTCCCAGCCGGCGCCGCCGTCGAGCAGGTCGTTGCCGAGGCCGCCGCGCAGGTAATCGTCGCCATTGCCGCCCGACAGGCTGTCATTGCCGTCCTCGCCGCGCAGATTGTCGTGGCCGTCGCCGCCGTCGACGGAGTCGTCGCCCGCGCCGGCATTGACGAGGTCGTTGCCGCCCAGCCCGTTGATCGTGTCCGCGCTCGGCGTCCCGCTCAGGAAGTCGTCGCCGGGAGTGCCGTTGATGATCGCCATGTCGTTTCCCCTGCTGGACTGGGGAGCCGAGCGACTCGAATGCGCGCCTCCCCCAAGGCCGGCGTCAGCCTAGAGGGGGCGGGTGGCCCGTCAAGGCGGGGCGGTCAGCGGCCTCCCGACGCCTCCAGGCCGGTATAGTGGGCGATGAACGCCCACATGTCGGCATATTCCTCGATGATCTTCTCGGTCGGCTTGCCCGATCCGTGGCCGGCGCGAGTCTCGATCCGGATGAGGTGCGGCGCGCCGTTCGGGTCGGCATTCTGGAGGGCGGCGGTATATTTGAAGCTGTGCCCCGGAACGACCCGGTCGTCGGTGTCGGCCGTGGTCGCGAGCGTCGGCGGGTAGTGCACGCCGGCGCGGATGTTGTGGTAGGGCGAGTAGGCGAGCAGCGTGCGGAAGTCCGCCTCGCGGTCCGGATAGCCGTAATCGTCGACCCAGTAGCGCCCGGCGGTGAAGCGGTTGAAGCGCAGCATGTCCATGACGCCGACGGCCGGCAGCGCCGCCGCGAACAGGTCCGGCCGCTGGTTGACGACCGCGCCGATCAGCAGGCCGCCGTTGGAGCGGCCGTAGATGGCGAGCTGCTTCTTCGACGTGATCCCCTGGCCGATCAGATACTCGCCCGCCGCGATGAAGTCGTCGAACACGTTCTGCTTCTTCGCCAGCCGCCCGGAATCGTGCCAGGCGGAGCCATATTCGCTGCCGCCGCGCAGGTTCGCCATTGCATAGACCCCGCCGCGCTCGATCCAGGCGAGGTTGGTCGAGGAGAAGGACGGAGTCATCGCCGCGTTGAAGCCGCCGTAGCCGTAGAGCAGGGTCGGGTGGCGGCGGCGAAGGTCGAGGTCCTTGCGATAGACCAGGAACAGCGGGATCCGGGTCCCGTCCTTCGAGCGGTAGAAACGCTGCTCGACCTTGAAGTCGGCTGGGCTGAAGGCGACTCGCGGCTGCGCCCAGGGCGTCGCCTGGCCCGTCGCGGCGTCGTAGCGGTAGACGGTCGTCGGGTAGTTGAAGCTCGTGAAGGTGAAGAAGGTCTCCGGATCCCCGCGATCCCCCTTGAAGCCTGCCGCCGAACCGATGCCGGGGAGAGTCACCTTCCCCACCGGCCTGCCGTCGAGCCCGTAGGTCCTGACCTCGGTCTTGGCGTCGACCAGGTAGCTGACCACCAGCTTGCCGCCGACGATCGAGGCGTCGTCCAGCGTCGCGGCGTCCTCGGCGACGATCTCCCGCGCTTCCGCCACCGGCCGGTCGATGTCGGTGGCGACGACGCGCAGGCGCGGAGCGCCGCGGTCGGTCACCCAGTAGAAGGTGGTGCCCTCGTTGCCGAGATAACGCCAGTCGTTGTCGACGCCGGTGATGAAGCGCCGCGGCGCCGACCCGGGGGAAGCGAGGTCGATCAACGTCACCTCGTAGCGCGCGTCCGTCCCTTCGGACGAGCTGACGATCAGCCAGCGGCCGTCGTCCGACACCTCCGCCGTGTTGCCGAGCGTCGGCCGGTCCGGCTGCTCGAAGACCAGCCTGTCCTGGGCCTGGCCGGTGCCGAGGCGGTGGAACCAGACCTGCTGGCCGGTGGTCGTCGACTGATATTCCTGCCCCGCCTTGGGCGCGGCGAAGCGCGAATAATAGAAGCCCGAGCCGTCCTTCGCCCAGTCGAGATTGGAATATTTGACCCACTTGACCTCGTCCGGCAGCAGCCTGCCGGTGTCGACGTCGAGCACGCGGACGATGCGCCAGTCGGTGCCGCCCTCCTGGACCGAGTAGAGGAGCTTCCTGCCGTCCTCCGAGGGCGACCATTCCGCGAGCGCCGTCGCGCCGTCGGCCGACCAGCCGTTCGGGTCGATCAAGAGCCGCGGCGCGCCTTCGAGCCGGTCGCGCACGTAGAGCACGTTCTGGTTCTGAAGGCCGGTGTTGCGGGTGTAGAAATAGCGGCCGCCCTTCTTCTCCGGCGCCGTGAATCGCTCGTAGGAGAAGAGCTCGCGCATGCGCTGCTGGAAGGCGGAGCGCGACGGCAGGGTCGCCAGGAAGGACTGGGTCAGCGCGTTCTGCTCGGCGACCCACTGCCGCACCCGCTGGCTCTCGCGCACGTCGTCCTCGAGCCAGCGATAGGGATCGGCCACCTTCACGCCGAACTGCTCCTCGACCACCGGCCCGCGCTCCGCCGCCGGGTAGACGATGGAGGCGCGGTGCGCGGGCGCGGCCCCGTGCGGTGCGGCGTTCGTCGCGCAGCCGGCGAGCGGCAGGAGGAGGAAGGCGGCGGCTTTGCGCATCGGGCGGTCCCTGGCTGAATGACGAAGGCTCCGCCGATAGGGGGGCGGAACAGGCTTCGCAACGGGCGGTTTCAAGCCTCGCACCCGCAGGCGAGGAGGCCAATGTGACCCGGACCGAGGACCGCAGCTATTGGAACGCCACCGCCGGCGAGGGGCCGGCCTTCCCGGCGCTCGCCGGCGATCTCGAGGTGGACGTGGCGATCGTCGGCGGCGGCATCGTCGGCGTCACCGCCGCGCGGCTCCTCAAGGATCGCGGCCAGCGCGTCGCCCTGGTCGAGGCGCGGCGCGTCGGCCGCCAGGTCACCGGCAAGTCCACCGCCAAGATCAGCTCGCAGCACGGCATCCTCTACCAGACGCTGGAGCGCAAGTTCGGGCAGGACAAGGCGCGCCTCTACGCCGAGGCGCAGGAGGCCGGCATCCGCGAAATCGCGCGCCTGGCGCGGCAATATGGCGTCGACGCCGACATCGAGCCGACGCCCGCCTTCGTCTACACCAACGACGAGAGCTATGTGGAGCAGATCGAGAAGGAGGTGGAGGTCGCCCGGCGTCTCGGCCTGCCCGCCAGCCTGACGCGCGACACCGGCCTTCCCTTCGAAGTGCTCCAGGCGATGCGCTGGGAGAACCAGGCGCAGTTCCATCCGACCCGCTACGTCGCGGGGCTCGCCGCCACCCTTCCGGGCGAGGGCTGCCATGTCTTCGAGCGCAGCCGCGTCGTCGACTACGACCCGAACCGCGTCGTCACCGACGCCGGCAGCGTGCGCGCCGGCGCGGTGGTGATGGCGACCCACCTCCCCCTCGGCCAGGTCGGACTCTATTATTCCCTGGCCTATCCGATGGCGGAGCCGGTCATCGCCGCGCCGATCCGCCGGGTGCCGCCGGGCATGTACAAGAATGCCGAGCAGCCGGGCCATTCGATACGCACCCACCGTAGGGGCGACCAGGTCTACGCTATCGTCGCCGGCAGCCACTACAAGCCCGGCCACCCGGACGACGAGCTCAGGTACATGGCCGACATCGAGCGCTGGCTGGCCGCGCATTTCGACGCGGGCCCGGTGGAATATCGCTGGATCAACGAGGATTACAGCGCGATGGATTCCGCGCCGTTCATCGGCTGGTCCAGCCATGGCGGCAACGGCTATCTCGTCGCCACCGGCTTCGCCGCCTGGGGCATCTCCAACGGCACGGCGGCGGCGATGATCATCGCCGATCTCGCCACCGGCAAGGAGAATGGCTGGAGCGCCATCTTCGACGCCGCCCGGATCAAGCCGGTCGCCGGCGCCGGCGAGTTCGTCAAGGAGAATGCCGAGGTCGCCGCCCACCTCGTCTCCGGCTACCTCTCGCGCAAGCCCAAGAGCTACGACGAGCTCGCCCCCGGAGACGCCGCGATCATGAAGATCGACGGCGACAACGTCGCCGCCTTCAAGGACGAAGACGGCCGCGTCCACGCCGTCTCCGCCGTCTGCACCCACATGGGCTGCCTGGTCGGCTGGAACGCCACCGACCGGACCTGGGACTGCCCCTGCCACGGCTCCCGCTTCGAGCTCTCCGGCGAGGTCATCCACGGCCCCGCCACCAAGCCGCTGGGAAGCAGGATCACCGGCTGAGCTTGCCGGGCCCGCCCTCAGGCCTTGCGGCGGCCGAAAAGCCTCGCCGGGGGACCTCCGGTGCCGAAGCGGGCGGGGCGGCGCCGCTCGCGTCCGTGGCGCGCGATCTCGGCGGCCTTGCAGTCGAGATCCCGCGCCTTTTCGAGGAGGGGGCGGCCGACGATCGGATCATATTCCCGCGCCAGGAGGCGGCAGTGGGCGGCTTGCTCGCGGAGCGCGGCGGCGTTGGTCATGGTGAATGTCCCGCTAACGATTTGCGAGGCAAAGCGGACCGGGCCGGCCGCGTCCAGCCGTCCTTTTGCGATGCGCCGGGGTGGGACGGAAGGCGCGGCGCTCGTGAAGGAATGGCGCGCGCCGCACCCGCGGCGATGGTCCGGGCGACCTCCGAGCCGGTGAAGCCGCGGGTGCGGCGGCTCTAGCGGACGGCCTGCCGATGCGGGGGCGCGGGGGGAACCGAAGACCGGGCGGGGCGTTCGCATCGGTTGGCCGGCGCGTGGTCGACGGCGATGCGACGGGCCCGCGTGCCGCCCGGGAAGGCGGCGGGCGAGGCTCCCTTCCCTCCCCTTCGCGGGAGGGCCCCCTGGCGGGAGCCGGCCGATGAGCGATCCCCAATATGCGCTGACCATCACCGGCGGCGACGGCGCCGACACGCTCTCCGGCACCGTCGACCCCGAGCTGATCTCCGGCTTGGGCGGCGACGACACGCTGACGGCCGGGGCGGGCGACACGCTCGACGGCGGAGCAGGCGACGACCTGCTGGTCGCGGCGGCGGCGGGCGACGCCTTCGTCCACGGCGGCGACGGGCACGACACGCTGCGGGTCGATTGGACGGACGCGGGCGACGTCACCGCCGTCGCCGCCGACGGGCGGTTCTCCGCCGCCGACCGCAGCGTCTCGTTCGACGGGGTGGAGGCGTTCACCATCAACACCGGCGACGGCGCCGACCGGATCGTGCTCGGCGACGAATATGATTTCGTCACGACGGGAGGCGGGGACGATTATGTCGACGTCGGCAAGGGCGCCTTCTACGCTTATGGCGGCGACGGGCTCGACTCGATCGCCGCCGACCTTTCCGACCGCACCTACGGGATCGGCGTCAACCTCCAGAACGACTATACCAATCTCGGCCCCGGCACCCGCTTCGTCGACTTCGAGGCGCTGGCGGACTTCCGCACCGGCTCGGGCAACGACACGATCATCACCACCTGGGTATTCGCCTCCGACCACGTCTGGCTCGGCGACGGCAACGACCTGTTCACGACCTACGCAGGCGTCGACACGGCCGACGGCGGCCGCGGCACCGACACGCTCGTGGTCAATTACGGCGCGGCCGTGCCGGTGACGAGCGGCCCCGGATGGTTCGCGCAGGGCGCCTCGCGGATCGACTATACCGGCTTCGAGACGCTCGTCGTCAGCACCGGCAATGCCGCCGACACGATCACCGGCGGCGACGGCGGCGACACCATCCGCAGCCTGGGCGGCAACGACGTCATCCACGCCGGCGGCGGCGACGACCTGGTCGACCCGGGCCTCGGCGACGACATCGTCGACGGCGGCGACGGCTACGACACGCTCACCTTCGCGGCGCGCGGCTATTCGGTCGGCGTGGCGGGGGTGGCGATCGATCTCGCCCTCACCACCGTCCAGGACACGCTCGCCGGCGGCTTCGACACGATCACCGGCTTCGAGGCGGTGATCGGCTCGATCGGCAACGACATCCTCAAGGGCAATGATGGGGTCAACGTCCTCGACGGGGGCGCGGGCAACGACCTGATCGACGGGCGCGGCGGCGCCGACGTGATGACCGGGGGCCTCGGCAACGACGTCTATTATGTCGACGACTGGGGCGATCAGGCGATCGAGGGGATCGGCTTCGGCACCGACGAGGTGCGAACGACGCTCGGCAGCCGCCGCGACATGCTGCTCTACTCGATCCCGGCCAATATCGAGAACCTGACCGGGCTCGCGAGCGGCGACCAGGCGGTCCGCGACAATTCGCTAGACAATGTCGTGACGATGGGCCCGGGCAACGACCTCATCGTCATGGACCATGGCGGCATCGACACGGCGAGCGGCGGCGGCGGCAACGACTATATCTATTTCGGCTCTACCTTCCGCTTCAACGATCGGGTCGACGGCGGCGCCGGGGCGGACACGCTGGCGCTGAACGGCAATTACGACTTCGGGATCAGCCTCGAGGCCGCGTCGCTGACCCATGTCGAAACCCTGGTGCTGCTCGGCGGCGACCGCTTCAACCCGCACGGCTACAACCTTACCCTGGCCGACGCCAACGTGGCCGCCGGGCAGGTCCTGGCGGTGGTCGCCACCTCCCTCGTCGCCAACGAGGCGCTGACCTTCCTCGGCTATTTCGAAACCGACGGCGCGTTCGACATACGCTCGGGCGCGGGCGACGACCTGCTCGTCACCGGCATCCGGAACGACGTCGTCTCCGGCGGCGCCGGCAACGACCAGATCTACGCGCTGAACGGCGACGACCGAGTCTCCGGCGGGGCGGGCGACGACACGCTCTACGGCGGCGGCGGCAACGACGTCCTCACCGGCGGCGCCGGGGCCGACACGATGAACGGCGGCTACGGGCTCGACGTCTTCGCCTATGATGGCCCCGGCGATTCGACCGGGGCCGCGCACGACGTCATCGCCGCCTTCGAGGCGGGCGCGGACCGCATCGACCTGCCGGGGACGGTCGCCGCCTGGAACGGCGTCGTCGTCGGCGGCGCGCTCGACGCCGCGAGCCTCGACGCGGGCCTCGCCGCGGCGGTGGACGGCACGCTCGAGGCGCACGGCGCGCTGCTGTTCAGGCCCGACGCCGGCGATCTTGCCGGCCACGTCTTCCTGGTCGTCGACGCCGACGGCGACGGCGCCTACGCGGCCGGGGCGGACTATCTGATCGAGTTCACGGGCGGCCTCGGCACCCTCGGCACGGCGAACTTCGTCTAGAGCGAAGCCGCGTCGTCAGTGGCGATTGGTCTCGGCGCTGTTGCCGCCGCCGTGCAGGTCCACGTTGACGTCGATGCGGTTGCCGGCCGCGCCGACGACGTCGTCGATCTTGCCCGCGGCGGCATCGGCCGCGTTGCCGGCGGCGTCGGCGGCGTTCTCGATCCGGTCCGCGGCGGCGTCGGCGGCATTGCCGAGGCTGTCGGCGGCCTTGTCGAGATTGGCGCGGCTCTGGTTGTCGACGTTCACCTGGCAGCCGGCGGCGAGCAGCAGCGCGGCGGCGGCGGCGGATTTGACGAGGATCTTCATCACCTTCGCTCCCAGGGCTTCGGACGGCGGCGCCACCCTAGCAGGGGCGTCGAGGCGGCGCCATCGCGGCAACGCGTCAGGCCGGGCCAGCGATCGGCACCGGAGGCCGCGGCGGAGATCGACGTGCGCCGCTTTTGTCCCGGAGCCAATGGTATCACCGCTGTCCCATCGTCCGATCGGTGATCTGAATGATCGTGGGAGGATCGGGGTCACCGCGCTTGGCGCGCAGCAGCAAGGCTTGCCCATGGAACCACTCCCGCATGCAAGCGGAGACGGCATAGCCTGTGCCGGCGAACGCGCCAGCGACAGCGAGAAAAATCGGTAAGACCTGAGCCATGACATCACCGCACGAAAAACGACCGATAAATCGGTCCTCTCTCGACTCGGTGAGGTCCCAATCCCCACAGCACCCCAAGGGTACCGCCAAGGCGCTCACTTCCTCCCCCTCACGGCTCTTGGGGGGTCGAATCTGGACCACTTTAGCATGAGCAGATAACTGGGAAAAGGCCCATAACTTCACCGGCCAGCCTCCCCCCCTCGCCGCAAGTTGGTAGTTCCTCAGTTTCAATTTCAGCGGCGGTTCAGAACCGCCGTATTAAGCGCACGCTCAGTGCGCCGGCGGAGCGATCGTCACCGCCGCCGGACGACCCCAGACCTTGAAGGCCTCGGCGCTGAGCTGGCACTGCGCCGCCTCGGCGGGCACGCTCGGCAGCGTCGCGCGGCCGCGGATCCTCTCGCTTTCGCCGTGCTTCACCAGCACCGGCTCCGCCTTCGGGTCGAGGCTCTGCAGCGCGGCTGAATTCTCGACGCCGCCGATCCACCCGAGAAGCCAGTTGCGCTCGATCTTCCCCACGCTCGCCTCGAAGTCGCCGGGCTCGACGAGGAGCGGCCCGCCGGTGTCGTTGCGGACCACCGCGTCGACGCTCAGCGCCTGGCCCTGGGCGGTGCAGCGCAGCAGGTCGACGTTGAGCGCCTCGCCCGAATAGAAATAGTCGCTGTAGAGGCGGATGCCGACCCAGCCGCCCGCGCCGGTCGCGGCGGCGAGGAGCAGGACCAGCAACAGGGTGGCGAAGGTGGCGCGGTGATGGCGAAGACGCGCCGCCAGCCGCTCGCCGGGCGAGGCGGCGGGGCCGGGCGGCGGGAAGACGTAGGCCGGCGGCGGCGGCAGGCAGGCCGCTTCGCCCGCCAGGTGCGCGCCGGCGGGGATGGCGAGCAGGGCCGCGCCGGCGAGGCCGAGCGCGCCGACGGCGTAGAGATGGCCGAGGCTGCCCCCGAAGATGCTCCTGCCGATCCACTCGACCAGCAGCGCGCCCTCGACGGGGATCATCGCGGCGAGCGGCAGGAAGCAGGCATATTCGACGAGGGAGCGGGTCCTCTCGCGGGCGTGGCGTCCGGCTCGGCCGAGGCGCAGGACGATCCGCAGCGCGGCATCGAAAAGGGTGGTGGCGGTGAGCGAGGCCGCGATGAGGCTCCACCAGGCCCGTCCGCCGAAGCTGGGATAGGAGGCGAGGGCGTCGCCGGCCTTCGAGACGAGGTCGCCGATATCCCCGAAGAGCCACAGCGAGAGGGGATAGAGGAGGAAGATGGAGAGGAAGACGAAGGTGACCGAGCCCATCTGACGCCGGTCGGCGGTCTTGTGGAGGCGGTAGAGATAGCGTGGCCCGCGGAAGGGGAAGGCGATCGCCATGTACGCCGTCTCGGCGAGATTGTAGAAGAAATAGACGACGCCCCGGAACAGGCCGTCGATCAGGTCGAAAAGGTCGGCCGTCATGGCAAAGCCCCCCAGCTTTCCCGAAGGATTAGGGCGGTCGTCGTCCGCCCTCAACCTCCCCTGCCCCGCCGCCGCGTCCGGAGGCGTCGCCGGTGCTTGCTCCCGCGCCCACTCTTGCCTATATGGCTCACCGTCCGGCGGGCGCGAAAAACGCCTGCGGGGGCTTAAGCTTAGGCTCGCGCGCGAGGGGAAGAGGCGAACAGGCCCACCCTCGAAGCGCTTTTTTTGCTTTCAGCTCCGCTCCGCTCGGCCTTCGGGCCCGCAGGATGCTTCCGATCGCAAGAGGCGGCGGGGGCGGCAATGTTCCAAGACCGTCGGAGACAACCGGCGGCCGGAATACGACACGAAGAAGGACACGGGATTTTATGGCCACCACGGCGATGCCGACGCGCGACGATTTCGCGAAGCTTCTGAACGAGACCCTCGGCGGCGAGAATGAAGGGTTCGAGGGCAAGGTCGTCAAGGGTACCGTCACCGGTATCGAGAACGACATGGCCGTCATCGACGTCGGCCTGAAGAGCGAGGGCCGGGTCGCGCTGCGCGAGTTCGCCGCGCCGGGCCAGAAGGCGGAGATCCAGGTCGGCGACGTCGTCGACGTCTATGTCGACCGGGTCGAGAACCACAATGGCGAGGCGATGCTGTCGCGAGACCGCGCCCGCCGCGAGGCGGCCTGGGACAAGCTCGAGACCGAGTTCACCGCCGGCAACCGAGTCGAGGGCGTGATCTTCGGGCGGGTGAAGGGCGGCTTCACCGTCGACCTCGGCGGCGCCGTCGCCTTCCTCCCCGGCAGCCAGGTCGATATCCGCCCGGTCCGCGACGTGACTCCGCTGATGGACATCCCCTCGCCGTTCCAGATCCTGAAGATGGACCGGCGCCGCGGCAACATCGTCGTCTCGCGCCGCGCCATCCTCGAGGAGACCAGGGCCGAGCAGCGCTCCGGCCTCATCCAGTCGCTCCACGAGGGCCAGGTGGTCGACGGCATCGTCAAGAACATCACCGACTACGGCGCCTTCGTCGATCTCGGCGGCATAGACGGCCTGCTCCACGTCACCGACATCTCCTACAAGAGGGTCAACCACCCGAGCGAGGTGATCAACATCGGCGACACGGTGCGCGTCCAGATCATCCGCATCAACCGCGAGACGCAGCGCATCTCGCTCGGCATGAAGCAGCTCGAGGCCGATCCTTGGGAAGGCGCGGGCGCCAAATACCCGATCGGCGGCGTGTTCCGCGGCCGGGTCACCAACATCACCGAATATGGCGCCTTCGTCGAGCTCGAGCCGGGCATCGAGGGCCTGGTCCACGTCTCCGAGATGAGCTGGACCAAGAAGAACGTCCATCCCGGCAAGATCGTCTCCACCTCGCAGGAGGTGGACGTGGCGGTGCTCGAGGTCGATGAGGACAAGCGGCGCATCTCGCTCGGCCTCAAGCAGGCCCAGGCCAATCCGTGGCATGCCTTCGGCGAGGCCCATCCGGTCGGCACCGAGGTCGAGGGCGAGGTCAAGAACGCCACCGAGTTCGGCCTGTTCATCGGCCTCGACGGCGACGTCGACGGCATGGTCCACATGTCCGACATCGCCTGGGGCGTGACCGGCGAGGAGGCGCTGAACCTGCATCGCAAGGGCGAGACGGTGAAGGCGGTGGTGCTCGACGTCGACGTCGAGAAGGAGCGCATCTCGCTCGGCATGAAGCAGCTGGAGCGCGGCGGCGTCGCCAAGGGCGGCGCGGGCGCGGGCGGCGGCGTCGGCAAGAACGAGATCGTCACCGTCACCGTGCTCGAGGTGCGCGACGGCGGGCTCGAGGTGCAGGTCGGCGACGACGGGGCGACCGGCTTCATCAAGCGCACCGACCTCGGCCGCGACCGCGACGAGCAGCGGCCGGAGCGGTTCCAGGTCGGGCAGAAGTTCGACGCGATGGTGATCGGCTTCGACCGGTCGAAGAAGCCGAACTTCTCCGTCAAGGCGCTTCAGATCGCCGAGGAGAAGCAGGCGGTCGCGCAGTACGGCTCGTCCGACAGCGGCGCCAGCCTCGGCGACATTCTCGGCGAAGCTCTCAAGGCCAAGCAGGAAAAATAATTACTTTGCCGAAATGAGTGTCAAGGGGCGGCCGTCTCGGCGGCCGCCCCTTCTTCATTGGGAAAAGTGAAATTTTCTCGCCGCTTACCAATCTCTGATATTGCGTTTCGACCGAAAAAGACGTTTAACCTGGATCAACGGCGCGGAAGGGGGTTCCGGCGCCGTTCGGTGCCGTGTCCCGATCGCCAAAGGAGAGGGGGGAGAAGTGATCCGTTCCGAGCTGGTGCAGAAGCTGTGCGACGATCATCCCGATCTGACGGGCAAGGAGATCGAGCGGGTCGTTTCCGCTTTCTTCGAATCGATCATCGGCCAGCTTCAGCGCGGCGGCCGCGTCGAGCTTCGCGGCTTCGGCGCCTTCTCGACGCGCGACCGCGACGCCCGCAAGGGCCGCAACCCGCGCACCGGCGACACGGTCGACGTCTCGGCCAAGCGCGTGCCCTATTTCAAGCCCGGCAAGGAAATGCGCGAGCGGCTGAACCTGCAGGACGGCGGCGCCGCCGAGGCCTGAGGCCTCCAATCGCCGCTTCGCGCCCCGCCGCTTAGCGGCTATCGCTCAACCGTGCGGACGTGGCGAAACCGGTAGACGCCGGAGACTTAAAATCCAATAAAAACAACCAACAACAACTAAAAACCTTGCAATTTCAGTCCATTCCGCTACTATCGGCAAGGTAAATCGCTAGCACATTGTTAGCACATTTTGCGTTGGTGGCACCGTGGACAGCACCCGGCACAAACTGTTGGACGGCAAGGTCCAACTCTACAAACGGCCCAGCACGCCGCACGGGCAGTGCTCTTGCACGTTTGGCGGCAAGCAGCATCGGACGACCACGCGGGAGGAGAGCCTGGCCCGCGCCAAGGACGTGGCGACGGACTGGTATCTCGGGCTTCTCGGCAAATACCGCTCCGGCGCCCTCAAGGAGGGCAAGCGCTTCAAGGAGGCAGCCGAGCGCTTCCTGGACGAGTTCGAGGTCATTACCCAAGGCCAGCGCAGCCCGATCTACGTTACCGGCCACCGCAGGCGGGTGACGAGCCACCTCAACCCCTTCTTCGGCGATACCGTGTTGTCGGATATCACCCCCGGCTTGATCCAGGATTACCGCATCCACCCGATGAAGAACGGCCGTCGCGGAGAGCCGCCCGCCCGCAGCACGCTCCATCAGGAAATCGTCTGCCTACGCCAGATCCTCAAGACCGCGAATCGGCATGGCTGGCTGCCCAGCCTGCCGGACCTTTCGACCCCCTATAAGAGCAACGGCAAAATCTCGCACCGCGCCTGGTTCTCCCCGGCCGAGTACAAAAAACTGTACGAGGCGACTCGGGAACGCGCCAAGCACCCGAAGAAGGAGCGCTGGCGCACGGCGTGCGAAAACCTGCACGACTTCATCCTGTTCATGGTGAACACCGGCCTTCGGCCCGACGAGGCCCTGCGCCTCGAATACCGAGACGTCGCCATCGAAACCGATGCAGCGACGCGCGAACGCATCTTAGTCATCGAGGTCCGCGGCAAGCGCGGCGTCGGCTACTGCAAGAGCATGCCCGGCGCCGTGATGCCCTTCCGCCGCCTGCGCGAACGCAACAAGGGTCAGCCGACCAATCGGCTCTTCCCAAACCTTCAGCGCGAGCTGTTCAACGACGTGCTCACCGAGCTCGGCTTGAAGAAAGACCGCGAGGGCCAGCCGCGCACCTTCTACAGCCTGCGCCACACCTATATCTGCTTCCGCCTGATGGAAGGGGCCGACATCTACCAGATCGCCAAAAACTGCCGCACCAGCGTCGAGATGATCGAGACCTATTACGCCTCGCACATCAAGAACACGCTGGACGCGGCCGCGATCAATGTGCGGAAGGCTCGCCCCGGCCGCCGTACGCAGCCAAGCCTGCAATAGGGTCAAAGGCCCATTGGGGGCGTTTCCGTTTCTTCGCTTGGCGGCGAATCGCGCCGCCTCTATAAATCGCCACGGCATGCGGGCGTGGCGAAATTGGTAGACGCAACGGACTTAGGCCAGGCCTTGAGTGCTCCCCGGGAAACCGGGGATGCAGAACTGCTCAAATTCGGGGAACCCTGTCAGATGGGAATCCCGAGCCAAGCCCGGCGACGGGAAGGTGTAGAGACTAGACGGGCAGCACCTAACCCCCGGCTTTCCCTCGGGGCATGGTGAAGGGATAGTCCAGACCACAAACGCCCGGCTCGCCGGGCGGCGGCGAAAGCCGTAGCTGGTACGAAAATCCGTAGGGCCGAAAGGCCTGTGGGGGTTCGAGTCCCCCCGCCCGCACCACCTTCTTCTAAGCTACGCCTAACGGCAATGCCTACCGGCGATGAGAGCCGGCACCGGCTCCGCCGATAGCGAAGGCACTGCCGCACGGCTGGACCGTTGGCCCACGTCTGCCGAACGGCAGCTAGCCATCGCATTTTCTTACGTCTGATCGTGCTATCCAGCGCTCGGCTGTAATGGC
This sequence comes from Alphaproteobacteria bacterium, assembly GCA_019232625.1. Lineage (GTDB taxonomy): Bacteria > Pseudomonadota > Alphaproteobacteria > Sphingomonadales > Sphingomonadaceae > Allosphingosinicella. The sequence goes on along the minus strand of JAFANP010000035.1, from coordinate 116,567 downwards.
GGCGCCGGCTTAATCGCGGTCATGAGTGCGTTGCGAAACCACTTTCAATACACCATCTAAAAGAGACCACAGTTTTCATGCACACTTGATGGGCAGTAGGCTCGATGACGAATGTGACCGCCCTCGCATTGATCGGAGCAGCGATGCTGATCATCGGCATGCTCGGAGGCGGATTTCAGAGCTGGCTACTGAGCGTGCCCACTGCTCTCACTCAACGCCAGAGAACCTTCTTTATCCTGTTGGGCGCGGTGTTCCTCACCCTGTCCGCCGGCCTCATTGTTAGAGACGCCTTCCGGGATTCTGATTCAACTGAGACGAATGCAAACGCGGACAACTTGGCAACCGTTGAGGCTCAGAATTCGACGACGGTAACGGCGCCGGACGAAACCACTACGGCTAATTTGACCGAATCGTTGGGCGCTGCCGTGCCGCCGCAGCCTGTTCCGCAGGTTGAACCGTCGAGGAACGCCAAGCCTAAGACGGTCAGTCGTACGGCATCTCGGCCTCCCAGCCGTCCGTCCGAACGAGAGCGCGCCATTGTCGCTGTTCCCGTCCAAGAGTCAGTTGAATCTCCGCCGCAGAACGTGCAAAATATTTGTTCGTTTACGGGTGGAACAAACTTCGGTGACCAAAACCTCACCTGCATCCGAGAACCCAAAACCTCGCAAGAGTAGTCTTCGTCTCGCCCTACTTCTAACTTTGGGTGGCCTCGCGCTGAGCGGATTTGCGCTTCAGCCGTCGTCGCCCCCTCGGCCGCCGCGACCTCCGGCACCGCCAGCACCACCGCGCGCGCCGCAAGTCATCAATGTGTGCAGCTTCGTTGGCGGGGTGAATTACGGCTCGCAGGCTTTGACTTGCACGGAATCACCAAAAGATATGGTCGTAATTCGGCCCCGGCGAGGCGAACCCAACCCGCCCAAACGCATGCGCGATGGCACGTTTGTCCGGGAGATCGTCTACCGAATACCCGAGCCAATCGACTTCACCTTCAATATGTGCGCGCCCGACCTTCTGGACGTCACCGGGACATCGCTCGACGGAGGACCAGTTGCCAGCCGCAAGCTCACTCCCGAGCGGCGCGGCTGCATCAAGACACGCTTCATGAATATCAGCGGCATATTCGCGCTTGCCATGAGAACCCGCGCGCCCGACTCCGATATCGAGTTCGAGGTAGCGATCATCCCTCCGCCGCCACCGCCGATGACCCCGCCACCTATGGCACCGCCGCCGTTGCCGCCACCACCGCCTTAGGCCAGGTTTGAAAGCTGCTTGCTGTGCTTCGAGACCTCTTGATCTTTGCTGCGCTCCTTGCAGCGGCGGCGGTGCTCGAAACTCTCTCGCCAAAAGCGAGAGGCGGAGAAAAACTTCGGCGTTGGTCGGCCAACCTCATCTTGGCCATCGTCTGGGTCGCACTGCTGCGCCTTTTATGGCCGTGGATTTACCCGCTCGTCACCGAGCATACGCCGAAGCTCATTGCCGACTCGACCTGGGCGTTCTTGCCACTGGCATTAGGCGTGGCTCTGTCGCTGCTATTGCTGGATCTGTTCCAGTACTGGACGCATCGTCTCCTACATGCCGTGCCATGGCTCTGGACGCTTCATCGGCTTCACCATTCCGACTCCGCCGTCGATGCCTCCACCGGCGTCCGCCATCATCCGCTTGAGCCGCTAGCGAACGCGCCGGTCCAGTTCGCACTTATTTTAGTCGCCGGCGTCCCAGCGGAGGGAGCCGCTGCATATGCCCTCGTTGCGACTGTTCAAAGCGTCGTCTCACACAGCAACGTCTGCTTGCCGGCGATGATCGACTCGTTCGCTCGCCGGTTCATCGTGACGCCCGATATGCATCGTATCCATCACTCCGTACGACCGGTCGACGCAAACACAAATTTCGGAATGGTCTTTCCGTATTGGGATCACATCTTCGGCACCTACCGCCCGAGAGCGGAAGGGGGAGAGGATGAGTTCCAGGCGGGAGTGGAAGCGCCACTAACCGCCCCCGCTTAACCTCCGCGCGATTTCCGACGCCTTGTCGGAGTTCGCCCGACGCCGCTGGATCGCCATCATCGCCGCGCCAGGCAACGCCGCGTTATGCTGGGCGATGGCGTCGGCCTGCCAGCCGATATATTTCTGAATATCCGCCACCTGCTCGTTGATATAGCGCTCGGCCTCCGCCGCAGCGCTCGCACGCACCTCCATACCAACGATCACCCGGTCGCCCCGCACTTCACCGCGCGGGGGACTCAGATCGAACTGATTCGGCTGCAACTCGAACAGCACGGCATCGCCGTCGAACGGAATCGCCTTCGTGATGCGGAATCCATCGACCATCGCGCGATCGCCGAACACGTCCTGGACATTGAGGCGGATCGGATCGGCGCCGCCTTGCGACTGATCAAGCTTCAGCTCCAGCGGCGTTGACTTGCAGCGCTCGACCATCAGCGCGACGAGCTCCTCGTCCGACTTCGCAGCAAATTCCGAGTCGCGGAGCTTGTCAACTTCGGCCTGCACGTTGTGCGCGAGATTATTCTGAAGCGCGTCCGACAGCGTCGCCCGGCGGAAGCCGGAATAGAACAGCAACTCACCCAAGACCGCCACTCGATCCTCCCTTGGTTAGACCGAGGCATATGGGAACCCGCACCGCCCTTTTCGAGCTGCCAGGGGCGCGAAAATTTCACACCAGCAAGCTCACCGGGCCCGAACCTGAGTTGCGCTAAGAGGCCGGGTTCCGGGTGCGCGCTCGAATACTTCCCCCCCAACACCCGAACCATCCACGGCTTTGAAGGTCGATTGCTGGCCCCGGCCCGGCGCCGATCAACCCGGCTCGCTTCCGTGCTGCGCGTGTGCAGCTCCGCCCCCTTCGGGCGCAAGCGGGGTGTGACCGCCGCCTCCATGGCCGTCGCCGTGCTCTCCCCATCAGCCGCGGAATGGTCCGCGCTGCAACGAAGGAGAAGCAAATGTCCGACCTCTACACCCAGAACCGCCGCCCGACACACCGCCTCTATCAGGTCATCGGCCACGGCAAGAAAGCCAGCTGGCGCGAAATCGGCGCCGCCTGGCCGAACAAGGATGGCGGGGGTTCAGCCTCGAATGCACCGCCCTCCCGCTCGCGGGCCGCCTCGTGATGCGCGAGATCAAGCCGGCCGCCGATGGCGAAGCCGAGCAGGACGGAGGCCAGCAGTCACCTCCGCTCGCCCCGGGGCGGCCAAGTGCCGCCCCGGCGGCAAGCCCGCCGCCAAGAAGGCGCGGGCAAGCCGCCAGAAGCCGACGAAGCGGACGAAGCCGCGGCCGCGCCGCGCTAAGCTGACTTGGGACGGCATCACCATGACCATCCGCTACCAGCCCGAATATTTCCCCGGCTACGACCATCTGGAGATCCAGGTCATCGCCCCCGAGCGCAACGCGCCGCTGCCGATCACCGACAACGGCTATCGCTCGCACTTCCTGCGGCCGGGCGAGATCGACGAGGCGGGTGGCCTCGTCGCCTATGTGCGACGCTGGCTCGAGGAAGCCGCGAGGCAGCCGCAATGGCGCATCGTACGCGCCCGTTGGCGGCAGCTGAGCCTGTTTTGAATGGCTGGGGCGGCGATGCCTTGAAGCCCCGCCGCCCCAACCTAGATCAACTTCCCTGACCGCACCGCAATGAAAGGGGAACGATGCTCCCGTTGTTCGACAAAGACTGTGCCCTGGTCGGCTGGTGCGAGCCGGGGCAGCATATCTGGGATACCGATTTGAATTGGGTGGCTTACCTGTCGGGCGGGCACTCTTGGTCGGCCGACTCGGGCAACTGGCTCGGCCCGGTCCTCGGCTTGAACTGCCTGGACCATAGCGGCCGGGTGGTGGCCTGGAATCCCAACGGCCAAGTGACCGGCAGCAACAGGCCCGCGCGACCGGCCCGGGCGCCTCGCGCCCCTCGGCCGCCCCGTCCGGCAAGACCCGCCCGACCGCCGCGCCCGGCCCGGCCGCCGCGACCGGCCGGCGGCTGGTCGGATCTCAGCCTGTCGGCTTGGGTGGCGCAGTAGCGCCAGCCCCGCGATGAGGGCCGCCCTACGGCGGCCCCCGCATCGCCCCGATCAGCTGCGCAACGGCAGCGACGAGGCTCGCCAGCGCCTGGATAAGCAGGATATCGTCGTAGCTCATGGTTCCTCCCTTTCTGTCCCGCACGGCAATGTGCGACGGACAAGGCGAAAACCGTCGACCGCTTGGCGCACCGGACAAGGCCGCAAACCGCCGCAGGCGGGATGAAGCTGCACGAAGGAAGCAAATCGCCTTTGCCGGGAGCATCGGTCGGCTAGAACCGCCGAAGACCCGGAGCCTTGCCGCAAGGGCAGAAGGGGAATCATCCACCGCGAACCGATCCGGCTGGTCCAGTCGAGCGCGCGAACCGCGCATTAACGATTTCTTAGCAATGTTCGGGCTACAATCGGAGGTAGATTCACCCCCTCGCACGAGCGCCGCATAGCAGCCGACCCGACAGCCCAAGCCTCACCCGCCATCGCCGCCGATCGCGCCGAGCTTCTGGCCCGCATTCTCACCGCCGAAACCGACCTCGAGAAAGCGCTCGCCCAGCTTCCGCAAGCAGGCTCCGCCCGCGCCGACGCCGAGGCGCAGCGCGCCCGTTTGACCCATTTGCAACGCGCCATCGCGCGGGGCAGCACGGCGGACCTTGCCGCCCTGCGCGCCGAGATCGCTGCTGCCGCCACCATGGCTACGGGCATGGCCCAGCAAGCCCGTGGCGAAGCATCGGCGCCCACCGCCGAGCTCGCCGTCGCAAGCGCCGCCAGCCGCCAACAGGTCCAAGCAATCATGCGCGACTTGCATCGCTTCGATCCCTACCTGCAATTCGCCTCGCCGGAGGAAGAAGCCGAATACCGCCGCCGCGAGGCCGAGCGCCGCGCCGATGTCGAGCGCGAGCAGGCGAAGGGCACGTCGCAAGGCGAGCTGAATGCCTCGGCCGTTGCCCTCGGCCAGATGGCGGACGCCGCTGCCCACGGCGCCGATTCCAACCCCGAGTTCCAGCATCGCTTCGACGAGCTTGCCGCCACCCACGCCCGGCTGCGCGACAGCATGCGGCGCGACGGCCTCTCCACCGACGAAGCCGATGCACGGGTGAAAGCCGAAGCCGCCGCGCTCTTACGCCGGCGGAGCGGTTCAGCGGAGGAAGCGGCTACGTTGGCCGACAGTGGCGATCCGCTGCGGCTTCTCGCTCGCGAAATGGAAGCGCGGCGGACCGTTCAGGCGACGGCTCCTAACGCGCCCGAGACGAGCACCGCATCGAGCGAGCTTGAGGACGCCATCGCCGCCTTACGCGCTGCCGGAGCCACCCCGACATTGGCGGTGGCCGAGATCGGCTCGCCAAGCGCCTCTGCCGCCGCGAGTGGCCCGGCCAAATCGACCGGGCGCGGCTGAGCCGTCAGCTCAGCCCAAGCTGGTCGCAATCGCTTCTGCTTGATGTGTCGGGAGCCCTGGCCGCGGCTTTACAAGCTTACCGCCGAGGCGGCTGAGCCCGTAGCCCGCTAAAAAATCGAGCACCCACCCGAACCGCTCGGCCGTCTTAGAATGGCGCGGGTGCAGCTTGTAGGCTTGGGTATCTCCATCGTCATAGTCTACGGAAAAGAAGCGTATGACGCCTTGTGGATCGATCAGCGCTCGGCGCGCGCCCACGGCAATATTATAGATGTTCCCATTAGCGTGCTTAATTTGCAGTTGAAGCGGAGCGGAATTGGTGACGCACTGCACATTTTCCTGCATGGCACCCTCCATCGCATGAGTCGCCGCTGGGAGTGATACTCCCCGCGCCATCCTGACGCGCCTTCAATTTTCGTCTCGAACTCCCATATTCCTCACCCACATCAGGGAGTGGATGATGAGTAAGAACGACCGATTTGTGACCCGACGCGGCGATAAATGGGCGGTGGTTGCGCCGCACGCGAAGCGCGCCAGCGCAATCACCGATACCCAGGCCGCCGCCGAGAAGCGCGCCAAGCAGATCGTCGGCAATGCCGGCGGCGGCGAGGTCCGCATCCAGGGCCGCGACCATCGCTTTCGCGATTCCGATACCGTCGCTCCCGGCAACGATCCGGCGAGCTCGAAGGACAGGAAGCACTAGATCAGGGTTCGGTCTGACCTATTTCCAGCCTAGCTTCGCCGCGATCGTCTCGTCGCTGGCGATGCGCGTGAGCACGAAATCGTCGCTCAGGCCCGGCTGCGCCGCTTGCACTTCGAGCTCGACGCGCAGGGTGAACTCGTCCTTGCCGCCGAGAGCGCTATTCAAGGTCCAGACCGGGATCGACAGCTCAAATCGCTCAAGCGGTCCCATCGTGTCGGTCGGATCCTTCAAGCGGCCCACTTCCGTACTGTTGATGAAAACGGCGTGGCCGGACCAGCTGCCCCAGGTTTCCACGTCCGTCGTATAGATGATGAGCTTCACCGCCGTGGCGTTCGGATCGAGCCACGTCTTTTTGAAGGGCAAGGCCAGCGTCTGGCCGACATAGGCGGCATCTTGAAACAAGCCCGGATCGTTGCCGAGTTGATACCGGCCAGCCACCCAGAGAATATCGGTCATGCTAGTTCCTCCCGCAGCCCATCAGGGGAATTGCAGCCATCCTACCCGAACCTGCCGCCTTGGGACAGGCGCAAAGGCAAGGCGCCTCAATCCCCGTTTAGCCGTCATACTCCCGCGAGGTTTCGCGGTAGCGCGGCTCCACCTTCTTGATCGCGGTGACCACCGGCCCCTCGGGAAGCTGCGGCCAGACCTGCGCGCAATATTCCTGGATGGCGAGCACCGTCCCTTGCTGCAAATGGCGTAGCAGCTCGCCCAGCCCATGCCCCTTGATCACGAAATGCCGCGTCCCGAAATCGAGCGAGATCATTCGCTCGCCCACATAATCGGCCGCGACGAGGTACGGGTAGCTGGCCTGCCAGCCGAGCAGCAGCCCCGAACGCGGGTCGTAGCGCCGCTGGTTCAGCAGCAGCGCCGGTTGCGTACGCCCGCGCTGGACGATCCACGGCCGGTACTCGGCCGAGCTCAGCGCCGCCCCGTCATCCGCCGTCGCCGGCGCGGGATCGGTGCCGCGCGCCAGCGGCCCCCGCTCATCGAACATATCGCGCCAGTTTGTGCCCATAGCTACCGTTCCGGTCCGAGGTTGAAATCGTGGGAATGCGACGGCGGCTCCGTCTCGAGCCGCCCGAGCTGCCGCTCGAACCACCCATAGAACCGCTGCATTTTGTTGGAAGCTTCGGCGCCGCCGAGCGCCAGCGGGTCGGCGCGGCGATAGGCCGCCTGCGCCGCCTGTTCCACCTGGCGGTAATGCTGCGCCATCTGGAACTGGCCGAACCGCTCTTTCATGCAGCCATAGAGGTCGCGCAAATAATAGGCGAGCCGCAGGGCGGGCTCCGGCAGGCGCGACAGGCCGCGGGCCAGCAAGCTACGCCGATCGATCCGCGCCTCGGAGCCCGCCTCCGCCAATGCGTCGTTGGCGATGTTCTGCCAATCCTCGCGGCACCGCTCGAAATAGTCCGGGCAGTTCCAGCTATCCGCGTTGCTGGCGACCAAGACCGGACGCCCGTCCGGATGTGTCCGCCCCGTCGGGTCCGGCACCCAATCATGCCGCGACTTGAGCCCGAACCCATCAGCGGTGAGGGGACGCATCGTCAGCATCACATGCGCGTGCGGCTGTTCCTTCCCGTCCGAGGCCGTCTTATTGTGCCAGGCCACGTCGGCAATCATGCCCTTCGCCACGAAGCTCGTTTGCACATATTCGCGGATCAACTGCGCCCGCGCCTGCGCCGGAACCTCGCGCGGAATGATGATCCGAAGCTCCCGCGCCGTCTGCGCATCCTTGCGCCTCTCATGCGCCTCGACCCGGTTCCAGAGAATCTGCCGGGTCAGGCCATGGCACCAGGCAGGGGCATCCGCCGGCACCAGGATCAGCCGGTCCGTGGGGCGATTGCGTGCGTCCAAACGGCGGGCCGAATCGCAATTTTCGCTACAACGGCAATCCGCGTCGCGACAGCGTCTGCCGCGCCTTCGCCGATGACGCCGCCTTGCGCGGCCAGATGGAGGATTACGTCCGCAATAATTGGAGCCAATGCCCGCACACCGGGAAAGGCTGCCACACCCAATACCATTTCGTCGACCTCGCGGTGCAGCGTTCGCGCTACGAGGAAGGACCGGTCGGCACCCACCTCTGGAACTTGGTTCACGGCATCAATACCGCCGCCACAACCCTCGCGAAACCCGCCTGCCGCGGCCCCAGTCCTTCCACCGCGCTGGTTCCCAACGCGACGCATTTCCGGCCGAACCAGCCCGGCTTCCGTTTCACCTGCGCCCAGGCGCTGATGATGCTGGTCCATTTCGTCGGCGATCTGCACCAGCCGATGCATGTCGGCGGCGTCTATCTCGACGGGGAGGGTCGGGTGGTTGATCCGGATTCCTCCGCTGCCGAGCGTGCCCGGGAACGACAGACCAGCACCCACGGCGCGAACTCCCTCCATTTCACCGAGGACCCCGGACTCAGGAGAGCTGCACGGCCATTGGGACGAAACCAGCCCCCAGAGCTACAGCGACGCGGAGCTAGCGAGCGTATCCGCCACGCCGGGGATACCACGGACCTGGGCCGCGAGCTGGGCGACCGAGAGCCTCGCTCTCGCGGGCCAAGCGCTGAGGCCGCTGCGCTTCTCCACTCGGCATGACATTCCCCATAGCGGGTCGCTGTGGGTGGTGAGCGTCGGCGAGTGCCACGATCCGGTCGAACAGGATCCTCGCCGCTGCTACGACAAACACATGCACCAGGCGCAGCATGAGCAGATCGCCAAGGCCGGCGTTCGCTTGGCGGAGATTTTGGTTTCGATCTGGCCTGACGGCAACTAAGGCTGACCGATCCCCAGCAGCTTGCAGCAATGATCGGGCAGCGCCCCGTAAGCCCGCGTCAAATCCGGCACCGGCAATAACGGCCGTTGCACGCAGATCGTCACCGGCGCCACCGCAGAGGGCGAACTCGCCCGCGCTTCCGCCCCCGCGCTTCGGCCCCTGCGCACGAGGGCGACGGCCAGCACCACCACCCCGCCGCCCACCAGCCAGGCCAGCGCAAACCCGAAGCCGGGCTGATCCAGATTCGCCGCCAGATAGAGCGCCATCAGCCCGATCACGATCAGCAGCAGCGCGACGCGTCCGGCCTTGCCGCCCGCTTCGCGCGGTGCCGCCTCCGGGCTCGGCGCCATCGCATCCCATTCCTGCTTCCATTGCCGGTAGGCCGTCACTTCGCGGTTGGCCTTGGCCACCCCGCCCAGCGCCACCAGCACCACCAGCGCCAGCACCCACGCGCCCGAGACCGCCACCTGATACAGCGCGAACGCCCCGGCAGCGACCAGCACCAGCGTCACCACCGGCTGTCCGATGAAGCCCGTGAGCCCTTCCGGCCGTTTCATTGCTGGAATTCCGCCAGCAATGCGTTGCCGCTGGAGGCGGCAAAGCGCCGTCCGGCCTGATACCAGATCGCCGAGACGCGGTTGCCGTTGGCGGGTCCGCCCGTCTTCAACATCCGCCCGAACTCGCCCGGCTCGATCAGGTAACCGACCTGTTCCGAATAGCCGTGGCTGACATTGCTGCTGGTACTGCCGCCCCGGTTGCGGCCCCAATTATCGCTGTCGTTCTGCGAGTTGCCCGACCCCCAGGTCGAACTGCCGCCGCCGCTATTGATACCGCGCCCGTAGCTTTGGCTGCCGCCGTAATTCGTGCTGCTGCCCGAACTCCTCCCTTCGCCCATATTCATGCCCCAATTCTGGCTCGAGCCTTCGCCTTCGCTGTAGCTCGCCCGCTGCTTCACCACTTGGCCGAGCGTGTCGGCCGCCCAACGGTTAGTCTCGGCGCAAGCGTTGCTGTGCCAGATCTTGGTGGCGAAATTCCCCAGCAGGTAGGGCGTGGTCGAGGAAGTCAGTGCGATCATGAACATGTATCGCGGCATTGAGGATTCGCTCGCCGCGCTTCCGCCTGGCCAGGCCGAGCAGTTCGCCGAATCCTATTACGCCCGCTTCCACGGCTTCGACGGCAACGAGGAGGCCGACCATTACAGCGTTGCCAATTTCCTGGTCGCGAAGCTCGATCTGTTTCAGGAGTTCGCCGGCCGCGACCTCAACAGCCACATGCCGATGCTCCCGCGCTATGGCCGCATGCTTGCCGCCTTCGAAGAAGAACGCCGCGCGGGAGGCGGCCCGGGGAACGGCCTGTCGGCCGATCAGCTTCACCGCCTCTTAGCCGCCGACTGATTTCTCGTCGTGGCGAGCGTCAAGGTCGCCAGCAGCCGCGCTTCTTCCAATGCGCGCTTGAGGCCCATATCGCCGACATGCGCGTAAATCGCAGTGGTCGCGATGTTCTCGTGGCCAAGGAGCCGCTGCAGAAATCGTAAGTCCACGCCATCTTCGAGCAACAGCGTGGCGCAAGTATGCCGTAGCATGTGCGGCGTGACCGGCGTTGAGAGTCCTATCCCGGTCGCGAAGCTGCGCAGGCTGCGCCGGACGGCCTGGGTGGACCAGGGACCGCCGCCGGGTCCGAGCAGCGTTGCGGCGCCAGCCAGGTCAGCAAGCCGGGCCAGCAGCCGGCGCAGCCGATCGTCGACGATGAAGACGCGCCGTTCCTTACGACCCTTGCCACGGACGAGCAGCGCACCGCTGTCTGCGTCATAGTCGCAGGGCCGCAGTTGGACGAGCTCGCCGACGCGAATGCCGGTCGCCAGCAACACCAGTACCGCGATGGCAAATCGCTGCGATTCTCGGCTCGCGCGGGTCGAGCAGACAGCCCAGGCGCGGTCCGCCAGCCGCGCCGCATCCGTCCGAGTAATCCCGCGAGGCAGCGACCGCGCGCGCGGCAGCTGCATCTCCAACTGCGCAAATGGTGAGCGCTCAATCACGCCCGTGCGGACCAGATCCTTGTAGAACCCCCGCAGGCAGGCCATTCGACGGCGCAGCGTACGAGGAGCGGCGGCCCGGTCAGCGGTCAGATAGCGCGCGTACGCCAGCACGGTATCCTCTCGTTGGGGGCAAAGTCCGCGGGCTGCCACAAAATCCGAGTAGTTTCGGAGATCGGATCGATATGCCCGGACTGTGTGCTCGGATGGGTCACGCGTCGATGTAAAGCGGCTCACATAAGCCGCCGCGGCCTCGGTTACGATCAAAATTCAATCCCCCACCACGGGCGCGGCTGCCGTGCCCCGACGGCGAGAGATTGCGTCCGTAACGGACATTGTTTTCCGAAGCCTTGCCGCCTTCCTGCTATCGCTACCGTCGGCTATACCGCCGATGCGAGGGATAACCCCGATTTATGACTATGGGCGTCGAACTGCTGTGGAAACCGCTGCTCGAGGCGGCAGCGCAGACGATTGTCGGCGCCATCGGCGGCTATGCGTTCTCGGAGGCGCTGCAGAGGGTCACCCGGCAAAACTCGTTCGACGGTGCGATGGATCTTTGGCGGCGGGGGCTCCACGAGAACGTCGTCGGCGACGGCGATCAAATCGTTTTCGACGGGCTGATCTCGCCATACGCTCAGCTTTTTCCAAGCGACCCGATGGAGAACGCAACCCGCTGGAACCAACTTTATCAGTTCGAGGGCAAAATCTCGAACGAGGAGTACCAAGCGATAGAATTTTTCGCCGGTTCAGACGCGGCCCTCAGGATCGGCAGCTTAAACGGGGAAACGCTAGTCGGCCTGTATGCCCGCTACGGATTTGTAGGAGAGGGCTTGGTCGGGGTGGTGCCGACTAAGCTGCTTCTTCGGGCAATTCCTCATTTCTTCCATCCGAGCTTCTTCGGCGTTCGCGCGCGCGTTCGCGGCCGCTTAGCCCGCTGCCCCGCGCAGCATGGTTTCGTCGCCCAGGGCATAGCCAGAAAATCGGGCATCGAGATCGACATCTCGCACTACAAGAACATTCCCTACCTACAGATCAATCGCGTCTCTCCGGCGCGGCGGGCGCAGGACCGGGTGAGCTCGCTTCTCGGCTCTGCCTGGGCAGTTACCGACAAGGAAGCAGAACAATACCTCGTGCAATACGGCTACATGAGCGAACCGGCGGAACTGAGGCAGTGCAACGCCCGCATTCTCGATTCCCGCGCTTGGAAAAAAGCTCGGATTTTTTACGACGAGATCAGCAGCCCTTCCCCGGATTTGAGTTTTCGTCGCGCCTTCATCAGCTAGCCTCGCCGCGCCAGGCGTGGGCGAGAAAGGGCGAGAGATAGAGGTGGAAGGCAAGGAAACGGGGATCATAGAATTCGCACGGGTGGTCGCCGCTCAATGCCCATGCCGCTTGCACACGATTGATCGGCTGGCGCATCTCCTGCGTGACGGGCGCCGTGCCCCACATTACGAGCCCATGCAGCACGCCGGGGTATTCGGGCACCGTCACCATGGACACAGCCTGGTTGGCGAATTCAGTCAGAAGCTCGCGGGTCGCCTGAAAATGTGTTCGCTCGAATAGGTGGCGGTAAATTAGATCTCCACAGACGCCCTCTTCGCTTAGCAGATCCGCAAGCATGCGGAATGGCGAGCGCACCCCTCGCACGGCCGCCAAGAGATCGAGGCAGTCGTTCACGATCAAATCGAAACGGTCGGAACATTGGCGGACAAAGGCAAGGGCGTCGCCGGCAAAATAGGCGAGACGATCATCCTCGAGCACTCGGCTTGCGTGCTCGTAATGCCGAGCCATCAGGTCGAGCACGCTGCGGTCATGGTCGACCAGCACGCATCGGCGGATGGTGGGGTATTTGAGCGCCTCGGCTGCGGCAAAGAGCGAACCCCCTCCGAGGATCAACACATCGCGCAGCTCGCCAATGAAGCTCGCGGGAATGTGGACCACCGGCTCGTGATAAAGGGCCTGCCAAGCCTGCACATGTTGCAGTTCGCCATTGATCGTCAGTACCAGCCCGAGCTGTGGATGCCGCAGCAGGCGTATCTCCTGAACCGGTGAACGCGGCGCCTCCACCAGCTCCAGGTCCTGAAGCTGAATCGCTAGATCGAGCCCCTCACTGAAGGCGATCATAAATCGGGGTTATCGATCAGATCGCCTCAACCTGACGAATGCGAGCAACGCACGCTGCGGGGCTCTCAGGCGAATGTAGGGAGGTGCGTACCCGATCTTGTCGCCTTCGCCTGCGCCAGCATCTTCAGCGGAGGTGCTTTCGCTTCAGCAATTCAGCGGCTACGAATGCGCCAACTCCGCGAGGGATAACTCCCGATTATGAGCGCGACCCGAGCCCTATCCACTGCATTCTACAGACACCCAGCCTTTGTGCCACACCGACTTTTGCGTGGGGTGGGTATAAAGGGATTCAGCGAAAGAAACGCGGTTCTCGTAGCGTTCGCGGTAGCTTCTCTTGCCTTATGCTCATTTGCAGACGGATCCCTATTCTTAGGACAAAAAGGGTACGGGTTTCTTGAGCATCCGGGAATTTGGGGATGGTTTCTCATCCAGCTAACCCTACCGCCTACCATTTATGCGACACTGAAAAGGGCAGTGAGAACTCGGCGCAGTTATGCTGCCCTTTCCCAAGACCCAGCTAAGCTGGCGTTCCACGATAAGCTTCTAATGCCACTGTTAAGATTCGTCGCTTTAGAGTCCGATCGGAGCCGAGCGTTATATTCTGCTTTGTTCACTGTTGGAATCGCCGCTTTTGCGTGGACCACATACCAAAACTTTTGGCCGGGCCGCTTAGCACCGCTCGATTTCTGGGATTCTAGCACTTTTAGGCGAGGGTACCTCGGAGACGCTCTGTACAAATTCTATATGCATGCGCTGCTTCTCCCTAGCATTTTACACATTTTCTCCGGGATCGTCTGGTTTCAAGCTTCCTTTCTCAAACGGCTGGTGGACAACAGATCCATACGGATATTGCCCTTCAGCTCCGACCAATGCGGCGGAATTGCCTTTCTGTCTAACCTGATTTTGTCACCTACGATTACAGCTCTCGTTCTGTCGTCTTTGGCATTCTTTGGAGTTGTATATACCCATAGGCAGCTGGATACCTCGATGCTAATAGGCGTATCTGTACAGGTATTCGTTCTAGCAATTTTCTACGGCATACCCACTGCCCTGTTGCACGGCGGAATTGCTCGTCTCAAGTCCTTCGAGATTGCGCATATCAAGGAGCGGCAGCGCTTCTATTATGCAGATATAAGTGAAGGGCGCCTTAAAGGTCAGGCTCTGCGTGATGCACACGCTTACACCACATATTTCGACGAAGTTGTAAGAAAAGTGGAAAAGATACCAAAGTGGCCGCACCTATACCAGGTGTCCAGCACATTTGGAGTCACCCTCACTCCTGCGCTGGCTATTTCTAGCCTCAATCTCTTATCGAAGGCTACGGAACTTATCGGAGGTCATTCCTTATCGCGGCTATAATCCTTGGGAAGGATTTAATTATTGTCCAGGGAAAGTATAGCAAATAAAACCCGGAAACGATAACGAATGGGGCTTGGTCTAGGGTCCCCACCGTCGCCTCAGGTCGACAAATCAGGTTAAGGGTACCCAATCCTATGGTGAGGTGTACGAACCCTCCAATAATTCGGTGTGAGACCATGATCCCTCGGCCTTCGACGTGGACCATGCGCATGGCGACTGAATAGAGTTCCCTTAGAAGGATAACAGCCAGGATAGGCAGGCTCACGCCGCGATGCCCTACGTACAGGAGAGACAAGACGGTGATGTACCGATCGCCGAAAATGTCCATTGCCCCTCCGAATCGCGATGTCACCTGCCGAGCCCGAGCAAGCCGCCCATCGATGAAATCCGTCGACCAGGCCGCGATATAAATTGAGGCCACGAAGTAACGGAGTTCGGGAAATGGGCTGAGCACCACGAACAGGAACGCTAGCAGAACGCGCCCTAAGGTGAGGCATTGGACGGCCCAGAACCACGTTATGCGCGAAGGCATGTCATAATCGGGAGTTATCCGTCACATGGCAGGCCTTCGGCCGCACCTGGGCGCAACGGACGCTATATTCTCGGAAGCGGGGCCGCGCCAATGCCGCGGCTAGCCTTTGAGCGTCCCACAGTGCTCGCACTCATGGGTTATCCGGGAGCTGGGAAGTCCACCCTGGCACGTTGGCTGGCCGACTGGATCGATAAGCTGCAGATCGTGTCGCGAGACGTGATCAGGGCCGCGATGTTCGACCCCTGCTTCTATACCACCGCAGAGGAAGAAGCGGCTTTTGACGCAACCACGTCAGCGATTCGTACCGTGATCGAACGAGGCAACTCCGCCGTGGCGGACGGCATGTGCTTCTTTGACGTAGGTCCATTGGAGGAGCTGAGAGCCATTACGATAGACAGCGGTGCCATTTTTATCCCGATCTACTGCGCAATCTCGGTCGAGACCGCGATTGTCCGCGTAGAAGAAGATCGGCGGATGGCTCGTCATTCGGTCGCGCATCGCGACGCCGAGCTGGTGCGGACCATCGCTGCCAACTTCCGAGCCCTGCCCGCTGACGTTATCACCATTGAGATGGAGAACGGCACCGACACGGCCGGTCGCGAGCTGCTCGCCTGCTTAAAGTTCCGAGGCACTTAGCTGCGTCCATCAAACCGGCATCGTCTCCGCCGTGAAGGGGATCGCGACATGCGCCGTCCCGTCCGGCCGCCCGCTGAAGAAGAGGCCGCCGGACTCGAAACAGTCCCGCACCACGTCGCGGAGCATGTCGAATTCTGCGAGAGTCTCCCAGGAGTCGCGACCTTCCCACAACAGCCTCAGCTCATCGCGCAGGTCATCGATCAGCTCAGCATAGCCGGAGCTAACCACAAGCTCCCGCATGGCGGCCAACTCGGACCAATCAATCCCGACGCCATCCATGTGGCCGAGCAGGTAGGAGGCGATCTTCAACGGCTGGCACAAGGAGGTTCCGGCTTCATTGACCACGCGATCAATGTTTCCATGCGATCGGTAGGCGCGGATCGCTTCGTTGGCGCGATCCTCCGCCACGGCGAGCACGCTCTCCAAACCGGCCGTGTAATCGTCGCTCTTGCCGGACGAGAAGGGTGCCGCGATGCGGCACGCCGCATATTCCTCCCAGCAGATGTCGGCAATTTGGCCGAACAGCTCCGCTTCGTATCCTTCGTAATGCGCTTGGAGCACCGTATCCGGAAAGGCGATGTCACGCTGTTTCGTCACTTCGACATGGGCGCATTCATGCGCGATCACGGCGAGCGCAAATCGGAAAGCGTCGGTTGCCTCTCCATCGAGGATCCCCGCGATGTAATCGGCCGAGAATACGAGATGCACCTTCACCACCCCGTCGCGCAGCACGGCCGGCGACATGGCAATGCCGATCACTTCGCCGTCCGATCGCGACAGCGGCCGCAGCCCTTCCTTGCCGCGGTCGACCGAGGCCAGCGCCTCGTCGTAGTCGAAGCCGATGGTGATGCCGTCCAGCCGCTCGAGATCGATCAGGCCGCTGATGGTGCGCACAGCCCCCAGCACCGCATGACCGAATTCGCGGGCGCCGTCTTCCGAGGCGAACCCGCGAAGGCCGACGCTAATGTCCTGCGGCATCGTCGGCTCAGGCCAGTCGTCGAAACCAGCATCCTCCAATACCTCGCTCATCCTTTTTCTCCTTGGTCCAGGCTCTCGGCGGTCGCATAGCCATATCCGTACGGCTCTACTTCGATGGCCGACGCCTCGATGTCGCTGAGGGACGCAGCAGACCCTGCAATCACTCCGTATGCCTGGCCGCCATGGAGCCGGCGTAGAAGCTCCGCAATAACGAAGCCGCCCGCGATCAGGCCGACGAACGGGACCCCCACCGTGCGGGACGCCAGCTGCGCCAAGCCGCACTGGTCCATACCGCGCTTTCGAAGCCCCGCGTAGGCGGGCATGCTCGATACGTCGGGCGCGTGCGTGCCCTGCGTTCCCGACCAAATCTGCTCGGCGCGCCGCGAGCTCGGAAAGCTGTGGAGGGAGAAATTGCGGAACCCTTGCGGCCCGGCCCCGAGGCCCGATTCGACCACGAGCTCGAACCCGGCCTTCTCAAGCGAGGCGCGGGCGAGGCCGTTATCGACGCCGCATAGTGCGACGGGCGGCTCCCATTCCTGCCGCTGCGTCCAGAGACCGAACCGCCGCTCTTCGAGTGCCGTGTGGAAGCCGCGCCGCTCCAGCCATTCGGCGACCCAGCGAGTCTTCATTTTACCGATAGCATCAAGGCAGGCGAGCATGGATGTGCTGTCGTTCGATTCCGCCAGGCGATCGAAGTCCTGAAGCACTAGCTCGACCTGACTCGGATCCTCGTAACGCAGGCAGGCCAGCAGCCAGCTGTAGGCTTGTCCGAGGTTCCCCAGCCCGATCAGCCAGAGGCGCGAAGGAAGATAGGCCAGTGCGGGCTCGTCCGCAGCCGCCGTCGTCCAATCGGCGCCCGGCTGCCAAAGCGAGAGCCCGGCACGGCGCTTACCGGCCAAGGGATGATTGCCGGCATGAAAGGCGAACAGCTCCGCCGCGCAGACGGCGGCCGCCATGGCGGGTGCCAACTCCATCGCAGGCGACATAAAGGGGAGGGGCTTCTCGCGCAACGGCACCACCCCGGCGCGCCAGCCCTCCCAGACCAGGCGCCAGCCGGTCCCGGTGGCCGGGAAAGCCGAATCGTCACCGATGACCGCCAGCGGCCACTGCCCATGCCGTGATTGCGTGACCTGGCCGCCCAGCTCGATGACGGCCCCCTGGAGGGTAGCTGCATCGGCGAGCGGCGCGATTCTCGCCACGTCGGGCAGGTTCACCACTTCGACACCGGCTAGGAAGGTGCGCCGCGCCAAGTTGACGAGCGTGAGGAGGGCGACCTGCCCCTCATAGCTTGCCGCCGCCGCGGCGCTCACCATGATCGCCAGCCCGAAGGACTGGAGCAGGCGCAGCGCTTCCTCAGGACTCTCGGCGCGTCCGCTATCCATGAAATATTTCGCGGTGCGGTGCAGGGTCGTGTGATCGATCGCGCGCATGGCTCAGCCCCACATCCCGACATAGAGATAGCCCGGCGCGTTGCGGGGCGAGCGGTCGAACCAGCGATGGCCGCCACGGTATTCGTAGATGCCGAGCGTCGCCTGCTGCACCGGGACGGACGCATAATTCGGAACGATGATTCCGATATGCCCCGAGACCGCCACCATGGGATTGGTGCGATCCGCTTCGCTCTGCCCGGCCCCGCTCGGATGCGTGTGAATGTCGGCGACCACCGTCAGCCCCCATTCGCGACAGATCGTCCACAGCTTCGAGAAGGCCGCCGCGTGCAGGATGCAGACACCACTGGCATAGGCGTTCGGATCGAGCTCGTCGTAATAGATTTCCGACGTCACTTCCCGCCGCTCGCCCCGGACATGCCCGAGGAGGAACACCCCGGCCTCGTGACGGCCCTCGCCGCGCCGGGCGAGTTCGCCCATGATGTGATTCCAGCGGCGGCGGCTGCAGCTGAGCCGATGCTCAGGCGCCGCGAATGCCCGTATAATCGCTTTGATTGAGAAGCTCATAAATCTGTTCCAGGTAGCAGATGATCCCGCGCTTCGGCTGCCAGAGCCGGTGGGGATGCTGGTGGTACCAATCCGGGTGACCCTCGAGGGACACCCGGTCGCAGGGGATGTAGAGCGTCCCCGACTTCCAATCCGGCCGGAACACCGATTTGACGATGCTCCTGCCGGCCGGCCATTGCGAAGCGGGCAGGGGAGCGTCGCTGCTTAGGTCCCAAGGACGCGCCGTTGCCGGGGACTGCCGGTAGCCGGAACATTCGAAGCGGAAGCCGAATTCTTCCGGCCCGTTCGAACGCTCGGCGGCCCGAACCGCCATCGTCAGGTAAGGCCAGTTCAATCCAATCCGCCGCCACCGTCCTTCGGCCTCGCCGAGCCGGAACTCCGGCGCGGCGAGGTCCTGCTCCAGCAGCAGCTTGCCGGGAGGAGAAGGAGCGTTCATCGGCTCACCCCTCGACCCGCGTGTCGGGGACGAGGTTGAAGCGGACGGAACAGCGCTTGCCGTCGGTCAGCTGCTGGAGGCTCGCGTCGGTCACCGGCCGCGTCTTCGTGTCGCAGATCTCCAGCACGTGCTCGGCGGCGTCCTGGGGCTCAAGCGGGATCTTGCCGACCGCCCAGGCCTTGACGCTGCGCACCCGCGCGCCCGGGGCGAACTGCTCTTCGATGGTGCGGTTGAGGAAATGCACCGTCACCTTCACCTTGCGGCAGCGGGTGACATGCACCAGCGCCCCCGCGGCGAGCGTCAGCGAGTCCTTGCCCTTGCGCTTCACCGGCTCGTCCGCCTCGCCGAGGAAGACGAACGTCGCGTCGTCCGTCTCGGCACCGGCCTTGGCGACCGCGTCGTAGAGCTGAGCTCCGGTGAGCGTTGCGGGCAGTTCGGTCTCGATCAGCTGTTCGCTGCCGTCCTGCTGGAGAAACACGGAAACCTTGGTCATCATCTGCTCCTTCCCGGCCGTATTGGTGGCCTTGGAAGGGAAGCGGAGGCTGGACGAAAAAACCGGAAGCGGCCCTTTTTACCGAGGCCGGGCCAGCCTCACGCGCCGCAGACGAAGTAGCATTGGCAGTTGGGACATTTTCGGGGGTCCGGCTCCGGGGCGAACGCGCCCCGCTCGATCCCGGCGATCGCGTCGCGATATTCCTGGAGCAGCTTCTCGTCATTCTTAGCTGGCGAAACGGGAACGGCTTCACCCGTCGCCGGGTAGAAAGTCTCGACGACGAGCGGACGTCCAGGATAGCGCTGCTCGGCGCCTCGCCGAATCAAGGCATAGATGCCATTCTCGTGCTCGGACTTTGTTTTGCGCCCCGTTCGGACCCGTTGCACGCGGACAGTTCCATCCGCTTCCAAGATTACGCGGTCGGGTGTGAAGGTAATGTGCTTGCCATCAAGTTCCACCGACCATTCCGACCGATCATAGCGTCCCCGCTCTCCAAGGATAAGCGTAGCGATGGCTCCAACCATCTCCCCGGCTATGGCGCGATAATAGGCCTCGAACCCGTGATCGACCGGACCCGCCTCTTCCCATTGGCGGGCGAGTTCCGCCTGCGCCGCGGTAAGGTCGGCCGGCCGACCTTCGGTTGCCCTTGCCTCAAGCCAGCCGAGCGTGCGGTACACGCAGCGATGGAAACGCAGATAGGCAGAGGCATCGCCGCCCCCGCGCAGCCCGTGGATTACCTCATAATCGTATCGGGCCGGACAGCGCAGGTAGATGTCGAGCTCCCGCTCCGAGTAGGAATCACGAGGCGCGGGCGGCCGCATCACCGGCTCGGTGACAGGCAGGGGAAGCTCGCCGTCGCTGCGCTTGGGCTGCAAGCGGGGGGCGACAATGGCGAGAAAGCGCGACTCGCTGGAATTGCGCTTCTGGGTATAACGCTCGGCGCGGCTCAGGCAGAGGTAGTCGCGAGCGCGCGACATGGCGACGAAGAAGAGGCATTCTTCCTCGGCGTCATGGTCTTCCTTCCGCAAAGCGAGCTGGGCTAGCGCGGGCGGAGGGGGACAGCGAACCCACTGTCGGTTTGCCGGCATATAGGTCGTCGCCAGCCCCGGAAGGTGCACTGCGCGGAACTCCAGCCCCTTGCTGCCGTGGATCGTCATCACCCGCACTGCGTCGAAGTCGCTCGCCTCGGAGGCGACGGCGCGATAGGCGGTGTCATGGTTAAGGGCTTCGATCCTGCGCACACGTTCCACGAAACGACGGCGGCTGGTATCGCCCATCGCCAGATGCTCGCCGCAGACTTTTAGCAGCTGGTAGATGGCAATCAGCCGTTGCTGGGATTTGGCGTCGTTGGCGAGCACCAGGGGGCGCAGATAGTCGCTGCGCTCGAAAAGCCAGGTTGTCAGCAAATTCCAGGGCGTGGTTTCCGGCTCCATCCCCGCCAGCTGTTCGCCCAATCGCGCTAATCCTGCGCGGCCCGCCGGCGAGAGTCCTTCGACTTCGTCGGTGCGGGTAAGCGCGTTGAAGACCGTCAGCTTTTGTTCCTGCGCCCAAACCAGCAGCGCGACCGCATCCTGCCGCGATGCGCCGTATTCCGGCAGCTGCGCCAGCCGCACCAGCCCGATACCCCCGAATTCGGCATCGAGCGCCACGAGCGAAAGCAGGTCGCGGATCTCGTCGCGCTCGAACAGATCGCCCATATAGAGCAACGGTATGCCGAGCCGCTCCAGCGTATCGGTAATGCGGGCAAGCGTCAGGTGGCTGCGCGCCAAGATACATTGGTCGCGATAGGCGACGCCCTTGGTGCGCAACGCCTCAATCGTGTCGCGAATGACCCCGGCCTCTCCCGCGACGGTTGACGAGATCGAAAGCGAAATCTCGCCCACCTCGCCGCGGTGGGCATCCCAGGTGCCGCCACCGTTCGAGCCGCCCATGTGACGGGAGAACTCGGCAAAGGCTCGAACCACCGGTCCTCCCGAGCGGTAATTATGGCCTAGCGAGCGGCGAGTGCCGCCGAACTCCTTCTCGAAACGCGCGACGTTCTCCGGCTTGGCGCCTCGGAACCGGTAAATCGACTGGCGCTGATCGCAGACGACCCAGACATCCTCGCAGCTTCCGGCGAGGGCACGCAGAAGCTGCGCGCTGGCATAATTCACATCTTGGTACTCATCGACCAGGATATGCTCAAATCGGCTTTGATAGGCTTCGCGAATTTCCTCGTCGGCGAGCAGCTGGATCGGGAGGCGTATCAAATCGCCGAAATCGACGGCATCCTCGGCGACAAGCGCTTCCTCATAGATACGATAGATTTCACCGATCTCGACCGCTTTCTCGGCATTCTCCCGCTCCTCGTCCGACGCCGCCGCTAGCGTGGCCTTCGCCTCGGTCAAATACTCCTCCCAGCCGATCAGCTCGTCCTTGCAGCGCGCTATCGCCTTGACGACATGAACCAGCTCGTAGGCGGGTTCGTAGAGATTCTGGTAATGGCGCAAAGGGAGCCGCTCGAGATTGCGCTCGAGCAACGCGAGCGAGCCGGTTTCATCCAATATCCGCACCTTCTCGGTACGCTGCACCCGGCTCGGCCATTTCGTCACCATCTCCAGGCCGAAGGCGTGAAACGTGCCGACCCACATTTCGATGGCAGCATCGCGGTTGCGCTTGGACAGCCGCTCGCGCATCTCCTCGGCGGCTTTCTTGGAGAAGGTCAGCGCCAGAATGGAGCCGGGAAGGGCACCCTCTTCCAAGAGTCCCATGATCCGGTGCACCAGCGTTCGGGTTTTACCGGTTCCGGGTCCTGCCTCCACCAGCAGGGGCCCGGCGTTCCAGTTGGCGGCCTCGTCCTGGCTGGAATCGAGCAGCACAGCGGCCGTATCTTCTTCCGGCTCCGGCGGCCGCAGCGGCGGCAGCAGCAGCGCCCGGATCGTCTGGTGCAGTACCATCGAGGGCGGCAATCCTAGCTCCTGAGCGATCTCGGATGGTTTGCGATTGCGCTCCACCAGCTCGACTTTGAGCCAGTCCGTCGGGCACAGGAATTCGCCGGCGAAGATGTCGGCCTGAATCTCTTTGCGTTCGCGAGCCGAATAGCCCTCCACCCGGCCCGCGCCGCTTTCGACCGGATCACCGCCGAGCCCTTCCGCTACCGCCGTGACCTCGCTGCGCGGATCGAGATGCAGGTGGAAATGCCCGATTTCGTGCGCCACCACGGCGGCCTCGTCGGCGGGAGACTGACCGCGCCGCACATTCACCAAAAGCGACTCCCGCTCCAGGAATCCGAGCACGACGTCGTCAACGACCTCGCCCGAGTCGAAGTAGCGAATTTGCAAATCGTACGGCGCGAGCGCGGCCGCGATCAGCGCTGTGGCAGTGCGGTCGCCGCCGGAATGTTCTAGCGCCTGCGTATGGGTCTCGCGCGCGACGAGACGAATGTCAGCCCACGCGTCCATCAATCCTTGTCCAGCCAATAGCGTTTTCGTTCGTCACTCATGCCACTACTTCGCACGATATCGGCGTAGGATCGTTGGATGATTTTCGGCGCGCGTGTCGCTTTGGCATGCCCCAGCCGCGGTGCCTGGCTTGCTCTGTGCAAGGCGGCTTCGATCGCGGCGACGCTCGTACGTAAGGCTCCTGTCAATCCGTCCATGAAGCGGCGGCCGAGCGGCGGCAGCATGCGTCCCGCCATCATATCCGCCACAATGCCCCGGTCGATATCGAGCTCGCGCGCCAATCCGGGTACAGATGTATCGGCACCCTGCATCAATGCTTGGAAGGTCGCAGCCCCCTCGTCCGACTGCGCGCGCGCCGCCGCCTGCGCGTTATGGATCGCATTGAGTGCACGGCTGCGCCCGCGTGCGATCAGCGCCTCATCCGGCTCCATCGCTGGAAGTCGCTCCATCGCGATCCAATCCAGACGCGCCGCCGCATGTTCGCGGATCTCGTCCGCGAATTCGGGGTAGCGCTCCGTCCAATCCACGATCTGCTCCGCGGTGGGGCGCTGGCACTGCCGATGAAACTCGAACAGTACCTCATCCCTGCGGGCAGCGATGTTCTCGTTGTTCATGCCCGGTCTCCCATCTTCGATTTCAAGAATTCCTTCACTTCGTCCAGCCAGTCCTGGACCTGCCGCCCGCTCACCCCCGTCGCCTTGGCGATGGTTCCTTTCACTTTCTTCGATTCGATCGGCACGCCTTCCATGTGCAGCCGCCAGGCGAGGCGCTTGCGATGGTCTTCGATCATCGCCAGCAGCGTCTCGACATGGGCGTGCTCCTCCATCACGACGTGGCTGCCGTAACCGGCCTCCGGCGTCGGGAGCGGCCGGCTGTCGCCGTCTTCGTCCGCGCTCGGGTGGCGGCGGGCGTTCTCCCGCTCCGCGCGGATGGCGTCTTTCAGCCGCAGCGCCACCCGGGCCTCGAAACACTCGCGCAGCGCCTTACCGTCCGCCGACTGGGGCTGAAGCACCGCGTCGATGACCGCCGCGTGCGCGCGGTCGATGATGTCGTTGCCGTCGTTGGAGTGGGTGCGCCACACCCGCTTGCGCAGGAGTGCGGTCAAGGCATCCGTGATATGCAGCATCAGCGGGTTCAGGACCCGGGGGTCAGCATACGGCCCCAGGTCCTGCACCGCCGCGACGATCTCCTCCATGGGGACGCTATCGAGCGCGCCTTCGGAGATGATACGCCGCCACCGGTCGATATTGGTGACTGGCAGCGAGGAGCCGCTTCCCTCTTCAGTCATGTTCTCTCCCCGTCGGATAGAATGCGCGTGTAAGCGCAAGCGTCCCGGCTTCAAAAAATCCGGAAATTGATTTTGCAAATTACAGTCAGGCCAGACTGTTAGCCTAAGCAAGATACAACTTATGCTTGAGTGGGAGAAGCTAAATGCGTCTCTCGCCTCAGTTCGTTTGTCGGCTCTATGAGATGCTTAGGGCTCCGCCCTCGGCGCGCTTCGGGGCGCCTTCCGCCCAGCTTCGTCGCTACGCTCCTGCAGCCGGTTCCCCGCGAAGGGCCCACTCCGCTTGCACACCCGCTGTTCGCCACGAGGCAGGGGTGCATGCCTGCACCCTGTTTTCAATTCCTCTTACTCCAACCCCGGATACAGCTCCCGGTGCGCGGGGTGGATCAGGCTCAGCCGCCGCGTATAGCCGCCGCGCGCCGCATTGCCCCAATCGTCCCGCGTCAGCCTCAGTCGCACGTCGCCGGACATCGCTTCCGCTTCATCCCTTCCTGCCAAGCTGAAATTGGGTTCTGCCTGGGTATCTCCGAGCGCGCATTGCACCAGCGCATCAGCCCCCGCCCAAAACCTGGCATCCGACGCTTCTGGCGTTCCCGGCCGGTTGGCGTTCATCTCCAGGGATAGGCGCGTGGCCGCCGTCTCGGTCCCCGCGATGCGGTAGATCAGCCGGTCCTTGAACAGATCGCCGCCGATTTCGATGGACGGCGACTCCGCCCACCATTCGCCGTCATAGCCATGGTGATAGTCGCCCGTCGTCAGACCCTGGCCCGCTAAGAAGGATTGGGCCGCGTACGGCGACCAGCCATTGATCCATTCCACTTTCGGGGGATGGCGCTCCCGCCTGCGCAGCTCGCGCAGCTGCCGGATCGCTCGGCGGATGCCTTCCCGATCCTGAATTTCTTCCAGCTGGATAGTGCGCATCAGCCGCCGGAACAGGTCGGTGTTAGTCCGAAACGCCGCCATCCCGCGCCAGATGGCAAAGCGCCGCAGCTTTTGATCATCCATCGTCACCCGCAGCCGAAACGTCGCGTTTTCATAGCTGACCCACAGGATCAGCAGGTACAGGAAAGGTAGGAACATCAGCGACAGCAGCATCGGCACCGCCAGCTCGCGCGCCGTGGTTAGGGTGGCGAAGTCGCGCAACTCCTGAGCGATGCGGCCCAGGCTGTAGAACAGCAGACCCCACCCGGCTCCGATCTGAAGCACCCTCAGCAGCCGCAGGACGGTTGCATATTTCGCATCGGACTCGCCAATCGCAATCATCATGCCCAACGAGAACAGGAACGGCACGAGGATGAGCTCGCCCCACAGCGGGAAGGTGTAGAATTCTGCGATGAACACGATCAGCGCCGTCGCGTTCACTGCCTCCTTGGCGAGGCGGCGTAGCGGGCGCGGCTCCGTCTCGAGCTTGCCGATATCCATCATGGTGACGAAGGCGAAGGTGAGGCCCCACAACAGGGTCGTCTGGAGATTCGCCCACTCCCACAGGCCGAACCGAGCCAGCAGCCAGACGCAACCCGCGCTGTAGAGCGCCGCCCCGCCAACGCAGATCAGGATTTTGTGCTGGAGGAAGGAGCGCACCAGCGCGAAGAAGGATCGCCGCACATCGCGGCTCTTCACGGCGGTAAAGCCGATCACCAGCCCGAGCCAGATCAGGATCGCAATCTCTCGGCTATTCAGCTCCATGCGCCAGCTTTGTCCCGAGCCCGGCGCGCCCGTCCAGATAAACCTTGCAGCCGCGAATCAGGCTGGTACAGATCGGCGATCGCGGAGGCGCTTTGCGCCTCCCGACCGGCTGATTAGCACATTGATTAGCACATTAGCGCAGCAGCCAACCTAAAATGCCTGACTTTTCAGTACCTTAAGCTTTTCCCAAAGAGACTTAAAATCTTCTGCCCCTCGGGGCGTGCGGGTTCGAGTCCCGCCGTCCGCACCATCCTCCTTGCCGCGGCCTTGACCGGGCGATCCCGGCCATTGCCGGCATCGGGTACGGATTCTAGGCGGCTTCCCTCGGCGGCGCGGCGGGCACCGCCACCCACTCGCACCGGGCGAGGCTGATCGGATCGAGGAACTGGCCGCCCATGCGGCCGCCGAGCTGCCAGCGGACCTGCGCGTTGACCGGGCCGATGCCGGGCACGTCCAGCGACACGTAGCCGCCGATCCTCACCGCCTGGGGGCATTCGGCCATGAAGCCGGAGCTGGAGAGGTCGCAGACGCGCACTTCCACGGCATACCAGCTTTGCTGGCGCAGCTGCGCCCGCGCGCTGACCCGCGTGCGCGGCGCATTGCGCGACTTGTAGGTGCCGGCGGGGGGCTCGGAGCTCAACTCGGCGATCCTTCGTCCAATGGGTCACGCTAGCCGGCCAAACGTGAAGGAGCCGTAAAGAGCGCCGGTCCCAAAAGCCTAAAATTCGCCGCCGCGCTGGTCTATCGCTGTTCCCCGATGGCGATTCGGCGGCCTCTCCTGATGCTCGCGGCGGCGCTGCCGCTCGTCCTGGGCGGCTGCCGCGAAAGCGAGACCGGGCCGATCGAGGTGAGCGCGATCGGGGCGCCGCCGCGCATGGTCAATCCCAAT
The DNA here is from genome assembly GCA_019232625.1 of Alphaproteobacteria bacterium. GTDB lineage: Bacteria > Pseudomonadota > Alphaproteobacteria > Sphingomonadales > Sphingomonadaceae > Allosphingosinicella. Next base: position 89,854 of record JAFANP010000035.1, on the reverse strand, counting down.
CGCGAGCCGCTCGATCCGCCGTCCGCCTTCCTCGTCGAGAGCACCGCCCAGGGCCTGGTCCGGTTCGACGCCGGCGGCGACATCGAGCCCGGGCTGGCGCAGAGCTGGATCATCTCCAACGACGGACTGCGCTACACCTTCCGCCTCGGGCGGCTGCGCTGGCCGGACGGGACGCGGGTGACCGCGGAGCAGGTCGTGGCGCGGCTGCGCGCCGCCGCGGCGCCGACGAGCCGCAACGCCCTGAGGCCGCTGCTGGGCGCCATCGACGAGGTCGACACGATGACCGACGAGGTGCTCGAGGTGAGCCTCAAGTCGCCGCGGCCCAACTTCCTGCAGCTCCTCGCCCAGCCCGAGATGACGATCCTGCGCTCGGGCCGCGGAATCGGCGCGTTCGTGGCCGAGCCTCGCCCCGACGGTTCCGTGCGGCTTACTCCGCCGCACCGTCCCGAGGAGGAGCCGGACGAGGATCCGGCGGCGTCGGCGACTCCCCTCGTCCTTCGCGGCGGCCCCGCCGCGACCGCGGTGGCGCGGTTCGCGCTCGGCGAGGCGGACCTGGTGCTCGGCGGAACGTCGGCGGACCTGCCCTTCGCCCGGGCCGCGCACCCGCGTGCGGCGAGCCTCGTCTTCGATCCGGCGGCCGGCCTGTTCGGCCTCGCCTTCACCGGCCGCGAGGGCCTGGGCGCCGCGCGCGAGGTGCGCGAGGCGCTCAGCATGGCGATCGACCGCGCGGCGCTCGTCGCGGCGCTCGGCGTGCCGGGCCTGCAGCCGCGCCAGACGCTCCTCCCGGCGGGCATCGAGGGGATCTCCGCGCCGCCCCCGTCCTGGGCGAACGCGCCGACCGCCGACCGGCGCGCCGCCGCCGCCCGCATCGTCGCGGCGGCAGCCGGGCCGCAGCGCCCGAAGCTGCGCGTCGCCCTCCCGCCCGGCCCGGGCTCGCGCCTGCTCTTCGCCTACCTGCGGCGCGACTGGGCCGCCATCGGCGTGGACTCGGAGCGAGTCGCGCCGGGCGCTCCGGCCGACCTCGTCCTGCTCGACGAGGTGGCTCCGGTGACCCTCGCAAGCTGGTATCTCCGCCGTTTCGCCTGCGAGGCCGCGCCGGTATGCGATCCCAAGGCCGACGAGGCGATGGAGGCGGCGCGCCTCGCCCCGACGGCGGAGGCGCGCCGCAGCCTGCTGCTCCAGGCCGACGGGCTGCTCGCCGCCGCCTCGCCGTTCATCGCCCTCGCCGCGCCCGTGCGCTGGTCGCTCGTGTCGCCGCGTCTCACCGGCTTCCGCGCCAACGCCTTCGCCCGCCATCCCGCTGGCGAACTCATCCTGCGCGCCCCATAAAGGGGTGAAGGAGAGCCCGAATGCCCACCACCGAGGACCAGTTCGAGGCTGCGGTCAACCGCCTGCCCATCGGCCGTGACCCGGCCTCGGTCCGACGCCGCATCGAGGCGATGGAGGTCCTGCTCGAACGGCTCTTCACGGTGCCGGGCCTGAACCGCCCGATCGGGCTCGACGTCCTCCTCGACGTGGTGCCGGTGGTCGGCGACATCGTCAGCACGGCGATGGGCGCGTGGATCGTCTGGGAGGCGCGCAACCTCGGAATGTCGAAGTGGCATATCGCCAGGATGAGCGGGAATGTCGGGATCGACTTCCTGCTCGGCGCCATCCCCTGGGTCGGGGCGATACCGGACTTCTTCTTCCGCTCGAACAGCCGCAACTTGAAGATCGTCAAGCGCTACCTCGACAAGCACCATCCCTCGACCGGCACGATCGAAGGACAGATCGTCTCGCGCGGCTAAACGGCGGGGCGCGCCCCCGGGGCCCGCCACTGGGCGAACCAGGCGCGCGAAGGCGGGGTGAACAACGCCCCCACCGCGACGAGCTGGATGAGGAGCTGGACGATTTCCAGCCAGCCGATCGCCCCGGCGCCGGCCATCGCTCCGAGCCGCGGCACGGTGAAGACGAGCTCGGCGGCGATGATCGCCACGAACAGCCATTTCGCGACCATGCTGCCGCGCCGCGCGGTGAGGAGGATCAGGAGGACCAGGAGGCCGACATAGATGAGGCTGAGCACCATCAGCGCCGGCTCCAGCCCCGCCCCCAGCACCTTCGAGCGCACCGAGGCGACGAGGGAGTCCCAGGTGAGGAAGGTCGTGACCGCACCCATCGCCACGGCAAGAAGCGACAGCCCTTCGAAAACCCTGATCGACGTCGGCCGCATCACCCCTCCCCCTGTTCGTGCGCGATGGGTAGCGCGTCGCCGGGCGGGGAGCAATCAGGCTTGGAGCGGCGCGAAATCCAGCCCGATATCCGCCGCCGGGGCCGATTGGGTGATGCGGCCCACCGAGACGTAGGTGACGCCGGTTTCCGCCTTCGCGCGGATCGTCTCCAGCGTGACTCCGCCGCTTGCCTCGGTGGGGACTCGGCCGGCGACGAGCGCGACCGCCTCGCGCAGGCCCGCGGCGTCCATGTTGTCGAGCAGGAGGTGGGTGGCGCCGGCCCCGATGGCGGGCGGGATCTGGTCGAGCCGGTCGACTTCCACGATGATCCGCTCGATCCCCGCCGCCGCCGCGCGGCGGACCGCCTCGCCGACGCCGCCCGCGACCGCGACGTGATTGTCCTTGATCATCGCCGCGTCCCAAAGGCCGAGACGATGGTTCTGCGCCCCGCCGAGCCGGGTCGCATATTTCTCGAGCCGGCGCAGGCCGGGCAGGGTCTTGCGCGTGTCGAGCAGGATCGCGCCGGTGCCGCGGATCGCCTCGGCGTAGCGCCGGGTGAGGGTGGCGACGCCCGACAGATGCTGGACGACGTTCAGCGCCGACCGCTCGGCGGTCAGCAAGGCGCGCGCGCTGCCCCGAAGCCGGAGAAGCACCCCGCCGGCGGCGACGGCGGCGCCGTCCGCGGCGGCGCGCTCCACCTCAACCTCGGGATCGAGCCTGCGGAAGAAGGCCTCCGCCACCGGCAGCCCGGCCGCGACGATCGGCTCGCGCGTCGCCATCACCCCCGTGAAGCGCGCGGCCGCCGGGACCACCGCCGCGGAGGTGATGTCCCCCGCCTCGCCGAGATCCTCGGCGAGCGTCGCCGTAACGAAGGAGTCGAGAACGAAGCCGTCGAGCTGGAAGGTCATGGCCGCCTCCCTAGCCGTGTCGCGCCGGCGGTCAAACAGCGCAGCCTTCCGATCGGGAGCGAAGGCCGCGGGCCGACACCTGAAGCATGGTTCAACTTCCTTGACCGGACTCGCCGCCGCCTTCTATCGCCGGGCGTCCACAGCGGAGCGGTCCATGAAGAAGATCTATCCCGACGCCGCCTCGGCCCTCGACGGCCTGCTCGTCGACGGCATCACCATCTGTGCCGGCGGCTTCGGCCTTTGCGGCATTCCGGAGCGGCTGATCGACGCGATCCGCGACAGCGGGGTCAAGGGCCTGACGGTCGTCTCCAACAATGCCGGCATCGACAATGAAGGCCTCGGCAAGCTGCTCCGCACGCGCCAGATCCGCAAGATGATCAGCTCCTATGTCGGTGAGAACAAGGAGTTCGAGCGGCAATATCTGTCCGGCGAGCTGGAGGTGGAATTCTGCCCGCAGGGAACGCTGGCGGAACGCTGCCGCGCCGGCGGCGCCGGCATTCCCGGCTTCTATACGAAGACGGGGGTCGGCACGATCGTCGCCGAAGGCAAGGAGGAGAAGGTGTTCGACGGCGAGACCTACATCCTCGAGCGCGGCATCCGCGCCGACCTGTCGATCGTCAAGGGCTGGAAGGCGGACGAGGCGGGCAACCTCGTCTTCCGCAAGACCGCGAGGAACTTCAACCAGCCGATGGCGACCGCGGGCAGGGTCTGCGTCGCCGAGGTGGAGGAGATCGTCCCCGTCGGAAGCCTCGACCCGGACTGCATCCACCTTCCCTCCATCTACGTGAAGCGGATGATCCTCGGCGCGCCCTACGACAAGAAGATCGAGTTCCGCACCGTCCGCGAGCGGGAGGCGGCGTAGGCGATGCCGCGCGCCGAGCTCGCTCTGGTCCCGCTCCTCGCGGCCTGCTCCGCCTACGCGCCGGACGCGGCGCTTTCGCCGCTCTGGCCGGCGTTCAGCGCCTGCATGGCCCGCGAGCAGGCCAGGCTCGCCCCCGGTTCCGCGCCCGGCAACGCCGCCGCGGCGCGATGCAATGCGGAGGCCGTCCTCCTCTCTCCTCCCTCAACCCATCCGGAGAAATAACGATGCCCTGGGACCGCAACCAGATGGCGGCGCGCGCGGCGAGGGAGCTTCGCGACGGCTATTACGTCAACCTCGGCATCGGCATCCCGACCCTGGTCGCCAACAACATCCCGGAAGGGATGGAGGTGACGCTGCAGTCGGAGAACGGCATGCTCGGCATCGGGCCCTTCCCCTATGAGGACGAGATCGACCCCGATCTCATCAATGCGGGCAAGCAGACGATCAGCGCGCTGCCCTCGTCGAGCTATTTCGGCTCCGAGCAGAGCTTCGCGATGATCCGCGGCGGGCATATCGACCTGACCGTGCTCGGGGCGATGGAGGTGTCCGAAGGGGGCGACATCGCCAACTGGATGATCCCGGGCAAGATGGTGAAAGGCATGGGCGGGGCGATGGACCTCGTCGCCGGGGTCAAGAAGATCATCGTCGTGATGGAGCACAATTCGAAGAACGGCGATCCCAAATTCATCCCGTCGTGCACGCTGCCGCTGACCGGCCGGAACGTGGTCGACATGATCGTCACCGATCTCGCCGTCTTCCAGCGGCCCGACCATTCCAGCCCCTTCCGGCTGGTCGAGCTGGCCCCGGGCGTGACGGCGGAAGAGGTGGCAGCGAAGACGACGGCGCATTACGAGGGCTGAGCCGCCGCTCCGGGCGGCATGGAGGGGAGGCGCGCGAGATGAGAAGGTTCATGGCGCTTGCGGCGGCCTGGCTCGGGATGGGAGCGGCCGCGCCGCCGCCGCCCGCGGACATGGCCCTGTGGCGGCTCGACTGCGGCACCGTCGTCATCGGCGACCTCGACGTCTTCTCGGACACCTATGCCTATCGGGGCCGCACCAAGACGCTGACGGACAGCTGCTACCTCGTCCGCCACGGCGGCCGGTACCTGCTATGGGACACGGGTTTCCCGAAGGAGCTGGTCGGAAAGTCGGAGACGGACGGGCCGTTCACCGCGAGCATGAAGATCGGCCTCGCCGACCAGCTTGCGCGCATCGGCGTCAGGCCCGACCAGGTGACCTATGTGGGCATCAGCCACCGCCACGACGACCATACCGGCCAGCTGCCCGAATTCCCCCATGCCACCTTGCTGATCGGCGCCGGCGACTTCGAGACCCTGAAGCAGCGCAAGTCCGACCGGATCGCGCCCTGGACCCAAAGCGGCGGCAAGGTCGAGCCGGTGACCGGCGATCGCGACGTGTTCGGCGACGGCAGCGTCGTCATGCTCGACATGCCCGGCCATACCGAAGCGCATCACAGCCTGCTGGTCCGGCTGCCCAGGACCGGCCCGGTGCTGCTGACCGGCGACCTCTATCATTTCACCGAGAACCGGACGACCGGCGGCGTGCCGGGCTTCAACACCTCGCGCGCGCAGACCATGGCGTCCATGGCGCGTTTCGAGGCGATCGCCCGCAACCTCCGAGCCAAGGTGATCATCCAGCACGAGGCCGCCGACATCGCCAAGCTCCCGCCTTTCCCGCAGGCGGCGCGGTAAGTCGACCCTCATCAGGCTGTGACCTAAATTCTGGTCAGATTGGAGCGACCGCATGGATGCACGTCTGACCGAATTCGGCGCAGCCCAGGCCAAGGCGCATTTTCGGAGCTGCTCGCCCGGGCCGAAGCCGGCGAGACGATCACTATCCGCCGCCACGGCCGCCCGGTGGCCAGGCTGGTCCCGGTGAGCCGCCCGCTGACGCCGGAGGAGCGGAAACGGGCTCACGAGGCGTGGGTGGCGTATCGGGACGAGAGGAACATCGCGCTCGGGCCGGACCTGACGATCAAGCAGCTCATCGATGAAGGCCGACCATAGCGATGCCGTTCGTCCCTGACGCCTCAGTGGTGCTCGCCTGGCATTTTCGTGACGAGCAGTCTCCGTTGGCCGAAGCCGTTGCGACACGATCCTATTCGGACTTGGCGGTGGTACCGCCCCATTGGCCGTTGGACGTCGGCAACGCGCTCCTCCGCGGCGAGCGCCGGGCCTGCTCCTCCGCCGAGGACGTGAGCAGGTTCGTCGAGCGCCTGGCCGCCTTGGACGTCGAGATCGATCCACTGTCGGCGGATGAGGTCTATTCCGTCCTCCTTCCGCTGGCGCGCGCCCACCGCCTGTCGGTCTACGACGCCGCCTATCTCGAGCTTGCCGGCCGGCGCGGACTGCCCCTGGCCACATTGGACGAAGCGCTGGTCCGGGCCGCACAAGCCGCGGGCGTGGAGCTGCTCGAAGGAGACCGATCATGAAGGCCTTGCTCTCTCACCAGCCCGGCGGGCCGGAGACCCTGGTCCTCACCGAATTGCCGGACCCACAGGCCGGACCGGGGCAGCTGCTGGTCCGGGTGAGGGCCTGCGCGATCAACTATCCCGACGTGCTGATCATCGAGGACAAATATCAGTTCAAGCCGCCCCGCCCCTTCGCGCCCGGCGGAGAGGTGGCGGGGACGGTGGAGGCGGTCGGCGAGGGCGTCACGGGATGGCGCGAAGGCGACCGCGTCGTCGCCATGACGGGCCATGGCGGGCTGGCCGAGAAGGTGGCGGTGAGCGCCGCCACCGCGCTGCGCCTTCCGCCCGAGCGCAGCTTCGAGGAGGGCTCGGCGCTGATCCTCACCTACGCGACCTCGATCCACGCCCTCCTCGACCGCGGCCGGCTGAAGGCGGGCGAGACGCTGCTCGTGCTCGGCGCCGCCGGGGGTGTCGGCCTCGCCGCGGTCGAGCTCGGCAAGGCCTATGGCGCGCGCGTCGTGGCCGCGGTTTCGTCGGAGGAAAAGGCCGAGGCAGCGCTCGGCGCGGGGGCGGACGCCGTGCTGGTCTACCCGCGCGGGCCGTTCGACAGGGACGGGTCGAAGGCGCTGGCGCAGCAGTTCAAGGACGCCGTCGGCCCCGGCGGCGCCGACCTGGTCTACGATCCGGTGGGCGGCGACTATGCCGAGCCGGCGCTGAGGGCCATCGCCTGGGAGGGCCGCTATCTCGTCGTCGGCTTCCCCGCCGGCATCCCGAAGCTCCCGCTCAACCTCACCCTGCTCAAGAGCTGCGACGTCTGCGGGGTCTTCTGGGGCGCCTTCGCGGCGCGCGATCCGAAGGCGAACGCCGCCCATATCGAGACGCTCTTCCGACTGTGGCGCGAAGGCAGGATCGCCCCGAGGGTGAGCCGCCTGTGGCCGCTCGATCAGGCCGGCGAGGCGATCGCCCACATGGCGGCGCGCCAGGCGGTGGGAAAGCTGGTCGTGACGATCTAGGGCCCCGAGGCCTTCCTCATTGATCCCTCCCGCGCCGCCGCCTATCTGCAACGAAAGAGAGCAAGGGAGCTTCACGTGAGCACGTTCGACGATCGCGAGAGGGCGTTCGAGACCAAATATGCCCGGGATCAGGAGATGCAATTCCGCATCACCGCCCGCCGCAACCGGCTGCTCGGCGCCTGGGCGGCGCGGCTGATGGGGCTCACCGAGGCCGAGGCGGATGCCTATGCCAAGGACGTGATCCGGGCCGACTTCGAGGAAGCGGGCGACGAGGACGTGGTCCGCAAGCTGCTCGGCGACCTCACCTCGGCGGGCGTCGAGACGGACGAGGGAAAGATCCGCGAGGCGCTCCAGCACAAGACGGTTGAGGCGCGGCGCCAGCTGATGCAGGCCGAGGGGTGATGCGATGGCGATGGCCGCCGACGAGATCGAGGCGCTGATCCTCTCCGGAATTCCCGATGCCCGGGTGGAGATCACCGACCTGGCCGGAGACGGCGACCATTATGCCGCCCGAGTCGTCGCCGAGAGCTTCCGGGGCCTTCCCCGGATAAGGCAGCACCAGCGGGTCTACGAGGCGCTGGGCGGGCGGATGGGGGGCGCGCTGCACGCGCTGCAGCTGACCACCGCGGCGCCGGAATGAGCCCGCAGCGAGGATTGTACGAATGACCGACACCAACGCCCGCATCGACGAGATCGTCAAAGGCCACGACGTCGTCCTGTTCATGAAGGGCACCGCCCTCTTCCCGCAATGCGGCTTCTCCAGCCGCGCCGTCGCGATCCTCGACCATCTCGGGGTGCGCTACGAGACGGTCGACGTGCTGCAGGATCCGGAGATCCGGCAGGGCATCAAGGGCTATTCGGACTGGCCGACCATCCCCCAGCTCTACGTGAAGGGCGAGTTCCTCGGCGGCTCGGACATCATGATGGAGATGTACGAGGCCGGCGAGCTCCAGCAGCTGCTCGAGGAAAAGCAGGTCGCCCGCGCCTAGCGCGCATTCGGTCTCGATTGAAATCCTCACCCCGGCCTCCGGGCGGAGTCCCGCCTTGCGCCGCAGGTGGGAAGGTGGATGCCGATAAGTCCGGCACGACGGATCGGTGTTTCGGTTTTGGCAGGACAGACTCCAGGCGGGCTCGGTCCACCTTCCTTCCGGCGCTGCAGCGGTTGGAGGTGGGGGTCGTCCCTCGCCTTGCCATCCCCCAAAGGACAGGGGCGGGCGGCGCGACCGGAAAGAGCGCCTGCCCGCCCCGTGGGGTGAAGCGTGTGGACCCCCTAACAGATACATGCCTCGTGCCAGACGTCGCCGATGGCGGAAAACCGGGGCTTTCGATGGTTTACCGGTTTTAACGATCTTTGCTTGTTGTAAAGTCCGCCGACAGGCCGGGCGACGCCGCCGAAACATTCATCTCGCGTTCACCCGCCGAGTGATTACACCTGTAGTCAACGAAGGGGAGGACGGCCATGGAGCGAATCGCCGAGGGCGAATACGCCGTCATGGAAGTGCTTTGGGAGGAGTCGCCGCTCACCGCCGCCGAGGTGGCGGAGCGGGTGCCGGCGGAGCGTGGCTGGAGCCTCGCCACCGTCAAGACGATGCTCTCCCGGCTGCTCGCCAAGGGCGTCCTCCGCCACGAGGAGGACGGCCGCCGCTACCTCTACCGCCCTGCCCTCGCCCGCGAGGATTATGTCGCCGAGGAATCGGGCCGGCTGATCGACCGCATGTTCGGCGGCCGCCTGACGCCGCTCGTCGCCCAGCTCGCCGCGCGCGACCGCCTTACCCCGGCCGACATCGAGGAGATCGAGGCGTTGCTGAAGGCGCTCAAGTCGTGACCGCCTGGCTGCTCGAGACCTTCGTCGCCGTCTCCTTGCTGATCGGCGCGGTGCTGCTGCTGCGCCGGCCCGTGGCGCGGCTGTTCGGGGCCGGCTGGGCCTATGCCCTGTGGGCCATACCCGCGGCGAGGCTGGTGCTCCCGCCGCTGCCCCAGCTTGCCGAAACTCTGCCCCCCGTCGTGATTTTCATCCCCGCGGCGGGGGGAGGGACCGCGCCCCTGCCGGCCGAGGCCGGACCAGGGCAGTGGGTGCCCTTCTTGCTCGCAACTTGGGCCGGGGGCGCGGTAATCTTCCTCATCCTGCAATGGCTCGCCTACCGCGCGTTCGTCCGCCGGCTCGACGGCCGCTCGCGCCGCGGCAGGCCGCCTTTCTACCAGGGGGTCGCGACCTTCGTCAGCGACGCGGTCGACGGTCCGCTGGCGCTAGGGCTGCTGCGCCGACGGATCGTCGTCCCGGCAGACTTCAGCCGCCGCTACAGCGAAGGCGAGCGGCGTCTCGCCATGGCGCACGAGCGCACCCATCACCGCCACGGCGACCTTTGGTGGAACGTCGCCGCCATCGTGGTGCTCGCCCTCAACTGGTTCAATCCCCTGGCGTGGATCGCCTTCCGCGCCTTCCGCGCCGACCAGGAGCTGGCCTGCGACGCCGCCGTCGCCGCTCGGGCGAGCGATCGGGAGCGGCACGATTACGCCTTGGCGCTGGTCAAGTCGGCCTCGCGGCCGGGACTCGTCGCGGCCTGCTCGATGAACGCCGCCGGCGCGCTCAAGTGGCGCCTGCGCATGATGCGTTCGCACCGCGCCAGCCGCGCGCGCAACGCCGGCGGCCTGGCCGCCTTGACCCTGCTCGCCGCCGGCGGGCTGAGCGTCGCGCTGGCGACGGCGTCGCCGGAGCGGCCGGTCGTCTACCTCGCCCGGCCCGCGTCGCCGCCGGCGCGGCCGTCGCACACTCCGGCGCTACCGGTGGCGCAGGCCGCCGCGCCCGTCGCGGCCGCCGTCGCGGCGCCGCGGCGCCAGCTCGCCCGCGCCGTCTCCCGGAGCCCCCTCGCCGTGCCTTCGCGCCCCCGGCTCGACCTCGCATTGGCCGGAGTCGAGCCGAGGCTGGAGCCGCTCGCGCTCCAGCCGATGCGCCTGCCGCGCCTCAGGATGGCGGCCTATTTCGCGCCCGAGCCCCGGTCCGCTCCGCTCCGCGTCGGCACGGTGCGCACCGCCACCTTCGTGATCCGCACCTCCGACGATTCGGCGGCGGCCGACCGCGTGCGGGTGATGATCGAGGAGGCGATCTCGCGCGGCGACGACGGCGAGACCAAGGTGCGGCTGGAGCGGATCGAGCGCGTGCTCGGCGGCGCCTATGTCGCGACGATCGTCAACGAACCGAAGATGGAGGGAGAGTGACATGACCGGAATCGAAGGGCGCAGCCTGCGCCGCCTCGCCGTCGGCGCCGCCGGCCTGGCCTTCGCGGCGGGGCTGGCGTTCGCGGCGCCCGCCGCCGCTCAGGACCAGCAAGGCGAGGGCGACGGCCGGACCAAGGTGGAGCGCGTCATCGTCCTCGCCCCGGCCGGCCACGGCGACCATGGAGCCGGCGGGCCGCAGCGCCGCATCCGCATCCTCGACGCGGACGGCGACCATGCCGGATGCGACCGGACCGAGGTCAATGACGGCGGCGACGGCCGCGAGAAGACCAAGATCATCCTCTGCGGCAACGGCGAGGTGAGCGCCGCGGACCGCGCCGCCAGGCTCGAGCGGGCGATCGGCCGCATCGAGCAGAGTGACGAGCTGAGCGCCGAGCACAAGGCGCGAGTCGTCGCCGCCATGCGGGAGACGATCGACCGGCTGCGCAACAGCCACTGAGCGACGCGGCGGGGAGGAGGGAAGGCGGGGGCCTTGCGGCCCCCGCTTTTTCCGAATGGGGACAGTAACTATTTTTCCCCCTGCGGCGCCTCCTCTGAAATGGGGACAGTAACTATTTTTCCCTCCCGCGGCGCTTCCTCTGAAATGGGGACAGTAACTATTTTTCCCTCCCGCGGCGCTTCCGACGCCGCCGCCTTCCCGGAAAATAGTTACTGTCCCCATTCACGGCACGGTCCCCTCCCTTCGCGGTTGGAATCGCGCCGGCACGATGCCACATGTCGCGGATGGACGAAGGGCCCACCGGCAAGGTCGAGCAGCTCGGGCCGCTCGTGCGACGCGTGCTGGCGCCCAATCCCTCGCCTTTCACCTACACCGGGACTCAGACCTACATCGTCGGGCGGGGCGAGGTGGCGGTGATCGATCCCGGCCCCGATCTTCCCGGGCATCTCGCCGCCCTCGAGGCTGCCTTGGACGGCGAGCGAGTCGCCGCCATCGTCTGCACCCACACCCACCGCGACCACAGCCCGGCCAGCCGCCCGCTCAAGGGGGCGACGCGCGCGCCGGTCGTCGGCTGCGCCCCGCTTGCGCTGGAGGATGACGGGCCGCGCGCCGACGAGGCGTTCGATCTCGCCTACCGGCCCGACAGGGTGCTTGCGGAGGGCGAGGCGATCGACGGCCCCGGCTGGTCGCTGAAGGCGGTGGAGACTCCGGGCCACACCTCCAACCATCTCTGCTTCGCCCTTGCGGAGGAGGGCGCGCTGTTCAGCGGAGACCATGTCATGGGCTGGTCGACCACCGTCGTCGCGCCGCCGGACGGCGACATGGCCGCCTACATGGCCAGCCTCGACAAGCTGCTCGCGCGCGAGGACCGGATCTACTACCCGGCGCACGGCCCGGCGATCGAGCGTCCGCGGCGCCACGTCCGGGCGCTGATCGGCCACCGCCGGATGCGCGAGAAGCAGATACTCGGCCATGTCGAGGCGGGCGAAGGGCGGATCGGCGAAATGGTCCGCGCCATGTACCGCGGCGTCGATCCGAGGCTTCACCCGGCGGCGGCGCGCTCGGTGCTCGCCCATCTCCTCGACCTGGAGCAACGGGGCCTCGTCGCGCGGGAGGGGGAGACGTGGATCGCGGCCGGCTGAAGCGCGCCGCCGCGTTGCTCGCCGCCCTGTTTCTCGGCGGGGCGATCGGCGCCTGGCTCGGCCCCGCGCCGCGGCCGGCCGAGCCGGACCCGCTGTCCCTCGCTTATTCGACCCTGCTTTCGGCCCGCGACCAGGGCAGGATCGTGATCTTCCAGGCGCGCTACGCCGCCGTGGTGTCGGCGAGCGAGACGCATCTCGGGCTCAGGGCCCGCAAGACCCTGATCATGCCGGCCACGGTGCGCTACGGGGTGGACCTCACCCGCCTGAAGCGCGCCGACCTCGCCTGGGACCCGCCGACGCGGACCTTGAGCGTCACTCTGCCGGCGCTTGAAATAAGCGTCCCGAGTGTCGATTTCGGCGCCGTGCAGGAATTTTCGGACGGGGGCCTCGCCATGGCGATTTCCGACGCGGGGCGTAGCCTGGACGAGGCGAACAGCCGCTCGGCCCAGGCCGAGCTGATGCGCCAGGCGCGGGCGGCGGCTCCGATGCGGCTCGCGCGGGACGCGGCGATGAGGACGGTGGCGAGGAGCTTCGCCATGCCGCTCCGCGCCGCCGGCGTCGACGCCAGCGTCTCGGTTCGCTTCCTGGACCCGGCCGGGCGGGAGGAAGCATGGTATCTCGATCGGCCGCGCGGGCTCGAGGAGAGGCTTCGCGACCGGCAGGCCAACCACTGATGCGGCGAAACGAGGACAGGACATGAACGCACCCAATGTGAGCCTCAGGGGCCTCGACCTCGCCGCCGAGATCGACCGGCTGCGGCGTGAGCGCAACGCCGTCATCCTCGCCCATTACTACCAGGATCCGCGAATCCAGGACCTCGCCGATTTCGTCGGCGACAGCCTCGATCTGTCGCGCAAGGCGGCCTCGACCGACGCCGACGTGATCGCCTTTTGCGGAGTCCGCTTCATGGCCGAGACGGCGAAGATCCTCTCGCCCGACAAGATCGTGGTGCTGCCCGACATGGCCGCCGGCTGCAGCCTCGAGGACAGCTGCCCGCCGGACCGGTTCAAGGCCTTCCGCGAGGCGCATCCCGACCATATCGCGCTCACCTACATAAACTGCTCCGCGGCGGTGAAGGCGCTCTCCGACATCATCGTCACCAGCTCCTCGGCGGAGACGATCCTCGCCCAGCTCCCCAGGGACCAGAAGATCATCTTCGGGCCCGACAAGAATCTGGGCGGCTATCTCGCCCGCAAGACGGGGCGCGACATGCTGCTGTGGCCGGGCGTATGCATCGTCCACGAAGCCTTTTCGGAGACCGAGCTGCTGAAGCTCAAGGCGCAGCACCCCGGCGCCCCGGTGCTCGCCCATCCCGAATGCCCGGGCCACATACTCGACCATGCGGACCTCGTCGGCTCCACCCGGGCGATCCTCGATTACGCCCTCTCCTCGCCGTCCGACGTCATGATCGTCGCCACCGAGCCGCACATCATCCACCAGATGGAGAAGGCCGCGCCCCACAAGATCTTCATCGGCGCGCCGGGGGCGGACGGGAACTGCAACTGCAACATGTGCCCCTACATGGCGCTCAACACGATGGAGAAGCTCTACGTCGCGCTGCGCGACCTCGAGCCGCGCATCGAGCTGCCCGAAGATCTCCGCCTTGCCGCGAAGACGTCGCTCGACCGCATGCTGGAGATGGCCGGGCGCACCGTCGGCCAGGGCGACGTCGGCCGGCCGGTCTTCAGCGGCGACTGACGAAAAAGAGGGCCGCCCGGTAATCCCCCTCCGGGCGGCCCTCGCAGTACCGGCGCGACAGGGACGTATCGCGCCGGCTTTGGCTCGGCTTAGAACTTGAGGCGCGCACCCATGGTGAAGGCGCGGCCGATCGGATCGTAGATGGTCGGGAAGGTGTTGCCGCTGTTGTAGGCGGTGCCGCCGACGTTGGCGCCGACCAGGGGCGGCTTCTTGTCGAACAGGTTCTCCACCGTCAGCGTCAGCTCGAGATGCTCGGAAGGCATGAACCGGGCGGTCAGGTCGAAATAGTTGAACGCCTTGATCCGCTCGAAGGCGTCGAACACCGTGCTCGGGTTCGGGCCGCCGGGCTGCGGCGTGCGCAGCGGCTGCACCGCCGCCGCCAGGAACGGCTCGAGCCTGACCGACGAGACGTGGTTCCAGAGCAGCGACAGGTCGACCGGGCCGGTCGAGTAGGTGACCCGGCCGTTCCACTTCCACTTGGCGCGCGGATTGGTGCAGTTGGTGCTGTAATAGCCGGTGCAGTTGCGGTTGATCGAGTTCGGGTTGGCCTGGAAGTGGTAATAGTCCAGCCACGTGCCGTTGAAGCCGAAGCGCAGCGTGCCCGGGTTTCCGCCGACCCCGAGATGGGCGAGGTCGAGCCGGTAGGTGACGCCGACGTCGACGCCCGCCGTCTCGATCTGGCCGAGGTTCGAATAGCCGGTGATGACGCCGGGCGTGTCGCCCGCGCCGTTCAGCGACCCGTTGAGCGGGTTGCGTCCGATCAGGGCGCAGAAGGCGTTCAGCGTCTGCGACGGGTTGAGCGAGGCCGAGTAGCAGCCGTTGAGGATGTCGCCCTGGGCCGGCTGGGTGATGGCGTTCTTCACGACGATGTTGAAATAGTCGACGGTGAGCGCCAGCCCCGGCACGAAGTCGGGCGTGAACACCGCGCCCAGCGTGTAGGTGCGGGCCTTCTCGACGTCGAGATTGGGGTTGCCCTGCGTCGTGACGTTGATCTGGCTCGACGAGGGCTGCGAGATGGAGCCGTACGTCCCGGCCGGTGCGCCGGTCCCCTCGCACAAGGTGCGGGACGCGGTCGGGTTGGCGCCGGCGCACGGATCGACGGCAAGGTTGCCGAGGCCCTGGACCGCCGACTGGAACAGCTCGAGGATGTTGGGCGAGCGGACGGCGCGTTGGTACATGCCGCGGAACTTGAACCCGCGGATCGGCGTGATCGTCCCGCCCGCCTTCCAGGTCGTGCTGGTGCCGGTCGTCGAATAGTCCGAATAGCGGATGCCCGCCTCGAGGCTCGCATTGTAGATGAAGCTGTTCTCGATCAGCGGGATGATGAGCTCGCCGAACGCTTCCTTGACGTTGAACTGGCCGAAGTCCGGCGGCGTCCGGGCGCCGGTGCCGAGCACCTCGCCCTGCACCTGCGACGGGGCGTCGGGCAGGCCGCGGGCCGAGATCTTGCGATACTCGGCGCCGACGGCGAAGCCGACCTTGCTCGCTGCAAGCGGGCTCTGGATGTTGAACAGGTCGCCGGAGACGGAACCCGTGACGACGCTCTGCTTGACGACGCGCCGGATGCGCGCGTCGAGGTCGAAGAAGCCGATCATCGCCGGAGTGATGCTTCCGGCGGGCCCGAAGAGGTTGAGCGGGACGCAGCCGTTCGTCGCGTCGGTGCAGACCGGGTTGCCGGCGGCGTCGCGATAGGCGCGCAGCGCCTGCTGGACGCGGCTGAACGATCCCCAATTCTCGCGCGACTGATCCTGGTTGGTCTCGCCATATTGCGCCGAGAGGTCGTAGCGGACGTTGGGGGCGATGTTGCCTCGGAAGCCGGCCTGGACCTGGAACATCGTCGATTCGACGGGATTGCCGCGCGGCCCGTATTCGACGAACCGGCGCTGGGCGATGACCGGGATCTCGATATAGCCGGGCGTGCCGGCGCCGCCCCGCACCGCCGCCGCGGCGGCGCAATTGGCGGCCGAGATGCTGCGGGCGGCGCACAGCTGGTTGCGCGCGCCGACGGGCAGATAGGGGTTGTTGAGCGACAGCTGGTAGGTGTTGGTGAAGGTCGCCGAGGAGGCGAGCTGGATCAGCGCCTTGTTCCGGGTGAACATGCCGGTCGTGTAGAATTCGATGCCGGGCGTCACCTCGTAATGGGCGGCCGCATAGACGTTGAACCGCTCGAGCGGCGTCTGGAAATAGGTGCCGATGTTGGTGTTGAACGTGTCCGACTGGACGCCGGCGCGGAACAGGCCGGTATTGGGGTCGAAGGCGGCGCCGAAGCCGTTGTTCGCGAGGCCGAGCTGGGCGTTGGTCGGCGAGGTGAAGATGGTGGGGACCGAGGCGAGCGAGCCCGAGAACTGGCCGTTGGCCGAGCTGATCGGGAAGGCGCTGATCGCGCGCTGGGTGTGAAGCAGCGGGTTGCGGTTCTGGTAGCCGATCGAGAGGACGGCGTTGCCGCGGCCGTCCGCCAGGTTGGCGCCGAGGGTCAGGTCGCCGCGATATTGCACGGCGTCGCCCCGCTCCGACACGCGGTAGGAGCCGCTGAGGTCCATGCCGCTGAAGTTGCGGCGGGTGATGAAGTTGACGACGCCCGCGACGGCGTCGGCGCCGTAGACCGACGAGGCGCCGCCGGTCACCACGTCGACGCGCTCCACGAGCGCGACGGGAATGGTGTTGAGGTCGGTGACGATGTCGAGGCCGAAGGGAACGATCCTGCGGCCGTCGAGGAGGACGAGGGTGCGGTTCTCGCCGATGCCGCGCAGGTTGATGCTCGCCGAGCCGTCGCTGCCGTTGTTGACCCCCGGCCCGAGCGACGGGCGGACGGACGGCAGGTCGCGCAGCAGCTCTTCCGCGGTGTTCGGCTGGCGGAGCTGGATTTCCTCCTGCCCGACGACGTTCACCGGGCTCGAAATCTGGAGGTCCGGCCGGGCGATGCGCGAACCGGTGACGACGATCGCGTCTCCGTCGCTCGACGCATTGCTGTTCGCGGCGACGTCGGGCGAGCCCTCGGCGGGCTCCGCCACCTGCGCCGCGGCCGGGGTCGCGGCGAAGGCCATGCAGGCGGCGAGCGACGTGGACAGCAGCAACTTGCCTTGGAAGCGATTCGACATTGATCCCCCTTGGGCACGCCTTGCGCGCCGCTTGACTGACGATTCTGGCGAGCCCCCCGGCCCGTTGCGCTCCTCTTGTTGAGGAAAACCCGGAGCGAACAAGGAATAGCTCCACATCGGAGCGATTAGCTCCGGCCCATGTGGCGCGAGGATCACAGTTTGATTACAGCCGATGCACGATCTGTAACTTTGGTTACACGGTCCGATGCGCGGGACTACATGGCGCAACGTACAAAGTTACCGCGCCAGGTCTTGCCGCGCTCCGGGGATGGAAATGCCCCCGGCGCCTAGCGCCGGGTATGAATCGCCAGCTCCGTTCGGCTGCCGATGCCGAGCTTGCGGTAGATGCGGTGGAGATAGACCTTCACCGTCCCCTCGTTCATCCCGAGGCGGCCGGCGATCTCTCGGTTGCGCATGCCCTGCTGGACGAGCTCGGCGATCGCCCGCTCGCGCGTGTTGAGGCTTTCGAGCGGATCCCGAGGGCCGCCCGCCATGCTGAGATCCAGCGCGCGCTGAAGCAGCGGCTGGTCGATCCAGCGGCCGCCCGCGGCCACCGCGTCGAGGCACTGGATGAGCTGCGCGTGCGCGCCTTCCTTGAGGACGATGCCTTCCACCCCGAGCCGCACAGCCTCGAGCAGCTCGGCGTCGTCGAGGCCGGCGGTGAGCAGGATCACCGGCAGCCGCGTCCCCCGCGCGCTGAGGTTGCGCAGCACTGCGACGCCGCTGAGGCCGGGCATGCTGACGTCGAGCAGCAGCAGGTCGGGCTCCTGCGAATCGACCGCGGGGATGACGGCGCGCCCGTCGCCGACCGAGCCGATCACCTCGTAATTGCTGTCGGAGAGGATCGCCTCCAGCCCGGAGACGATGATCGGATGGTCGTCGGCGATCAGGATGCGCTTCACTCAGTCCTCCGCCATGGGCAAGGTGATCAGAAGGCTGGTGCCGGTCGGGGCGGAGGCGAGACGGAGCCGCCCGCCCAGGCTCTGCACCCGCTCGAACAGCGACTTCGGCCCGATGCGGCGTGCGTCCAGCTCCTCGCCGGTGAACACGCCCCGGTCGGGCAAGCCCTGCCCGTTGTCGACGATGGCGAGCTCGATCGTGCCGTTGCGGCGGGCGAGGCCCGCTTCAACCTCGGTCGCCCGGCCGTGGCGGACGGCGTTCGCCACGGCCTCCCGGACGATCTGCTCCAGGTCCCGCTCCAGCGCCGCCGGCACCTCTATCCCTTCCGGGCCGCTCTCGACCCGACAGGCGATGCCCCATTGCCGGCCGAGCCGGCCCGCGAGCTCGGCCAGGCCCAGCGGCAGGTCGACCCGCGGCGGGGAAACGCCGCCGCGCAGCTCGGCGATGAAGCGCCGCAGATCCTGCTGCTCGCGCGACAGCTCGCGCTGGAGATCGTCTATCTCCTTCTCGAGATCGCGGCCCATCCGCGCCGACTTGCGCAGCCCCTCCATCCGCAGCGTCAGGCCGGCGAGGAACTGGACGACGCTGTCGTGGATGTCGCGGGCCAGCGACAGGCGCGCGCGCATCGCCGCCGCCTCGTCCGTCGCCTGGAACAGCTCGACATGGTCGAGGGACGCCGAGATGCGGTCCCCCGTCTCTTCCGCGATGACCAGGTCGTCGGAGCAGAGGCCGGCCACGTCGAGCACGAACAGGTCGCCCTCGATCTGGCTCGAGCGGACCGGGATGCGCAGCCCGCCGTCCACCCCGAAGCGCTGCGCGAACTGCGGGTGGAGCGGTTGCGGCGTGCGCAGGGAGCGCTTGTGGCGGCCGGCGCGGGTCAGCGCCCGCCCCCTGGCCTGGTCGAAGAGCAGCACGCCCTGCCCCGCTTCCGCCGCCACCAGCGGCTCGAAGCTCTCCGGATCGCAGCGCTGCTGGCGGAACTCGTCGCCGTCGAGCCGCGCCACATAGGTCCACGGCTCCTCGCTCTCCGACCAGCGGAGCACCGCCCGGCGGCTGCCGAACCGCTCCGCGGCATAAGCGAGCAGCGGCTTCATGTCGTGGCGCTCCGCCGGCCCGGGCTCGTGCGGCTCCGGCCCGGCGAGGGGCCGCGCCGCGCGCTGGTTGGAGGCGAACCATAGGATGAGCATCGAGGAGAGGACGAGAAGGTAGGAGCTGCGGATCAGGAAGCGGCCGAGGTCGAATTGCTCGGTGCCCCAGGTGGAGGCGCTCATCCCCTCGACGAGGTAGAGGAGGATGATGGCGAGCGCGGTCGCCGCCGTCTCGCGCCAGCCCCAGCGGATGGAGGCGGAGAGCAGCAGGAAGACGAAGAAGGTGAAGAAGGGGCTGGTATAGCCCTGGGTCACGTAGTTGAGACTGGTGAAGACCAGAAGGTCGACGACGTGCGCCGGCGCCGCCAGCCGCGTCTCCAGCCACCAATTGTCCCAGGTGAGGACGAGATAGCCGATCGCCGCCACCGCGTAGGCGCCGAGGAAGGCGTAGGTCTGCCCCGGCGACAAGATAGGCTGCGTCCGGTCCGCCCACAGGATGACCAGGAAGAAGAGGGCGAGCACGGCGCGCCCGAAGGCGATGATCCGGCCCGAACGGTGCTGGAACGCGCCCTGGATCACCGTCCCGCTCCCGGCTCGCCGCCGTCGCCCGCCGTCCGCGCCATCCCCATGAAGGGATGGTGGCATGCCGCCGCGCCTGCGACAACCGTCCAGGAAAACCGGGCCTGTAAAATGGGGACAGTAACTATTTTCCCGGAAGCGCGGAGCGCCTCTCCGGCCTGTGCCGGAAAATAGTTACTGTCCCCATTTGTGGTTGTCCCCATTTGCGGTTGCTGGCGAGCGGGTCGGCGGCTCGACCGCCCTATCGCGCGTCGGCTCGCTCCGGCAGCGCCTCGAACCGCCACGCCCGCGCCTCCAGCAGATATTGCCGGGCCGCCTCGCGCAGCTCCGCCGCGGTGATCGAACGATATTGGGCGAGCGCGTTGCGCAGGCTCTCCGCCCGCTCGGGACGGTCGGCGGCGCCGGGCAGCTGGGAGAGCCACCAGCCGTTGCCCGCCTGCTGGCGCTCCAGATTGTCGACCAGCGGCCGCCGCGCCCGCTCCAGCTCGTCCGGGCCGACCGCCCGGTTGCGAAGATCGGCGGCGATCTTCAGCGCGTCCGCGAAGAATCCGCCAAGCTTCTCCGGCGGCGCCTCGATCGAGGCCGAGAGATAGCCGTAGCCGGGGAAGGTGTCGGAGGGCGCGTGGCCGGCCGAGGGGCTGTAGGTCGTCGCCTGCTTCTCGCGTATCTCGTCGGTGAGGCGAAGCTGCATCACCTGGCCGAGGAGGTTGAGCGTCCGGGCGCGACGGGTGTCCGCGTAGAAATCGGCCGTCGGCCAGGCGATGAAGGCGAGGCCCTGGTCGGCGCGTCCCTTGTGGGTGCGCGTGACGAGCGCCGGCTCGGGGAAGCGGACCTGCCGCGCCGCCGGATCGCCGGGCGTCGCTGCACGGGCGGGCAGCGCCCCGAACGTCGCCGCCGTCTGGCGAATCGCCTCTTCCACCGTCACGTCGCCGACGACGACGACCTCGATCGGCCCCCTCGCCAGCGCCGGCCCCACCAATGCGCGGGCATCGGCGATGCCGCTCGCCGCCATCGCCTCGCGCGAAGGGGTCGCCCAGCGCCGGTCGCCCGAGCGCAGCAGGGCCGCGACGTCGCGCTGGAAGACTCCTCCCGGCGTCGCCTCCATCTGCTCGTGCAGCGTCGGCGCGTAGCGGCGCAGCCGCTCCCAGCCGGTCGGGCGCCAGCCCGGGTCGGCGACGAAGGCGGCGAGCAGCTGCATCTGCCGCTCGAAGTCGGCCGGGCGGGTGCCGCCGGCGAGCGTGAAGGCGTCCGAATCGACCCCGGCGCCGATCGAGTAGACCGTCCCCGCCAGGGCCTGCTTCATCTCGTCCTCGGTCAGCCGGCCGAGGCCGCCCGCGGCGAAGGCGGAGCCGAACGCCCAGAGCGGATTGTCCCGGTCGCGGGGAAGGTCGAGCTGGCCGCCGCCGTAGCGCACGGCGACGAGGATCTGGTTCTTCTTGAAGTCGGTGCGCTTGACGAGGAGCCGGACGCCGTTGGCGAAGCGCACCGCGACCGTGCCGAGGCCCGCAATCTCCCGCCGCTCGGTCACCGCGCCCGGTGCGCCGAAGCCCCGATACGGCCAGGCCTTCGCCTGCTCGCTTCCGGCCGCCGCCACGGGCGTCGCGCGGGACTTGTCGTAGGCGGCGGCGAGCGCAGCCTCGCCTTGCGCCAGCGGAACGGTGCTGGTGAGATAGAGGAGCGGGCCCTCCCCGCCGAAAAGCCGGGGCAGGGCCGCCGCGACGTCGGCCGCCTTCAGGTCCTTCACCGCCGCGTCGAACAAGGCGAGGTTGGTTTCGGGCGCGGTGAACACCTCCGCCTCGTTGGCGGCGGCGACCAGCCCTTGCGCAAGCCCGGGCGTCGACCGGGTCGCGGCGCCGGCGACGGCGGCCGCCAGCCGCGCGCGGATCTCGGTGACCTCGCGGTCGAGCTCGGCCTGGCCGAAGCCGTGCTCCGCCGCCCGGCGCGCCTCCTGCTCGACGGCCGCAAGCGCCCGGCTCCAGGCGCCCGGCTCGGCGAGGGCGGCAAGCTGGACGACCCTCGCCCGCTCCGCCTGCTCGTCGATCGAGGCGCCGGCGGCGAGGAAGGGCGGATCGTCGCCGGTCGCGAGCCGCTCGAGGCGGCGGTTGAGGATGATGAGGGCGAGCCGCTCGACCAGCCGCTCGCGCCGAAGCGCGCGGCTGTCGGGCCGGGGATCGTGCGGGCGCAGCCAGGCGATGCTGACCCGGTTCTGCCCGCCGGGCTCGATCAGCACCCGGCTCTCCGCGCCGCGACGGGGGATGACCGGCGGAGGCGGCTCGCGCCCCGCCGCGCCCCTCCCCTTCCAGTCGCCGAACCGCAGCCTGATCCTCGCTTCCATCGCCGCCGGATCGAAATCGCCGACCGCGACCAGCATCGCCCGCTCGGGCCGGTAGTAGCGGCGATAGAAATCGGCGAAGCGGTCGCGCGGCGCCGTCCTCACCACCCCGGTGTCGCCGATCGGCAGCCGCTTCGCGAGCAGGTCGCCACGGAACAGGTAGCCGATCTCGTCGACCAGCACGCGATAGGCGGGACCGGCGCGGGTCCGCTCCTCTGAGAGGATGACGCCCCGCTCGCGGTCGATGGCGGCGGGATCGAGCGTCGCCTCGCCCGCCACCTCGCGCAGCAGGTAGAGCGCCGTGTCGAGCTTGCCGGCATCGGCCTGCGGCACGTCGAGCATGTAGACGGTCTGCTCGAAGGTCGTGCTCGCGTTCGTGTCGGGCCCGAACTTCAGCCCTTCGCGCTCGAGCCGCCGGACGAACTCGCCTTCCGGCACGTGGCGGGTGCCGTTCAGAACCATATGCTCGATGAAATGCGCCAGCCCGCGCTGGTCCTCCTCCTCGGCGAGCGACCCCGCGGCGATGCGCAGGCGCAGCGAGGCCTCGCCCTTCGGCGTCGCGTTGCGCATCACCGCGAAGCGAAGCCCGTTGGGCAGGGTGCCGAAGCGGACCGCGGGATCGGCCGGAAGATCGGCGGAAGCGGCCGGTGGTGCGGCCGGGGCCGCCGCGGCGGACGGGGCGAGGCCCGCCAGGAAGACGGCCGCCAGGATGCGCTTCATCAATGTTTCCCCGCCCGGGCGGCGCCGGTTTGTCGAGCTATGGCAGCGACATAGGGGAAGGCGCGGGGCGGCGCCAGCCTCGGCTCGCCGCTCCGGGGCCGCGACGGCGCGGAATGGCGCGCGTGCGGAGCGTTCCGGCCTCCCCTTGCTGGACTTGGCGGCGGCGGACGGGATAAGGCGAAGCGGGCAAAGAAAGCTTCCGCCGACATGTTGAATGGATCTCGCCGCGGCTTCCGGGTCGCCGCTCTCGCCTCGCTCGTCCTCGCCGCCTCCGCCGCGCTCGCGCAGGAGACGAACACGGTCGGCCCGCCGCAGCTCAAGGATTTCCAGCTGCCGGGCGAGCGCACGACGCCCCCCAGCCAGGCCCCGGCCCCCGCGCCGGCCGCGCCGGCGCCCGCCGCGACGCGTCCCGCTTCCACGGGGACAACGCCGGCCCCCGCGCCGGCCGCAAGGCGCGACGCGCCCTCCACCCGGCGCGACGCCCCGGTCTCGAGCTCCCCCGCCTCGAGCGCCCGAGCCGCGCCGCGCAATGCCGCGCCGCCACCCGCCGCGGCCGAAAGTCCGCCCGCCGCCGCCGCGCCGCCCCCTGCGGCTGCCGCCGAGACCGTCCATGTCCCGGTGCCGCCGCCCATGGCGCCGGCGCCGGCGCCGGCCGCCCGCCCTTCCGCCGCGTCCGAGGGCTCGGGGTGGACGCTCTGGCTGCTCGGCGTGCCGGTCCTTCTCGCGCTCGGCGCCTTTCTCTTCCTGCGCCGGCGCCGCGGCCTCGCCGGGCAAGAGGCCGCCGGCAGCCGCGGCCTCGGCGGCGCCCTGTTCGACGGCGCGGCCCCCATTCCGGACGAGCCGGCGGCGGCGCCGGCCGCGCCGGCCGCGGTCGCGGTCGCGGTCGCGGAGCCCCTTCCCGCGGAGGAGCCCGCTCCCCGCGCCTGGCTGGAGATCGACATCGTCCCCGAGCGCGCCGCCGCCACGGAGAACGAGACGGTGGTCAATTACGAGCTGGTGCTCCGCAACGCCGGGGCGGCGACGGCGCGCAACATCCGGATCGACGCCCGGATGTTCAACGCGAGCGCGGAGCCCGACATCGCCGACTTCTTCGGCGGCCCGATCCATGCCCATAGCGGCTCGCCCCACGTCACCATCCCGGCGGGCGAGGAGCTGCGCCTGACCAGCGCGATCGGCATGCCCAAGGCGGAGGTGAGGGCGATCGAGATTCAGGGCCGAACCATCTTCGTGCCGGTGGTGGCGATCAACGTCGCCTACGACTGGGAGGGCGGCGGCGGCCGCTCCTCGCGCTCCTGGCTGGTCGGCCGCGAAGCGGCGACTCCCTCGGCCAAGATGGGCCCCTTCCGCCTCGACCTCGGGCCCCGGATCTACCGCCAGGTCGGCCGCCGCGAGGCGAAGCAAGTGATGGTCTAAGGCAAGCGGCACGACGTCGCCGCCCAGCGGTCGCAAGCGTCCGTCGCTAGGCCCCCAGCGCCTCCACGCTCACCGAATAGAGCAGCTCCGCCCCGGCGAGGGCCTGCGCTTCCAGCCCCAGCGCCTCCGGCACCGCCTGCTCCAGATAATAACGCGCCGCGGCGCTCTTCCCCTCGCGAAAGGCGGGGGAGACGTCCGCGCCGTCCAGCGCGGCGAGGCTGCGGCGCATCAGCCAGCCCGCCACCGCGACCGACAGCATATTGAGGAAGGGATAGGAGCCGGCGAGCCGGTCGTCCGGCGCCGCCGCCGCGAGCCGCGCCGCGACGCGCCCGCACGCCTCGCCGAGCTCGGAGAGCGGGCCCTCGGCCTCCGCCGCGATGTCCGCAAGCAGCCGCTCGAGCACGGCGCCGCCTTCCAGCCCCATCTTGCGGCCGACGAGGTCCGCCGCCTGTATGCCGTTCGTGCCCTCGTAGATGGGCGAGATCCTCGCGTCGCGATAATGCTGCGCCGCGCCCGTCTCCTCTATGTAGCCCATGCCGCCATGGACCTGGACGCCCAGGCTGGCGACCTCCACCCCCACGTCCGTGCCATAGGCCTTGACGAGCGGGGTCAGCAGGTCCGCCCGCGCCTGCGCCTCTCGCTCGCCGAGGCAGGCGCGGTCGGTCATTCCGGCGGTGTAGTAAGCGAGCGCCCGCGCCGCCTGGGTCAGCGCCTTCATCCTCAGCAGCATCCGCCGCACGTCGGGATGCTCGACGATCGCGGCGGGCCGGCCCTCGCGCACGCCCTGCACCCGCTGCACCGCGTAGGCGAGCGCCGCCTGGGTCGCGCGCTCCGCCACCGACACGCCCTGCAGGCCGACGTTGAGGCGGGCGTTGTTCATCATCGTGAACATCGCCCGCATGCCGCCCTGCTCCTCGCCGATCAGCCAGCCCATGCACCGTCCCTCGTCGCCATAGGACATGACGCAGGTCGGCGAGGCGTGGATGCCGAGCTTGTGCTCGATCGACACGCAGCGCAGGTCGTTGGGAGTCCCGTCCGGCAGCACCTTGGGCACCAGGAACAGCGAGATGCCGCGCGTCCCCGGCGGCGCGTCGGGCGTTCGGGCGAGCACCAGGTGGACGATGTTCTCGGTCAGATCGTGGTCGCCGAAGGTGATGAAGATCTTGGTGCCGCTGATCCGCCAGCGCCCGTCTCCCACCGGCTCGGCCCGAGTCTTGAGGGCGCCGACGTCGGAGCCCGCCTGCGGCTCGGTGAGGTTCATCGTCCCCGACCATTCGCCGGTCACCAGCCTGGGCAGCCATTCGGCCTGAAGCTCGGGCGAGCCGTGATGCTTCAGCGCCTCGACCGCGCCCGGCGTCAGCATCATGATCAGCGAGAAGCCCATGTTCGCCGAGCCGAGATCCTCCATCACCACGGTGGCGAGGCTCAGCGGCAGCCCCTGGCCCCCCTGTTCCGGCGGCCCGGCCAGCGTTCCCCAGCCCCCTTCCACATAGCCGCGATAGGCTTCCTTGAAGCCGGCGGGCATCACGACTCCGGCGGGGGTCCATCTCGCCCCTTCCGAATCCCCCGCGCGGCTGAGCGGCGCGAACGCGCCCGCCGCGAAGGCGCCCGCCCCCTCGACGATGGCGTCGACCACCTCCTCGCTCGCCTCGGCGAACCGCGCGTGGCCTGCCAGCGCGCCGATGCCGGCGATGTGCCGCAGCACGAACTTCTGCTCTTCGACGGGCGGCGTATAGGTCATGGAGGCGGGCCTGATGGTGCGGGAGCGTTCGCGTCGCTATAGCGCGCGGCCATGCCCCCGCAAACCGAGCCGCTCGACACCGAGGTCCTGCCTTATGGCGAGGCGGCGATCGCCGAGGCGGCGCGGCGGGTGCTTGCCGGGGAGCCGGTCGCGGTGCCGACCGAGACGGTGTACGGCCTCGCCGCCGACGCCGCCTCCGCCGCCGCGGTCGCCCGCGTCTTCGCGGCCAAGGGCCGCCCTTCCTTCAACCCGCTCATCGTCCACGTCGGCGGGCTGGACGAGGCGGAGGCGGTCGGCGTCTTCGACGACGTCGCCCGCGCCCTGGCGCGCCGCTGGTGGCCGGGGCCCCTCACCCTCGTCGTGCCGCTCCGCCCGGGGGCCGGCATCGCCCCGGCGGTGACCGCCGGGCTCGACACCGTCGCCCTGCGCAGCCCGGCCCACCCGGCGATGCAGGACCTCCTGCGCGCCTGTGGCCGGCCCCTGGCCGCCCCCTCGGCCAATGCCAGCGGCGGGATCAGCCCGACCTGCGCGGCGCACGTCCTGAAGACGCTTCGCGGCCGGATCCCCCTCGTCATCGACGGGGGCGAGACCCGGCGCGGCCTCGAATCCACCATCGTCAAGGTCGAGGCGGGCGGGCTGAGGCTGCTCCGGCCCGGGCCGGTGGCCATTGCGGACGCCCTCGCCTCCCCGCCCGGCCGGGAGGGCATCGAATCCCCCGGGATGATGGCCAGCCACTACGCCCCGTCCAAGCCGCTGCGCCTCGACGCCTCGCGCGCGGACCCCGACGAGTGGTTCATCGGTTACGGCGCGATGCAGGCGGACGACAATCTCAGCCCCACGGCCGATCCCGAGGAAGCGGCGTCCCGGCTCTTCGCCGCGCTGCATCGCGCCGACGCCTCCTCGAAGCCCCGCATCGCCGTCGCCCCGGTCCCCGCCGAGGGGATCGGCCTCGCCATCGCAGACCGCCTTCGCCGCGCCGCCGCGCCGAGGCCCGCCTGACCGTGCCGATGGCGCTCCAGGCCGGCCTGTGGGGCCTTCTCAGCGGCTCGGCGCTGCTGATCGGCGCGCTGGTCGGCTGGTTCGTCAGCCTGTCCCGTCGCACCGTCGCCGCCATCATGGCGTTCGGCGCAGGAGTCCTCATCTCGGCCCTCTCGTTCGAGCTGATGGACGAGGCGTGGCGGCACGGCGGCTTCCTCCCGGTCGGCGGCGGCTTCCTCGGCGGCGCCGCCGTCTACACCGCCTGCAACTGGCTGCTTGCCCTGCGCGGCGCCCGCCACCGCAAGCGCTCCGACAAGCAGGTCCGCGGCGAGGGGGCCCAGGGCGGCGACAACGGCGCGGCCCTGGCCATGGGCGCGCTCCTCGACGGCATTCCCGAATCGATCGTCATCGGAGTCAGCCTGCTTCGCGGCGGCGCCGTCGGCCTCGTCGCGGTGATCGCCGTCTTCCTCTCCAACCTTCCCGAGGGCCTGTCGAGCGCCGCCGGGATGAAGGCCGAAGGCAGGAGCGCCCGCTCCGTCTTCCTTCTCTGGAGCGCGATCGCGCTCAGCGCCGGCCTCTCCTCCTGGTTCGGCTACGTCGCCTTCGCCGGGCTTGACCTGGGCTGGATCGCCGCGGTCCAGTCGATCGCGGCCGGCGCGATCCTCGCGATGATCGTCGACACGATGGTCCCCGAGGCCTTCGAGGGCACGCACGATTTCGCGGGCCTCATCGCCGTCGCCGGCTTCCTCGCCGCCTTCGCCCTCTCCAAGATGGAGGGTTGAGGCGGGTCACGCCGCGGGGCGCAGCGGCAGGTCCTGGTAGACGTAGCCGTCGATCGGAGTCCCGGCCGGGATCCTGGCGCTCGTGCCGCTGACGAAGGCCGAGGAGATGCCGACCAGCGGCAGGCCGATCGCCACGGCCGCCGCGCCGGAGGCGCCCTTGTCCTTGGCCCGGCCGCCGAGGCGGATGCGCGTCCCGCCCGCCTCGACGAACAGCAGCTGCACCTCGATCTTGCCCGCCTTGCCGAACATCCCCTTCTCGACCACCCGCCGCACCTCGCCGACGCCGCGGGCGCCCAAGGGCACGACCACGAGGCCGTCGACCAGCACCGGCTCCGTCACCTCGAGGTCGAAGCGCTGCCCCTGCCGGGCCGTCTTGGAGCTCAGCGGCTCGCGGGTGCGCATCGGCACGCGAGTCCCCGCCTTGAGGACCGGCCCGGAAGGCGCGGGCAGCGGCGGGGGCGGCACCTCGGGCGGCTGCGCCGCGGCCGGAGCAACGAGCAGCAGGCCGGCCGCGGCGGCGGCGATCCGGAGCGGGATCACTGCGCCGCGGCGGCGGCCGGGGCGGGGTCGGCGGACGGCGGCAGGAACCTGCCGGCGGCCGCGTCGAACAGGCGATCCTCGGCCAGATAGCCGTTGAAGATGAAGCCGGCCTTGAGCTTGCCCTGCGTGCCCCGGGCGAGCAGGCCGAAGATGCCGAAGCCGACGACCGCGAGGGCGACTCGGTCGCCGCCCTTGCTGCCCTTCGACCTTTCCTCGCCGGAGAGGGCGAGCTGCTCGTCGCCCGCCTGGACGTAGAGCAGCCTGGCGCCGATCGCCCCGGCCTTGCCGCCCGCGGCATTCTCCTTGACGCTGGTCACTTCGCCCCAGGCCTTGGCGCCGACCGGAATCACGACCGTGCCGTCGACGGTGACGTTCTCGTCCACCCGCAGGACGAAGCGGCTTCCCGGCTTGGCGTCGTGGGTGTTGACCTCGTTCAGCACCATCAGGCGCACCATCGTGTCCTTGGGCACCAGCAGCCCGCCGGCGGCGCCGGGAGGCGGGGCGGGCGGCGCGACGACGAGCTGTGGCTGGGCCGCAGGCGCCGGGGCGTCCGCCGGAGCCTGGGCGGGCTGCGCCTGGACCGGCGCCGCGAGGCAGGCCGCGAGCATCAGCGCGGCCCCATGCTTCCTGGTCATGATCCCCCTCCGGACGCGGGGGAGGCGGCCGGCACGGCGGCCGGCCCCCCCGCCGCGCTTACTGGCCGGCCGGGACCGGCTTGAACCGGATCGCCGTGCCGGTGGCGTTGGTCTTGCCCCAGCTCATCGCCGAGACGTGCGAATCGCCGTAGGTGGCGTTGATCACCGCGTCGGCGCCGAGCTTGCGCGCCCGCTCCCAAAGCTCGCGATAGATCTTCTTCTGCGAGGCTTCCTTGCTGAACACGGTCGCCTTGCGCACGCCGGCCTTCACCTCGCCGATCACCTCGTAGGGGCGGTCGGTGATGTCGTGCGGGAAGACCGGCACGCCGACCTCCTCGTTGACGACGACATAGGCCTTTTCCGGCTTCTTGGCCGTCGCCGGCTGAGCCGACAGGACCGAGACCAGCAGGGCGGCCGACGCGAGTTTCAAGAGCTTCATACGATCTTCTCCTTAATGCGGCTGGGGCGCCGGCTGGGTCGCGGCCTGGACCTTCGCGGAGGCGGCGGCTTCGGCGGGGGTGGCGGTGGTCGCCATCGGCGCGCTCGCCGGTACGACCGTGAGAGGCGCCGGGGCCTCGGCGGCGATCGCCAGCTGCACGTCCTCGTCGACGAAGCCCTTCACCATCGCCCCGGCGGGGACCTTGGCGCTCGTTCCCGTCATGAAGAAGCCGGCTGGAAGGAAGACCACTGCCGAGACCGCGACCGCGCCGACGCCGCCGGCGACGCCCTTGTCGTCGAACTGGCCGCTGAGGCGGATCTGGCGGCCGTTCACCGTGACGTAGAGGATTCGCGCGCCGAGATGGCCCGACTTGCCCCACATGCCCTTGTTGCGCACGTCGGTGATCTCGCCCACCGCGGGGCTGCCGACCGGTATCACCGTCACGCCCTGCACCATCACCGGCTCCGCCGTCTCCATCCGGAAACGCTGGCCGACGCGCAGCTTCTTGCCCTTTGTGGTGAGCTCCTCCGACAGGCGCAGCGGAACCTCGGTGCCGACCCGGAGCATGGCGTTGGTCGTGGCCGGCGCGGCGATGACCGCCGGCGCCGCCTGTGCCCCGGCGATGGACGGCGTGAGCATGAGCGCAGCGCCGGCAAGCGCCGTGAAGTAGATCCTGTTCATAAGTCCCCCTCTGAAGAGCCGCTTGTTGCACGACTCGCGGCGCGAAAGCTGGCCGAGGAGGGCACGTCAAGGCAAGAGCAAGGCCGCGATAAGTCCTTGCTGCCCGGCGCTATTTCTATGCGGCGGCGCCCGTTTGCAACACTGATGCAACGATATTGAAAATATTTTCGCGCCTATCGACGGTTTGACAGTAATGCTCAGACCGTCGCACTTCCCTTCACGCGGTGCGCGTAGCTCTTCCTCAGCTTGGCGAGCTTGGGGGGGATGACGGCGAGGCAATAAGGATTGCGCTGGCCTTCGCCCTCCCAATAATCCTGGTGGTAATCCTCGGCGGGATACCATTGGCCGAGCGGCTCGATCGTCGTCACGATCGGCGCCGGCCAGTCGGCCGCGGCGCGCCGGATCGCCGCCCGCGCCTCCGCCTCCTGCTCCGCATCGTGGGGGAAGACGGCCGAGCGATATTGCGTGCCGACGTCGTTGCCCTGGCGGTTGAGCTGGGTCGGATCGTGGGTGTGGAAGAAGAGGTCGAGCAGCTCGCCGTAGGAGATGACTTCCGGATCGAACGTGACCCGGATCGCCTCGGCATGGCCGGTGTCGCCGCCGCACACGGCCTTGTAGCTCGGGTCCGCCACATGGCCGCCGATATAGCCGCTCTCGACCTTCGACACCCCGATCACGTCCTTGAACACCGCCTCGGTGCACCAGAAGCATCCGCCCGCGAGGGTCGCCTGTCGCTCGGCCATGTCGTTTCTCCTTCGCCCGCCGAGATAGAGCGGCCGCCGCGCGCCGCAAGGGTGCGGGGCGACGAAGGGGGCGTCGTCGGGCCGCGCGGACGAAGGGCTCAGGCGGGCGCGGCGTCGGGGCTCTGGACGGGAAGGTCCGCCTCCGAGACCGGATTGTCGAACCGGATCCCGCATTTGTCCGGCGCGGCCCAGACCACTTCCCCCTCGGCGAATATCCCGCCGCTTCTCAGAATCACGGCGGCGCCCACCGGCGGCGGCTCGATCCCCTCCACCACCGCGCCGCTGCCGGAGATGTCGCGCAGCCTCCCCTTGAGTTCGCCGTCGCCGGTGCACAGGGTCGCCGAGAGGAGCACCCGCGCCCGCTTGCTCGCCCGCCGGCCGAGGTCGGCTTCCGGCTCCGGCGGCGGAGCGGCCTCGCGCGGCTCGACGGCCGTTGCGGCCGCCGGCGGCGGCGCGGCTGCGGGTCGGGCGGATCGGGAGCGTGCCCGCGCCGGAGGCGCAGGCGCGTCCGCTTTCCTCGCCGCGAGCCGCTCGAGCCGTTCCGCCGCGCCGGGCGAGGCGTCGCCATCCTCGCGCCGGCGCCGCGCCCATTGGGTCACGGAGGTCCAGGCGGCGGGGAAGGCCGGCGCGGCGTTGCGGAAAAGGATGAGGCTGGCCGCAGCCCCGGCGATCAGCGCCAGGAAGGAGAGCAGCCGCGTGGGGAAGGGGAAATCCTGCCCCCGCGGGGGAGAGGCGGCCGCCTCGCGGGGCGCCTCCGCCCGGCTTGCCCGGGCGAGCAGCCTGGTCTCCTCGGGAGGGTTGGCGGCGCCGGGATCGGCGGCGACGCGCAGCGCGTCCGGCGCCGCCGCCGACACCTCCGCCTTCAGCCCCGCCCCGACGAGCTGGCGAAAGCGTCCGTCGCGCGTGGAGACCTGGACGGCGCCCTCGATGACGCCGACCGCGGCGCCCGCGCGATCCACCGAGACCCGGAAGGTGGTGCCCTTCACCACCGCCGCGGAATAAGGCGTGGCGACGCCGAAATGCGGGTGGGGCCGCTTGTCGATCTTGAAGAAGGCGGTGCCGAAATCGGCGATCATCTGGATGATCCCGGCGCGGCTTTGGGGAGCGGGAAGCCGCAGCTGCGTGCGCGGCGCCAGCACGACATATTCGCGGTCGCGCACGATGATCGCCCTGGAGCCGGCGCCGGTGGCGATCGAGGCGCCGGGACCCATCACCGTCCCCCGGACCGCCCGGCGCACCTTGCCCTGCTCGGTGACGACGACCCGCCCGCTGCTTTCCGAGACGCTCCAGAAGCGCTCCGCGGCAAGGGCCGCTCCGCTCGACGCCGCCAAGGCGAGGCCGGCGGCAAGCCGGGCGAGCGTCGCCGGCACCCTTCCGATGAAGAATCCGGCCCGTGCACGGCCGGATCGCGCTCCGCTGCCCATTTCCCCTCCGATTCGGCAAGGCTCTAACCTGGGTTGGTAAACGGTCCATGAAGATGCTGAAAAAGGTTCTTTCCTACACCTTCCCTCGCGTGCTGACGTAGGGCATGGCTTCCGCAACCGATTCGCCGCCGCTTCGCATCTATCCCAAGCGCCCCCCGGGCCGGCGCGGCCGGTCTCCCTTTCGAACGGGCCGCGGCCGGATCCGTTGCGTCCAGGCGGCACTCGGCCGAGCCCGGCGGGAGCCCGCCGAAGGATCCTCTCCCCCGCCACGAAGCGCCGGTTTTTTTTGCTTTCTATGGAAGCGGACTTTCCGGACCTATCGAACCTTCCGCGCGGGTTCCGACGGCGCGCGCCGTGGTCCGGACGCTCAGGCGCGGGGCGCGTCGGGGAGCGTCTGCCTCACCGCCGAGATCGCGCTCCAGGGGTCGATGCGCTGGCGGCGGATCAGGGCGGGGACGGTCCGCACCGTATAGTCGCAGGGGTCGAGACCCGCTTTCACCTGGCCCCAGGCCAGCGGCATGGCGACCGGCGCTCCGGCGCGCGAGCGCGTGGAATAAGGCGCGACGGCGGTGGAGGTCGGGTCGTTGCGCAGATAGTCGATGAAGATGCGCCCGGCCCGGTCGGCCTTCGAGACCTTGGTCAGGTAGCGGTCGGGCGAATCGGCCGCCATCTGCGCCGACACCCCCTTGGCGAAGCTCTTCACCTCGCGCCAAGCGGCGGTCGGCTCGACCGGCACCACGACATGGAGCCCCTTGCCGCCCGTCGTCTTGACGAAACTTTCGAGACCGAGGGCGGCGAGCCGCTCGCGCACCTCCCTGGCCGCGCGGATGACGTCGGCGAAGGCGAGTCCCTCGTCGGGGTCGAGGTCGAAGATGATCCGGTCGGCCTTGTCGGGGCGATCGACGGTGACGCCCCAGGGATGGATCTCGAGCACCCCCATCTGCACCATGGCGACGAGGCCCGGCAGGTCGCGGATGAAGAGATAGGGCTCGTCGAAGCCGGGGATCGTCACTTCGCCGAGCTGCTCGGGGACGCCAGAGCCGGCGTGGCGCTGGTAGAAGCATTTGGTGCCCCGCCCCGTCGGGCAGCGCACCATCGTCACCGGGCGGAACGCGACGTGGGACAGGATCCGGTCGGCGACGGCGATATAATAATCGGCGAGGTCGCCCTTGGTGATGCCCTGCTCGGGATAGAGGATCTTGTCGGGGCTGGAGAGCCGGACGCCGGCGACGATCCGCTCGCCGCTCATCCCCGCGCCCCCAGCGTCGCCGCGAGCTCGGCGGGCCGCGCCTCCGGCTGGAGCTGGTCCATGCGGCACTGCTCCGGGGCCTTGTCGGGACGCCAGCGCAGGAACTTGGTGCCGTGACGGAAGCGGCGGGCGGTGACGTGGTCGTAGCGCACCTCGGCGACGAGCGCGGGCCTCAGCGGCTCCCAGTCGCCGGTCCGCTCGGTCGCCCACCGGCTCGGGCCGCCGGGCGCGTCGCCGGTGAAGCCGGGCGGCTCGATCAGCCCCTCCAGCCGCCGGGTGAGGGCCGCGCGCGCCTCGGCCGGAATGGCGGAGGTGAAGCCGACATGGTCGAGCTTGCCCGTCTCGTTGTAGAGGCCGAGCAGCAGCGAGCCGACCTCGCGGCTGTTCTGGGCGTAGCGGAAGCCGCCGACGACGCAGTCCGCCGTCTTCATCTGCTTGACCTTCAGCATCGCCCGCTCGCCCGCCTCGTAGGGCGCGTCGAGCCGCTTGGCGACGACCCCGTCCAGCGCCCCGCCCGCATGGTCGAGCCAGCCCTGCGCCAGGTCTCGCCGCGTCGTCGCGGGCGAGAGGAGGAGATCGTCCCCCGCCTCGCCCTTGTAGACCGTCTCCAGCGCCTGGCGGCGCAGCGACAGCGGCGCGGCGAGATAGCTGGTCTCCTTGTGGAAGAGGAGGTCGAACAGCATCAGCTGGGCCGGCGTCTCGACGGCGAGCTTCTTGACCCGGCTCTCGGCCGGATGGAGGCGCAGCTGGAGCGCGTCGAAGGAGAGATGGCCTTCGACCGGGATGATCAGCTCGCCGTCGAGCACCACCCGGTCCGCACGCAGCGCAAGCATCCGGTCGACCACTTCGGGGAAGTAGCGGCCGAGCGGCTTGCCCGACTTGGACTGGAGATGGACCTCGCCGCCGTCGCGGAAGACCAGGCAGCGAAAGCCGTCCCATTTGGGCTCGAACTGCCACCCCTCGCCCTCCGGAAGGGAGTCCACGAGCTTCGCCTCCATCGGCGGAAGTCCGGGCTTGAGCGAGAGGCGATCGAAGCCGTCCATCTTCCCTTCATTACGCGTCCGTGCCCGTCCGGTTCCGGGACAGGATGCGGCGAGCCGATTCATCGACGCGCCAGGCTGCATCCCGAAGCGCCCCAGGTCGTTGAGGCCGTGGACCGACTTTGCCACAGTGGAGGCTTAGGGAGGGCTGAGAGTGACGCTTACACGCAGGACGTTCCTGACCGCCGCCGCAACGGCCGCCGCGGGCGCGACCCTGCCGGCGAGGGCGTTCGCCGCCGTCGCCCCGGCGCGGCCTTTCATCAACCCGATGCTGAAGGCCCGCGCCCTCGCGTCGCTCGAGGCCCATCGCTCGCTGCTTCGCCAGGTCGACGTGATCGGGATCGCGGATTTCAACAAGGCGTCGCGCGATCCGCGCTTCTACATCGTCGACCTGCGCTCCGGCTTCGTCACCGAGCATCTCGTCGCCCATGGCCGCGGCTCGGATCCGGCCCACAGCGGATGGCTCGAGACCTTCTCGAACGACATGGGCTCCGAGGCGACTTCGGAAGGCGCCTACCTCACCGGCGACGCCTATACCGGCAAATATGGCTATTCGCTGCGCCTCTCCGGCCTCGACATGTCGAACAGCAACGCTTTGGCGCGGCAGATCGTCGTCCACAGCGCCTGGTATGCAGAGCCGCGCATGGTCGAGGCGTTCGGCAAGCTCGGCCGCTCGGAAGGCTGCTTCGCCCTTCCCGGCGTCAGCCATGCGGAGGCTATGACCCGGCTCGGGTCCGGCCGCTTCCTCTACGCCGAGAAGCTCTGAGGGCTCCTCCCCCGCCGATCCCGTCCAGGTCGTCCACTTTGCCTGCCAGCCGTGCCGGACTCGCGCCGAACGGAGGTTGGTAACCGTCTGTTAAGTGCTTCAATTCATTCAAAACTAACCCTCTTCTCCTTATATGAAATAGCCAGAAGCGGAGGGGTTTTTCCGAATGGATCTGTCGCGCAGGCAATTGCTTGGCGCCGGCCTTTGCGCCGGCTTCATCGCCACCACGGCCCAGTCGAGCACGCTGATCGAGCCGGCGGTCCGCAGCCTCGCGGCGGCCCCGGTGCCGGCGCGCCCGCACATCGTCGTCGATCCGGCGATCGAACCGGACCTGCTCGCCCGCGCCCGCCGCTCGTTCGACCGCCATCGCGGCGCGCTCCGGCATACCGACCTCGTCGGGATCGCCGACTTCAGCCGCCCGTCCCGCGAGGCGCGCTTCTTCCTGCTCGAGACCAATACCGGCCGCGTCTCCAAGCATCTCGTCGCCCACGGCCGCGGCTCGGATCCGGATCACAGCGGCTTCCTCGAGCGCTTCTCCAACGCCGTGGGCTCCGAGGCGAGCTCGGCCGGCGGCTACGTCACCGGCGACTATTATCCCGGCAAATACGGCCGCTCGCTGCGCCTCAGGGGCCTCGACGGCACCAACAGCAACGCCGAGGCGCGGGCGATCGTCGTCCACAGCGCCTGGTATGCCGAGGCCGAGCAGGTCGCCCTGCACGGCAAGCTGGGGCGCTCGGAAGGCTGCTTCGCGCTCGGCTACGACAGCCTCCAGGAAGTGCTCCAGCGGCTCGGGCCGGGCCGATTCCTCTACGCCGACAAGGTCGCCTGAGCGCTCAGCGATAGTTGAAGCTGATGCTGATCCGGTCGCCCCGCCCGGCGCCGGCCGCGACCTCGTGCCTCAGCCAGCTCTCCCACAGGTACACCGAGCCCGCCCTGGGCCGGGCATAGACGAAGCTGCGCTGCGCCTCGGGTGCGTCTTCGCGGCGCGCCGGCGCCGCCATCATCATCGGCAGCCGGGGGTCCTCGAGCCGAAGCGCGCCCCCGCCCGGGGGCACCGCGACGTAGACGGTGCCCGAGACGATGCTGTGCGGGTGGATGTGCCCGCTATGCGCGCCGCCCGGCTTCAGCACGTTCACCCAGAGGCTGTCGAGCCGCAGCCGCCGCGGCAGGTCGAAGGCGCAGGCCTCGGCGAAGGCGGCGACATGGCGGTTGAGCCTGCGCACCAGCTCGGCGAAGCGGGGGTCGCGCAGCGGCAGGTCGTCGAGCGACGCGTAGGAGGTGTAGCCGCGATAGCCGTGCTCGCGCGACCAGCGCCGGCCGGCCCCGTCCTCGGCGGCGAGGGCGAGGCAGGCTTGCTCGAGTTCCTCGACCAGCCCGGAATCGCCCACCTCGTCTTCGTAGAAGAGGGTCGGGAAGAGCGGACGCACGGCCATCGCCGCTGCCTAGCCGGGTTCGGCTCCCGGCGCGAGGCGCTTCACCCGCGTCGGCGCCCCGCAAGCGTGGCATAGCGCCGGCAGGCGGCGCGATGCGCCTCGTCCTCGAGGGCGGCTGAGGCCGGCCCCGCCGCCTTGGCCGCCGCCTCCTTCCCCGCTTCGCATCCCTTTTCTTCCGTCACGCCGCTTCCACCCTTTACGCAGAACCTGTCCGCTGCGATTGTGATAATCGATGGATGCTAACGAAACCTTTCCGCGGGCGCGGCCGGGCTAGCGGTCGCGATGCTGGACCGAGTTGAAGAAGCTGTCGATCTGCGGCGGCGGGGCGGGCTTGGCCGGCGGAGGCGCGGGCACGGGCCGGTCGGGCGGCGGCGGGGGCGGCGGATCCACCTGAACGACCGAGGGGTCGATCGGCGGCGGAATGGCGGCGCTGACCTCGTTGGCCGCAGGCCCCGCCGCGCGCGCGGCATTCTGAAGCGTCGGCGCGAGCTTCTGCAGCTCCTCGGGCGTCGCGCACCAGCGGATCCAGGCGTCGGCGAGGAAGTCGTTGGGGTCCTCGTAGGCGATGCGCGGCGTCGTCCCGACCACCGCCAGCGCGTCCGGCGTGATCACGAACGGCAGGAAGACGCGCTTCGGCCCCGCCGGCGCGACCTCCCCGCAGACCGACCCTCCCGCGCCGCCGCGCAGGTTGCGATAGGCCGCGTCCTTGGCCCGGGGGATCGCGGAAGGCATGGCCCGGTCGATCAGCGCCTGGAGGCGCGCCGGGTCGTTGGAGTCGTTCACCGCGGCGAGGTTCCCGAGCAGGTCGTTGCCGCCCGCGGCGGGATCGGCGCCCTCGTCGCCGCCGGCCGGGGCGCGGGCGCCGCACCCGGCGAGGAAGAGAAGAATCGGCAGGCTCCAGCGCATTGGCGGACTTTGACGGGACGAAGGCGATGTGAAAAGGTCCCGCTCGTCCCGACCCGGAAGGAAGTCGCTATCATGGTCCGCCGCTCCGCCCTCCTGTTCCTCGTCGCGTTGGGCGGATGCGCCGGCTATGCGTCCGATTATTGGAAGCCGAAGGAGAGCCTCGTCGGCCCGCAGCTCGTCCGCTACGGCCTCACCGGCGATCCCGGCCAGTGCGTCCATCGCAAGCTCACCGAATCGCTCAGCGTCTGGCAATTGCGCCAGCTCGCCGACCTCGCCGGCCGGCTGACGCCGGGCGGCCGCAACCCGGCGGTCCTCGGCCCGCGCGAGTTCGCCTACGTCGCCGGGCTGGTGGAGGATTCGAGGGTCGCGCCGGCGGTGCGCGGGGCGCTCGACGCCTGCAGCGCCGCCGCCCCGGCGCGAGTCGCCGAGGCGCCCCAGGCGGCGCCGGGCGCACCGCCGGCCGCGCCCGCCGGGGAGCCGCTCTGGGTCAATCTCGGCGCGGCCCAGACGGGCCAGGGCATTTCCGTCGACGCGACCAGCGTCACCCGCGGCCCCGCCTGGCGGCAGGCCTGGTTCCGGCTGCTGAACGGCGGCACCGTCGCCGACGTCGGCTATTTGCTGAGGATCGACTGCCAGAGCCGCAACATCATGGCCCTGGGCGGCCGGAAATATTCAGCCGCCGGGGCGCTCGCCGAGCAGAAGAATTACGACAAGCCCGAGGGGCCGATGGCGATCGAGCCGGGCACGGTGATTGAGGTCGCCTACCACGCCCTGTGCGACTAGCGCGCTGGCGGTGCCGACATGTCGGCGCCCTGGGCCGCACCGGCCTGAAGCGATCCCGGTCTAGCCGGCCGTCCCCGTCGCGACGCCCGGGAACAGCACGAAGCCCTGCCCGGCGATGCGTTCGACGCAGTCGCGATACTCGTTCCAGCAGCGGTCGCCGCGGCGTATGAGGCCGTAGGCGGGCTGAGCCCCCGCGCGGGACGGCATCAGCGTGATCGGCGTGGCGGCAGGGATCAGCTGCGCGCCCTGCCCCGCCACCAGCGTCGTCAGCACGCCGTGCAGCGCGCCGCCGCCCGACGGACGGCTGAGGATCGCCACGCGATACTGTCCGGCGCTGCTCGTCACCAGATAGATGTGGCCGGAAAGGTGGGGGAAGGAGACGAAGCCCTGCTGCTCGAACTCGGTGTCGACGCGGTCGCTCTCGGCGAAGTGGAGGTGGCTCTTGTCGGCGTCCCACTCGATCAAGGTGCGGTAGGCGTAGACGGCGCCCGGTTCCGCGAAGGACGGGCGAAGCGTCAGATACTCGCCCTCGAGCCAGCGCACCGCCGGCCGGGCATAGGCGCCCATCTCCTCGGGGGCGAAGCCGCCCGGCGTATGGCCTTCGCCGGCGCCGTTGCCGCGGCCGCCGCGAAGCGCGGTGCCGAGCGCCTGCTCGAGCCGCACCACGGTCGCCAGCGTGAAGGGCCGGCGCCCCGAAAGGGCCTTCTCCAGCGTGGAGAGGCTGACTCGCGCCTGGTCGGCCAGCCACTGCCGCGACAGGCGCCGGCGGGCCAGCTCCTCGCGCACCAGCAGCGCGACCGACTCGCTGCGCTCGGCCTGAAGTTCGTCGCTCATCCCCGTCCCGTCCTCCTGTCCCCCTTTGCGCACATTTGCGTACATTTCGTCAACTCTCCGCCATCACGGTCCGTCGCTTCTCCGCGCCGCGGCGGACATTTGCCGCCCCTTCCCATGGATCGCCGCCCGGGCGCGGCGCACAAGGGTGGGGACTTCAAGCGAGGCTGGGGAGGAAGAGATGCTGAGCCTGCGTGTCGCCACCGGCATGGGCGGCCTGATCTTCGTGACCGCGATCCTGCTGGTTGGGCAGATCGTCTCCGGCGCCGGGCCGGCCGTCCTCGCCTAAGCCGGCGGCAGGTCCCCGTCCCGGCGCGCGCGCGACAGCGCGGCGAGCGCGACCAGCGGCATCAGCACCAGCAGGAATCCGGCGCAGGCCAGCACCGCGCCCAGCGGCAGGAGGGCCGGGCTCGCGGGGTGCGCCACCCAATAGAGGCCGCCGGCAAGCGCCGCGGGGCCCGCGATCCAGCCCCAGAAGAGCACGGACGGCATGTCCTGCGGGGCCACCGCCGCCATCGCCTCCGCTTCCGCCGCGCCTGTTTCCGCCTCGCTCACGCCGCGCCTCCTTAGTCTTCCCCTAGCCCGTCGCCGGCCGCGCGCCAAACGATTCGCTCGCCCCGCCGCGGCCGGCCCATTTGACCCCCGCCCGCCCCCGCCCTATCCGCACGCCAGCAGCAAGGAGCGCCCTTTGACCGACACGCGCAGCTTCGACGATCGCGACGGCTCCATCTGGTTCGACGGCCGTCTCGTCCCGTGGCGGGAGGCCAATGTCCACGTCCTCACTCACGCCCTTCATTACGCCTCCTCGGTCTTCGAGGGGCAGCGCGCCTATGGCGGCGAGGTGTTCCGGCTCACCGACCATTCGAAGCGGCTGAAGCGGTCGGGCGAGCTGCTCGGTTTCGAGATTCCGTGGAGCGTCGAGGAGATCGACCAGGCCTGCCGCGACGTGCTGGCGGCCAGCGGCCTCGACGACGCCTATATGCGCCCGCTCGCCTGGCGCGGCTCGGAGCAGATGGGAGTCTCGGCGCAGCGCTCCAGGATCCATCTCGCGGTCGCGGTCTGGCCCTGGCCGGCCTATTTCGGCGAGGAGGCGATCCGCCGCGGCCTGCGTCTCGACATCTCGCCCTGGCGGCGCCCGGCGCCCTATACCGCGCCCACCGAGTCGAAGGCGTCGGGCCTCTACATGATCTGCACCCTCGCGCGTCACCAGGCGCAGGCCAAGGGTTACGACGATGCGCTGATGTTCGACTGGCGCGGCCAGGTGGCCGAGGGGACCGGCGCCAACGCCTTCTTCGTCCGGGACGGGGCGCTCCATACGCCCATCCCCGACTGCTTCCTCAACGGCATCACCCGCCAGACCGTGATCGAGCTTGCCCGGGCGCGCGGCATCGAGGTCCAGGAGCGGGCGATCTGGCCGGAGGAGCTGGAAAGCTTCGAGCAGATGTTCCTCACCGGAAGCGCGGCCGAGGTGACTCCGGTCGCCGAGGCCGGCCCGTGGCGCTTCGAGGTGGGCGAGCTCACCCTGCAGCTGCGCAAGGACTATCTCGACCGCGCCTATCGCCGGATCGCCAACAGCTAGAGCGCCGCCCGGGCCGGTCTTTCGCAGCGGAGCCCCGGTCTAGGACGGCGCCGCCTCGCGGGTCCGGCCGAAGGCGGTGTCGTAGAGCCGCTGAACGAAGCCCGCGACCGGGTGCGCGCGCAACGCCGCCATCGCCGACCTGAGAGGCTCGGGCACCTCGTCGAGCGCGGGCATGCGCGCGCCATATCCGCGCGGAAGGAGCAGCGGCGCAGCGGCGGAAGCGAGCCCGGCGTCGGCCAGCGTCAGCCGGTCGCCGCACACATAGGGGCGGCCGTCGGCGATCCGCTTGCCGGTCTCGTCGAAGATGGTGCGGATCCGGTCGTGCGCCTTCTGCGCCCGCTCGGGGCCCAGCCGCAGCAGCATCTGCAGCATCCCCTTCATCATCGGATAGCGCCACGGCGGCAGCTTCTTGCCGCCGCCGGGCAGGGGGGCGGTGAAGATCGGCTCCATCAGCGCCCGCCGCGGCAGCAGATAATGGTAGGCGAAGGCGGCGGTGTCCGCGCCCATGTCGTCGTTATAGCGTCGCCACGCCGCCTCCATGTCGTCGCGAAGCGGCCCCTCCTCCGGGATGAGCCGGCGCGCGGGCGGCTGGAGCGGCTCGAAATGCTCGGCGATCCGGCGCGGCGAGGTGAGGCTCACGCCCGAGCCGTAGAGCAAGGGCACCCGCCCGTAGCCGCCGTGGAAGAGGGTCAGCATCGCCGAAGATTCCAGCAGGTGGTCGCGCTCGACATAGTCGACCCGATAGTGGGCGAGCAGCAGGCGCGAGCATTCGCTGTCGACCATCGGCGCGAAGGTCAGAAGCGACAGCGGCGTTCCGGTCGGACCGTTCATCTGGGAGCCCCCCTCGACTCGCCCGAGTCCGGCCGATCATCCTCCTTATCGCGGCGCCTTGCCAGAGCCCGAACGCACCGAAGCGGAGCTTTCCCGGCGGGGGCTTCCGTCCCCCCGCCTCCGGGCTATAAGGCGGCCCGCCTGCTGGGGCGTCGCCAAGTGGTAAGGCACCGGTTTTTGGTACCGGCATTCGCAGGTTCGAATCCTGCCGCCCCAGCCAAGCATAAGCTAAGTCACTGAGTTTGTTGGCTCGACCATAAGGGGCTGCGAACATTGCGCCCGTCGATTGTGCAGGTCGATGTGCAGTGGCGCCGCCCGGGGAGACCATCCTTGGCTTCGATCCAGCACGTCTACCGCCGCGGCCACATTTTCTGGTGGCGCCGAGTTCTCTGTATCCACGGAGAATCCGGCTGTGATATTCGTCTTTCCCTGGGGACCGCCGATCGGCGCCGAGCCAAAGAGCTCGGTGCTATGCTTACGGCGGCGAGTGGGGACGTCACGATGCTGGTGGAAGAGCGTGTAAGGAGGCGCGGCGACGAGCGCCCGAGCGAAGCCGAGCTGCAGGCGATTGCGAGAGCCGAGTTCCAGAACCAGCTCGCGCGCTATTGCGACCAACAGCGCGAGCACCCGCAGCATCGGGCCATG
Organism: Alphaproteobacteria bacterium; assembly: GCA_019232625.1. GTDB lineage: Bacteria > Pseudomonadota > Alphaproteobacteria > Sphingomonadales > Sphingomonadaceae > Allosphingosinicella. Next base: position 47,765 of record JAFANP010000035.1, on the reverse strand, counting down.
CACAGCGCCATGAACCTGGCCTATGCCGATTATTACCAGCGGATGATCGACACCGGCGGGAGGCCGGAGTTCGCGGAAGGCGAGGAGGCCGCACTACTGGCGTCCGGCTGGAGCCTCGAGCGGCTGGAGCGCCTGAAACTGCTGATCGAGCATCATCACGAGATCGGGCAGCCAGCGATCAAGCCGAGCACGCTCGCCTTTCACCTCCGCAGCCTCGGCTTTGAACCCAACCGCATCCTGAACGGGATGCTCGAACGGGCGCTGTATCCTGCGTATCGCGATGCCTGCCTGCAGGCGGAATCGGCCCTTTCGCCTCCCGCTCGCGCACCCGAGCCAGCGCCGCGGGCGGAGCCGGTCGCCCCGGCCGCGCCGGCTCCTACGCCGACGCCCGCAGTCGGACCCACGCTGGTGGAACTCGCCGAATTGGCCGCGAAGGACCTGCATGCCGACGGCCGCTGGGATGATAAGCTCTGCCGCCAGGCGAAGAGCACGGTCGCGGTGTTCGAGTTGCTCGTGGGGGCGAAGCCGTTCGCCTCCTGCACGCAGAAGGATCTGGCAGGCTTCAAGCGAAAGCTCAGGCTGCTGCCGAAGCGCTACGACATGACATCGGAGAAAAGCCGCCAGATCGCCTTGGCCGCCGGCGAGGGCCAGCCGACCGGCTTGCCCGCCGCCGAGCTCGGGCTCGCAGCTCCGACGATCAACCGGCACATCACGGCGCTTCGGGTCATCCACCGATGGGCCGGAACGGCAGGAGTCGCTCGTCCGATGTGGTCGTTCGAGAACCTCCATATCGTCATTTCGAAGAAGAAGCGCGAGCGCAACCAGCGACCGGCGACGAGCCTCGAAGACCTTAGGAAGCTGTTCGCGCTGCCGATCTTCAGCGGCTGCCAGCCGCACCGTGGCGGCACCGGCCAAGTGGTGCTGCGCGCCCGATTCGCCCCCGGTCCCGCGATCGTGCACGATGCATTCTACTGGGTGCCGCTTCTCATCTACTACACCGGCGCCCGCCGCGAGGAGATCTGCAAGCTCCGCCCGGACGATTTCCGCGAGTTGCATGGCATCCCCTACATCCAGATTGACTACACCGCGACTGGCCGGATCAAGAACGAGGGGTCAGTCCGCGCCGTCCCGCTCCACCGCGAGCTTATCCGGCTCGGCGTTCTCGAGTTCTCTGAGCATTGCCGTCGCGAGGGTCGCGACGTCCTCTTCCCCGAGCTGCGGCCGACCAACAAGACGCAGAAGTTCGGTGACGTCTTCTACAAGCGGTGTTGGGTCAACATCCGTGAGAAGGGAGGCCTCTCGCCGAACGCGGACATCCACGGCACCCGCCACCGCTTCACCACGGACCTCAAGAATCAACGCGTGCAGAGCGAATTCAGAGCCGACCTGATCGGCCACGTCGGCAAGACGATTACCGAGGAGCGCTACAGCGAAGCCGGGGCACTGAGGCTCCTGGAGGAGATGGTCAACCAGCTGCCGTCGCTGACGGACATCTGGTCAGGGGGCCTATTCACAAGCTCGTGCACAGGCATCCTGGCTGAATGGAGACCTCTACGGGAGGGGTCGCCCTGTGCGATTAGCCTATTAAAATCAGTAGCCTACCCCCCCCGGTGGCGGTTGAGGTTTACTGAGGTTTGTCCTACCGTTTGGTGCCAGCCGCGCAAGTGGATCGAGGGTCGTCCCTCTTCAGTTCGTGAGGCGGCAGCTGGAGGTGACCCTTCGAGTGCGTTTCCCTTCGAGCCGTGAGCGGCAAAAGGCGCGTGTCACCTGCTGCTGCGCAAACATGCGGGTATCGCCTAACGCTTAGGCGGCCGGGCCTTCAACTGGGGTTTGTTTCCTGCCCGATACAGCAGGGAAGTGACCAACTCTTCCGAAGCGGCGAGTCGATCACAGACGAGGCTCAAACTATCGTTTATCAAACGCTCGGCGCCATCTTCTTCAATCGCGAGGGCGAGCTTTTCGGCTTCCACGACGAAATCCATGAAAGCCGCTCCTTCATCGATCGTGAACCCTAGCTGCTGAAAAGCGGTGGCTTCGGCGCGGATCAGCTTCTTCCAATCCTTTGCTCCACTAATCTCCTGTCTCAGCCGAAAGCCGCAACGGCCTCGACCCGCCCGACACAGGCGGGTCAGGAGGAAGAAATCTTCGCCGGGTTCCTGCTTCCCTGTGTCACCAGCACCATAATCTAGTTCAAACCAAGCATACCACCGGTCGGCCTCCTCATGTCTCCAACGCGGGGCGGCGAGCCAAAGCGTGGAATTCCACCAGTCGTATTCGCCGTCCCAGCCTGCCGTCCTGGCCCAGTCTTCGGCAGCTTCATCGACAAGGGCGGAGATTTGCTGGCCGACCCGCTCAGCGTGGTGCGCCGCTCGGTCCAGGTCCCCGACGTTCCGAACGATCATTGGTGCCAGCGGGGAAGTCGACATACGCCTCCTAGAATTGGCGAACGTGATCAGCGAAATGGCGGAATAAGGTTTCGGTTAACGAGGCAGCGGGCGCCTGAGCAGAAGCTGAATCCAGCACGCGCGCCATGTCTCGCCACGTTAGGGTAATAGCTTCGCGATGGCTGCCCCGGAACCCTTTCGGCACGAGTAACATTACAAATGCGTGCTCCTTGCCTAAGGCAGCCCGTTTTGCCGCGGCGGCCTCAACGTAACGCTCCAATTGGAGATGCCCGAGGCCGGCGTCCACCTTCACCTCGAGGAAGGCTACAAAGTCGTCTCCGGTGATTCCAATGTCTACGCGGTTTTCATCATCGCCGAGCGGGCATTCCTCGGTGACCACCGAAGCATTGCCCAGCCGTTCCAGGTCGAGGCGAGGGAGCTGTGGACGAAGTCTGCCAAACAACGCCATTAAGACCCGGCCGCCGAGCCCGTGGGAGCCCTGCGGATCAAGGCACCACGCCAGCACTGCTGCATTTCTGAGTTCGTTTCTCCGCAGACCAGCGACCGACCACACTTCCACGAACGCACCGCCTCTTGTTGCCTCCGACAGAGGATCGCGCAGCCGGATGAGGATATCCTCGAGCCGCGATGCCGACAGGCTCGGCAGCTGCGGATCGGGGGCCCGCTGCATAGCGTCGCGCAGAGCTGGAATAAGGAGCGCTAGCCTATCTGCCAAAGCGGCGTCGCTAGCCGTTGGAACCTCGAAATCAGCCACCTCGGCTCCTTTTCTTCTCCGCGTTTTCTGATCTCAGGAAGACACGTTGCTGAAGAGTTGGACGTAGCGAAGCAGCCGCGTCACCGCCTGGATCGTGATTCTAAGCTGCTCGTGCTGCTGCTCCAGCCGCTTCATCCGATCGAGAAAGGGAATTCGAACCATGACCGCCGCCGTCTTCCCCTTCTGGATAACGCGGACATCGTCGGGCCAGGTTGGCTGGATGGCTAGGATGTCACTGACACTGGGGCCTTGAAACCCAAGCTCCACGCACTGCTGATCCAGTTTCACGTGGAAGCCTACACCTCGTGGCGAATCGACGCTCTTGAATAGGATCCAGTTCGATTTGTTACCTTTGGGAGTCGGCCTCCGCATGACCAGTTGCGGGTGGTGGCGTTGAAGGTAATGCCAGAATTCCAGATGGAAGTCGGAGACAGTCTGATTGACGACCATCTTATAACCGCGGCGTCCCTGCTCGATTGCCTCATCCATAATGCGAAATCGCCAGTGGCATCTCGGTTCGTCTTCGTGGGTGAACCAGTCGCGGATTTGTTCGTAGGCGATTCTGGTCTGATAGAGCGAAGCCGCTGGTAGCGTCTCGAGATACCTCTGCGGCGCGCAGATACAGGTGACGAACGCGTCGAACTTCCCCTCGTTCTGCGAACGGACAGCCCGAAGATGGTATCGCTCGTCCTGGCGGTCCTGCTCGGCGGCCGCCACTTTATTTTCTATCAAAATGGCCACGCGAGATCCCGCTGACAGCACCAGGAGTAAGAGGTCGGATTCTCCGTCTGCCTCAGTAACGCTGTGCCATGCCCCGAGGAACGTTGGCTCTTCAATCCCCCTTGCCCCGCGAACCATGAGACGAAGTCGGCGCTGACATGAAACTCCTCCATCAGGAGGAGATCCACATCCCGCTCATAGACCGTGGCCAGGTAGGATCCGAAACCGTCTTCTTTATTCAAGCCATTGCGTCCTTCGCTCGATTCCGTCTTCGAGCGTTATATTTTGACAGTGGAGTCGGCGCTTCGATCGAGCGGAAAAAAGGTGAAGACCGCGTCCAGCCCGGCTGTCATCCTTCCTGCTCGGCCTGGGGCCGTTCCCAAAGCAACGGTGCATTGGAGTTATCGGCGTCCGCCGTCGCGGCGAACTCGAGCAGAGCGTTGTCAACGACAGGCTTGTCTCCATCGAGATGATACAAGGCCTCACCCGCTGGGCTCCGCAACAGATCAACCAACTTTTCGGCACGGCAAGCGAGGCTTTCGAAGTCGATCCCGAAGGACGTGGCTAGAACTCGAACTTCGTCGCATTGGTCCTCAAGGTCCCAGTCGCTGATTCCGCTGCCGTCCGACGGCATATAGCGCCATGTGATTACTACTGCTTCTGCCAAGGCGTGCACGGGCACAGCGTCGAGCGCTTCAAAAGCGTGAGCTCTGCTGAAGTCCATCCGGCGGTGTCCAAGTTTGCCAGCGATGCTGCCGTCTGCGCGACGGCGCTTCTTTCCCCGAGCACCCAACTCACGTCTCCTCGTTAGTCATCGGCTGGCACCCCGCGAATGTGTTGCCATCACAAACCAGCGTGCTTCGGCCATACCGACTCAGCATCAAATCCGACCGCCCGCAGCAAGAATCTCGCTAGCGAAAGCAGCTCGCGCAAGACCGGCTAGGCTATTTCATTGGCACGGCCGGGAGGGGCAATTTCTCGAGCAGTCGTGCGGGGATCGAGGCCGATCCGCACATGCGGTCGAGTTGCTCGCCTACTTGCGGAAGATTCAGAGCTTCCGCAAGCGCTGCCGGCCGCGCAGCGTCAGGTCGTGTGGGAAGCAGCAGGATCACATGATTCTCTGCGACGACACCCCCGTTTTGGTCGAAGAAGGACGTTGGGATCTCCGCTGCCGCGATCCGACGCTTCTGGCCCCGGGCGGAGGTCCTCTGCACCGCCACGCACGCTGTGCGGGCGATATAGGCCGCGTCCGGCGGGACATCGACCCAGCTAAATTTCCTGAACATTTTTCCACGCTCGAAGTCGAACGTGCCGTCCTGCCCGATCGCCTTCGCCCAAACCAGGGGAACACGGCCGGCGGCTCGGCGCTTGTGCAGCCGATCGGCTTGGCGATTGGCGACTAGATATCCAATGCGCGCTGCATATCCCCATTCGGCTAGGTTAGATGGCAGATCTCGTGGCACCCCTGGCAGGATCCAGGGTCCATCGCCGCGAGGGAGCGCCACCTTGCCGCTCGCGTGCACTGTCCCGTCGCCTGAGACGCTGTTTGAGTTTGCCTCCGCCTCAATCAGTTCCGCAACTTCAGCTCCGCGCTTGCGAAGCACCAGCACGCAGGTGTCCTGAACCACGTCCATGAACACGCTTGAGCGACCCTCAATCAAATCAACCGCCAGCACCTCGGCCAGCTCCCGGATGCGCGACCGAAACCGTTTGAACTCCGGTCCGCCGATGAAAGAGGCCGGGACTATATACGCTAGGACGCCGCCTGGTGGCAGCGACGCGAGCCCGCGCCGCACGAAAACCGAGTAGAGATTGAGGCGCCCAGAGCTGATATCCTCAAACCGTTCCACGTTGGGCGGCTCCTCCCTTGCGGCTAGCCGCAGGAAAGGCGGATTGCCGATCTCGTGATCAGCACCCTCGTCATAATCGACCGCTAGCGTGTCGGCCTCGCTGATCACGTTCAAGGATCCCGCGAGTGCGGGATCGAGTCGATATTCCTCGATTAGGCACCGCCTCAACAAAGCATTGGCGAGCGTGGCGAGGCCGCCATCGATCTCGCGACCGGTCAAACGTTCCGCGAGCCGATTGACGATGGAAACATCGTCGAGTCCCTCCGCCCGCCAAAGACGGACCATCTGCCGGGCGATCGGCACGATGAACGCGGCGCCGCCAGCGGCCGGATCTCGGACACGCCCGGAGGCGAAGTCGACGCCAAATTGCTGAGCGCGCTTCAGAAGGTAGTCTACGAGCGCTGGCGGAGTGAAATATGCGCCCAGGGCCTTCCGCCGGCTCTTCCCCATCAGCGCGGCATAGACGCTGGCCACTGCATGGTCTGACCAGGCGGGTTCGAGCCCAATGAGGAGTCGATCGACTTCGGGGGGCGGCTCGTTCCGTAGAAGAGCGAGGCTGCTCCCAAGCGCATCAAGTGAGACGCGTCGGCGATAATACCTCACGATCTCCGCGATGCGCTGATCGAGTGTCAACAACGGCTCGGGAGGGGGCGCCAACATCAGCGCGCCGCAACCGGGTGGGAAATCCGCTCCACCGCACGAACCAGGGCGGCGACGGCGCGTGCGGACCTGCCCGTGACGATCACGCCGAGCTCCATTGAATGCCGGGCGTAGCGGGTCATGTTCGCACTTCCCACATAGGCCCGGTCGCCATCTGCGACGACAACTTTGGCGTGGAATGTCTCGTAGCCATCGTCTGCTCGAAGCAAATAGTCGAGAACTCTGACCCCTCTAGCTGCCGTCTCCGGCAGCAGCCGGTCGAGCACAGATCGAGTGGCTCCTGCACGCCGGGTGATAAGCGTGCGGCTCGGCGCCGTGCTCTGGTCGAACAGATTCAGCACCAGCTCCGCGCCCTCCTCGTTCACGAAGGGGCTCATCACCGTGAACGAACGAATCGCGGTGCGCGCAATTTCGAGAAGCGCTTCCTCGGTGTGCCCGATGCTCGCATAGATTGGCCCTTGGGTCGGGAGCGCGCGGCCTATCTCGCTTGGTGCACTGGGAAGAGTGACGACGGCGAGTGCCTGCGTATCCGACTCACGCGCGACGCGCATTGCCTCCGCGCCGGCAAGGAATGCGCCGAGGCCTCCCGGAAGCGGCGCGGCGGAGCGACACCATCCGGCGCCCCTAGCTTCGAGCCAACCGCGATTTGCGAAATCCCGCGCCACTCGCTCGACCGAGGCTACGCTCATACCGCAAACAGCCGTGCCCCTCGCGATAGAAGCTATTCCGCTCTCGAGATGCGCGGCCAGCGCCGCGGCTGCGGCACAGTCGCTGCCGAGGGCCTCCACTAGGGATCGGCCTAGCCCGGAACCGATTGCTTGAGCAGCGGCAGTCATGGCCGCCTCGCTGCCAATTCGAGATACCCGACGAGGTCCGGCGTGCCGGCATCCCAGCGCGGTTTACCGCGTCCGACCAGCACAGAGCGCGAGAGCAGCTCATTGCGCGTAATGCAGGCGTTCTCCGGAATAAGCGTGCAATCGGGACACGCGCCACCCCGTCGGTTGCACACGCTCTCTGAACCACATCTTAGGCTCGAGGGGTTCAGCATGTGCTCGAGCACTTCATTGCCGACATCTGCATCCCCCCGGTCGCGCCACATCGAGGAGAGGTTGCCAAGGTCCATCGTGGTTCCGCGCCGATATATCAGGAAGGCGAGGTCGGGCACGAACAGGTGCTCGCCGAAAGAACCGAGATCCAGTCCGGACATTGCTGAGCAGGTGTCGATTAGATGGTGTGCGAGGGTGTGAAGCAGCGTGTAGACGAATGGGTATGGGCGCCGCGTCAGAGCGCCCTCGCGACGATATTGGTCGAGAAAACGCGAGAAGCGCGTGTCGGGATCACGCTCAAGATTCTCGAAGTCCTCGATCAATTGGCCGCCTAGGCGGACCACGGGATCTGCAGGCGGGAGCAGAACGTGGTTGGCGTCGAGCCAGTCGCGGACTAACGCTTCGTCCAAACGAACATAGAAGCCCTCGTTCGACTGGACGGAGCAGAGGATTGGGTTGAGTGCGGTGTCCGCGACTTCGACCTTCTCGAACAGGCGCAGGCGCACGGGGAGCTCGGCAGAACCCGACTTGTCACGCTGGACAGTCGGCATCGACGACGTTCGGGTATAGGCGAAGCTGTATTCGCAAATTCGGACGTCGCGGATCAGTCGCATCTCCTCTATGCCAAGTAGAGCGAGGCGCGTCCGCGAGGCCGCCGCCTGGCGCTGGAGATCAGCTTCATCAAGCCCATCCGGCCTGAGAAACGGGTCGAGGATGGTGACGTCAACTGACACTTCCTTGCCGTCTGCCATCTGGCCGCCTCGAAGCTTCTCCTCCTCAAGCGTCAGATGCTCCACCGCCATGCGCAAGGGATCGTGCTTACGCACATAGTCTCCGCGCCCGCGGCAGGCCGCCGAGATCCCCGGCGCAGCCTGAGCGTGCGCTAGAAATACGGTGGCCGCCCACTCGGCCTCCTTGTCCGCAATTGCCTTGCGCTGTGCTCCGAGCATCTCCTCGCCGACGTTCTGGTTCTCAAGTGTGCGTAGGATGGCGAGCAATTGGACATGATTGTCCCATTCCGATCCTCGTCCTGCGGCGCGAAGCAGCCTCTCTTTCTCGGCATCGGTCAAGGCTGCGGGGGGATAGCCGAAGCGCGCGGATACCAGTCGCTCCAGCGCCGATGCCTGCGTCTCCGCAAGGAGACCCAGATGCTGGTCGTCTTTGAAGACGAGCAGCCGGTCGCCGTGGACATAATAGGCCGCGGACGCCCGATAGGAGATCGGCTCCATGTTGATCTCAGCGATGGCGGCAGTGCCTGCGTCGAGCAGGGGGCCGAGAGCGCGCAGAGTCGGCCGATCGCGCTGCAACAGCTGGCGCGGCATGCGGCAGTTGACGCATTCGAAGTGCCAGCCGGCGAGCGGCCCGGGTGGCCGCCGCAGGTAGAAGCGGCTTTCGTCGCAGTTGGCGCAGCGGTCTAGCTCGCGCACCTCCTGCCGCTCGGATGCCCAGTAACGATAGGCCGGGGTTATCGCCTCGATCTCGCCTGACCAGTGGGTCAGAACGACATCGAGCTGCTCCCAGTCGTTGGCGCAGCTCGCGGCGCCTGTTGGGCACGCGCTGGGGAACCGTTCGGCATCGCGCTCTAAGCTATCGACGCCCCGGCTCGAACGGTGCAGCCCACATCGTCCGCACGCGAAGGAAAGCGGAAACGGCAGGTAGCTCGCAAAGTCGGGAATCTGGAAGGTGAACTCCCCCGTTCTCACCCGCACCACGCCATCGACAAGAACGCGGCGGTCGACTGCAAGCTCGGGAGGGACCGGATGGGCCAAGTTATTGCCCCGCTGCGCGCGGTCGGCCCAAGCGCTGAAATATTCCTGCACCTGCTCGCCGATTGTCCGCATCGTGACGAAGGGCAATTCGATGGTGCGATTCGCGCTCGACGGCAGCGCAATGCAGGCCCCGCGGCCGCCTTCGAAGGTGAAGAGGCTATGCGGCGCATAGGCCGTTGCAATCTGGCTTCGCGAGCGTTGCATGCTCGGCGGCTGCACCTTTCGCACCCTCATCCCTCCTGATCGAGTTCGCTCGTCGCTGTCCGCCGGGCGCCGCGGTTACGGAGAAAGGCCATGGCGGCATAGACGGCTTCGTCGTCGACCCGGCGACTGTGAGTATCGACGCGTGAAGCGCGAATTGTGCCTGCGGCATCAACATCGCGCAGGCTGGTCATGGGTCGCTGGAGGCCGCTCAGCCGGTTGTTCCAGAAGTCCCCCAGTCGTCCGGTGAACTGGTCCGAAGATGCCGCGACCTCGATCCTGCGCAGCTCCTCGGCGACCAAGTCCGCATAATATTCTGGGTTCGATGGCCGACCTTCACTGCCGTGGATCCCAACCGCCTCGCGCACGAATGCCGCGCAGTCCGCCAATTCGGCCGGATTAGAGAGGATCCGGCTGAGCTGCTCCACCGTGGCGGGCAAAGGCACGAGAGGTTTTTCGCGATTAGCAGCGGTGACCATCCGTCGCTGAAACTGAACGCCTGCCAACCATGTCTGCACCAGCGAAGGCACCGTCCGCGCAATCGCCCTATCGGCCCAGCGTTCAATCGCTGGGGGTGCGATCATGCGCTCGAGAAGGCGGTGGAAGGACTCATGCACTTCAACGACAAACCGGTCCCGGCGAGTCTGGGGGGTCGGGATGAGTAGCGAGAATCCGACATGAGTGCGTCCGACCCTCGAGCTTGCCTGAATATATTCGGCGATGTCGGATGGCATGCCGGCAAAAGCCATGGCGTTGAACGCTTCCACGTCCACGCCGTGTGAAATCGCACTAGTTGCGACGATCACGCGCAGCGCGTCGGAGATGTTGTCCGCCATCGGGTCGAACGACGCCTCGGCGGCCTGGATCACTCGCTGTATTCCGGCGATGTCGACGCCGCCTGAGATCAGTTCGGTCATGAAGGCAGACAGCTGATAATCGTCGCCCATCGCGGCGTGCGCCTCGTAAGCCTCTGGTGCAAGCGCAGCGAGGATTTGGTCCCCGCCCTTCTTGTTCGTCACATAGGTGAGCTCAATTCGATGCAGATCGACCAATGCCGCAAGCCGGTCAAACCGGCCCGCCGCCCGCGTGGCGCCCACTGCGTGACGGCGGCCTGGCGCATAGGGCGCATCGGATACGCTCTCCTCGATTTCCATTGCGGCACGGTCACGCCGAGCCATGTCCGGCGAAGAGAGGTCTCGCTGCCATCGTGTTATAGTGGCGGCATGCGCAGCCAGCACGGAGATCGTTGTAACCGTGTGGAGCCGGCCGTTTGTCATGATGCTGGCATGAAGGCGGCCCCAAGGCGCTGCGCGTTCGAGGTCGCGCTGCGAATCGCCATCACCCGCCAGCATCACAGCCCGCGCCGCAGCGGGACCCGATGCGGCAAACTCGCCGATCCCGCTGTAAAAGGTCGAATGCAGCGCTGGCCCAGGGTGCGGGAACTGCCGCACCTTAAGTTGGTAGAGCGCGCGCGCGTGCTTCGCGGCATCTGACACGGTGGCGGTGGCGCCAATCACATGCGGCAGGCGAGGGCGGTCGGGGGCGCCCGGCACGCGTGCCGCCCGCGGGCCTAGCAACGGGGCCAGCCGATGAAGCCAAGCAAAGAGGCCGGTTTCGAAAATGCCGCCGAAGGTGCCGAGGCTCTCTTCGAGCAGATGCATTTCGTCCTGAACAATTAGGCTCGGGAAAGGGTCTTGGAACAGTTCGATCCCGCCGTCGAACGCTGGCGCCACAGGCTCCACCTCAACAGCTTCGAGGCCGGAAAGGTCCTGTCCCGTCGGATTAGCGAGGAGCCTCGCCTCCCCGCGCTCGACCGTTCTCGCCATGCCAAACATGCCGGCGATATTGTCGATCGTATGAGTATTCTGGCCGATGAGAGCTAGCTTGTCGATTGTCCCAAGGAGCACCGAGGGCGCCCGCCGGTAGATGTCGGAGTCGGTGAGGAGAAAAGGGAGCGGCACTGCTCGCGACGCCTGTTGGTGCGCCACGTTCCACTCGCAAGCGCGGTTGAGGCACAAGATGCCCAGGCGGTTGTGCTCTTCGGGAAACAGCCGCAACGCGGTTTGGGTCTCTGATCGGCAAAAGGGACAGCTCGGCAGTTTATTCCACGCGGCGTGAGCCGCCGCATAGCCGCGTTCGCCGGGCGCCGTGCCATCGAGTAGGGCCTCCTCGTCTCGCGCTCGCGGGGCATTCCACGCGGGGATCATCGCGAGTTCATCGAGGACGACTCCGGCGCGCGCCTCGGTCCGGTTGGGCGTATTGCCGCCACCTACCCAGAAACCAATTTCGAATGGCGCGCCATCGACCTGCTCGGCCCGTCTAACCATCTCGGCGTGGGAAAGCAGGCGCGCGAGACGCTGGGCCTGCTGGACGGTTAGGAGGCGCAGCGGGTAGTGCATCATTGCGCTGACGCCCCGGTGCTTCCCTCGCAACCGGTCAAAGAACAGCGCAAAAACGACTGTGCCGAAAAACGCTTCAGTCTTGCCGCCGCCGGTCGACATGTAAAGCAGGCTTGCAGCGTCCTCATCGAAATCGGCACGGAAATCGCCTTCGAACTCGGGCAGGCGCGAGACCAATGTCGGCAGATGCGCGAGGATGAAGGCAAGCTGGAAGAGGCGCCATCCCGGCGTCGGCTCATTCTCCCGCTGCGGATTTGCGCGGTGAAAAGCGCGATTGAGGAGAAGCCAGGCCCGATAGGGGATTGCCCGGCTTGACTCGGGATTGCTCAACCATTCGCTTCGTGACCGAGTAAGCACCGAAATGCCGAGCTCAACCCGCCGCGCCTCATAGTTCCATGCGGTGAGGTCGCCCTGGAATTGCTCACGCTGGCGCTGCTCGTCATGCGCGTCGCCCTCGTCCGGATGAAGGCTGAGATCGGTCGTCCGCGCGATCTCCTCGCGCCAGACGTCCATTGCGCAGGCAAGCGCCGACAGGGCGCCCACATCTTGGCCCGAGTCGCAAAGCCGCGAGTAGGCGGTGGGAACTGCGGGTATCTCGCGCGCTTTCATGCGCGGCAGCACGTAGCGCGGCATCCAAGTAGTTCGGAGCGCGCGCCTCCCCGCGCTGCATCCGAGATCCTCAACGCCGCCGTTTACGCCGATCGCCGGCATCGTCATGAACCCAGCGAGATGATAGCTTCGCCGCACGCGCTCGAGGCGCATGGGAGCGAGCGCCGCGTCCGGAAGCTCCACGTGGACGGCGACGTTGAATAGCCCGCATTCCATGTCGGCATCGCTCTCGCGTAGATTTTCGAGCGCCACGCGAACCGAGTGACATCCCGGCGCGGTTGGATCGGGAAGTGCTTGGACGAGGAGCTGCATCTGGATTTGCGGCACGACGTCGGCGGCGACGGGAGGATCGGCTCGGACGCGGCGGAGATACGCCTCCCAAGATTCACGTGACCAAAAATCTTCGGATTCGGGGCGCCGGCGACGCCACGCCCAGTCCCGACTCTCCTCGGACGCTAAGAATGCCAAGCAGGCATCGTGAATCGCGACATGAAGCTGCTGGCAGTATTCAGCGACAAGCGGTCGCCAAACGTCGCCGTCGACGGGTAGGGACAGGTCCAGCAAGGGGATCGGAACATCGACGCGGTGCCATTTAGGAGGCGCTTCATAGCGCCTGGCGATCGCATTCGGGATCCGCAGCCGCGGCAGCGTGGCCTGATCGGAAGGCTGCGCCGTCTGCGCGCTGTCGAACTCCGCTTCCGCTCCTTGCGGGACTATTGCGCCCGTCGGCACTTCGACCCCCATATCGCGATAGACGGCAGCCGCGACGCTGGCGCGCAACTCGCGGCGCGGGCGGCCGCTCAATCCGGCGCCTTGGCTATCTAGCCGCCGCTTAATTTCAGCCTTGGCTCGCTGGGCAGCGTCGCTCGACAGTTCCGCACGAGGGATCAACCGGCCGGCCCGAGCGAAAAGATCCTCCGCACTAGGCAGGATGCGCACATAGACGCTTAGAGTAGGCGCGATCCGGAAACTTCCTTCGCCGGACCTGATCCGCAGGTCCAGGCCGTGTGCGGCCAGCCGGATGTCGCTTGACTCATCGTCACCATCCTCATCGATCCGCGGGAGAATGAAACCGCTGCTCAAGACTCGCGACGGCTTCGCTCCCAAGATCGTGCGACCGACGTCACCGCTTCCGGACACCAGCTGGCGCGTGCGCTCGAGAATAGCGTCGCACACCGCCTCCTTCAGCAATTGCCGCTCATCGGCCTCCATGTCCCTTAAGGCGACTGGCTCACCCACGTGGTGTTCCCCCCTTCACGAGCTCGATATTCTCGACGTCATCAACCGCGTCGAGCAGCGACAGCCACAATCCGCGGAGCGCGCCATCGGCTTGCCCGGCCGAAAAGCTCTCAGGATCCAGCACGAACTGCACGACGCGCTGGTTGAACTGAAAGCCTTCCTGCACTCGATAAGAGCGCGTCGGCACGATCGCGAAGCGCCAATAGGTTTGGGCCAGCATCTCGTCGACGCCGTTCGCCTGCATAAACAGGTGAAAGCGGGGCCAGTCTCGCGCGGCGCGCGGTTGGCGCGCGCCATCTTCGGCAGGCGTGGCAAGGTCCGCAGTCAGCCAGCGTTGAATGTTATGGACCTCGCTTTCCGGCAGCGCCGGATCGATTTGGCGCATGCGTCGAAGCAGAGCGCGCGCTTTGTCGGGCACCCATCCCGGGAGTGCTTCGCGCAATCGGGCGATATGCCGGTGGTAATCGGCTAACTGAGCTAGGCTGGTCCGCGATGTCGCTAACGCGTGCCGAATGCGATCACGGATCTCCTCGTCGAGAACCAGGATCTGATCCCCGCGCTCGACCTCGCGCGCTGGGACCTTCTCGAATGGGCGCGCCTCGCCCGAGGTGAATACCAGCACGTCGCTCGACGGACGATAGGCAATCCGGTGCGTTGTGGTGGAGAGCAGGATCTTATCGCCCGTGTAGTTCCCGTCCTCCCTGGTGAGGTCAATGTCGCGCGGCTGCGCAATCGGAAGGATGCGGAACTCGCTCTCACCGGCATCGAGGCGCTCGTCGAGACCTCCGCGCTTCAATGCGGCCTGCATCGCAGATGCCCGCGCGGCGACTGGAGCGAAGCCAGGGAGTCGGGCCAGCGGTCCGAGCTCGCCGGCGAGCAGCGCCGAGCCTGAGGCATCACCCAGCAGCACAACCTCGGCTGGCGTAGCAGGACTGGTAAGTAAGGCCCGAATTGCGGTTGCGCTCGGGCCGGTGACAATTACGCGCTCTAGATCCCCCCTTGCGAGCGCGCTAGCCAGCCCCGAATGATCGACGATCCCGCACCGCCACGCGACCCCGCGATCGGACGCCATCAACACATCGGCGATGCGCCGCTCGGGCACAGCAATGAGCGTGGCCGGAGTGTTCCAGCCGTCGCGCGCGATTAGATTTGCGAGTTTAGCCGAGACGGGTGTTTCTGCACCCCAACCCGCGATGTGGGCTTCGATCAGCGTTACCGCCTCGCGCGCAGCCGCGCCCTCGGGCGAACTTTCGCCGATTTCTGCGAGCTGGCCGAGCGCCATCCGCGGCCTAAACATCGCGCGGACCCCGGCATCGACCTCGTCGTCCGCGTCGAACAGCGTGTCAGCAGTCGACCTTGCCTCATCGAGTCCGACCGGCAGACTCGCCACACGCCGGAGGAAGGCGAGGGCGCGCGATACGCCGCGCGCGCCCACACCGTCACCGCTATCACGAAGACGGCGCCCCAATGTCACGAGCTTCTCGCGGATTGGAACGAGCGATGCGTCCTTGATATCTGCGGTGAACCCAACGTCCTGCAGGCGCTCCGGCAAGGCGGAGGCTCGGCCGAGGAACCCGGCCTCGGCGAGGTAGATGCCAACCTCGACCGGCGGGGCGCGCCGCGGTCGCAACTGCGCGCCATGCGAGCGCATCGCGCGCGCCGCTCCCCTCAGCGCAAAGGGATCCTCGCACACCGCGACCAGCGGCGGCCGCCTTCCGGGGACCGAATCGAGCGCCTCGAGCAGGATGGCGAGGGTGCGCTCCCATTGATCGCCAAGCTCCGCCCGCGACTGCCGGGTCAAGTCAACCACTACGGCATCAAGCCCGTGCCGTGTAATTCGTTCAAAGCCGAGGAGCTTCCTGAGGCGCGAGGGTAAGCGCTCCGGCGGCAGACCAAGAAGTGCGAAAGGGGTGGAGGCCGGGGAGCCGACCTCAGCGCGGGCCCGAGGGATTCCCGCGCCCTTATCGCCAAGGAAGGTATGGTTACGCACGCGTTTCAGAACCTGCTCGGCGTCGGTCACGAATCCAGCTTTTTGCGGGGGGAACACAGCGGTAGTCTCAACTAAGCTGGGGCTGCGAACCAGGATCTCGACGCGCTGGCGCCCCCGCACCACCCGCGGGGGCGCGTTCTGGAGCACTAGGTCCTTTAGCCGCAGCTCGATCATAGCAAGCGAGCGGTGGGCGAGATCGCTTGCGGTCCATGCTTCCCCGGCCTCGATGTCATTCAAGGCGTGGCGGGCGGCATCGGCAAGATCTTGCGGGTGGACGAGGGCGGAACGCCCTGCGCGCATTAACCCGGGGCGCCAGGGCCAGATGCCGAGCGTAGCGGATGCGAGACGGCCGCTGGCGCGCGCTTCGCGCATCGCAAGCGCGGCCAGGGTGAAGCCGTTCCCGGGTCGCTCGGGCCAGCCGAGCAAAACACGGTCCTTACCGTCAAGTATCGACTGCACGAGCGAATCGACCGCGGGCGCACCGGCGGACAGAGGCGCCCAATCGTCGGGCTTTGCGGTGGTTGCATATCTTGTCGCCGTCGAAACACGCATTCCGGGCCGCGCCAGTAGTTGGTCGACCGTTCGGACCTTTTCGCGCGCGGCGAGTAACGCGCGGACGCGCTCGCCGCGCGAGCGGCCAGCATCAGCAATCCGCTGGCTCCGGCTGCGGTCGCCCCAGTCCCTCCCTCGTTTCGACAACCACGTCTCCCCTCAGGCTATATTGCCGCAATTTCCAGGCATTGCGAGCACTTCGATTGCGGCAGCAGCGCTGAGTCTCCGAGAAATCCTCTTGGCAAGCGAATCCGACGCGGCGACATTACCGTCCGTGAACCGCGAACTCAGCCACCTCCCGGCAGGAAAGCAGCGCGAGCTCGCGCTCGTCGTTGAGATGATCCAGGAGGGCTTCGCGAAGGCTCTCGCTCACCGGACGGCGCCGCGGTTCCGGGTGGGGAGGATCCTCAAGATCATCCTGTTCGGGAGCTATGCCCGGGGGGACTGGGTCGATGACCCGGTCGGGCGGTATTTCTCAGATTATGATCTGCTCGTGGTCGTGAACCACGAGGATCTCACGGAGGTCGGGGAGTTCTGGGCGGCTACGGAGGATCGGCTTCTCGAGGAACTCGCGGCCGGTTCGCGGCTGCGGACGCCGGTGAGCGTCATCTATCACAGCATCGAGGATGTGAACGAGAAGCTCGGGTTCGGGCGCTACTTCTTCGTCGACATCGTGCGCGAGGGAATTCTCCTCTTCGAGGAGCCGGGCTATCCCTTCTCTGAGCCGAAGCCTCTCTCCTGCGAGGAGGCTCTTCGTGAGACTCGAGACTACTTCGAGGAGTGGTTCGAGAGCGCCGTCGGCTTCGTCCGAAACACGGGCTACGCAATGAAGGACGGCGATACGAAGCTCGCGGCGTTCCTACTCCACCAAGCAACCGAGCGGTTCTACCACTGCCTGATCCTCGTGCGGACGCTCTACTCGCCCAAGACGCACTCGCTGAACCGGCTCCGGAAACTCGCCGAGGAGCTCGATCCGCGGCTGGTTGACGTGTGGCCGATCGAGACGAAGTTCCAGCGGCGGGCCTACGAGCAGCTCCGCGCCGCCTATGTGAAGGCAAGATACTCCCGCCACTATCGCATCACGGTCGAGGAGCTCGAATGGCTGGACTCCCGGGTGGCGCAGCTTCGCGATCTTGTGCGGACGCTATCCGAGGAGCGGATCGCGAGCCTGGCCGCTGCCGCGTGAGCGGGCGGCATCAGTATTCCAACGAAAGCATCTAATCAGCCACTTGCACTACGTGATTTTGCGTGATTAACTCCGTTCGCCCGCTGTCCAGGTGGGCCGAGGCCTGATATCCTCGCGAGTGGAGCCGGTTTCGCGCCGGTAGCCGGCGTTCGACCTCTGGTCGACCGGATGGCGGTGTCATGTCCAAGTCGTGCGGCTCACCGCCGTCCGACCAAAACCATCGCGCCCAGCACTCGCAGGGATATCAAGCGTCCGGTTCTCCGCCGGCGTCGCCTCGAAACCGGAGGCGGTGGCTGAGGGGAAGGCCGCCTCCAACCGTGGAGGCGACGCGATGCCGGTAGGGCACCATCTGACGATCGGTATGTTGATCCTGGCCGGATGCGGCCAGGCAAGCGATGCGGCAGCGCCAAAGCAGCCGCCGCCGCAGAGCGCGGCCGCGCCAAAGCGCTTCGACATCTCGGGCGTCTCCCTTGGCGACAGTTTGGCGGCGGCGACGGCGACTCTGCGCCAGAAGGGGTTCATCACGTCGCTCGACACGGGAGAATGGTCGTTCGATGACTGGGTCGAGGCGTCTCGCGCGAGAGCCGCAGGACGGTTCCCGAGCCCGAAGGCGAATGGGCCACGGCGGCTGCACGCCCGCAAGGGCGCAGAGTATATCTATGCCGACATCAAAGTCTCCGCTGACGGCGGCATCTTGGAGTCGGTCACCTACAAGGCCCCAGCAAACGGCCGTCCTGCGGCCGCACTCGTAGCGGAGGTCACCGCGCGCTATGGCCGCGGGGCACAGCTCAATCCGGCGATGAACCGAATCTGCGCGACGGCCGAGCCGGATTGCCGGAAGAGCAACCCGCAGGAGAGCTACATCCAGTATAGCCCTGGCAGCGAGCTCCAGATCTCGCTTTACCCGGGCCTCCGGCAGATGAGGCAATGGACCGCCGACTTCAACGCAGCCATGCGGAAGCGGCTCGGCCCCGCCCCCTCGTCCTTCTAGTCGGCTGGTCCCCCGTGTCGGAACCCCATCAGCCTGTCGACGGCGCCGTGGCAGACCGCCTGCGCGACGCGGCCTTGAGACTTGCGGCCGAGCTGGACGAAGCACGGCTGTATCAAGCCGCGGCTTACGCCTCCATGGTCGCCGACGCGGTCGATCAGAGCCGCGGCCAGCCCGTCAGCGCTCGCGCCGCCGCGACCGACGTCGAGCTCGAATTCGAGCTCGATGAACATGGCCGCGCAGCGAAGAGCCGTTCGCCGAATGGTTCGGACGGCGGGCGGAACTCGGACGGGTTGAAGCACACCCCGCCGAACCGATCGTAACGGGCAATGTCGATCGCGAGGAACGGCTCCGGCTGAAGGCCCGCTATTCGGCTTACGAACAAGAACATCGTCGCCGGCGCGCCGAGCGGCGAGAGCTGAACGCGGACACTCGTCGGCGGCGCCGGCTGATTCGCACGGCTGTCAAACGTAGGCGCAAGGCCCTCCTCGACCACGGCCTCGATAAAACCAAGGTGAGGCAGGCCTGCAGAGTCCTTCGCCGCCACTTGGAAAACGTGATCGAGCAGGACTATCTCGAGCGCCTGTCCACGCTCAGCGTGTTTCCACGCCGGAAGCTCACGTGGGCGGAATGGCTCACCGAGCGCGCGGGTGAGGAGCCTGCGGCGAGGCGCGTTTATGAGGCGATGCGACGGCGCCTCTCGAAGGAAGATCGGGCAACGGCGCTGGCCGCCGCCGCCGCGGCGAAGCTGGAGAGGGAGGCGTCAGCGGCCGCTGCGGCGGCTGAGGCGGCGCAGAAGAAGGCGCGGGCCGAGGCAGCCGAGACGAAGCTTAAGTCGCTTCTCCCTGCGGGCGAGAAGGATGTGGGCACAGTTGGCGGTGGAGCGAGAATGTTGCCGTCCGTGCCTGCGGCGGCCCCGGCCAGCGCTCAGGTCGGGCCAACGCCCGAACCGCCAACGATCGCGAAAGCTGCGCCAGCTCCAGCGCGGCCGGCCTCCCCTCCGGCCTATCGGCCGCCCCCTCAGCCGCCCACGATGTCCGCCTCAATCCCGGTCGCAGCCACACCGCCGTCCGACGCCGAGACTAGCGGGCCCCCACCCGATCTGGAGGCAGTGCTGCGGGAGGCGAGGGCGGCAAAATGGTTGGTTTTCAGAATTGGCGAGAGATATCAGCTCGCCCCGTCCTCGGTAGCGAGCATTCCAAAGGCCGACGAGCATCTGCGAAACCCTGCGTGGGAGGCGCATGTGCAGGTGCGGCTCGCTGAGATGTTCGCGGAACAGGAGAAGGAAATTGATGTGGTCGTCGAAGCGCTTGGTCGCTCGTCGTCCGTTAAGCTGCATCCACAATTTGCCTTCGTCCTGAAAGAAAGCGTCTCTCCGGAGATACAGCCGCTTCTGCAGCCACGGCCATTCGACCCCCGGATCGTTGACGCCGCAAGAGCGCGCCTGGAATTCCTGAGTAAAGCAGCCGAGCGCCCGCCGGAGCCCGCGGTTTCGCCGACGATCCCGGTCGAAACCGGGACGATCCTAGAGAAGGCCACCGAGGCGGCAAGGCGGCCTGTGCCGGTTGTGGGTTCTCCCGTCGCCTCATCTGCCGCGGCACCAGTGTCTCAAACGCCCCCGCCGAAGCCAGAGTTCAGCCTGGCTCGCGACGCAGTGTCGACCCCTGTTGCATACGTTCCACCCGTTCCGGAGGCGGCTACGACGGTGAGGGTTACTACGAGCGGAAAAGCGAGTCCGCCCACTCCGGCAGACGCGCCAAAGCGGCCAGTCGAAGAAGCCCCTCATGCGCCGATAGCCAAACCCGGGCCCGTGCCGCCGAAGTCCCCGTCAGAGGCAACTCTTGATCGCAAAGCCTATGAAGCGATGTTCGGCGAGATCGAGGAATACGGCTATCACATCCTAATCGATCCTGCTTCGAACAGGCCCAGACTAGAGAATCCGCCGAGGGAGTGGGCGCCCTTTCTCTCGTCGAGGGTTTTGGCGGCGGAGACGGACCGCAGGTTGAAAGATATCCACGAGGGGCGTCTGGAGATCGCGCGGGTCGCCGGATGGATACAGGCCGCTGCGAAGGCTCCTGGACACCTCCTGGTCGATGGCGAGAACGTCAGGTTTCCGCACTTCAATGAGGATCAATTCGCGCTGTTTCGAAAGCACCGGGACAGCGAGGATATAAGCATCGAGCTTGCCGCCGCCCGGGAGGCGCAATCCGCTTCGGAGGAGGACAACCGCTTGGCGCAGCTCCATGCGCATCTTCGCGGGCAGCTCGGCCGCGACTGAAGTAAGCTCGATCCGCAGGCTTGCCGCCGGAGCCTTGCCCGCGCATTGTGGCACCCGACCGGATGCGGGTGCTATGTCCAAGCTTCGGCTAAAGGCCCCGTGGCTTGTGAAAACAACGGAAGTCCGGTTCCCTTCATCGCGCGCGGACGCGGCGCCGGCCTGTTGACCCCATCTTCCTCGTCAGTTCCCCAGTGGCGCGGGCCGAAGATACCGGCGGCTCATCCAGCCCCTGACGGGCCCGTCTGAGCCGTAGTCGAAAACCTCTACATAGACCCATTCGCCCATTAATTCGATGATCCGCACCGGCTGGTCAGGATAAACCAACCGAATCATCTGCCCTTGCCGGTGCGGCTCGGCCCGAAGGTTCACGACTTGGTGGACGAACCGGATAAACCGCTGCGCCTCCGCGCTCCGACGTTCGGCGTCGAGCTTTCTGTTGATTTCGCGAAGCTCGTCGTTGCCGGCGTCCAGCCGCGAGACGATTGCCGCCGGCGGCGGCCCCCAAACTTGGTAGGCGGTGAACGTTGCGCCGGCGAGACTGATCAGGACCGAAAGCCAGCCGAGAAAGGCTTGGTTGCGCAGCAGCTCGGGCCTGTCTCCGACTAGCCTCACGATGGCCGCCCACGCCTGCTCGAACAGTTCCATGAACGCGGTGCCGGTCGTTTCCTCATCGTCGAGGCTGACCAGGGTTTCCCGGACCGATTCGAAGACTGGCGCGTCCCGCTTCTCGCTCTCGTAGCGCCGGAGCAATTCGGCGACGGCCCCGCTGGGGGCGAGCCCCTCCAGCGCAAGCGTTGCGGCCGTCTCGAATCCGGGCCTCAGGATGGCGGCGGCCTGCGCTGCAACCGAAGCGGCCGCGACCTGGCTGGCGGACGGTTGCGCCGCCAACGCTGCAACCACGCCCGCGGAAAGGCCAAGGCGAAGCTGAACGTCTGCGGCATGGGCCCAGCGTGACACGTTGCTGAACAGTCGGTCGCGTTGCGCCCATCCATGCGCTGCCTGCATGCCCGCGATTCCCCGCGCCGTCTCCTGAAGACGGGCCAGCGGAGAACTCAGGGTTGCGAGCTCGACGGCGAGGCGCCGGTGCTGCTCGAACACCGCAGAGGTGCTCAACGCCTGAATGGTCCTGAAGGCCGATGACCGCTCCAGGTCGAGGATGGCACGACGTGCCGGATCGTTCGCGAACACGCTGCTGGCCAGGCTCTGCGCGCGCAATATCGTCGAGAGCGAGTCTGATTTCCGCAGAAAGTCGGTCGCCGCGGTCGTTTTGGCGGCCGTCTCGAGCAGCCGTCGCGTCTGAGCGCGGTGATAGTCGAGATAGGCGAACATGATCCGCTTGAGTCGCGCGGAATGGCTCTCTTTGGGTAGAGGTTGGTTGGGATCGCCATCGCTCTTGCGGCGAGGCCGCGCCTGTCCGGATTCCTTGTCAATCACCTGGCGCGGCACGAAGGATGACGCTGATCTTTCGGCGATCAGGCCAGCAATTCCGTCAAGCGTAGAGGCGTCGAGCGCGGCGAGCATATCGGGTGCGGGCGGCGGCGCCTCCTGGGACGTGACGCTGCGTTGCGCCAGCAGGTCCTGCACGAAGGTCTGCGGATTGGACCAGCGGTCCATGCGGCGTCCTTCGTCCAGCCAGGTGAGGAAGTCGGTAGTGCGGAGATCGAGCGCGACCGGGCCGAGGACAGGGAGCTCCATCGTCAGCGGCTGCAGCGCCTTTGCTAGGTCGAACCGTGGAGAGCCGGAGTCGTCCATGGCGGCCTCATAGCCTCGAAAGCAAGGTCGAGTCTTGCATCCACGCGCGCCCACGTAGACATAACTTCTCCCCGGCGTAAGCCGACGATCGGATGGTCTTCGTCGGCTATCAAGCCTTCGGGTCTCATCCGATCGGCCGACTTCCTATTCAGCCTTTTTGAGGTATTCAGCAGCCACCAAGGTGGTTTTGAACACAAGCAAGGCGAGCGTAGCGAACTGAAACACTGTATAGTGGTCGATGCCGAAAATAAGCGCGGCATAGGTCAGCTCAATGGAAGAAACGCTTATCAGAAGACGATCAACAATCATTTCATACCTCCTTTTTTGGAGGAGGTATATTTCTTGTGATTTTCAAGCGTTGTCGTGGTCGTCTAGTAGACAATGTCCATAAGAAGTCTGATTGCGCTAAGTTCGAGTTGCGAGTTGGACAGTCCACGACCGAGTCCGGTGGACTGTCCACGCACATCCTTGTATTGGACATGTGAACGCATTGCTTGGGGGCAGCATGAAGGACACCGAAGGGGAGACCGAGTGGGTCGCCTTATCCAAGGATCCAGACTTCCGAGCGGCTATTGCTCATCTTCACCGCGGAAAGCGCGGCGCCCTCGGCTGGACCCAAGATGCCCTCGCCGCAGAAGCGGGCGTCGGCCTGAAGCAGGTGCAGCGGATCGAGCAGCAGAAATGCGACCAAGTTTCTTGGAACGGGTTCGCCAGCTGTGCTCGCGCATTGGGTCTGGAGGCGGCCGACCTGCGAGACGAGGCTCGCCGATCAGCCGAGGATGGTGCCGATGCCCTCACGGCGGAGGGCGGCGCGCTCCTAAGAGCCTCCCCTAGCCTGCCTGATTGCCTCGTTGGACGTGACGCGGAGCGGGATCAGTGCCTGAACGACCTCAACGCTCACATTGGTATCGTGCTCTACGGGGCGCCGGGGCAAGGCAAGACAACCCTGGCGAGATACATTGGGGCTGCCGCTGCAGACCATTTCGGAGTTGTGGAAGTCGATCTTGAGAGCGAGCGGCAAATCGAGAACCTGCCAAGGCGCATTGCCGTCGCATTGGGCCAACCGGATTTGCCGAGCAGCTACGAGCCATTACGGGGACGTGCCATCCTCCTGATCTTGGATGGCTTTGATCTACTGCGCGACAGCACCTCGAAGGATACCCTGAGGCAGACGCTTGACTCCCTGATCGCCTCACTGACGCCGAACGGCCGGCTTATCATCACCTGCCAAGCGAACATCGAAAAGCATCAGCTGGTGACGAGAGAGGTGACGCCGCTAATGGCTGAAGACGGCGTGGCCTTGTTTCACGAGCACTCGGAAGGTTTTTACAGGAATGATCCTGAGACCTCGCTCCTAGATTTCGTATCAGAGCTCGACGCTCACCCGCTTTCGATAAAGATCGTTGCACGTTACGGCTGGGATGCTGGGCTGGCTCTGCCGACCCTGCGGCAGATGTGGCGCAGCACGTGGGAGGATATTGCTGCTAGTCCTGAGCCCTCTCTTGATGATCGAAGCCTCAGGGCCTCCTTCGAGCTTTCATTCGAAGCGCTACCAGCCTCGGCCAAGTCCCTTTTCCTCGCTCTTGGCCTGCTCCCCGACGGATTGTCGGAGCAGGTCGTTGAGAATGTCTGGCCCGAAGAGCGGGCGGAGATCTACGGCGCCGTGAGGCTTCTTCGGCAGCGGTCATTCCTCGACGATCCTGGAGCACCTGATCGCAGGCCGCCGCGCCTTAGAGGACCATTGTTCTTGTTCGCAAACGCCAAGGCCCGGCAGCGGAGCACGTTAAAAGGGACGATTGGGAAGCACTTCGAGGAAGCACGCCGGCGCATCGACAGTTACTTCGACCGCTATGTAGCCGAAAACGCCCCGCAATTTCGTGACGTCGATTCCAGGAATAAGAATCGACTAATACGACAGGAATTCCACAATATACATGCATCCCTCGACCGAAGGCTTGAGATATCAACTCGAGCGGAAACGGTGGCTGCTGCGCGTAGTATACTTTTGCTGTATTGGGCATATCACAACAATCTGAGTGGGGCTCACAATCCTATCTCGTCACCAGGCGATGCAGTAAATTATTTGAAGAAGGCGGAAGAGATCTTTTTGGCTAATGGGAGATCGGAGGATGCCCGTTCGTGCCGGTATTACGTGGGAAATATCCACTGGTTGCGGGGAGAGATTGATCTGGCTAAGGCTTACCTGCCTGCAGTCAGCCAAGACGATACAACGGACGACGAGTTAACGTGCGAGACACTTAGAACATATGCTCACATAGAATACAAGCAAGGAAGTATCGCTGAGTCCGTGACGCTTTACGAGAGAGTGATGGACCGTGCGCGGGGTAGATACCCGAACACAGTTTTTCGATGCTGGGTTGGCCTTTTCGATGCTTACAGAAAACTGGCTTTCTTCGAGGAGGGGCGAAAGCTCTTCGCCGGCATTAGGCAAATACTGGATGCTCTATCGGGGGAACTCGCCGGGAACCTGTATCGTGGATACGCTTATCTTCTCCTCGCGGAGGGATCAGTGGCCGGGGCTCGAGAGGAATACGAGAATGCGATTGCGGCATTTCGCGACAATGAATTTGGCCTCGCGCATTGTTGGCGTGGACTGGGCGACATAGATGTGCGCGAGGGGAATTTCGACGCCGCGTATGCTGCTTTCGAGAAATCGATGAAATTTTATGAGGCCGCCAGAAAGGTGCCGAGCCTGGGGATTGTTCTCGTCACGCTCGGCCGGGGGCGACTCGAATTGGCCAAGGGCAACCTGGAGGGAGCCGAGGAGTTTTTCCGGTCCGCCGTGTTGACCTTGGGGCCTGATGGTCTCGACGAGCCCTACGAGCTAGCGGTCGCGCACGAGCTGCTCGGCGACACTCTTCTGGTCGCGGAACAGCGCGACAAGGCGAAGGCGGAATACAGGCTTGCTCTAAATCTGTTTGATCGGACGGGAGCGTCCAGAGTCGTCGATCGCCTCGCAGAGAAGCTCGCCGGACTCGATTTTCGTTAGGTGTGAGGCCTAGCCGACGCAGCCTCCTTCGCCACGATCACGTCGTCGAAGGGCAACTTCTGCCCTGCGATCTCCTGAAATTTTTCGTGACCTTTTCCGGCGATCAGCACGATGTCCCTCGGGCCGGCGGCTGCGCAGGCGTGGAAAATTGCCGCCCGTCGGTCGAGGATGACCTCAACACCATTACTGCCGGTGAGCCCACCCAGCATCTCAGCGGCTATGTCGGCGGGCGACTCGGAGCGGGGGTTGTCAGCGGTGATCACAACGAGATCACTGCGGTCGCAAGCCGCCCTGGCCATGATGGGGCGCTTCTCCTGGTCACGATCTCCGCCACAACCAAGGACGGTGATGATCCGTCCGCCGGGCTCCCTGAAGGCAGAAATCGTATCTAAGACGTTTTCGACCGCGTCCGGGGTATGGGCGAAGTCGACTATTATGGTGGCACCGCTCGCGGCAGTCACTATTTCCATTCTTCCTTCAACGGGAGGAATCCGGAGCAGCGCCTCTGAAACTTCCTCGAGCGACGCTCCAAGTAGGTTTGCTGCCGCGGCAGTGGCGGCAAGATTGTATGCATTGAAGGTCCCCAGGAGTGTGGAGCGTATTGCAATGCCCCCTACTTTGAGTTCCAAGCCGTCCGGCGTGCTTCTTACCACCTCGAGCGGATAATCGGCGTTGGACGCTGAACCGTATGTAAAGCGGCGAGCACGCGTGTCAGCGACCATCCACAGCCCATGTGGGGAATCCAGATTCGTTAGTGCGAAGGCCTGCGAAGGAAGGGAATCGAAGTAGGACTTCTTGACTGCCGCGTAGGCGTCCATTGTGTTGTGATAGTCCAGGTGGTCCTGGGTTAAATTGGTGAAGACGCCACCGTCGAAACAAAGTCCGACTATGCGGTTTTGGTGCACTGCATGAGAAGTAACTTCCATGAAGCAGTGCGTGCACCCGGCATCCACCATCGCTGCCATGTTACGAGCAATCTGAATCGCGTCACCCGTTGTGTGTGTGGAGGGGATAACTTCCGATCCGACATAATTTCGGATCGTGGACAGAAGCCCGCATTTATGACCCAGTCGACTGAAGAGTCGGTAGAGAAGGGTAGCTGTTGTCGTCTTTCCATTCGTGCCGGTAACGCCGACGAGGGTAAATTTACGTGATGGATGCTCAAAGAATGCCTGAGCGATCCAACCAAGGGCGAAGCTAGAATCGCGAACCACGACATAGGTCGTTCGGTCGGAGACTGCATCGGGCAAAACCTCGCAAATGACAGCGGCAACGCCCCGTTCCACAACCGAAGAGATATATCGGTGACCGTCTGTTTGCGTTCCCCTCACCGCGACGAAGAGGTCACCCTCCCCCACGGCTCTCGAATCGAAATTGATGCTGTTGATCTCTCGATCGGCTGAGCCAACCAGATCCAAGATTTCCAACTCTCCTAGAAGAAACTTGAGATCGACCATTCGCTGCTACCCCACTCAAAGGCTGCAGGTTACCATCGCGGCCGCGGATTAGAAACAGGGCGTTACACAGCCGTTGATCCACCCGCAGCGAACTGAGCTTGACGTAGCCCGCAAATCCTTCGTCAAGGCGTTATGATCAAGTAGGCGGCGCGCTAATCCTTCAAGGCCCGCGTAGGGAGCGACCGCATCTCCGATTGACCGCCTCCGCCAGTTGGCCATGATGGACCCGCGCCTACGGAAGCATGTCAGCTGGGGGGACGGGTCACCAGATGTTGCGCCATGATTGAGACGCTGCGCGCGGTCTTCGACTCCTCGTTCTCGCAGTTTCTCGAACGCGAAACGAAGAATATCCTCAATGGCACCGCTGAGCGAAATCTCTGCGCGTGCTGGGCTCCGCTGCTCGAAAACGCAGCAATCGCGGCCGGCATCGAAGGCTACCGCGCCGATGCCGATTATAACCGTATGCAGGAAGGCCGCGTGAAGGTGATGCTGGCTGAAGGTCTGCGCGAGGTGCGTATCATTTGCGACCTCATCCTTCACAGCCGCGGTGAACGGCCCGAGCATGACAATCTCATTGCTATCGAGATGAAGCGCAGCACACGGCCTGAGAACGAGAAGGACGAGGACCGGCTGCGGCTGCGAACGCTCACCCGGTCCTCCTATGACGGCATCTGGTCGGCCGACGGTGTGACTCTCCCCGAGTATGTTTGCGGATACTGCCTTGGCTATTATGTCGAATTCGATGTCGGTGGGCGCAGCTTCCTCCTGGAGGAATACGTCGAAGGCGCAATGATCAACAGCCGCCACCACTCGTTTTGAGCCCCTGTTCTGGTCACTGCGGCAGCGAGAAGGCAGCGAAATTGGCCTTGAAAATTGTGCCAATTCGCTGCACATCTCAAGGGTAAATCTCGTTTTTCGCGCCAACGAAATCAATAACTTAGCACCCAAAAAAACCGGCTGCGAATCCTGCCGCCCCAGCCATTGTTCCCGCCCATCCCGCCTGTTGGGGACTGCCGCGCGCCGGGCTCGCCCCCGGTGAGCGAGTTTACCTGCGCGTGGCGAGTCGGCGGGGCTTTTTCTCGGAACGCGCCGGGGTGCGGCTTACCACCTCTTGAGCGCTCCGGAAGCGGCGGGACGGCCGCCGAGCCAGGCAGCTACCGTGACGAAGATCATGAGGCCGAAGATGATGGCGCTCAGCGGGTCGCCGGTGACGGCGCGCAACGCATAGAAGATGAGGAGAGGGAGGATGACGAGTGAGGCGATGAGGAGGATGCGCATGGCGAGGGTTCCTTGCGAGGCGGGGGAGGTTCAGAAGCGGTAGGCGATGCCGGCGAGCAGGCGGTGGCGGCCGGAGGGGCCGCCCTCCTCGCCGAGGTCGGCGTAGCGATATTCCGGCCGCGCCGAGATCCGCTCGAGGATGTGCCGCTCGATGCCGGCGCCGAGCGTCCAGCCGTCGCGATACTCGCGCTCCGCGGCGGCGCTCGCGTCCGCCTCGATGCGGGCGTCGGTATAGCCGCCGCGCACATAAGCGAGGGTGGCCCGATCGAGCCCGTATCCGGCCCGGGCGGTGAGATCCAAGGACGGTCCCCGATCGACGGAGACGCGCCCGGCCGACGCGGGCGCTCCGAGACGGTCGGCCGCAGCGGGCCCCACAGCGGCCTCGCCGCCGAGCAGGACGCGCCGCGCGACCTGCCGGTCGTATCCCGCCAACGGTCCGCCGGCGACGGATAGGCGGTCCCGGTCCGCAGTCCGGACGTCGGCCCCGGTGCGGCGGGCGCCGACCTCGACGCCCGCATAGGGGCCGTAGAAGCCCTGCGCCGGGGCGCGGGAAGCCGGCAGGAAGGCGAGCAGCGCCGTCCCGGCAAGCAGAAGACCTCTACGCACTTCAATCTCCTTCGGTTTTTCGCTCCTGCGGGGCCTGTCCTCAGTGCGCGCCGCTGGTGTCGATCGGGCCCTTGGGCCGGGGGACCAGCCAGATGAGGGCGGCGGCGGCGGCGAGGGTGAGGGCGATCACTCCGAACATGTCGAGGGTGGCGAGCATCACGCTCTGGCCCTCCACGACGTAGGAGAGCATCGTCCTCGCCGATTCGACCGGGACGCCCTGGCCGGTCATGGCGTCGATCGCCGACTGACCGTTCGGCATGGCGTTCGCGATCTCGGTGCTGTTGGCGCGGGCGGCGTTCGACCATCCGCTCTGGATGAGCGAGGTCGCGAAGGCGCCGGCGAGGGTCCTCATGAAGTTGGAGAGGCCGGCGGCGTTGGCCTGCTCGGCGGGCTCGACGCTGGCCATGGCGAGGCCGGTCACGGGCACGAAGAACATGACCATGAAGAGGCCGGTGACGAGCGTCGGCCCGGCCATCTGCAGGAAGGTCACGTCGTTGTTGAAGCCCCACATGCGCCACAGCATGACCGAGGCGAGGCCGAGGATTCCGGCGCAGACGATCAGGCGCGGGTCGAACCGGTCCACCGCCTTGCCGACGAGCGGCGAGCAGAAGACGGCGAGGATTCCCATGATGCCGGTGGCGTAGCCGGCCCAGGTCGCGGTGTAGCCCATGTTGGACTGGAGCCAGAGAGGCAGGATGACGATGCTTGCGAAGAAGGCGCCGAAGCCGACGGAATAGGTCGTCGCCGCGCCGACGAAGCCGCGGTGGCGGAAGATCCTGAGGTCGACGATCGGGTTCTTCTCGGTCAACTCCCAGATCAGGAAGGCGATGAAGCCGATGGCGGCGATCACCCCCAGGACCCGTATCTCCGGCGAGGCGAACCAGTCCTGGTTGCGGCCCTCGTCGAGCATGATCTGCAGAGCGCCGACCCACAGGACGAGGAGCGCGAGACCGACCTTGTCGATGAAGGCCGGGGCCTTGGGGTCGGGTCGGCCGCGCAGCATCGTCATCAGGACGAGGCCGCCGGCCGCGGCGATCGGCACCTTGATGAAGAAGATCCACGACCAGCCGTAATTGTCGCAGATTATTCCGCCGAGGATGGGGCCGGCGACCGGTCCGATCAGGGTCGTCATCGCCCAGATGACGGTCGCGAGGGTCGCCTTCTCCCTGGGGAAGATGCGCAGCAGAAGCATCTGCGAGAGCGGCATGATCGGGCCGCCGAACAGGCCGAGCAGGACTCGCGCTCCGAGCAGCATGCCCATCGAGCTCGCCATCCCGCACAGGAGCGAGATGATTGCGAAGCCGAGATAGCAGGTGATGAACGTGCGCTGCGCCCCGAAGCGCCTGGCGAGCCAGCCGGTGAGCGGCACGGTGATCGCCTCTGCGACCGCATAGGAGGTGATCACCCACGTCCCCTGGGTCGAGGAGACTCCGAGGTTGCCGGCGATGGTCGGCACCGAGACGTTCGCGATCGTGGTGTCGAGCACGACGAGGAAATTGCCGAGGCCGATCAGGATCGCCGCGGCGTAGAGGGTAAGGCCGGAGAGCGGGGCGGCCCGATGGGCCGCCCCCGGAGCGGTCGTGCTGGACATGGGTCGTGCCCCTTTTTCGGGTGAGCGTCAGTCGGCGGTGTCGACCGTCGCGGTCATCGAGAGTCCGACGCGAAGAGGCCGGCGGGCGAGCTCGCGCGGGTCGAGCGCGATCCGGACCGGAAGCCGCTGGACGACCTTGATCCAGTTCCCGGTCGCGTTCTGCGCAGGCACGAGCGCGAAGGCCGCGCCGGTGCCGCCGGAGAAGCCGGCCACCCGGCCGTGGAACTCGACATCGTCGCCGTAGAGGTCCGAGGTCAGGGTGACCTTCTGGCCCGGACGCACGTCGGTCAGCTCGACCTCCTTGAAGTTGGCGTCGACATAGGCGGACTGGACGGGGACGATCGCCATCAGCATGGCGCCTGCCTGGACACGCTGGCCGACCTGGACCTGGCGGCGCGAGACGATCCCGTCGACCGGAGCCCGGATCACGGTGCGCTCGAGGTCGAGCCGCGCCTGAGCGACCGCCGCCCGGGCGGCGAGCACGTCGGGATTGGTGTCGATCCGGCCGTCGCCGATCAGCGCCTGGTTGGTGCTCCGGCTGCCGACGGCGGCCTCGCGTTGGGCCGCGGCCTGGGCCAGCGCCGCCTGGGCGGCCCGGAGGTTGGCGGAGGCCGTGCTGTAGGCGTTGCGGGCGGTGGTCAGCTCCTCGTCGGAGATGGCACCGGACTGGGCGAGGTCCTGGCGCCGGTGGAGGTCGATTCCGGCGCGGTCCAGATCGGCACGGGCCGCGGCGATTTGCGCGCTCGCCCGGGCCGCGTCCGCCGAACGGGCGCTCACCTGCGCGCTGCGCTCGCCGTCATTGGCGACGAGGCTTCGGACGCGCCGCTCGGCGGCGGCAAGCTCGGCTTCGGCGCGGGCGAGCGCTATGCGCGCGTCGGTGTCGTCGAGCCGGACGAGGATTTCGCCGCGGCGCACCTGCCGGGTGTCCTGGACCAGCACTTCGCGCACCGGCCCTCCGACCAAGGGAGTCACCTGGGCGACGTCGGCGCCGACATAGGCATTGTCGGTGGTGACATGGCCGGCGGACATCGCCTCGTAGGCCTTGTAGCTTCCTCCGGCGAGCAGAAGGCCCGCGGCGAAGCCGATGAACAGCTTCATGCGGTGGCTCCTGGGCGCCGCGGCGGGCGCCATTTCCAGATCGGCGATGTCGAAATCTTCCTGGGCGAGGGGCTTGTTCATGACCTTGTTCCTTCGGGACGGGTTTCACGGAAGCCGCCGCCGAGGGCGCGGACGAGCGCGACGTCGAGCGCGAAGGCGCTCGCCTCGAGATCGGCGACGGCGCGGCGGTTGGCGTTGAGCGCGTCCTCGGCGCCCAGCACTTCGAAATAGGGCGCGAGGCCGCCGCGATAGCGCGCCCGGATGAGGTCGTAGGCGCGCTGCGACGCCGCGAAGGCGGCGCGGGTCTGGGTGAGACGCGCGGCCAGCCCGCGCTGGCGGGCGCCGACGTCCGCGATCTCGCGGACCGCCTGCAGGAGCGTCTCGTTGTAAGTCGCGACGCTGCCGTCATAATCCGCTCGGGCGCCGCGATAGGCGCCCTGCAGCCGGCCGCCCGAGAAGATGGGCAGGCTGACCGCCGGGCCGGCGGAGCCGAACGCGGAGCCGCTGCCGAGGAGGTTGCCGAGCCCGAGCGATCCGAGGCCGATCAGGGCGGAGAGGCGGACGTTGGGATAGAAATCGGCCTTCGCCGCCTTGATCCGGGAACCCAGGGCTTCGGTACGCAACCGCGCCGCGACGATGTCGGGCCTGCGCCCGACCATCTCCACTCCGAGATCGTCCGGCAGGCCGAAGCTGCGCAGGCGCGGCGCGTCCGGAAGCGCGATCGCCTTGCCGCGGGCCGGGCCGGTGCCGATCAGGGCGGCGATCTGGTTGCGGACGAGCTCGATCTGCTCGTCGACCGCGGCAAGGTCGGCCGCGGCGGCCGAACGACCGGCCTGGGCGCGGGCCGAGGCGGCATCATTCTCGAGACCGGCGGTCCGGCGCGCCTGGATGAGGCGCTCGCCGTCGGTCCGGATGCGCAGGTTCGTCTCGGCGGCGTCCTTCACCGCGTGAAGCCGGACGAGCTCGGCATAGGTCGAGGCGATCCCCGTCGAGAGAGCGAGCCGCGCGGCGCCGGCGTCCGCCCGGGCGGCATCCGCGTCGGACATGGCGGCGTGAAGAGTGGCTTTGTTCTTGCCCCAGAGGTCGAGGTCGTAGCTGAGGCCGATGGAAAGCGAGCCGGCGTCGTTCCAGCCGCTCGGAAGGATCTCGGCCGGAATGCCGATATTCTCGGAGACCCGGATGGCGCCGGCCTGGGCGCCCGCGTCGACGCTCGGCTTGAGCCGGGCGCCCGCCTGCTGGGCGATCGCCTCGGCGCGGCGAACCCGCGCCGCGGCTTCCTCGAGAGTAGGGGCGGAGGCGAGCGCCTCGTCGATCAGCCGGGAGAGCTGGGCATCGCCATAACCCTCCCACCAGGCGGCGTCGGGCCAAAGCTGCCCCGAGCTCGTCGGCGGCAGGTCGAGACCCTCGGTCAGCGACCCCGCTTCGCTCAGTCTCGGCGGCGCGCCGAGCTTCGGAACCGAGGCGCAGGCGGAGCAGAGCAGGACGGCCAGCATCGCCGCGCGGCCGAGCCGCGACTTTCGAAACACATCCATGGCTGTGGACCTCGACTGGTAATTGGTACCGTACGGTATGGTCCATTATAACGGGCTTGTCAACGCAAAAATGGACTCTATGGTACGGTTATGGAATCAAGGACTTAGAGGCGCGGCCATGCGAACGAGATCGGAGGAGAAAAGGCGCGAGATCGTCCGAGTCGCGGCGAGGGCGTTCGAGGAGCTGGGCTATGAGCGCACCTCGATGCTGACGATCGCCGAGCGGTTCAAAGGGTCGAAGCAGACCCTGTACAATTACTTCCCTTCGAAGGAGGAGCTGCTCCGCGCGGTGCTCGACTTCGACGTCAGCGAGATTGCCGACAAGGCGCTCGAGGAGTTCCGAGCCGAGAAGGATCTGCGCAAGGCGCTGGTCCGGCTCGGCATCGTCTTCCTGAACGGGCAGCTGGCGCCCGCCGCGATATCGAACATCCGGATCGTCGCGACTCAGCCGGCGGAGTCGACCCTTGGGGGCGCATTCTACCAGAACGTCCTGAAGCCTGCCTGGGAGCGGGCGGCGGCCGCGTTCGAGTCGCTGATGGACGAGGGCAAGCTGAGGAAGGCGGATCCGTGGCGGGCGGCGATGCACTGGAAGGGCCTCGTCCTGTCGGACCTGTTCGAGCGGCGGCTGCTCGGCGCCATGGCCGAGCCCGACCCGCAGGAGATCGAGTCCACCGCCAGGCAGGCGGCCGACGCCTTCCTCAGGATATACGCGCCCGACGCGCCCGACTGAGCGCCTCGGAACCGCTCCTTACGAGATAGGCACGGGTGCTGGGCTCGCGCGTGCGAGGGTGCCGGCGCTCCGACGGCCGGCGAGATCGAGTGCGAATCGGGACGGTGCTCGTCTTTCTGCCGGGCGACCGTCCGGGCAGCGGGAGGCGTCGATCGCCTCCAAGCCATTGAGAATAAACCGCCATCTCGGGCGCGTTTTCGCAATTGACAACGAAATGATAGTGGACTAGACCGTACGGTACCAACCGGGTTTCTCCCTCTATCCGGTTCGGGTTGGAAGGCCTCGTCCCCCCGCCTTCCGCCCGCTCTGCCCGCGCCGGCCCCCTCGCGGCGCGGGCAGAGCCCCATCCCCATTCGGACACCAGGATCGCCATGCGCCTACGCACCGAAGAGAAGCGACAGGAGATCATCCGGGTCGCCGCCGAGCTGTTCGAAGAGCTCGGCTATGAGCGGACGTCGATGGCGGCGATCGCCGCCCGCGTCGGCGGATCGAAGGCGACGCTTTACGGCTATTTCGCCGCGAAGGAAGATCTGCTCCGGGCCGCGCTCGGCCGGAACGTCGGAGAGGAAGCCGACCGGCTGATGCGGGAGCTCCTCGCCGAGAAGGACCTGCGCAGCGGCCTGGTCCGGCTCGGCATCGAGTATCTCGCCGGCCATCCCGCGCGCAGCGCGAGCATCCGCAACGTCGCCCGGCAGCCGATCGCCCGGGAATTCTACGAGGGCGTGCTCCGGCCGGCCTGGCAACGGCTCGCCGACCGGTTTGCCGCGATGATGAAGGAAGGGCGGCTGAAGTTCGCCGATCCCTGGATCGCCGCGATGCACTGGAAGGGCCTGACCGAGTGGGACATGCTCGAACGGCACCTGATCTGCGCGGAGCTGGGCGCCAGCCCGAACGATATCGTCACCGCCGCCACCGCCGCCGCGGACGCCTTCCTGAAAGTCTATTCGAACACCCCCGCGTCCGAAGGAGAAGGCTCATGAGCGCCCCGCATACGCGCCCTCCTCGATTCGAGGTCGAAGCGAGCGCCGGCAACCACCTCGCCTGGATGAGCGCGATCCTCGGGCTGCAGCGGACGCTGATGGCCGCGGAACGCACGACGGTGACGCTGATCGCGTTCGGCTTCACGGTCGCGCAGGTGTTCCAGAACCTGAAGACGATCGTGCCGCCGCAATTCCTGGTCCTGGGGCCCCACCTTCCCAGAAACGTAGGATTGCTCATGATCGCCGCCGGCGCGGGATCGCTGGCGCTGTTCACCTGGCAGTATCTCAGGGCTGTCGCCTATCTCGCGGCCGAACCCTTCGAGACGATCTCGCTTCCTATCGCCGTACCCCTCCACCAGCTCACCTGCCTCACCGCCTACGCGATCATGCTGCTCGGCCTGCTTGGATTCGCGTCGGTTTTCGTCAGCTTTTGAGGCGGCCTCGGATCCGGCGCTCCTCGGCACTCCGCCGAGGCGCGAGCATGCGGCCATGATTTTCGGCAGTCGCCCGCGGCGCCGTTTCCGGACGCGCCGCACCATCGGCGCAGCGGCAAGGCGGTCGTCGCCGATCGGCCGGGGCGGTGGCCGGGCACGCTGGAGCCGGCGGTCCGGATCGGCTAGGCGGTCGGTCGGACGGCGAAGGCGCCTCGCGGCGGCGACGCTCGACGGGCGACGGGGCCGGCGCAGCGGAGGGACGATGATGGGACAGATCCGCGTCGGCATCGGCGGCTGGGATTTCGATCCGTGGCGCCAGAGCTTCTATCCCGCCGGCCTCGCCAAGGCCAAGCAGCTCGAATATGCGTCCCGCCGGCTCGGAGCGATCGAGATCAACGCCACCTATTACAAGCTCCAGAAGCCGGAGCTGTTCGCGAAGTGGCGCGACGCCGTTCCGGAGGGCTTTCGCTTCGCCGTCAAGGGCTCCCGCTTCTGCTCCAACCGGGCGCGGCTCGGCGAGGGGGGCGAGGCGGTCGAGCGGTTCTGCGGCCAGGGCCTTGCCGAGCTCGGCGAGAAGCTCGGGCCCATATTGTGGCAATTCATGGCCACCAAGCGCTTCGACCCCGACGATTTCGGCGCCTTCCTCGCCCTCCTCCCCAGGGCCGCCGGCGGCGTGCCGCTCCGCCATGTCGTCGAGCCGCGCCACGAAAGCTTCCGCACGCCCCAGTTCGTCGCCCAGTGCCGCGCGGCGGAGGTGGGGATCGTCTTCGCCGACGCGGACGACCATCCCTGCATCGCGGACATCAGCGGCGACGTCGTCTATGCACGCCTCCAGCGGGCGCGCGAGGAGGAGGCGACGGGCTACGCGGCCGACGCGATCGGGCGGTGGGCGAAGACGGCGCGGGCGTGGGCGGCCGGCGAGAGCCCGGCCGGCTTCGCTTATTGCGCAGATCCGGCCCCGGTGCGGCCCAGGGAGGCCTACATCTTCTTCATCTCCGGCGCCAAGGCGCGCAATCCGGCCGCCGCCATGGCGCTGATCGAGCGGCTGTGAACCCGCTCTACGCGGCCCTTCCGACCACGGTGTTCACGCGCATGTCCGCCTTGGCGGCCGAGCACGGAGCGGTAAACCTGGGCCAGGGCTTCCCCGACTTCGGTTGGCCGGAAGAGGTGGTGGCGCGGGCCGCGGAAGCGCTTTCGGGTTCCAACCAATATGCGCCGATGCCGGGCCTTGCCACGCTGCGAAGCGCCGTCGCCGACCGTTATCGCGCCGAGCAGGGGCTCGATCTCGTGCCGGAGCAGGTCACCGTCACCTCCGGCGCCACCGAAGCGCTGGCCGCGGCGCTGTTCGCGCTGATCACGCCGGGCGACGAGGTGCTGATGTTCCAGCCGCTCTACGACGCCTACCTGCCGCTCGTCCTGCGCGCCGGCGGCATTCCCCGCTACGTTAGGCTCGCCCCGCCCGGCTGGAGGATCACGGCCGAGGCGCTGGACGAGGCGTTCACCCCACGCACCCGCCTCGTCCTGTTCAACAATCCGCACAACCCCTCGGCGCGGATGTTCGACGCGGAGGAGCTGGCGCATCTCGCCCGTGCGTGCGTCGCGCGGGACGCGATCGTCCTCAGCGACGAGGTATGGGAGGAGGTGACCTTCGACGGCCGCCGCCACATCCCACTCGCCTCCTTGCCGGGAATGAGGGAGCGCACGGTGAAGGTCGGCTCCGCCGGCAAGATCTTCTCGCTGACCGGCTGGAAGGTGGGCTGGGCGGTGGCGCCGGCGCCCCTGCTCTCGCCTCTCACCAAGGCGCACCAGTTCCTCACCTTCTCGACCCCGCCCAACCTCCAGGCGGCGGTCGCATGGGGACTCGGCATGGGAGCGGCCTATTTCGACGAAATGCGCGCCCGCTTCGCCGAGGCCCGCGATTTCCTTGCCGACGGGCTCCGGCAGGCGGGTTTCGCCCTGCTCGCCTCCGAAGGCACCTACTTCCTGTCGCTGGACCTCGCCGCCTCCGGCATCGCCCTCGGCGACGAGGCCTTTTGCGAGCGGGCGGTCCGGGAGGCCGGAGTCGCCGCCATCCCCGTCTCCAGCTTCTACGCCGAAGCGCCGGTGACCAACGTCGTCCGCCTCTGCTTCGCCAAGCGCCGGGATACGCTGGAGGCCGGGATCGAGCGCCTCGCCGCGGCGCGCCGCCTGCTTGCCTGAGGGCCCGCAAGGCTCGGCTCGCCCGCGGCACGCTGGCGCGCCGCCCGCGCCGCCCCTAGAGGCGATGGGCATGGGCTTCGATTCGACCATGGAAGTTCGCTCGCTCGCCGGCCGGCTCGGCTTCGCCGCATCGGAGGGCGCGCACGTCTGCCGCTCGCCGATCGACGGCGCCGAGACGGGCCGGGTCGCGGAGGCGTCGGCCGAGGAGGTCGGCGCGGCCGTCGCCCGGGCGCAGGCGGCGTTCCTCGCCTGGCGGGGCGTCCCGCCGCCGCGGCGCGGGGAGCTGGTGCGGCGGTTCGGCGAGGTGCTGCGCGAGGAAAAGGAGGCGCTCGGGCGGCTCGTCAGCCTGGAAGCGGGCAAGATCCTTCAGGAGGGCCTGGGCGAGGTCCAGGAGATGATCGACATCTGCGACTTCGCGGTCGGCCTGTCGCGGCAGCTTTACGGCCTCACCATCGCCACCGAGCGGCCCGGCCACCGGATGATGGAGACGTGGCACCCTCTCGGAGTGGTGGGGGTCATCTCCGCGTTCAACTTCCCGGTCGCGGTTTGGGCGTGGAACGCCTGCCTGGCCTTGGTCTGCGGCGACAGCGTGGTGTGGAAGCCGTCGGAGAAGACGCCGCTGACCGCCGCGGCCGTACAGGCGCTGTTCGAGCGCGCCGCCGCAGGCTTCGACGAGGCGCCGGCGCATCTCAGCCAGGTGGTGCAGGGCGGCCGCGAGACCGGCGCGGCCCTCGTCGACGACGGCCGCGTCGCCCTCCTCTCGGCGACCGGCTCGACCCGCATGGGCCGCGAGATCGCGCCGCGCGTCGCCCGCCGCTTCGGCCGGGTGCTGCTCGAGCTCGGCGGCAATAACGGCATGGTGGTGGCGCCGACCGCCGACCTCGCTCTGGCCGAGCGGGCGATCACCTTCGCGGCGGTGGGGACGGCGGGCCAGCGCTGCACGACGTTGAGGCGGCTCTTCGTCCACGATACGCTCTACGACCGGCTGGTCCCGCGCCTGAAAGAGGTCTGGGCCAATGTCGCCGTCGGCAATCCGCTGTCGGACGGGATCCTGGTCGGGCCGCTGATCGACGGCGCCGCCTTCGCCGCCATGCAGGCCGCGCTCGCCGAGGCCCGCAACCAGGGCGGCGACGTCGCCGGCGGTGATCGCCTTCCGAGCGGGGAGAATGCCTTCTACGTCCGCCCCGCCCTCGTCGAGATGCCCGCCCAGACGCGGATCACCCTGACCGAAACCTTCGCGCCCATCCTCTACGTGATGCGCTACGCCTCGCTCGAGGAGGCGATCGCCCTCCACAATGCGGCGCCGCAGGGCCTCTCCTCGTCGATCTTCACCAACGACCTGCGCGAGGCGGAGCTGTTCCTCTCCGCGGCCGGCTCCGACTGCGGCATCGTCAACGTCAACATCGGCCCCTCGGGCGCTGAGATCGGCGGGGCGTTCGGCGGCGAGAAGGAGACCGGCGGCGGCCGCGAGAGCGGGTCCGATGCGTGGCGCAACTACATGCGGCGCGCCACCAACACGATCAACTACAGCCGCGACCTGCCCCTCGCCCAGGGCATCGACTTCGCGATGCCGTGAGGCGGCGGTGACGGGACGCATAGCCATCCTCACCCCCGACGCCACCTCGGAGGGCTTCCGAACCCGCTGGCCGGACGTGCTCGAGCGCAACGCGGCGCCGCTGCGCGCGGCCGGTCTGAGCGTGGAGGCCCGCGACTGGGCGAGCGCCAGCGACCTTCCCGGTTTCGACCTCGTCCTGCCGCTCCTCGTCTGGGGCTATCCCTTCGCGCCCGACCAGTGGCTCGCCGCCGTCGACCTTTGGGAGGCGCAGGGAGTGCGGCTCGCCAATCCGGCGCCGGTGCTGCGCTGGAATGCCGACAAAGCCTATCTCGGCACCCTCGCCGGCCGCGGCGCTCCGGTGGTCCCCACCCGCTACGTCGACGCGCTGACGGAGCGGGCGCTGGCGGACTCGGCGGCGGCGTTCGGCACCGGCCGTCTCGTCGCCAAGCCGCGTATCTCCTCCTCCGGCTGGCAGACGATCCGCTGGTCGCCCGGAAGCGGCGTGGAAGGGGGTCCGGAAGGGGCGGCGATGATCCAGCCCTACCTCCCAGCCATCGAGGCGCAGGGCGAGGCCTCGCTCTTTTATTTCGGCGGCCGCTACAGCCACGCCGTCTCGAAGCGGCCGCAGCCCGGCGAGTTCCGGGTCCAGCCGGAATATGACGGCATCATCGCGGCCTACCGGCCCGAGCCGGAGGAGAGGCAGGCGGCGGAGCGGGTCCTCGCCGCCGTCGAGGAGGACCTGCTCTACGCGCGCATCGACCTGGTACGCGGACCGGACGGCAAGCCGGCCCTGATCGAGCTCGAGCTGATCGAGCCCGATCTCTACCTCGGCTACGACCCGGAGGCCGGCGGCCGCTTCGCCGCCGCCGTGGAGGAACGGATCGGCCGCTGAGCCCGCCCCGCCGCTGCACCCGTCGCCGATAGGGAACGCACCCCGCGCAATGCCGTCCCCGTGAGAGCCGGGCGCCCAGCCGGCCGCCTCGGCGCGGCGCCGAACGAACTGGTTACGGAGGCGTTATAGGAGTAGAGTCGCCTCGCCGTGTTGCGTAAAAACGATAACAGTCAGGGAGACGGTTCGATGAATACCCGTACCTTCGCGATGATCTTCGGCATCGTGTTCCTCCTCGTCGGCGCGCTCGGCTTCGTGCCCAACATGGTCCATGGCCCGATGGCGGGACACGAGCTCAGCATGAAGCAGGGTTATGGCGATCTGCTGGGCCTGTTCCCGGTCAACATGCTCCACAATATCGTCCATCTCCTGTTCGGGGTGTGGGGTGTGCTCGCCGCGCGCAGCCTCACCGGGTCGCGCATGTACTTCCGCGCCGTCGCCGTGATCTACGCGCTGCTGACCGTGATGGGGCTGGTGCCGATGCTCAACACGACCTTCGGCCTGATCCCGATCTACGGCAACGACGTCTGGCTGCACGCGCTGCTGGCGATCGTCGCGGCCTATTTCGGCTGGATGCACCGCGACCTCGCGGCGGACCGCCCGTAAATCGGGCGGTGAATCGGCCCGGCTTCGCGCCGGGCCGATTCCCGTTTCTTTTCCTCAGCTTGGCGAGCCGCTTGCCGCCTGCGGCGCGGGCGCTTATTAGGTTGTCTTGCGATGGTGATCGGGGGGCCCGCGCCGATGAGGGCAGCCTCCCCGCGTTAGGATAGCCCATGTCGATGCGTTTCGTGCTCCCCCTCCTCCTCCTTTCGGCGGCGGCGCCCGCCATGGCGCAGAGCCAGCAGGAGCTCACGCCCGCCGCGCCAGCGCCGACGGCGGCGCCCGCCCCCGTTCCCGCGCCGATCGTGGTCAGCGGCGACTGGAAGAAGGCGGACGCCAAGGAGCTCGCCGCCTTCATCGACCAGATCGACGAGGAAGGGCTGGATCCGTCCGACTACAATGCCGCGGCCCTGCGCGACGCCGTCGCGAACGGCGACGACGACGCGCTCGACCGCGTCGCGACGAGCACCTTCGTCAAGGTCGCCTCCGACCTCGCGCTCGGCCATGTCCGCGGCGACGGCCGGATCGACTGGCACCTCCAGGACGACCCGTTCGGCCCGGCCGAGCAGCAGGCGGTGCTGACCCGCGCCTTGTCCGGCCATGCCGTCGGCGACACCTTGCGCTCGCTGCTCCCCACCCATCCGCAATATGCGGCCCTCAAGACGCTGCTCGCCTCCGAGCCGGAAGCGAGCCTCAGGGACAAGGTGCGGCTCAATCTCGACCGCTGGCGCTGGCTTCCGCGCGACCTCGGACACAAATATGTGATCGTCAACGTGCCGGCCTATACGGTCGCCATCGTCGAGGGCGGCCAGACGCTCAACCGCCGCCGCGCGGTCGCGGGTGCGCTCAAGACGCCGACGCCGCAGCTCAGCGCGGTCATCACCGGCGCGATCTTCAATCCCTGGTGGGAGGTTCCGACCAGCCTCAGCCACGAAGTCGCCGGGCACAAGGGCTACGTCTCGGTGCCGAGCGGCAAGGGCGTGCGCTGGCGGCAGCCGCCGGGGCCCTCCAACGCCCTCGGCCGGGTCAAGCTGGTGATGGGCAACCCCTACGCCATCTACCTCCACGACACCAACGCCAAGCACCTGTTCGACAAGCAGGCGCGTGCCTACAGCCACGGCTGCATCCGCACCGAGGAGGCGGTCGGCTTCGCCGAGACCCTGCTCGAAGGCACCGAATGGGATCATGAGAAGATCGGCGACACGCTCGCCTCCAAGAAGAGCGTCCAGGCCAATCTCGCCCAGCCGATCCCGGTTTA
Source organism: Alphaproteobacteria bacterium (assembly GCA_019232625.1). Lineage (GTDB taxonomy): Bacteria > Pseudomonadota > Alphaproteobacteria > Sphingomonadales > Sphingomonadaceae > Allosphingosinicella. Next base: position 6,150 of record JAFANP010000035.1, on the reverse strand, counting down.
CATCGTCTATTTCACCGTCGCTGCCACCTCCGACGGGCCCGGCCACATCGTCTATTCCGACATGTACAAGCGCGACGGCGCGGCGCTGGCGGCGCTCAACGACCTGCCGCTGCCCAAGCCTGCGCCCGCGGTCGCCGCGACGACGACGACGGCGGCGGCGAAGCCCGTTGCCAGGCCGACCGCCAAGCCCGCCAAGCCGCGGACGGCGGTCGCCTCCAGCACGCGATAGGGCGCCGCGCCTTCCCTGGCGTCATGCCGCACTTGATCCGGCATCCCCCTTTCTTCCGGCCCGGCGGGTTGAAGAAGGGGATCCCGGATCAAGTCCGGGATAACGGGTTAGCGTTTCAGTTCCAGCGGGAGAGGCTCTAGGCTTAAGGCCCTATCCGGGCAGCCTCGGCCATTTCGATGGAGCGCCGGCGCGAGGCGTCGAGCGCGGCGCGCAGCAGCGGGGCCAGGCCCGCCTCGCCGTCGAGCACGCGCAGGCCCGCCTCGGTCGTCCCGCCGGGGCTCGCCACACGCCGCGCCAGCTCCCGCGGCGTCTCGTCCGCGCCGGCGGCCAGCGCCGCCGCTCCTTCGGCCATGGACAAGGCCAGGCGCTCGGCCTGCGCGGCCGGCAGGCCGAGCTCGGTCGCCGCCAAGGCCAACCCCTCTACGAAACGGTAGAGGAAGGCGGGCGCGGCGGCGGTGAGATGCCCGGCGAGGGCGAAAAGCGCCTCGTCCTCGAACCATTCGACACGGCCGAGCGCCCGCATCAGCCGCTCCACCGTCGCCGCGGCCTCCTGCCCCGCGCCCTCGCCGATCAGCGGGACGACGCCCTTGCCGAGTGCGACCGGGGTGTTCGGCATCGCCCGCACGATCGCCCGCGGCGCCGGGAACAGCCGGCGCAGCGTCGCGCGCTCGACTCCGGCCAGGATGGAGACGAGGATGGTCGCCGGGTCGAGGAGCCGGGCGAGGCCCGGCGCCACCTCGGCGAGCTTCTGCGGCTTGACCCCGAGGAGCACGAGGGCGGGAACCTCGTCCTCGGGAAGGGCGGTGAGGACCCTCACTCCGGCGCCGGCGGGGCGGCCGCTCGGCCGCACGACGGTCACCTGCGCCGGGTCCATTCCCGCCGCCAGCCACCGCTGCAGCATCGCCCCGGCCATGTTGCCGGCGCCGATCATCAGCAGCGGTCCGGGCAGGGAGAGCGGGTCCTTCATGAAGCGTCTCCCGAGGGGCGGGGACAGTCACTTTCCCGCACGTCGCCGCCAACCGCGCGCGGCGGTGCGGAAAAGTGACTGTCCCCTCTTCTTTCCGTGGCGGTCCCGAGAGGACCGTCCCTTCCCTACGCCTCGCCCTGCGTGTCGATAAGGGCCGCGGCGATCGCCTCCTGGGGCGTCTTGCCGGCCCAGAGGACGAACTGGAAGACCGGGTAGAAGCGCTCGCACTCCTCGATCGCCGCCTCGACCAGGGTCTCGGCATGCTGGAGCGTCAGCGCGCCCCGCTCCTCGCCCTCGAGCAAGGTGGCGTGGCGGAAGAGGACGAGCCCGCTCGAAGCCCAAAGCTCGAAATGGCCGAGCCACAGCTGCTCGTTGATGAGGCCGATCGTCTCGTAGATCGCGGCGCGCTTGTCCTGCGCGACGCGTACGTCCGGAAGCGCGAGGAACTGCAGCACCTGATCATCGTCGCGCCAGATCGCCCGCAGCTCATATTGCGTCCAGCTGCCCTGGAAGTTGGCGACTATCTCCTCGTCGCCGCCGCGCTCATAGGCCCAGCCATGGGCGGCGAAATAATGTTCGAGCATGTCGATGGGGGCGCTGGTGTCGCGCTCCAGCTCGTACTCATCTACGTCCATAGCCATAGCAAGGTGTCCCGGCCCCACTTTGTTCCCAGGCGAATCTGCCTGCCGCTCCCCTAGAGCGCAAGGGGAGCCGGCGCCATTATCGGCATTATGTTGTGGATTACGCGCCCGGCGCGTCCGAAGCGGGCGGTTTTCTGGGGCGCTTCGCGGCAGCGGCGGCGTCGAGCGCGTCGAGGCGGGCCTTCAGCGCCTGATTCTCCTCGCGCGCGGCGACGGCGATCGCCTTCACCGCCTCGAACTCCTCGCGCGACACCATGTCCAGGCCGCCGATCCAGTCGCGCATGCGCTCGCGAAAGGCGCCCTCGGCCTCGCGCGTCATGCCGGCGAGCGTTCCCGCCGCGCCGTTCATCACCTTCACGAAATCGTCGAACAGCCGGTTCTCGGACTGCATACTGGCCTCCATGGCAAAGCGTCAGAGCGCGATATCGGCGCTCGCTCCGCCCGGTACAAGGCTCCTGGCGTTCGGGTTGAGCCGGGCGATCTCCTCGTTGAGCGCGGCGGCGAAGCAGAGCCAGGCGAGATAGGGGATGAGGAGAAGCCCGGCGGCGCGGCGGATCCGGTAGAAGAGAAAGGCGCTCGCCGCCGAAAGGGCCAGGATGGCGAGGATGACGACCAGGGCCGCACCGACGCGGTGGGCGGCGAAGAAGATCGGCGACCAGGAGAAGTTGAGGAGGAGCTGCGCGCCGAAAAGCGCCAGCGCCAGCCCGCGTCCGCGGGCGCCGCGGGCGTGGAGGATCAGAGCCAGGGCGAGGCCGAGGGCGATGTAGAGGAGAGTCCAGGCGACTGGGAAGGCCCAGCCCGGCGGCATGAAGGAGGGCTTCTCCAGCGCGTCGAACCAGGCATTGCCGTAGCCCGACCCCGACGCCCGTCCCGAGAGCGTTCCGAGGAGGAGGATCGCCGGCACGGCTACAAGCGCATAGCGCAGGAAGCTCATCCTCAGCTGCGATCGGGAAGCAAGCGCGGTCATGACCGGGAGGGCTAGGGTCAAGCCTTTCGCGCCGCAAGCAGGAACTCGACATTGCCCTCCGGGCCGGTGATCGGGCTCGGCTCGACGCCGGCCACGCTCCAGCCCCTCGAAGCGACCCAGGCGGCGGCGGCCTCGCAGACCCGGGCGTGGACGGCCGCATCCCGGACCACGCCGCCCTTGCCGATCTCCCCCCGCTCCGCCTCGAACTGCGGCTTGACCAGCGCCACCAGCCCCGCGCCCGGGCGGGCGAGATCGAGCGCCTTGTCGAGCACCTTGGCGAGCGAGATGAAGCTGGCGTCGCAGACGATGAAGTCGACCGGCTCGGGGACGACCGACGCATCGAGGTAGCGGGCGTTGGTCTTCTCGTGGACGACGACCCGCGGATCCCGGCGCAGCTTCCAGGCGAGCTGGTTGGTGCCGACGTCGACGGCGAACACCTTCGCCGCCCCCCGCTGCAGCAGCACGTCGGTGAAGCCTCCGGTCGACGATCCGACGTCCAGCGCCACCGCCCCGGCCACGTCCCAGCCGAAATGGTCGAGCGCATAAGCGAGCTTGATACCGCCCCGCGACACCCAGGGATGCTCCCGTCCCCTCACCTCCAGCGGCGTGTCGGCGGGAAGCCCCTGCCCGGCTTTCTCGACCTTCCGCTCGCCGCTGAAGACAAGGCCCGCGAGGATCAGCGCCTGCGCCTTGGCGCGGCTCTCCGCCAGCCCCCGGTCGACGAGCAGCTGGTCGACGCGGGTCTTCATCCCAGCCGTCCCTGTGCGTCCAAGGCCGACACTGGGTTCACGCAAAGGCGCGAAGGCGCGGAGAGACTTCGCACTTCAAGCCGGCCCTTGGCCTGACTGACCCGAAAGCAGCCCGCCTGCCGGCTGGCGCCCGGCCTGACCGATATCGAGCAAGGATCACCTTCTCCATCTGGCTCGACCTCTTCGCGCCTTCGCGCCCTTGCGCGAATCCGTACACCGCCGCCACCGGCCGCGCGAGGCCTGGCGGGTTTGTGCGGACAGATGCAGAAAGTGCATCTAAATTGTCAATCATTGCAGTGGAGAATAGCGCCCACCTCCCTAAATGGGCGTTGCGGGGGCGGAACGGCACCCGCTTAGCAATGAAGGAATGAAACATGCGCATCGTCGAGAGCGCGACCGCGGGCCTGGTGGCCCTCGTCGCTCAGCTGCTCGTCGTCGCGACGGTCATGCTCTGAGCGTGCCGTCCGTGATCGGGCAAGACTGAAGCCGCCGGCATCCCCGGCGGCTTCTTCGCGTCAGGCTCAGGCCCGCGCGCCCTCGATCACTCCCGCGCTGTTGTGGCGGAGCGCCTTGAGCACCGTGTCGACGATGCCGTCGGCGTGGAGGCCCGCCTCCTCGATCTGCCTCTCCGGCCGGTCCTGGTCCTGGAACCGGTCCGGGAGCCGCATCGTCCTGATCCTGAGGCCGGCGTCGACCAGCCCCTGGTCGCTGGCCAAGGTGAGGACGTGCGCTCCGAGCCCGCCGATCGAGGCTTCCTCCACCGTCACCGCCACCTCGTGGGTGGTGAGGAGGCGGCGGATCAGCGCCTCGTCGAGCGGCTTCATGAAGCGCAGGTCCGCCACCGTCGTCGAAAGGCCCCGCGCCTCCAGGATGTCCGCCGCCTTTAGCGCTTCGTCGAGGCGCGTTCCGAGCGACAGGATGGCGACCTTCTTGCCTTCGCGGACGACCCGCCCCTTGCCGATCTCGAGCCGCTCCGGCGCCGCGGGAAGGGCGATGCCGGTGCCGTTGCCGCGCGGGTAGCGGACCGCGATCGGCCCCGCGTCGTGGAGCGCCATGGTGTGGACCATGTGGACGAGCTCGGCCTCGTCGGCCGCCGCCATCACCACGAAATTGGGAAGGGTGCCGAGATAGGCGAGGTCGAAGCTGCCCGCATGGGTCGAGCCGTCCGCCCCGACCAGCCCGGCGCGGTCCATCGCGAAGCGCACCGGCAGGTTCTGGATGGCGACGTCGTGGACGACCTGGTCGTAGGCGCGCTGGAGGAAGGTCGAGTAGATGGCGACGAACGGCCTGCGGCCCTGAGCCGCGAGGCCGGCGGCGAAGGTGACCGCATGCTGCTCGGCGATGCCGACGTCGAACACCCGGTCCGGAAAGCGCTGCGCGAATTTGTCGAGACCGGTGCCTGACGGCATCGCGGCGGTGATCGCCACCACCTTGTCGTCGCGCGCCGCCTCGTCCGTCAGCGCCGCGGCGAAGACGGCGGTGTAGCTCGGCGGCCCCGGCTCGCCCTTCGCCTGCACGCCGGAGACGACGTCGAACTTCTGGACGCCGTGATATTTGTCGGCGGCCGCCTCGGCCGGGCCGTAGCCCTTGCCCTTGCGGGTGACGACATGGACGAGCATCGGCCCTTCGGCGGCGTCGCGGACATTCTCGAGGATCTTGACCAGGGTCTCGACGTCGTGTCCGTCGACCGGCCCGACATAATAGAAGCCGAGTTCCTCGAATAAGGTGCCGCCGGTGGCAAGGCCGCGGGCGAATTCCTCGATCTTCCGGGCGAGGCGGTGGAGTGAATCCGGCAGCTTGCGCGCGAAGCGCTGGGCGAGGTGGCGGACGGTCAGATATTTGTTCGAGGAGACCAAACGGGCGAGGTAATGCGACAGCCCTCCCACCGGCGGCGCGATCGACATGTCGTTGTCGTTGAGGATGACGACCAGCCGGTTGCCGGCCGCTTCCGCGTTGTTCATCGCCTCATAGGCCATGCCCGCCGACATGGCGCCGTCGCCGATCACGGCGATCGCCTTGCCGGGCGCGCCGGCGAGCTTGTTGGCGACCGCGAAGCCGAGCGCGGCGGAGATGGAGGTCGAGCTGTGCGCCGCTCCGAAGGGGTCGTACTCGCTCTCGCTGCGCTTGGTGAACCCCGACAGCCCGCCGCCCATGCGCAGGGTGCGGATGCGGTCGCGCCGGCCGGTGAGGATCTTGTGGGGATAGGCCTGGTGGCCGACGTCCCAGATCAGACGGTCGCGTGGGGTGTCGAAGACGTAGTGAATGGCGGTCGTCAGTTCGACGACGCCCAAGCCGGCACCGAAATGGCCGCCCGTGACGGACACCGCGTCGATGGTCTCTTGGCGGAGCTCATCGGCGACCTGTCGCATTTGCTCAGGCTTGAGCTTGCGCAGGTCTTCCGGAGTTTTGATCGTATCGAGAAGCGGTGTCTGACTCATGTTGCCCAACGGTCATGATTGAAGTTGCAGGCGCGAAGCTATTCTAAGCGCTCAATAATTCGACTTGCAGCCTTACACCAAAGGCGTCGGGGACGCCAAGGGCGAGGACTCCTTATGTTAAGTCTGGAGGCAGCCGCGAGCGGTTCAAATTCAGTCCAA
>JAFANP010000058.1 GCA_019232625.1 Alphaproteobacteria bacterium | reverse complement strand
CGCGAGGCCGCCGCTCTCCCCCTCGCCGCCGATCGACAGGTCGGTGACGCTGTAGGCGTAGCGGCCCGTGCGCATGTCCACTCCGCCCGGCGCCACCGCGAACTTCTCCGCCGGCGTGCTGATCAAGGTCGAGCCTTGGGCCTGCGCTGCGGCAGGCACCGGGCAGGCCATCAGCATGAGGATGAAGACCGCGAAGGCGGTCGCCGCGTCGAAAGGTCGCTGCCGTCTCACGGCTGCACCCGAGTGATTACGACTTGGTCGAGCGCGGCGTCGCCGTAGGAGAGGCTGGCGAAGCGCAAGCTCCCGCTCGCCGCGCTCGCCGTGAAGGTCGGGGTGGTGAACCCATGGTAAAGATTATCCGCGACCGGCTGATAGGTGCCGAGGCTGGCCGCTTCGAACGAGACGCCGATCTGGAGCCGGGTGTAGCCGGGCCGCCCGGCAAGCTGAAACGACACGGTGTAGGACGCGCCTGGGGTGAGGCCGGAGACCGCCATGGACAAGCTTGAAGCGCCATTCGGCCCGCTGTCGAGGAACGCCGCCTGATCGCCGTCTGGCGCCGGGCTATAGCCCCAAGCCGCGCCGTTGCCGGTGATTCCCGACCAGCCGCTCCACGCAAGCCCGGAAACTGTCGGCGTGTTCAAATAGCCGTTCCCCGCCTCTGGCACCTCAAACGAGCCGTCGACGACGCTTGGAAGTCCCGCCCCGCCACCTAGACTAACATTGTAGACGGTGCGGTTACCGGCGGCGTCATACGCGATGGTCGAGCCCGGCCCCGCGCTTGATGTCGTTGCGACAAGGCGTCCAAGAGCATCGTAGCTGTAGGTGGCCGTCTCTCCGGCCAGCGTGGGCGCGGAAAGTGCAACGAACAACGCTCCCAGGAAAAACCTGGCGCCCCTTGCCACCATCGTCAGAGTGCCCCACGAGATACGCACTCTAAGATAACGGGTGCCAATTAAATGGGTCAACGAAAGTTGTACCCATAATCACTCCGCTTTCGGAGCAGTGACAATGAAGCCGCCTAGCTGACCAAGGAGGCTGCCACCAATCCGAGTCCCTTTAAGACAGTGTTTAAGTTTTACAGTCTGGTGGAAATTATCCTTTAAAGGTCGTCTGTTAGCTGTACTAACTCAACCGCACCTACTAATGTGCAACCTTGAGATACCTAGGAGTGAACGCGTTCTTCGGGCGAGTTCTTTCCGTAAACCAGCTTGGGACCTCCTTCTCGACTTTGCATGGCCTATTGTGAGGAACGACGATCTCAGTCCCAAACGGCGGTTTTGTAGCAGGGTTGAGCCTAGCTGACATCGAGACGCTCTCAGCGTCGCTGCAGCAGCAAGGATTGGCCGAGTTGCTCCATGTCGGGGTACAGCCAGTCGCAGCTTAATCACTCTTACCCGAGCACAGCTGCGAGCGAGTGGTGGCATTCGCTGCCGCTTTGCCTCCGCAATCCCGACGCGGAGCCGAGCCACGTTATCAGCGGCCGCAAACGTGTTGCTGTCGAGGCAATGTGGATCAGCCGGTCAAGTGGGACGGCTTTAGGAAGAAGACGGGGCGTTAATTGTTGCTGGAAGACTCATTGCAAAACCGGCCCATGGTAGCCCGCACCGTCGCCGACCTCGCCGACCTCGCCGACCTCGCCGACCTCGCCGGCAGCGCCGGCAGCGCCGAGGTGCGCCGCGTCCATGTCGCCGAGGCGCTGAGCTACAGGCGGCAGGCGCCGCGGGCGTGACGCAAGTCCCACCGCCGGCGGAGCCGTTTGATGCGGTCCGTCCGGCGGGATAAGGGGGTGACGGAAGGATCCGCCATGAAGCTCCATCACGTCTCGCTGGCCCTGGTGGCGGCCGCGGCCCTCGCCTCTCCGGCGGCGGCGCGGCGCCCGTCGCCGGTACGCCCGCAAAGCCCGCAGAACTGGGTCAGGAACGACGATTATCCGGGCCCTTCGATCCTCGCGCGGGAGGAAGGGACGACCGCCTTCCTGCTCTCGGTCGACGCGACCGGCCGCGTCACCGGCTGCGCCGTCACCGGGTCGAGCGGCTTCGCGCGGCTCGATCAGACGACCTGCCGGCTGATGATGGAGAGGGCACGCTTCAAGCCGGCCCGCGATTCCGCCGGAAACCCGGTCGCCGCCACCTGGGAGAGCCGCTTCTCCTGGCAGCTTCCCTAGGTTCGGCGGCCGCGTCCCTCACCGCTTGACGATCGTGATTCCGAGCGCCGCGATCCGCTCCACCTCGGCATAGGCCTCCTTCTCCAGCTCCTCGCCGAAGACGTCGGGATCGAGCTCCTCGACCGCGCAGGCGGCGCCGGCCTCCGCGCAGCGTGCCCGCAGCGCCTCGACGAGCGGCGCGCGCCCCTCGATCATCGCGGCGCCGGTGTAGAGGAGGAGCGTTCCGCCCGGGTTCAGCCCCTCCAGCGCCTGCTCCGCCCATTCGAGCGCCACCGCGCCGCCGTGGAGATCGCCGCCGTGGCGATAGGCGCGGCCGTCCTCGTCGATCATGTAGGGCGGGTTGGCGAGGACCAGGTCGGCGCCGGGCGGAACCCGCTCCGCCTTCACGATCCGCGCCGCGACGCCCGCCGCCGCCGCGTTGACCCGGGCGAGCCGCAGCGCGGCGGGGTTGACGTCCACCAGCGTCAGCGCCGCCTCCGGGAAGATCCGCGCCGCGGCGATGCCGCCGGCCGCGCTCCCCGCGCCCATGTCGACGATCGACCCCGGCGGGGCGAGGGCGGGGGCGGCCGCGGCGATGAAGCGCGCGAAGCGGTAGGTGTCGGGGCCGAAGAAGACGGCGTCGTTGCCCGAGGTCGGAAAGGCCGAGTGGAGGAAGAGGTCTGCGCCGAGGGTCGCCGCCCGCAGCCGGCTGCGGCAGTGTTCCCCCACCTCCTCGAGGAGCCCGGCCTGCGTCATCAGACGCACCGCCTCGCCCGGCAGGTCGCCGGGGGCGAAGGGGCGGCTCCAGCCGAGCGCGTCGCGCAGGTCGGCGGGTCCGCGCCGTGCCCGCGCCAGCACCCGCGCATGAGTCGCCGGAGTCACCGCGGTGAACCGATAGCCCGCCGCCTTCAGCCAGCGCAGCAGCGCTTCCAGACCCTCGTCGCTAAATGTCGGCATCCCCCGCGAACGTAGCCGCCCCGCCCCGGTTCCCATCGCCCCGACCACCCCTCTTCCCGCAAGAGACGGTCTTTTCCCCGGCCCGGCACTTACGCGATCGAATCGATCCATTCCGGCAGCGCCGCCAGGCTCGCCAGCTCCCGGTAGCGCGGATGGCCGACGGGCGCCTCGGCCGCCTCGTGCGCCCAGGCGAGCTCGAACGGCACGAAGGCCGCCCAGGCCCCCGCCTCCAGCGCGGGCAGCACGTCCGAGCGCATCGAATTGCCGGCCATCACCGCCTCCTCGGGCCGCGCGCCGTAGCGCTCGAACACCCGCGCGTAGGTCGCGGCCTTCTTGTCGCTGACGATCTCGACTCCGGTGAAGCGCTCGCCGAGGCCCGAGGCGGCGAGCTTCGCCTCCTGGTGCGAGAGGTCGCCCTTGGTGACGAGGACCAGCCGCCCGCGGTCCGCCAGCGCGTCGAGCGCCTCCGCGACGCCGTCGAGCATCTCGACCGGGTGGGCGAGCATGGCCTTGCCGAGGGCCAGGATGTCCGCGACGACGCTTCCGGGCACCGCGCCGCCGCTCACCTCGATCGCCGTCTCCGCCATCGAGAGGACGAAACCCTTCGCGCCGTAGCCGTAGGCGGGGAGGTTGCGATGCTCGACCGAGTCGAGCCGCGCCTCCACCGCGGCGGCCTCCGCCCAAGGCTCGAGCAGCGCGCAAAGCCGCGCCCGGGTGCGCTGGAAATAGGCCTCGTTGTGCCACAAAGTGTCGTCGGCATCGAGGCAGATGAGCCGGATCGGCACCTTACTGGACCCGCACCGCCTTCACCCCCTCGGCGGCGAGCATGCGCTGCACCGAATCGTTTCCGGCGAGATGCCCCGCCCCGACGGCCACGAACACCGTCCCCGGCCGGTCCAGCCGCTTCTTCAGCCAGTCGGCCCATTTCGCGTTGCGCCGGGTCATCAAAGCGGCGCGCAGCTCGGGCGAGGCGAGCGTCTCGTCGTCGAACGTCCTTGCGATCCCGGCCACGTCGCCCTTCGCCCAGGCGTCGAGCATGGCGGCAAACTGCTTCTTCGCGTCCGCCGGGGAATCGACGATGCCGACCAGGAAGCTGCGCTGCGCCTCCTCCGGGAGAGTGTCGAACAGTCCGAACTGGTCCTCGACCGTCTCGAGGCCGCGCACCGGCTTGCCGCCTGCCTTCCACGGCGCCTCGATCGTCCGCTCGACCCCGGCATTGGGATCGAGCCCGAGCCGGCGGTAGGTCACGCCGGCGAGCGCCAGCGCCGCCGCCCAAGTCTCCATCCGGTCGAGCACGGCGGTGGGGACCCCGGCCTCCGCGATCATCGCCTGGAGCGCCGCCTTCTTCTCGGCCGGCACCCGGTCCAGGATCGGCGGCAGCCCGGGCGACAGGCCGAGCTTCATCATCGCCTGCGCGGCGCCCGCCTGGTCGCCAAGGTCGGCGATCTCCATCACCAGCTCGTCCGAGGAGGCGAGGGCGCGGTCGAAGGCGGGGGTGCGCCAGTCGCGGCCCTGGGGCAGCAGGTGGAAGGTGCCGAACAGGTAGATGGTCGTGTCGGCGTCCGCGACCCGCCACATCGCGGGATGGCCGCCGGGCCGCTCGCCCCGCTCGACCCCGGGCTGAGGCGCGCACGCCGCGAGCGCGATCGCAAGCAGCCCCGAAATCCGCCTCAGCTTCATCAAAACGACTCCTCGAACGCCCCGGCCCCGCCGCGTGGAGGGGCTTGCCCCCCTTAGCCCCATGCGCCAAAGCGGCGCGACCCCTTTGTTGCAATGCGAAAGCCGCCGTCCTTGGCCGATCCGACGCCGCTCAGCTTCCAGCGCCTCATCCTGACGCTCCACGATTATTGGAGCCGCCAGGGCTGCCTCATCCTCCAGCCCTACGACATGGAGATGGGGGCTGGGACCTTCCATCCGGCGACGGCGCTGAGGAGCCTCGGGCCCGATCCCTGGAAGGCCGCCTACGTCCAGCCCTGCCGCCGCCCCACCGACGGCCGCTACGGCGAGAATCCCAACCGTCTCCAGCATTATTATCAATATCAGGTGATGCTGAAGCCGAGCCCGCCCGATCTCCAGGCCCTCTATCTCGGTTCGCTGGAGGCGATCGGAATCGACTTCACCCGGCACGACATTCGCTTCGTCGAGGACGATTGGGAATCGCCGACGCTCGGCGCCTGGGGCCTCGGCTGGGAAGTCTGGTGCGACGGCATGGAGGTGACCCAGTTCACCTATTTCCAGCAGGTCGGCGGCTACGATTGCCGGCCCGTCGCCGGCGAGCTGACCTATGGGCTGGAGCGCCTCGCCATGTACGTCCAGGGCCGCGACAACGTCTACGACCTCGCCTTCAACGACGAGGGGGTCACCTACGGCGAGGTCTTCCTGGAGAACGAGCGCCAGTTCAGCGCCTATAATTTCGAGCTGGCCGATACGGACACACTGTTCCGCTGGTTCAGGGACGCGGCCGACGAGAATGGCCGCTGCATCGCCACCAAGCTGCCGCTCCCCGCCTACGACCAGGCGATCAAGGCGAGCCACATCTTCAACCTCCTCCAGGCCCGCGGAGTTATCTCCGTCGCCGAGCGCCAGGCCTATATCGGCCGCGTCCGCGACCTCGCCAAAGGCGCCTGCCAGAGCTGGATGGAAAAGAACGGATGGGCGACGTGAGGGACATCGTCGCCACCCCTCTCCCTGCAGGGGAGAGGGAGGGGCCCGCCGCGAAGCGGTGGGAGGGTGAGGGCAGGTCCGGCCCCCACCGTGCCCTCACCCTGGCGCTTCGCGCCTGCCCCTCTCCCCTGCAGGGAGAGGGGAGGTGAGCGATTTCCTCCTCGAGCTCCTCTCCGAGGAAATACCCGCGCGGATGCAGGACAAGGCGCGGGAGGATCTCGCGCGGCTGTTCGCCGCCGAGCTCGGCAAGGCGGGGCTCAAGGCCGAGGCGATCGAGACCTTCGCAACGCCGCGCCGCCTCGCGCTGATCGCGCGGGGGCTGCCCGCCGAGACCGAAGCCGTCCGCGAGGAGACCAAGGGCCCGCGCGCCTCCGCGCCGCCCCAGGCGCTGGAGGGCTTCCTGCGCAAGACCGGCCTGACGCGCGAGCAGCTCGAGGAGCGCGACGGCGTGCTCTTCGCCGTCGCCCTGAAGCCGGGCCGCGCCACCGCCTCGGTCCTCGCCGAGGCGGTGCCGGCGATCGTCCGCGCCTTTCCCTGGCCCAAGGCGATGCGCTGGGGCGCCGCCTCCGCCTCTCCCGAAAGCCCGCGCTGGGTCCGCCCGCTGCACGGCATCGTCGCCCTGCTCGGCGAGGAGATCGTGGAGTTCGAGGCGGCCGGCATCCGCTCCGGCGCCGCCACCGTCGGCCACCGCTTCCACCATAGCGGGATCATCACCATCGGCAGCGCCAACGATTATGCCGAGAAGCTCAAGGCCTGCCACGTCGTCGTCGACCAGGAGGAGCGCCGCCGCCTCATCCGCGACGGCGCCGCCGCGCTCGCCGCCGAGGCGGACCTTGCGCTGGTGGCGGACGAGGGCCTCGTCGCGGAGAATGCGGGGCTCACCGAATGGCCGGTGCCGCTCCTCGGCCGCTTCGACCCGGCCTTCCTCGAGGTGCCGCCCGAGGTGATCCGGCTCACCATGCGCACCAACCAGAAATATTTCGCCCTTCTTCGTTCCGGGGAGGAGCATCTCGCCCCCCACTTCGTCTGCACCGCGAACATCGAGGCCGGGGACGGCGGCGGCGCCATCGTCGCCGGCAACGAGCGCGTCCTGTCGGCCCGCCTCGCCGACGCCAAGTTCTTCTGGGAGCAGGACCTCAAGCTCCCGCTCGAGGCGCAGGCGGAGAAGCTGTCCCAGATCGTCTTCCACGAGAAGCTCGGCACCGTCGCCGACAAGGTGGAGCGGGTGGCGAAGCTCGCCCGCTGGCTGGTCGAGCAGGGGGTCGTAAGTTCCTCCCCGGAACGGGGAGGGGGACCGGCGGAGCCGGTGGAGGGGCCGGCGCGGAGTCCGGAGCAGCCCCTCCACCATCCGGCTGCGCCGGCCGGTCCCACTCCCCGTGCCGGGGAGGATCGAGAGCGGCTCGCCGACCTCGCAGAGCGCGCCGCCCGCCTCTGCAAGGCGGATCTCGTCACCCAGATGGTCGGCGAGTTCCCCGAGCTCCAGGGCATCATCGGCGGCCACCTCGCCCGCGCCCAGGGCGAGCCCGACGAAGTCGCCGACGCCATACGCGACCATTACAAGCCGGTCGGCCAGGGCGACGACGTCCCCACCGCCCCTGTCACCGTCGCGGTGAGCCTAGCGGACAAGCTGGATACGCTGGCCCTGTTCTTCGCGGTGAAGCTGCCGCCATCGGGGTCGAAGGATCCGTTCGCCCTGCGGCGTGCAGCGCTTGGGATCATCGCGTTGCTAACGCACAATCGCCTCCGCGCACGGTTGCCCGCCTTGTTGACTCTGCCGTTGGCGCTAGGCCGGGATCTGCCGGAGGTCGGGTGGCGTCTCGGCGAGGCAGGCATTGCGCTCTCGATCGGCTCCGCGCCGTTCCAAATGCCGGACCCGGAGATCGTCGCTTCGGCGGGAGAGGCCTTCTTCCGCAGGAGCCTCGCCGATTTCTTCGCCGACCGGCTCAAGGTCCAGCAGCGCGAGGCGGGGGTTCGGCACGACCTCATCGACGCCGTGTTCGCGCTCGGAGGCGAGGACGATCTCGTCCGCCTCCTTGCCCGGGTCCACGCGCTCCAGGCGTTCGTCGGGACGAGCGAGGGCGCCGACCTCCTCGCCGGCTACAAGCGGGCCGCCAACATCCTGAAGAGGGAGGGGTGGGGCGGGGCGTCGCGCGCGCTTTCGAGCCGCGACGAGCAGGGCATCCCCCAGACCGGCGAGGAGGACCCGCTCGTCCTCGTCGACGATCCCGCCTTCGCCGACGTGGTGGCCGAGCTCGCCCATCCGGAAAGTCAGGGGAGCAGGATGCCTTCCTACACGCCTGAAAAGGAGGAGGCTGAGCTGATCGCCGCCCTCGATTCGGCCGAGCCCCGGGCTCGCGCCGCGGTGGAGGCGGAGGATTTCGAAGCGGCCATGGCGGCGCTTGCCAGCCTCCGCGGCCCGGTCGATGCGTTCTTCGACAAGGTTACGGTCAACGACGCGGACCCGGTCCGGCGGGAAACCCGGCTCGGCCTGCTCGCGCGGATGCGCGACGCCGTCCACCAGGTCGCCGACTTCGGGAGGATCGAAGGATGAGGCGGCAAGGGGCATTTCCGCAAGCCCGCCGAGCCCGCTACGTCTACCGCTTCGGCGGCGGCGTCTCCGACGGGGAGGCCGGCAACCGCAACCTGCTCGGCGGCAAGGGCGCCAATCTCGCGGAGATGGCCTCCATCGGGCTCCCGGTCCCGCCCGGCTTCACCCTCTCCACCGAGATGTGCGCCCGTTATTATGCGGAGGGGGAGGGCTTTCCCGACAGCCTCCGCGGGGAGGTCGCCGCGGGCCTCGCCCATGTCGAGGCCATTACCGGCAAGCGCTTCGGCGACGCCGCCGATCCCCTCCTGGTCTCGGTCCGCTCGGGCGCGCGCGTCTCGATGCCGGGGATGATGGACACCGTCCTCAACCTAGGCCTCAACGACGAGACGGTCGAGGGCCTCGCCGCCGTCTCGGGCGATCCGCGCTTCGCCTGGGACAGCTACCGCCGCTTCATCCAGATGTATTCCGACGTCGTCCTCGGCCTGCCGCACCACGTCTTCGAGGAGGCGCTCGAGATCGCCAAGGAGGACAAGGGCGTCCATCTCGACACCGAGCTGGAGGCCGACGACTGGCGGCGCCTGGCCGGCCGCTACAAGGCGCTGGTCGAGGAGCATTGGGGCCGGCCCTTCCCGCAGGAGGTGGACGGGCAGCTCTGGGGGGCGATCGGCGCCGTCTTCGGCTCCTGGCAGTCGGACCGGGCGAAGACCTACCGGCGGCTGAACGGCATACCGGGGGACTGGGGCACCGCGGTCAACGTCCAGGCGATGGTGTTCGGCAACATGGGCGAGACGTCGGCGACCGGCGTCGCCTTCACCCGCAATCCCTCGACCGGCGAGCGCGCCTATTATGGCGAATATCTGATCAACGCCCAGGGCGAAGACGTCGTCGCCGGCATCCGCACGCCGCAGGACATCACCGAGGATGCGCGCAAGGAGTCGGGCTCCGACAAGCCGTCGATGGAGACTGCGATGCCCGACGCATTCGCGGAGCTGACGCGCATCTACACCATGCTCGAAAAGCACTATCGCGACATGCAGGACATGGAGTTCACCGTCGAGGACGGCAAGCTCTACATGCTCCAGACGCGCACCGGCAAGCGCACTCCGGCCGCCGCCTTCCAAATGGCCGTCGACATGGCCAACGAAAAGTTGATCACTAAAGAAGAAGCCATCATGCGCATCAAGCCCGAAGACATCGAGCGCCTCTTCTACCCGGTCATCGACACCAAGCTCGACAAGAAGTCCTTGGAATCGCGCATCCTCGGCACCGGCATCAACGCCGTGCCTGGTGCTGCCGTCGGCAAAGTCGTCTTCAGCGCGCAAGAGGCCGAAGATTGGGCCAAGAAGGGCGAGAATGTCATCCTCGTTCGACGCGAAACCAGTCCCGAAGACGTCGGCGGCATGGCTGTCGCGCAGGGAATCTTAACCGCTACTGGAGGTAAGACTTCACACGCCGCTGTGGTGGCCCGAGGGTGGGGCAAGTGCTGCATCGTCGGCGCCGAAAAGTTCAACATTGACTATAAGTCCAAAACCATGACCGTCGCTGGTAAGACCGTCAAAGAAGGCGAGTGGGTC
>JAFANP010000041.1 GCA_019232625.1 Alphaproteobacteria bacterium | reverse complement strand
CTTCACGCCGATCTTCTCGAGATGCAGCCGTGCCACCGCCTCGTCGAGGCGCTTCGGCAGCGTATAGACCTTCTTCTCATAGCCTTTCGAGTTGGCCCACAGTTCGATTTGCGCCAGCACTTGGTTGGAAAACGAAGCCGACATCACGAAGCTTGGGTGCCCCATCGCGTTACCAAGATTCACCAGGCGGCCTTCTGAGAGAAGGATGATGCGGTGGCCGTCCGGGAATTCGATTTCGTCGACCTGAGGCTTGATGTTGACCCATTTCAGATTCTTGAGGCCGGCGACTTGAATCTCGTTATCAAAGTGACCGATGTTGCAAACAATCGCGCGATCCTTCATCGCGCGCATATGGTCGATCGTAATGACGTCTCTGTTGCCAGTCGCGGTGACGAAGATGTCGGCGCGCTTGGCTGCGTCTTCCATCGTCGTGACCTCGTAACCTTCCATCGCCGCCTGTAGCGCGCAGATCGGGTCGATCTCCGACACCATCACGCGGCAGCCGGCTTGGCGCAGCGAAGCGGCCGAGCCT
Source organism: Alphaproteobacteria bacterium (assembly GCA_019232625.1). GTDB lineage: Bacteria > Pseudomonadota > Alphaproteobacteria > Sphingomonadales > Sphingomonadaceae > Allosphingosinicella. Next base: position 55,372 of record JAFANP010000041.1, on the reverse strand, counting down.
TTGCCGACGTCACCGAAACCCGCGACCATCGCAACCTTGCCCGCCATCATCACGTCGGTGCCGCGGCGGATGCCGTCGACCAGCGATTCACGGCAACCATAGAGGTTGTCGAACTTCGACTTGGTGACGCTGTCGTTGACGTTGATCGCCGGGAAGGGAAGCTTGCCCTGCTTCGACAGCTCGTAGAGGCGGTGGACCCCGGTGGTGGTCTCCTCGGAGACGCCCTTGATCGCCTCGACCGTCCTGGTGAGGAAGCCCGGCGACTTGGCGACGACCCGGCGGACGGTGGCCTGGAAGACCTCTTCCTCCTCGTTCTCCGGCGCGGGGAATTCCTCCCCCGCCTCGATGCGGGCGCCCCAGAGCGCGAACATGGTCGCGTCGCCGCCGTCGTCGAGGATCATGTTGCAGGTCTCGCCATTCCCCCAGTCGAAGATGCGCTCGACATAATCCCAATATTCCTGGAGCGTCTCGCCCTTGACGGCGAAGACGGGAACGCCGGTGGCGGCGATCGCGGCGGCGGCATGGTCCTGGGTCGAGAAGATGTTGCACGAGGCCCAGCGGACCTGCGCGCCGAGCGCCGTCAGAGTCTCGATGAGCACCGCGGTCTGGATCGTCATGTGGAGCGAGCCGGTGATCCGAGCGCCCTTCAGGGGCTGGGCGTCGCCGAACTCGCGGCGCAGCGCCATGAGGCCCGGCATTTCGGTCTCGGCGATCTCGATCTCCTTGCGGCCGAATTCGGCCAGGCTCATGTCGCGGATCACGAAGTCGTCGAACTGGGTCTGGGGCTGGGTCGCCACGGACGGTCTCCTGTCGGTAAAAGAGAAAGACCGCCGGGGCGGTCGCGCCCCGACCCTGTAGGCGAGCGCGCCCTCGGATGCAAATATAAAGATATCTTTATATGTGAGATGAGAGGGGCAGTCCCCCCCGTCGCCGAAGTCCGGTGGAGGGGCTGGGCGCGGTGCAAGGCCCCTCCACCATGCTTCGCATGGTCCCCCTCCCCATCCGCTTCGCGGACGGGGAGGATTGGTCGCTTACCTTTGGGAGAAGGTGATCGGGCACTCGCCGCCGGGCAGATCGGGCGAAGGCCCGAAGCGCTCGGCGATGGCGAGGAGCTTGCCCACGTCGCCCGCCGCCGCGGCGGCTTCACGGGCGGCGCCGGCGGTCGTCTCGCAAATCTCGCCGGAGGTCGCGTCGCCGCCATAGGCGTTGGCGAGCGCGGTGGTGAAGCTGTCATAGGCGGTCTCGCCCGCCGGCCCGTAGCCGCTCGCGAACTGCGCCTTGATCACGCCGTTCGCCGCCTGCAGAGTCGAGCGGTTGTCGCGCACGAACTGGTTGTAGTCGGTCAGGAGGTCGACGCCGATGGCGCGGCACCGCAAGGTCGCCACCATCAGCCGCGACTGCAGGTCGCGCACCTTCGCCGCTGCGGCGCTCTCGCCGTTCCAGCATCCCATCGCCGCCTCGGCCGGCTGGGCCGCGACCAGCGCCGCGGCCGCAAGGCCGAGCGCGCCTTTCAACATGAGCTTGTCCATCGTCCACCCCACTTCACAGGGGCGCCCGGGGCGGGCGCCCGAGCCAGCGAGGCTCCCACCCCCAGCTTGGCGAAGGATGAGCGAAGAGGGTTAACGGGCTCGGCACCCGCGGGTTGTTGCGTTCGCGGCACAGGGAGCTAGTCAGGAGCGCCGATGAGCGCCGCGCCCTCCCCCCTCGCCTGGTGGCAGACATGGTGGGGCATGGCCGCCATCGCCCTCCTGTGCGCGGCGCCGCTCGTCTGGCCGGCGCTCCCGCCGCTGCTCGACCTGCCCGGCCACATGGTCGCCTACAAGGTCGAGATCGACCGCGGCCGCTCGCTCTGGCTGCAGCAATATTACAGCCTCCACTGGGCGCCGATCGGCAATCTCGGCGTCAACCTGCTGGTCGTCCCCCTCGAGAAGCTGGTCGGGCTGGAGCGGGCGGTGAAGCTGATCGTCCTCGCCATCCCGCCGATGATCGCGGCGGGTTTCCTGTGGACGGCGCGCGAGGTGCACGGTCGGGCGCCGGCCACGGCGCTGTTCGCGGTGCCGCTCGCCTACAGCTACCCCTTCGTCTTCGGCTTCCTCAACTTCACCCTGTCCATGGGCGCCTGCTTCCTGGCCTTCGCCCTGTGGCTGAGGCTGGGGCGCCTCGCCCGCACCCGGCTTCGGGCGGCGCTGTTCGTTCCGCTCTCCGTCCTCGTCTGGCTCGCCCACACCTTCGGCTGGGGGACGCTCGGCGTCCTCGCCTTCGCGGCCGAGTGGCGGCGGGCCCATGAGGGCGGGGCGCGGGGCGCCGAGGCGCCGGCCAAAGCGGCGCTCGCCTGCCTGCCGCTCGCCGTGCCGGTGCTGCTGATGCTGGTGTGGCGCTCGGGAGACGTGGCGGGGGAAACGCGGGGCTGGCTCGCGGTCGTGCCGAAGGTCAACTACATCCTCTACGCGCTGCGCGATCGCTGGGCGTGGGTGGACATTCCGGCCATCCTCGCCGTCCTGGCGCTCGTCGCCTGGGGATGGACGAGCCGCCGCTTCGCGAAGGCGCCGGCGCTCGCCGGCGCGGCGGCCTTCCTCCTCCTCCTCTATCTGCTGCTGCCGCAGAAGATCTTCGGCTCCTCCTACGCCGACATGCGGATCATGCCCTTCGCGCTCGCCGTCGCGCTCCTGGCGCTGAAGCCGCCGGCGCAGGCGGCGCGCTGGCTGGCGCTGGCGGGACTCGCCTTCATCGGCCTCAGGACGGCGGCGGAGACGGCGAGCTTCGCGCTCTACGACCGTTCCTGGCGCAGCGAGCTCGTCGCGCTCGACCACGTCCCGCGCGGCGCGAGGCTCGTCTCGTTCGTCGGCACGCCCTGCCGGGGCGAATGGACGATGGCGCGGCTGGACCACCTGCCCGGCCTCGCCGCGGTAAGGCGGGAGGCCTTCTCGAACGACCAATGGTCGGTGGCGGGCGCCCAGCTGAACCGGGTGGCCTATGCGCCGGCGGGGCGGTTCGGGCGGGACCCTTCGCAGATCGTCCGCCTCCACGACTGCCCGGTCAATCGCTGGCCGACGCTCGACATGTCGCTACGCCAGTTCCCGCGCGGCGCCTTCGATTATCTGTGGCTGGTCAATCCGCCGGCCTGGGACAAGAGGCTGACGGCGGGAATGGCGCCGGTCTGGACCAACGGGCGCAGCGTCCTGTTCCGGATCGTGGATCGGACCCAGCCGGTCAGCCTATCGACAGATATTTTGCCCGCCGAGCGGCCCTGAGGGCCTCCCCGCTCTCGCCCGACAGCGCATCGAGCTCCTCCTCCAGCGCGACGCGAAGGGTGGCGATGGCCTCGGCCGGGTTGCGATGCGCGCCGCCGACCGGCTCCGGGACGATGCGGTCGACGACGCCGAGCTGCTTCAGGTCCTGCGCCGTCACCCGCATCGCCTCGGCGGCATCGGCGGCCTTCTCCGCCGTTCGCCAGAGGATCGAGGCGCAGCCTTCCGGAGAGATGACGGCATAGACGCTGTGCTCCAGCATCAGCACGCGGTTGGCGGCGGCGATGGCGATGGCGCCGCCGGAGCCCCCCTCGCCGACCACCGCGGCCACCATCGGCACCTTGAGCGAGAGGCATTCCTCGGTCGAGCGGGCGATCGCCTCGGCCTGGCCACGCTCCTCGGCCTGCACGCCGGGGAAGGCGCCGGCGGTGTCGACGAGCGTGACGACCGGAAGGCCGAAGCGGTCCGCGAGCTGCATCAGCCGCACCGCCTTGCGATAGCCCTCGGGCTTGGCCATGCCGAAATTGTGGCGAAGGCGGCTGGCCGTATCGTCGCCCTTCTCGTGACCGATCAGCATCACCCGCCGGCCGCCGAGCCGCGCGAAGCCGCCGAGGATCGCCGCGTCCTCGCCGAAATTTCGGTCGCCGGCGAGGGGGACGAACTCCTCGGTCAGCGCCTCGACATAATCCTTGAAATGGGGCCGGTCGGGGTGACGCGCGACCTGCGTCTTCTGCCAGGGCGTGAGCCGGGCGTAGGTGTCGCGCAGCATGCGCTCCGACTTGGCCTCGAGCTTGTCGATCTCGGCATCGATGTTGAGGTCCGACCCCTCGGCGGTGTCGCGCAGCTCCTCGATCCGCACGGCAAGCTCGGAGAGGCCTTTTTCGAAGTCGAGATAGCTCGGCATGGTTGCGCGGGGGGTTAGGGCCGGCAGCGCAGCGCGTCAACGCGGCCGCTGTCGGCGAGGGGGTGGCGGGAATTGACCAGCTCGACCAGGCGGCGGCTGTCGACGTGCGTGTAGATCTGGGTCGTCGCTATGTCGGCATGGCCGAGGAGGAGCTGGAGGGCGCGCAGGTCGGCGCCCCCCTCCAGCAGGTGGGTCGCGAAGGCGTGGCGAAGCACGTGGGGGCTGACCCGCTCGGGCGGGATCCCGGCGGCGGCGGCGAGATCGCGCACCAGCTGGAACAGGCGGACGCGCGAGAGGTGGGACTTGCCGGAGGGAAAGAGCCAGAGGCTGTCGCGGGGCACCAGCGCCGACCATGAGGCGACGGCGGCGCGGGCGCGATCGGAGATGGGCACCAAGCGCTCCTTGCCGCCCTTGCCGCGCAGGATGAGGAAGGGCTGGTCCGCCCGCAGCGCATGGCGGGGAAGCGAAACCAGCTCGGTCGCGCGCAGCCCGGAGCCGTAGAGCAGCTCGATCAGCGCGGCGAGGCGCAGCGGCCCGGGACCGGGCGTCTCGCGCCCCTGCCGCTCGATCTCGGCGAACAGGGCGTCGACCGCGCCGTGATCCAGCACCTTGGGGAGCGGGCGACCGCCGGCCGGACGGGGCAGCGCCGCGGAAGGATCGTCGCCGCGCATCCCCTCGTCGTGGAGGAAGGCGAAGAAGCGCCGCAGCGCCGCCGCCTTGCGGGCGACGGTGGCGCGCTTGAGCGGGAGCCAGGCGGCCGAGAGAGTCTTCAGCGCCTCCTCCGTCGCGCCGGAGAGGCGGCCGCCGAGCAGCTCCGACGCGCCGCGCAGGTCGCGCTCGTAGGCGAGCAGGGTGTTGCGGGCCGCGCCGGCCTCCGCGGCCATCATCTCGAGGAAGGCGGGGATCGTCTGCCGGTCCTCGGCGGCGGCCGTCACAGCCGGCTCATCGCCTCGGCCGCGATCATCCGCGCTTCGTAGTCGAGGCCGACGCGGCGCAGGGCGGCGACGATCTGGTAGAGATGCTCGGGCGGCACTCCCCGCCAGTCCGACGTCTGCATTCCGACCGCGGCGAGGAGCGCGACGGTGCCGGGCTGCCCGGTGCGCGCCGCGGCCTGGATCATGTGGCTCCACCGGCTGCGCGGCGCCGGATCGACGCCCAGCGCGGCGGGATCGTCGAGACGGCCGAGGCCGGCCAGCGCCGCCACCAGCAATTTCCCGCGCTGGCCGCCGGCGCGATCGACGAACGCCTGCACGCGGCGGGGGGCGGTGTCGACGGCCGGCCGGGGCGCGGCGACGGCGAGGATGGACCAGGCCCGGTCGCCGTCATTGCCCATGCCGCCGACGACCCCGGCCCAGCGGGCCGCCGCGACGTCGAGCCCGCCCGACGCCATCGAGGCGACGAGATCGCCGGCCTGGCTCTCGCGGTCCGCCGACGGCGGCACTCGGGCGGCGGCGGCGGCGGTGAGGATCAGCCGCGCGTAGCGGCCGGCGACGACGTCCTTGTCGTCCCACAGCCCGGTCATCGCCTTGACTCGATCCTCGACGCTGCCCGCCGTGTAAGCGCGGCGGAGCCGGCCGCCGACCGTCCCCTCGATGTCGGAAGGATCGGTCTGGTCGGCGATCAGGCTGTAAATCTCCACCAGCGAATCGTGGGAGAAGACGCCGAGGCGGGCGGCGGTCTCGGCGGCGGCCAGGCGCTGGTCGAGGGGGATCATCGCCGCGCGCGCCTCCCACGCCCATACCTGCGGCCCCGCCCCGTTCATCAGCGTGTCCGGAATGGCGAGGCCGGTGGCCGCGGCGAGGCCGAAGCGCCAGCTGTTGACGGAATCGACGCCGTCCCACTGGACGGTGACGGCGCGGCGGGTGTTGAGGCCCGCGCCGATGACCTTCTCGGCGAGCAGCAGGTCGATGCCCCCGGCGCCGCTGCCGCGCCGCGCCTGCTCGATGAGCTGGCTGGCGCGGGCGGAATCGCCCTGGAGCGCGGCGCACATCGCGTCGGCGAGCGGCCACACGGCCTCGTCCGAGACGGAACGGCCGGGGCCGACCAGCGGGCAGAGGGCGGCGGGATCGGCGGTCGCCAGCGCCACCTGCACCGCGACGGTGAACATGCGCGGCGTGTAGCGATCGACGTCCACCGCCTGGACGAGCATCCGGGCGCCGTCCGCCTCGCCCATCCGCAAGAGCAGCCAGGCCCGCTCGGCGATCCAGTCCACGTCGTTCACCTGCGCGGGGGCGGGTATCTCGGAGAGCAGCGCCCGGCGGAGCAGGATCGACGTCCAGCGCGACGGGAGCGGCGCGTCGAGGCGGCGCATCAGCGAGGCGAGGAAGACGCCGTTGGCGCCGCCGAACTCGCCATAGCCCAGGCCCCAATTGCCGGGGCGCAGCGGCCCGACGACGTCGGTGGGGCGGCGGGACGCCTCGGGAATCTCGATTGCCGGCCGAGTCTCGACCGGCGTTTCCGGCGGCAGGGCCTCGGCGGTGGCGACCGCGGCGATTCCGGCTTCCGCCGGCCCGGTGGCGGCGACCGGCTGGTCGGCGCCCGGCGCGACCGGCGGGGCGGCGGTATCGGCGCCGTTCGCGGGCGGCTCCTCGGGCCGCGGCGGCGGCGCTTGCGGCTGCTCGCCGAAGCCCGGCGGAAGCAGGGATTCGGGCGGCGCGTCGCGCTGGCCGGCGGCGGGAATGGCGAAGGCGAGCGCCGCCCCTCCGCCGAGCAGCAGAAGACTAGTGCGCCAGCGCTTCATTCGTCACATCCTGCTCGATGCGCTGGGTCGGCACCTCGCGGCTGCGGGTGCCGAGCCAGACCAGCAGGGCGATCAGCAGGACGGCGACGACGGCGAGCAGGATCGGCAGCGGCGACTTGCGGCGCCTGGGGGGCGGGGAGATACGCATGCGGCGCCTTTTGCCCCACGAGACGGGCCGCTGTATAGCCCCCGCCGCCATGGCCGCGACGCTTCCCCGCCCCGACCGCTGCATCGTGCTCGTCGGCCTGATGGGGGCGGGAAAGTCGACCGTCGGCCGGCGGCTGGCCCGGCGCCTGGGCCTGCCCTTCGTCGACAGCGACGACGAGATAGAGCGGGCGGCCGACCACAGCATCGCCGAGATTTTCGACCGGTTCGGGGAGACGAGCTTCCGCGACGGCGAGCGCCGGGTGATCAGGCGGCTGATCGGCGGCCCGCCCAAGGTGATCGCGACGGGCGGCGGCGCCTTCATGGACGAAGGCACGCGCGCGCTGCTGCTCGAGGTGGCAACCGTGGTCTGGCTCGACGCCGAGGTCCCGACCCTGGCCGAAAGGGTCGCCCGGCGCGACACCAGGCCGCTGCTCAGAGGCATAGACCCAGTGCCGCGCCTCGAGGCGCTGGCGGCGGCGAGGAACCCGGTCTACGCGCTCGCCCACCTCCACGTCAGGAGCGAACGGGTGCCGCACGAGGCGGCGGTGGAGGCGATCGTCGCCGCCCTTGCGGAGCGGGAGCAGGAAAGGTGAGCCGCGTCGACGTCAAGCTGGGCGAGCGCGCCTATACGATCCGGATCGAGCGGGGGCTGCTCGAGCAGGCGGGCGAGACGCTCGCGCCGTTCGCCCGCGGCGGGCGGCTCATCGTCGTCAGCGACGAAAATGTCTGGGCCGCGCACGGCGCCCGCCTCGCCGGGCCGTTCCGCGTGGAGGCGGCGATCGTCCCGCCCGGCGAGGCCAGCAAGAGCTGGGCCGAGCTCGAGCGGCTGGTCGAACGGATGCTCGCGCTCGGCGTCGAGCGCGGCGACCATATCGTCGCCTTCGGCGGCGGCATGGTGGGCGACCTCGCCGGATTCGCCGCGGCGATCGTCAAGCGCGGCTGCGGCTATGTCCAGGTGCCGACCACCCTCCTCGCCCAGGTCGATTCCTCCGTCGGCGGCAAGACCGCGATCAACGCGGGCGCCGGCAAGAACCTGGTCGGCGCCTTCCACCAGCCGGCGGCGGTGTTCATCGACCCGCTGGTGCTTGAGACCTTGCCGCCGCGCGAGCTGCGCGCCGGCTATGCGGAGGCGGTCAAATACGGGCTCATCGCCGACCCGGCCTTCTTCGCCTGGTGCGAGGCGAACGGCGCGGCGCTGCTGGGCGACGACGTCGAGGCGCGGCTCCACGCGATCGAGACGTGCGTGCGCATGAAGGCGGCCATCGTCGGGGAGGACGAGCGCGAGACGAAAGGCCGGCGCGCCCTCCTCAACCTCGGCCACACGTTCGGCCACGCCATCGAGGCGGAAACCGGCTTCGCCATGCTTCACGGCGAGGCCGTCGCACTGGGCATGACCCTCGCCTTCCGGTTCTCGGCGGCGCGGGGGCTGTGCGCCCCGGGCGACGCCCGTCGGGTTGAGGCGCACCTGGCGGCGGCGGGACTGCCGACCCGGCTGGCGGTCGGGACGCCGGAGCGGCTGGTCGGGCACATGGCGGCGGACAAGAAGGCGAGCGGCGGGCGCGTGCCCTTCATCCTCGCCCGCGGCATCGGCGGCGCGTTCGTCGACGAGTCGGTTGCGCTTGCGGAGGTGGCGGCGTTCCTGGCCGGGGAGCTGGCGCCTTAGCACGCTGGGTTTAGGTTGATCCGCTCATCCTGAGTAGGGACTGAGCCTGGCGAAGTCCCGTATCGAAGGACCGTCCTTCGAGACGCCGGTTCGACAAGCTCACCGGCTCCTCAGGATGAGCGGAAGCAGTGCGTCAACCTCGTTCCTCAATGCTCTGGACCCTGTTCGCGGAGCGGGGCCTCAATCGCCTGCGCCGGCCGCTTTTTCGATCGGGTTGTCGGGCCGGAACATGAGGTCCTTCATCGCGTGGAGGTCGTTCGCCGCGGTCTGGCTGTCGAGCCTCTGGCGGTCGCGGTCGCGATATTCCGCCTCCACCCGGGCCGCCTCCTCGGCGTCGACGCAGAACAAGGCGAGCGCCTCCCGCCCCATCGCGACGGCGGATTCGAAGACCTCGCGGATCGTGCATTCGAGATCGAGCGGCGCGAGCTCCATCAGGTGGCGGCGGTCGAAGGCGCGGACGAAGACGGCCGCCTGCGGAAAGGCGTCGAGGACCGGCTGGAGTCGGCGGGGCTGGATCTGGCCGTCGAGGCAGAAGAGCAGCGCCTTGGCGTCTCCCGCGCCGGCGAGGCGGAGGAGGTCGAGCCGGGTGCCGTCGCCGTAATAGACCTTCATCCCGAAATCGCCGGACAGCTCGATCTGGCTCGGCTTCGAGTCGATCAGGGTCACCGACACCCCTTTCGCCATCAGCATCTGGGCGACGGTCTGGCCGAAGCGGCCGTAGCCCACGACGATGGCGCTGGTCGTCGGCGACAGCTCGGGTCCGTCGAGGCCCGCGCCGTCGCTTCGGGTGCTGCGGCGATCGAGCCAGTCGTTGAGCATCATCAGGAACGGGGTGGTCGCCATCGACAGGGTGACGATGGCGCCGAAGAGGCTCGCCGCCTCCGGCCGGATGAGCAAGGCGCCCTGGGCCGCGGCGAACAGGACGAAGGCGAACTCGCCGCCCTGGCTCAGCAGAAGGCCGAGCTTGAGGGCGCGGCGCGTGTCCATCCCGAACGCCTTGGCGAGGCCGAACAGGATCGCCGCCTTGAGGAGGACGAGCGCGACCGCCATGCCGATGACGAAGGCCGGGCGGGCGGCGATCGCCCCCAGATCGAGCATCATCCCGACGGCGACGAAGAAGAGGCCGAGGAGGATCGACCGGAACGGGTCGATGTCCGCCTCCAGCTCGTGGCGATAGGGCGAGTCGGCCAGCATCACGCCCGCGACGAAGGCGCCGAGCGCCGTCGAGAGGTGCAGGGCCTGCATCACCGCCGCGGCGGCGAGGACGATGAACAGGCCGGCGACGACGAACAATTCGCGCTCGCTGATCCGGCCGACGAGGCGGAAGAGCGGGTTGATGAGGAAGCGCCCGGCAAGGACGAGGCCGCCGATGGCGCCGATCGTGTAGAGGCCGAGCTGCCAGCCGGGCGGGGCCAGCGGATCGGCGGGCGCGCGCGACAGCGCCGCGATGATCGTGATCAGCGGCACGATCGACAGGTCCTGGAACAGCAGGATCGAAAAGGCGCGCTCGCCCGAGGGCGTGTTGATCGAGCCGTCGGCGCGCAGGCTCGGCAGGACCTGCGCGGTGGACGACAGAGCGAGCGGCAGCCCGATCGCCAGCGAGGCGGCGACGCTGAAGCCGGTGGCGACGAAGACGAGCCCGGCGATGGCGAGGCCGGCGAGGGTTACCTGGAGGAGGCCGAGGCCGAATATGTCGGCGCGCAGGCGCCAGAGGCGGGCGGGATGGAGCTCCAGCCCGACCAGGAAGAGGAGGAGGACGATGCCGAAATCCGCGACGTGGAGCATCTCGTCGGGCTGGGCGACGAAGGCGAGGCCGTGCGGCCCGACGAGCGCGCCCGCGACGAGATAACCGAGGACGGCGCCGAGGCCGAGGCGGCGGAACAGCATGACGAACAGCATCGCCGCGCCGAGCATGATCACCCCGTCCCTGAGGACGAGGCTCGCGGCGGCGGCGGCCTCGTCGTGCATCAGGCGGCGGCCCGCCCCGCCTCGGCGGACGCGGCCGCCTCCGCGGCGGCCTCGAACGCGAGCAGGATCGAGGCGTGGCGGGCGCTGAACGGCCGGGCATGGGCGAGGAGCGCGAGGCCCGGCCACGGGCCCGGATCGTCACGCTCGCCGGCGAGGAAGGCGCGAAGCGAGTCGCGCGCCGACGCCAGCTCGGCGCCGGTCCGGCCGAGAACGTTCGCGCCCATCAGCGCGGCCGACGCCTGGCCGAGCGCGCAGGCCTTGACCTCCTGGCCGAGCGCAGCGACGCGACCCCGTTCGTCGAGGACCACATCGACCGCGATCCGGCTGCCGCAGACGGGCGAGCGCTTCTCGGCGCTGCCCTGCGCCGAGTCGAGCCGGCCGAGATGCGGGATCGAGGATGCCAGGCGCAGGATGTCGCGATTGTAGAGGGCGGTGGGCACCGGACGCCTATAGATTGAGGTTAAGGCGAGCGCCACATCCCTCCCCCCGCGTGCAGGGAGGGGGGTCAGGCTCGGCGCCAAGTGGTGCCCTGCGGCCCGTCCTCGAGGACTATGCCTTCCCCCGCGAGCTCCGCGCGGATGCGATCGGCCTCGGCGAAGTCGCGATCCCTCTTCGCCTCCGCGCGCGCCGCAACGAGAGCGTCGATGCGGCCGTCGCCCTCGCCCTGGAACCAGCCGGACGACGAGGTCGCGAGGAGCCCCAGCAACCGGCCGCTGGCCCTCAGCACGGCCGGATCCTCGACCGCGGAAAGCCGCGACAAGGCGAGCGGCGTGTTGAGATCGTCGCACAGCGCCGACAGGACGCCGACATCGACATCGCCGCCTTCAGCGTCTCCGGCCGCGCGATAGAGGCGGTCGAGAGTCGCCTTCGACTGCGCGACGAGCTGGTCCGACCATTCGAGCGGCTGCCGGTAATGGGCGGAAAGAAGCGCCAGACGCAGGGTTTCGCCCTTGTGCCCCTGCTCGAGAAGCTCGCCGACCGTGACCACGTTGCCGAGGCTCTTCGACATCTTCTCCGAGCCGGCCATGGAGAGAAAGCCGTTATGGACCCAGTAGCGGGCCAGCGGCGTGCCCTGGTGCGCGCAGCGGCTCTGGGCGAGCTCGTTCTCGTGATGCGGGAAAATGAGATCGAGGCCGCCGCCATGGATGTCGATGGTGCGGCCGAGATGGCGCTCGATCATCGCCGAGCACTCGATGTGCCAGCCGGGGCGGCCGCGGCCCCAGGGGCTGTCCCAGCCGATCACGCCTTGCGCGGAGGGCTTCCAGAGCACGAAATCGGCGGGATCCTTCTTGTACGAGGCGACCTCCACCCGGGCGCCGGCGATCATCGCCTCGCGGTCGCGCCGCCCCAGAGCGCCGTAGTCCGGATCCGACGGGACGTGGAAAAGCACGTGGCCGTCGGCCTCGTAGGCGTGGCCCGCCTCGATCAGGCGGGCGATCATCGAGACCATCTCCACGACGGTCTCGGTCGCCTTCGGCGCCACGTCGGGAGGCCGGACCCCGAGCGCGCCCATGTCGGCCAGATAGAAATCCTCGTAGCGCCGGGTGATCGCCGCCGGCTCGACCCCCTCGGCGCGGGCGGCGTCGATGATCTTGTCGTCGACGTCGGTGACGTTGCGGGCATAGACCACCTTGTCCGCGCCGTAGACGTGGCGGAGCAGCCGCGAGAGGACGTCGAACACCACGGCGGGCCGGGCATTGCCGATATGGGCCCGGTTGTAGACGGTGGGGCCGCAGACATACATCGTCACCCGCTCCGGATCGGCCGGGGCGAAGGCGCGCTTGTCGCGGGCCATCGTGTCGTGGAGGCGGATTTCGGTCATGCGGCGTTCGCGGGTTCCGGAGGGGCGGCGGGTTGGCGGTAGACGGGGTCCTTGGGCGCGCCGCGCCGCCACTCGACGAAATCGACGATCGCCCGGCCGCTGGCATAGAGCAGGGGATAGGTGCGCGAGCCCGCCATCCAGGCGGGCCGCGGCGCCTCGGCGCCGTGGATCGTGTCGTAGACGAGGTTGGCGCCCAGATAGAGCAAGGTGGCGCCGATCAGGCCCTTGATGGCGCCGAACCCGGCGCCGAGCACCCGGTCGACCGGGCCGATCATCGACCTCTTGACCCCGCCGCCGACCCGCCGCGCGACCAGCTTGCCGATTCCGAAGACGATGCCGAAGACCAAGGCGAAGGCCAGCACCGCGGCGCCCGCGCGAGTCCCGACCGGCCCTTCGAGCAAAGCGGTCGCCGGCGTGTGGAAGAGCTTCAGGAAGACGATCGCGACGATCCACGCGGCAAGGCTCAGCACCTCGCCGACGAAGCCCTTGAACCAGCCGGTGACGAGGCCGCCGCCGACGAGCAGGAGGACGATGATGTCGAGCGCGGTCATGTTGCGGTTGCTAACGGAGGTTGGACTGGGAGGGAAGCTAGAGCGTTGGGGGATCAGGTTGAATCGCTTCCACCGTTCGCCCGTAGCTTGTCGAAGCCTGTCGAGAGCGACGCCGCAGGCGGCTCGTCTTCTTGCCTTTCGAGAGGAAGGGAGGGCTTCGACAGGCTCAGCCCGAACGGAAATCGCGTCCATCCAAGCGCCCACCGCTCCAGAAATCCTCCCCTCCAAGGGGAGGATATTCACCGGCCAAGCAGGTGGTCGACGAGGTCCCCGAGGGTCCTGAACCCGGTCAGCGAAAGGCCCGCTTTCTCCGCCGCCAGCGACGCGGGCACCATCGCCCGCTCGAAGCCGAGCTTGGCCGACTCCTTGAGCCTGAGGGCGCCGTGCGCCACCGGCCTCAGCTCGCCCGACAGCGCCACTTCGCCGAACGCCACCGCCTCGGCCGCCACCGGCCGCTCCGACAGAGCGGACACCAAAGCCGCCGCGACGGCCAGATCGGCCGCCGGGTCGCTCAGCCGATAGCCGCCGGCGACGTTCAGATAGACTTCGGCGGTGGAGAAGCTGAGGCCGCAGCGCGCCTCGAGCACGGCGAGGATCATCGCCAGCCGTCCCGAATCCCAGCCGACCACGGCCCGGCGCGGAGTGGCGCCGCTGGCGAGGCGGACGGTCAGCGCCTGGATCTCGACCAGCACGGGCCGCGTCCCCTCCAGCGCGGGGAACACGACCGCGCCCGACACCGCTTCGCCGCGGTGGGTGAGGAACAGCGCCGAGGGGTTGCCGACCTCGCCCAGCCCGCTCTCTCCCATCGCGAACACGCCGATCTCGTCGGTGCCGCCGAAGCGGTTCTTGGCGGCGCGCAGGATCCTGTACTGGTGGCTGCGCTCGCCCTCGAAGGCCAAGACGGTGTCGACCATATGCTCGAGCACCCGCGGCCCGGCGATCGCCCCGTCCTTGGTGACGTGCCCGACGAGGACGACCGCGCAGCCGCTCTCCTTGGCGTAGCGGATGAGCTCCCCGGCGGACGCGCGGACCTGGCTGACCGTGCCGGGAGCCCCCTCGATCAGGTCCGAGTGCATCGTCTGGATCGAATCGATGACGAGGAGCGCCGGCGCGGCGCCCTCGGACAGAGTCGTGAGGATGTCGCGGACCGAGGTGGCGGCGGCGAGCTTCACCGGCGCGTCGCCGAGGCCGAGGCGGCGGGCGCGCAGCCGCACCTGGTCGGTCGCCTCCTCGCCGGAGACGTAGGCGACCGCGAGCCCGCGGCCTGCGACCTTCGCGGCCGCCTGCAGGAGCAGGGTCGACTTGCCGATGCCGGGATCGCCGCCGATCAGGGTCGCCGACCCGGCGACGATCCCGCCGCCCAGGGCGCGGTCGAACTCGCTTATCCCGGTCGACATCCGCTCGGGCAGAGGCACCTCGCGATCGAGGCCGACCAGCTCTATGGCCCGGCCGCCGCCGCGCAGGTTGTGGCGCGCCGCGAACGGCGTCACGACGGCGCCGGCGTCCTCGACCAGGGTGTTCCATTCCTCGCAGTCGCCGCACTGCCCCTGCCAGCGGCTCGAGACCGAGCCGCAGCTCTGGCAGACGTAGCGTGTTCTCGGTTTGGCCATGCCGCAGACCTAGCGCGCGAAGGGCGGCCCGGGAAGGGGCCTCACGGGCCCGGCTCCCGAAAATGGGGACAGTAACTATTTTTTGCGCTGCGCCTCGCCCAGGCCGCCGCGCGGGACGAAAAATAGTTACTGTCCCCATTTATCCCGCGGGACGAAAAATAGTTACTGTCCCCATTCCAGGCCGCACCGGGGGAACAGCCTCCCTCCCCCCGCATTCACTCCCCGCCAGCCCAATCGGGAGAGTGAGCTTGTTCATCCAGATTCATGCCGACAACCAGGTCCCCAGCGACAATGAACGCGACAGCCGGCTCGAGGAGCAGATCCGCCAGCGCCTCGCCCGCTTCGAGGGACGGATCACCGACGTCGAGGTCCATGTCTCGGACGTCAACGGCCCGCGCGGCGGCAATGCGGACCTGCGATGCACGCTCGAGGCGAGGGTCAACGGCATCCCGCCGGTCGCCGTCATCGAGGAAGGAAACGACGTCGACCGCGCCGTCATCGGCGCGGCCAAGAAGGCGGTGCGCGCCCTCGACCACCAGCTCGGCAAATTGAGCGACCGGCGCTGAACCCGGGGCTGGGCTCGCGAGACGCGGCGCGCGAAATGGGGACGGTTACTTTCACCCGCGGCGGCGACTACAGAGGCGCCGTCGTGATGAAAGTAACCGTCCCCAAGGCTGTCCCCCGCCGATGATCCGAGTCGCCAGCTACAACATGCGCAAGGCGATCGGCACCGACCGGCGCAGGCGGCCGGAGCGGACGCTAGAAGTGCTGCGCGAGCTCGACGCGGACGTCATCGCCCTTCAGGAGGCCGACCGCCGCTTCGGCACGCGTGCAAGCGCCATCCCGCTCCACATGATCGAGGAGCATAGCGGCTACAAGCCGGTGCCGTTCGACGCGCGCGACGGCAGCCTCGGCTGGCACGGCAACGCGCTGCTGGTGAAGAAGGAGGTGGAGATCGTCCGCCGCGAGCTGGTCCACCTCCCCTCGCTGGAGCCGCGCGGTGCGGTGATGGCGGACTTGCGGCTGAACGGCGAGGCGCTTCGGGTGGTCGGCATGCATCTCGACCTTTCCGGCCTGTGGCGGCGGCGCCAGGCCAAGACCGTTCTTCACCACATCGAGACCCGCGAAACCGCCTTGCCGACGGTGCTGATGGGCGACCTCAACGAATGGAGCACGCATGGCGGCTGCCTCAGGGATTTCGCCCACCGCCTCGCCTTCGCCCAGTGCGGCCGGAGCTTCCACACCCGCCGCCCCGTCGTTCAGCTCGACCGGATCATGGTGACCCGCGAGCTCTCGATCGCCGAATGCGGCGTCCACCAGAGCGCCGCGGCGCGCAAGGCCTCCGACCATTATCCGGTCTGGGCGGTCCTGGAGGGGGCATAGGCACCTTGCCGCCCCTTCCCCCTCTCCCGGCGGGGTGAGGGGGCTCGCCCGCGCGAGACTATCCGCACATGCCGCCCCCCTCGATGTGGAGCCTCAACAGGTTGATCCGCTCATCCTGAGTAGGGACTGAGCCTGGCGAAGTCCCGTATCGAAGGACCGTCCTTCGATACGCCGGTTCGACGGGCTCACCGGCTACTCAGGATGAGCGGAAGCAAGGCGTCAACCTAATTCTTCAGTGCTCTAGAAGGGAGGGAAATAGCGGCGGCGCGGGGCCATTTCGGCAGGACCGCGTCAGCCCCCGGCGTCGACGCTGCTGTTCCCGCTTCCCTCCGGCTCGGGCTGCTCCGGCGTCGCCCGTGCATCGACGCCCAGCCAGTCGTGCGGCTCGAGGTGATAGATCATGTCCATCACCTCGAACTCGAGCCCGCCGGGCTGGTTGGTCGAGCTGTTCCACAAGGCGACGACGCCGCTCTTGAGCGCCGGATCGAACATGATGAGCGAGCGGTAGCCGCGCACGCCGCCGCGGTGGGCGATGACGCGGTGGCCGGCATAATCGTAGATCCGCCAGCCCAGGCCGTAGCTGGCGGTGCGCACCCGCTCGCGGAACTTGCGCATCCGCCCCAGCTCCTGCGCGGTCGGCACCAGCGCGGTCTGCACCGCGTCCAGCGCGCGTTGCGGGATCACCGCCGGCGACAGCCCCATCTGCGCCTGCATCCAGATCGCGAGATCCTTGATCGAGCTGTTCACCCCGCCCGCGGCGGGGACCCGGTAGTAGGAATCCGTCACCTCGACCGGCTTGGAGGCCTTGGTGCCGGCATAGGGGCGAGCCCAGCTCGGCGCCGTCAGCAGCGCGTCGCGGTTCATCGACGCCGTCCGCATGCCGAGCGGCAGGAAGAGCCGTTCCTTCACCGACTCCTCGTAGCTCTTGCCGGTCGCCTTCGCGACGATCTCGGACGCCGTGTCGTAGGCGACGTTCTGATAGGCCCAGCAGGTGCCCGGCGAGCAGATCGCATTGAGCTGCGCCATCGACGCGCGCAGCATGTGCGGATCGACGCCGTCCTCGAGCTTGGAGTCGTTGGCGTGGCTGAAGAGGCCGAGGCGGTGGGAGAGGAGGTCGGCGACGGTGGCGCGATATTCGTCCCCGGCGGGAAGGCGCAAGGTCGTCTGGTAGCGGGCGATCGGCGCCGAGAGCGACACCTTCCCGTCGGCGGCGAGCACCGACACCATGTCCGCGGCGACGCCCTTCGAGACGGACGCCCAGCGGAAGAGGGTGTTCGGAGTCACCGGATCGCCGCTGCCCGCGACGGTCTCGCCATAGCCCTTGAGGAAACGGATCTGGCCCCCTTCGACGATTCCGACGGCGAGGCCGATCATGTTGGGCGCCTTCATCAGCGCCTGCAGGCGATGGTCGATCCGCCCGTAATCGACCGCATTCCCCTTCACCTTCTGGCGGTCGGCGATTCGCGACAGCTCGGCGTCGGTGATGCCGATGCGCGGGGCGGGCTCGGCCTTGCCGAAACGAAGATGGGTCGCGGCCCAGAGGGCGAAGATCAGCAACAGGGCGAGGCCGGCCGCGTAAACGAAGCTTCTCTTCAGCGACCGACTCCCAGAACGCGGCTTCCTACGGGAACCGGGCCGGCGGGAGGAACCGCCGGCCCGGGTTCGCTTACGGCTTACCAAATCCTGATCCGCCGTTCAGGGGGGAGGTAGAGCTTTCCGTCGCGAACGTTGAACGCCTTGTACCAGGCGTCGAAGTTGCGCACGACGAGCGGGCGGATCGTGCCCGGCGAATGGACGTCGACGGTGAGCAGCTGCCCCAGGATCGCGTCGCGATACTTCGTCCGCCACACCTGGCCGTAGCCGAGGAAGAAGCGCTGGTCGCCGGTGTAGCCGCCGATCACCGGCGCCGGCTTGCCCTTGAGCGACATGTGATAGGCGTCGTAGGCGATGGCGAGGCCGGCTATGTCGGCGATGTTCTCGCCGAGCGTCAGCTCTCCGTTGAGCTTCTTGCCCGGAAGCGGCTCGTACGCCCCATATTGCGCGACGAGGCTGTCGGTGAGCGCCTTGAAGGCCGCGACGTCCGCCGGGGTCCACCAGTCCGCCATCCTGCCGGTCGGGTCGAACTTGCGGCCCTGGTCGTCGAAATGATGGCTGATCTCGTGGCCGATCACTGCGCCGATCGCGCCGTAATTGACGGCATCGTCGGCGTTGGGATCGAAGAAGGGCGGCTGGAGGATCGCCGCCGGGAAGACCACTTCGTTCCTCAGCGGATTGGCGTAGGCGTTGACCGTCTGCGGCGACATGCCCCACTCGCTTCGGTCGATCGGCTTGCCGAGCTTGGCGAGGTTGCGGCGATATTCGAACTGGCCCGCCCGCATGGCGTTGCCCAGCAGGTCGTCGCGCCGGATCTCCAGCGCGGAATAATCGCGCCACTTGTCGGGATAGCCGATCTTCGGCGTGAACGAGGCGAGCTTGGTGCGCGCCTTGGCCTTCGTCTCGGGCGTCATCCAGGCGAGGTTGGCGAGGTGCATGTCCATCGCCCGGATGAGGTTGCCGACCAGCTCGTCCGCCTTGGCCTTGGCCTGGGGCGGGAAGTAGCGGGCGACGTAGAGCTGACCGATCGCCTCGCCGAGGCCGTCGCCGACCAGATCGGCGCCGCGCTTCCAGCGCTCGCGCAGCTGCGGCGTGCCGGCGAGGACCTTGCCGTTGAAGGCGAAATCCTCCGCGACCAGGGCCTTGCCCATCATCGGCGCGGCGGCGGCCACGGTCCGGTAGGTCAGATAGTCCTTCCAGGTCTCCAGCGGCTCCGACTGGACGAGCGCCGCGGCGCCCTTGAGCGCGCTCGGCTGGGCGACGATGTAGCGGTCCTGCCCGGCGATGCCGGCGGCCTGGAGATAGGCGGGCCAGTCGAAGCCCGGCAGGTCGGCGGCGAGCTGCGACGCCGTCATCGGATTGTAGAGCTTGTCGAGCTGGCGCCGCTCGGTGCGGGTCCAGTGGGAGGCGGCGATCTTCGTCTCGAGGTCGAAGATGCGCTGCGCCTTCGCCTCGGCATCGGCGATGCCGGCCAGAGTCAGCATGGTGGCGACGTGCGCCTTGTACTTGGCGCGGGCGTCGGCGAAATTCGCGGCGCTGTAATAATCGCGGTCGGGAAGGCCGAGGCCGCCCTGGCCGAGATAGACGGCGTAGCGGCTATTGTCCCTGAGGTCCTGCTCCACCTGAGCGCCGACGGGGCTGCCGATTCCGTACTGTCCGAGCTCGCCGAAGGTGCGGGCGAGGTCGGATTTGGACGAGAGGGCGGAGATTCGGGCGAGCCACGGCTTGAGCGGCGCGTTGCCCTTTGCCTCGATCCCGGCCTCGTCCATGAAGCTGGCGTAGAAATCGCCGACCTTGCGCTGGTTCGAGCCGGCGGGGCCGCCGGCGCGGGCGGCCTCCTCGATGATCTCGCGGGTGCGCTGGGTCGAGAGCTCGTCGAGGACGGAGAAGCCGCCCCAGACGGACTTGTCGGCGGGGATCTCCGTCGACTTCGCCCAGCGGCCGTTCACATAGTCGAAGAAGCTGTCGCCCGGGTTGACGCTGGTGTCCATGCCCGCGAGGTCGACGCCCCAATCGCCGAGCTGGGGCTTGGCGGCGGCCGGCCGCGGCGCGGCGTGAACGGCCGGCACCGCCCCGGCGGCGAGCGCGAGCGTGGCCGCGCCGTAAAGCACTAACTTCTTGATCATGATGATGAATTCCCCACCCGGAAAGACGATGCGCGGGGCCATAACGCGCGGCCGGGTTTATGGAAAGGGATTTGCTGCAGGCGAACGCGGGGCGTCGGCCGGGACGCGCTCAGGCGACGGAGCGGACGATCTCGAGCTTCACCTGCGCCTTGCCGCTGCGGACCATGTTGATCTCGCGGGCCGCGGCGAGCGACACGTCGATCAGGCGGCTGTGGACGAAGGGGCCGCGATCGTTGACCCGGACGATGACGCTGCGGCCGTTGGCCAGGTTCGTGACCCGCAGCCGCGTGCCGAGCGGCAGGGTGCGGTGGGCGGCGGTGAAGCCGGCGGCGCTGAACCGCTCGCCGCTGGCGGTCCGATTGCCTTCGAGCTCGCGGCCGTAATAGCTCGCCTCGCCCTGGCCGGCGCTCTCGAACGCCTGCTCCACCGCCTCGACCTTCGCGGACATCGACACGTCATCCGTCTCCGGCAGCGCGGCGACGGCGGCTTCGAGGCTCTGCAGGCGGACGGTCGGCACGGGCTCCGCGGCGACGGCCGGGCCGGGCGCCGCGGTCATTACCGCCGCGACGGCGAGCAGGACGGCACGCGGCGTCGCCTTGCGGCGCAAGCGGGTGATGGTCATGTTCGAAGCCCCTCAGCGTTCGTTTCGAGGGTGGGGCTAACCCGCAAATCCTGACGAGTCCCGTTCGTTACGGCGACGCGTTAGACTCGCGGGACGAATCGAGCCGGGCCTCCAGGAACCTTTTCCCGCCTCGACAAGCCGATTCCGGCCTGCCACGCTCGCCCGCAATGCGGGAAAAAGAGTTGCGTCTGGCCCTGGTCTGCTACGGCGGGATCAGCCTTGCCGTCTACATGCACGGCATCTCCAAGGAGGTCTGGCACGTCGCCCGCGCAAGCCGGAGCTTCCATTCGAACGAGCCGGAAAACGACGGCAGCGAAGGCGTTTACGGGCGCCTGCTGCGGTTGATGGCCGACGAGCGGGGGTTCGAGCTCAGGATCCTCGTCGACATACTGACGGGCGCGAGCGCGGGCGGCATCAACGCCATCTTCCTCGCCGAGGCGATCGCCGCCGGACGATCGCTGGACCCGCTGACCGGCCTGTGGCTGGAGGCCGCCGACGTCGACCGCCTGCTCGATCCGGAGGTGAGCACCGTCTCGCGACTCGCCAAGGCGGCGGCCGTGCCCTTCGCTTGGGCCCTTTCCAACAAGCGCGGCGGCACGGTGGAAAGGACGGTCGAGGCCGGCCATCGCGCCGAGGTGCGGTCCAAGCTCTCCAACTTCGTGCGCGCCCGCTGGTTCGCACCGCCGTTCAGTGGCGCCGCCTTCACCGACCTGCTGCTCGACGCCTTCGACGCCATGGCGGCCGCGGGAGCGGGACCGCCCCTCCTCCCCGACTACCAGCCGCTCGACCTCTTCGTCACGGTGACCGACTTCCATGGCCATCCCGAGCGGCTGCGCCTCCACTCCCCGCGGGAGGCGACGGAGCGGGAGCATCGCCTCACCCTTTCCTTCCGCAAGGAAGCGGGAACGCAGTGCCGCCTCGCCGACAGCGCCGAGCTCGCCTTCGCCGCCCGCGCGACGGCGAGCTTCCCCGGGGCCTTTCCGCCCTTCCGGATCGGCGAGCTGGACGAGGCGCTCGCGAAGCGTGGGCGCTCCTGGCCGGGGCGCGAGGCCTTCGTGAACCGGGCGCTGCCGCGCCAGGCGGCGGCGGGCGAGGCCGAGACGGCGGTTCTGATCGACGGCTCGGTGCTCGCCAACGCGCCCTTCCGGCCCGCCATACGGGCGTTGCGGAGCCGCCCGGCGCGGCGCGAGGTCGACCGCCGGTTCGTCTACATCGACCCGAAACCGGGCGGCCGCGCCGTCCGCTTCACCGGCGCCGGCGGCGACGCTCTGCCCGGCTTCTTCGCCACCATCTTCGGCGCGCTGTCGGACATTCCGCGCGAACAGCCGATCCGCGACAATCTCGAGGCGATAGAGGGCCGCTCGGCGCGGATCCGGCGCCTCAGCCGGATCGTCGAGGCGATGAGGCCGGAGGTGGAGGCGGCGATCGAGGCGGCGTTCGGCTCGACGCTGCTGCTTCTGCGCCCGACTCCCGGGCGGCTCGCGGGATGGCGGGCCAAGGCACAGACGGTGGCGGCGCGCGCGGCCGGCTTCGCCTATGCCGCCTACGCCCAGCTCAAGCTCTCCGCCGTGGTCGAGGAGGTGGCCGAGGCGCTGTCCGGCGGCGAGGGCGCCGACCGGGGCGTCCGCGAAGCCGTCCGTGAGGCGGTGTGGGGCGCCGTGCGCGCGAAGGGCCTCGCCGACCCCGGCAGCGTCACGGCCACCGGCGCCCGCGACGCCTTCGTCCTGTTCCTGCGGACGTTCGACCTTTCCTTCCGCATCCGCCGGCTGCGCTTCCTCGCCCGGCGGGTGACCGCGCTGGAAGGAGGATCGGAGGCCGCCCGCGAGGCGATCGGGCCGGCCCGCGAGGCGATCTACGACCTGCTCGCCCGCTACGAGGAGGCCCGCGATCCGGCGCCGGCCGCCGCCCCCGGCGATGCCGACGCGGCGATGGCGGCGCTTGCCGAGCGGCTCGCGCTCCGGGCGCGCGACGATTATGCCGATACCCGGCTCGCGGGCGTGCTGGCCGCGCTCCCCAAGCCCGAGCGGCGGTCGCTTATCCTCGCCTATCTGGGCTTCGCCTTCTACGACATCGCCACCTTCCCCCTCCTCCAGGGCGAGGGGCTGGACGAGTTCGATCCGGTCAAGGTCGACCGGATCTCGCCCGAGGATGCGAGGGCGATCCGCCAGGGCGGCGCCGAGGCCACGCTCAAGGGGGTGCAGTTCAACAGCTTCGGCGCCTTCTTCTCCCGCGCCTATCGCGAGAACGATTATCTCTGGGGCCGCCTCCACGGCGCCGACCGGCTGATCGACATCGCCGCCTCGGCCGCTCCCGAGGGGCTCGAGTTGGCCGCCGAGACGATCGCCGGCCTGAAGCGCGACGCCTTCCGCGCCATCCTCGCCGAGGAGCGCCCGCGGCTCACCGCCATCCCCCACCTGTTCGAAGAGCTTTACCGGGAGATCGGGTGACGGTTGCGCAGGCCGCCCGGCGGCCATAAGCTTCGAGGGACGGGAGGCACGCGATGCAGTTTCTGAAGACCCTGTTCTGGGTTGTGCTGACGGTGATCCTCGTCCTCTGGGCGAAAGCCAATTGGGCGAACGTCACCTTGCGCCTGTGGGGCGGCCTCGAGGCGGACGTGAAGCTCCCCATCCTCATCCTCTTCGCCTTCCTCGCCGGCTTCATCCCGCCCTTCGCCGTCTACCGGGCGCGGCTCTGGTCGCTGCGGCGGCGGCTGGAGCCGGCGGAGCGCCGCTCGGTCGCCGCGCCGGCGGCGGTTCCGGCGCCGGTCACCGTCAGCAACAATGCCGGGGATCGGGTGGCGACCGACAGCAAGGCCTGGCCGACGGCATGAGGAGCCCGATCTTCGTCGCCATCGACACCCCCGACTTCGAGCGGGCGCGGTCGATCGCGACGCGGGTCAGGAACCATGTGGGGGGGATCAAGCTCGGCCTCGAATTCTTCTGCGCCAACGGCCGCCAGGGCGTGCGCGACATGTTCGAGCTCGGCCTCCCCATCTTCCTCGACCTCAAGCTCCACGACATCCCCAACACGGTCGGCAAGGCGATCCAGGCGCTGCGGCCGCTCGAGCCGGCCATCCTCACCGTCCATGTCGGCGGCGGCCGGGCGATGATGGAGGACGCCAAGGCCGCGGCGCCGGCCGGAACCCGGGTGGTCGGGGTCACCGTCCTCACCAGCCTCGACGGGGAGGACCTCGGCGCCATGGGCGTGGCCGGCGATCCCCATCGCCAGGTCGAGCGGCTGACCGCTCTCGCCTGCGAGGCGGGGCTGGACGGCGTCGTCTGCTCGGGCGCCGAGGTCGCCGCGGCCAAGAAGATCTGGCCGGAAGGCTTCTTCGTCGTTCCCGGCGTGCGTCCCGCCGAGGGGCCGGCCGGCGACCAGAAGCGGGTCGTCACCCCGCGCGCCGCGCTCGACGCCGGCGCCTCCATCCTCGTCGTCGGGCGGCCGATCACCCAGGCCGCCGACCCGGATCGCGCCGCCCGCGCCATCGAGGCGACGCTGTAGGCCACGTGCCGCCGTGGACAGCGCCGCCGCGCCGCTCTATCGGCGCTCGGCCGAGGAGATTCAGATGAGCTGGCTCAACCGGGTGCGCAACAGCATCCCGTTCCTTCCCAAGCGCGAGACGCCCGACAATCTCTGGCACAAGTGCCGCCAGTGCAACGCGATGATCTTCACCCGCGAATGGGAGGAGAATCTCTACGTCTGCCCGCGCTGCGACCATCACGACCGTATCGGCCCGCGCATCCGCTTCGCGCAGATATTCGATCCCGGCTACACCATCCTGCCGCCGCCGCAGGTGCGCGAGGATCCGCTGAAGTTCCGCGATTCCAAGCGCTACAGCGACCGCATCAAGGCCGCCCGCGCCTCGACCGGCGAAACCGACGCGCTGATGAATGCGCGCGGGACGGTGGGCGGGCGCCGCGCCGTCGTCGGAGTCCAGGACTTCGCCTTCATGGGCGGGTCCATGGGCCTCGCGGTCGGGGCGGCCTTCGTCGACGGAGTCCGAGCGGCGATCGCGGACCGCGCGCCCTACATCATCTTCACCGCCGCGGGCGGGGCGAGGATGCAGGAAGGCATATTGTCGCTCATGCAGATGCCGCGCACCACCGTCGCCATCGCCGAGCTGCGCGAGGCGGGCCTACCCTACATCGTTGTCCTCACCGACCCGACCACGGGCGGCGTCACCGCGTCCTACGCCATGCTCGGCGACATCCAGATCGCCGAGCCGGGCGCGCTGATCGGCTTCGCCGGCGCCAGGGTGATCGAATCGACCATCCGCGAGAAGCTTCCCGAGGGCTTCCAGCGCGCGGAATATCTCCTGGCCCACGGCATGATCGACATGGTGGTGCACCGCAAGGACCTGGCCGGCCGGCTGGCGCAGGTGGCGGATTATCTGGTGCCGGAGGAGAAAGCGGCTTGAACGCCCACCCCTCCCCTCCAGGGAAGGGGCCAGTGGACCGCGCCGCCTCCGACGATCCCGCCGTCCAGCGCCAGCTCGACCGGCTCGGCACGCTCTCGCCGGGCGCCGACATATTGGGGCTGGAGCGGATCTCCGCGCTGCTCGCCCGCCTCGGCGACCCGCACCGGCGGCTGCCGCCGGTCTTCCATGTCGCCGGCACCAACGGAAAGGGCTCGACCTGCGCGTTCCTGCGCGCGGCGATCGAGGCGGCGGGGCTCTCGGCGCACGTCTACACCAGTCCCCACCTCGTCCGCTTCAACGAGCGGATCCGGATCGCCGGCAGGCTCATCGAGGACGCCCTGCTCGCCGAGCTCCTCGCCGAGGTGCTCGACGCGGGCGACGGGATGGCGGCGAGCTTCTTCGAGGTGACGACGGCGGCCGCCTTCCTGGCCTTCTCCCGCATTCCCGCCGACGCCTGCATCGTCGAGGTCGGCCTGGGCGGGCGGCTCGACGCGACCAACGTCCTCGAAGCGCCCGCGGCGTGCGGAATCGCCCAGCTCGGCCTCGACCACCAGCAGTTCCTCGGCGACCGGATCGAGGACGTCGCGGCGGAGAAAGCGGGCATCGCCAAGCGGGGCGTGCCGCTTCTCACCCAAGGTTATATCCCGCTCCTCGCCGAGCGGATCGGCGAGGCGGCTGCGGCGGCCGGGGCGCGGTGGCTTCCGCGCGGGGCCGGCTGGGACGCCTCGCCCGCCTCGGGACGGCTCCACTATCGCGACGGGCGGGGCGCCCTCGACCTGCCCCTCCCCCGGCTGAGCGGCAGGCATCAGGCCGACAATGCGGCGCTCGCCGTGGCGATGCTGCGGCACCAGCGGGCGGTGGACGTGCCGGACGCAGCGCTGGAGGAGGCGATGGGGCGGGCGCAATGGCCGGCGCGCCTGCAGCGCCTCGGCCCGGGCCCGCTTCACGACCGGCTCCCCCCGGGCTCGGAGCTGTGGCTCGACGGCGGGCACAATCCGGCCGCGGCGGGCGCGGTCGCCGACTTCCTGAGCGCCCGCCTCGCCGCCGGACGGCCGTTCCACCTCGTCTTCGGGCTGCTCGCCGCCAAGGACGCGGCCGGCGTGCTGGAGCCGTTCGCGGCGCAGGCGCCGGAGATCCACACCGTCGCCATTCCCGGCCACGACCACCACCCCCCCGAGGCGCTCCTCGCCCTCGCGCGGACCCGGGGCCTCGGCGGCCGCGTCGCCGGGGACGTGGAGTCCGCCCTCGCCGGGATCGCGGCCGACGCCGCCGGCGAGGCGCCGCCGGTCGTCCTTATCCTCGGGTCGCTCTATCTCGCCGGGGAAGTGCTGCGCGCCAACCGGCAGCCGCCGGACTGATCGTGCCGGACTTGATCCGGCATCCACCTTCTTCTCAATGAGCTACAAAGGAAGAGGGACCCCGGATCAAGTCCGGGGTGACGATTCTACGTGAACAGGATCGACTCTAGCGCAGCTCCGCCAGGGTGCGGGCCGCCCAATCGTACATCGCCGCGTCGCGGGCGCGCTCCATCCGGTCGAGCCGCTTCGCCCGCGCCTCCACCTCCGCGAGGAGGGGGACCGCCTCGGCTTCGCGGCCGGCCTTGATCAGCAAGGCGGCGTGGCGGCACAGCGCCTCGCCCCCGGCCAACCGCGGGCCGACCTCGCCGTACAGCTCCAGCGCCCGCTCGGTCTGGCCGCATTCCTCAAGGCTGCGGGCGAGGAGCAGCGCGCCGCGGTCGTTCTCGGTCTGCGAAGCGGAAGGGGGCAGCGCCTCGAGCTCGCGCCGGGCGCCGGCGGCGTCGCCGCCCTCGAGCAGGGCGCGGCCGAGCTTCAACCGCGTCGCCCGCTCCGGCCCGGGCGTCTTGGCGAGCGCGCGCCGGTAATGGTCGGCGGCTTCCCGCCACGCCCCGCTCTCCGCCAGCGCGTCGGCCAGCGCGATCCGGTTCGCCGCCGTGTCAGCGAGGTCCAGAGCGTCCCGAGCCGCGCGCAGCGCTCGCTCCGGATCGAGCCGCCTGACCGCCGCCGCCTTCGCCGCCCGCACCTCGCGCCGGCCCGCATATTGCGGCAGGATCTCGAAGAAGGCGTAGGCGAGACAGCCGATCACCGAGAAGAAGATGATCACCATCAGCCACAGGCCGTTGCGGCCGTTGCGGATGCAGTGGATGGCGCAGAGGATCTGGACCAGGATCGAGAGGCCGATCAGGGGCAAGGCTAGACCGCCTCCCCCTGCGCCTCGTCCGCCCGGGCGTCGCCCTCGCCCTCCGTCCCGGCCGTCCCGATCGAGGAATCGACCAGGCCCATCCGCATCATCGCCCAGAAGAGGAGGATCCCCGGCAAGGCGACGACGGTGGTGAAGACGTAGAAGTTGAAATAGCCGAACGCCTCCACCATCGCCCCCGCCGTCGTTCCGGTGAGGAAGCGCCCGACGATGCTCGCTGCGGCGGAGATGAGGGCATATTGGGCGGCCGTGAAGCGCAGGTCGCACAGCGCCGAGAAATAGGCGACGACGGTGACTCCGCCGATCCCGCTCGCCAAATTCTCGAAGCCCATGCAGCCGGCCAGGCCCCAATTGCTGTGCCCGGCCTGGGCGAGGAGCGCGAAGGTGAAGTTCGAGACCCCCATCAGGATGAGGCTGATCAGCACCGACCTCTTCAGGCCCAGCCTCGAATAGAGGATCCCGCCCAGGAAGATGCCGATCAGATAGGCCCAGAAGCCAAAGCCGACGTCGAAGATGGCGATCTCGTCGTTGGAGAAGTTGAGGTCGTCGAGCAGGAGCCGCAGCGTCAGCTGCCCCAGCGTGTCGCCGATCTTGTGGAGAAGGATGAAGAGAAGGACGAGGAAGGCGCCGCGCCGCCGGAAGAATTCGGCGAAGGGGCCGTAGACGGCGCGGACCGTCTCCATCACGCCGCGGCGCTGCTTGGGATCGTGGTGCCGCGCCGGCTCGCCCATGACGAGGGCGGTGAGCATCGCCGGCAAGGCGAAGGCGGCGCAGGCCATGTAGCCGACGTTCCAGCCGAAGCGGCCTGCGACGACGAGCGCGAGCGCGCCCGCCGCGGTCGAGCCGATCCGCCAGCCATATTGCGACATGCCGGCGCCGACGCCGAGCTGCCTCGGCTCGAGGAGCTCGATCCGGTAGGCGTCGATGACGATGTCGAAGGTCGCCCCGGCGACTCCGACCAGGACGGCGGCATAAGCGGTGTAGGCGAGGCTCGCCGACGGATGGACCAAGGCGAGGTTGACGACCGCGGCGATGACGAGCGCGCCGGCCAGCAGCATCCAGGAGACGCGCTGCCCGAGCCGGCCGAGCAGAGGAAGCCGCACCCCGTCGACCATCCACGCCCACAGCCATTTCAAATTGTAGACGAGGAAGGCGAGGCTGAAGGCGGTGACGCTCTTCTTGTCGATCCCGTCCTGGGCGAGGCGGGTGGTCAAGGTCGCGCCGATCATCGCGTAGGGGAAGCCGGACGAGATTCCGACGAAGAGTGCGGCGAGCGGGGCGGGCTCGGTATAAGGTCTGACGCTCTCGGGAAGGTGGCGGCGCCAGTCGGCAGGCGCGGTCGTGCTCGCAATGGTCATCACGCCCTTGTAGCGGCTCGCGCCCGCTCCGCCAGACCCGCGATGAGGCTTGCCTTGGGCGGCGGAGGAACGCACTCTCCCGCGCCATGGACATGCCCGCCCGCCAACGCCCCACCGAGGGCCAGCTCGCGCTCGCCGCCTTGATCGCGAAGGGGGAGGCGAGCCACGGCGCCGGCATCGAGACGGTGCCGGCCCGCGTCTACACGGACCCCGCCCGCTTCGAGGCGGAGCAGGCGCGGATCTTCCGCCGGGCGCCGCAGGTGATCGCCCCCTCGGCGCTGCTGCCCCGCCTCAACATGGCGGTGCCGCACGACGCGCTCGGCCTGCCGCTGCTCCTCGCCCGCGACAAGAGCGGCAAGGCGCACGTCTTCCACAACGTCTGCCGCCACCGCGGAACGCGGCTCGTCGAGGGCGACGCGCCGGTCTGCGCGCCGCGGCTGGTCTGCCCCTACCACGCCTGGGCCTATTCGATGGACGGCGCCCTGGCCGGCCTGCCGCGGCCCGACACCTTCCCGGGCCTCGACCGCGCCGGCTATCGCCTCGCCGAGCTCCCCTCGCACGAGGCGGGCGGGCTGATCTGGGTGGCGCGCGACCCGGCCGCGGACTTCGCCGACGCGGCGATGCTTGCGCCGGAGTTCGACGCCTTCGGCCTTGCCGGCCACCACCTCTACCGCCGCCGGGTGCACGACGTCGCCGCCAACTGGAAGCTGATCATGGACGCCTTCCAGGAGAGCTACCACGTCCAGCGCCTGCACGCGCCGACCATCGCCCGCTTCTTCGCCGACGGCGTGACGGCGATGGACGCGGTCGGCATCCACCAGCGCTCGGCGGTCGGCCGCACCGACCATCTCGCCGACATCGACCCCACGGACTGGACGGCGCTGAGGGCCGTCATCACCTTCGCCTACCAGCTCTTCCCCGGGACGATCATGATCATGAGCCCGGACTATGTGAACGTCATGGTGCTGATGCCGCAGGCGGTGGGCCGCACCCTGGTCGAGGACTTCATGCTGATCCCCGAGCCTCCCTCCACGCCCGAGGAGGAGGATCATTGGGCGCGCAGCTGGACTCTGCTCGACGAGGGCGTGTTCGGCGCGGAGGACTATCGCGCCGCCGCCCTCGGCCAGCAGGGCCTTTCGTCCGGAGCGCTCGAGACTCTGACCCTGGGCACGCTCGAGAGCGGCATCAAATATTTCCACGACCAGGTGGAGAAGGCGCTCGGCTAGGCGGGGGCGAGTGGAATGGGGACAGTTACTTCGCCCCTAGGCCGGCGAGAACCCGCGCAGGCTGGAGAGCGAAGTAACTGTCCCCATTTCCTCCTTACGCCGCTTCGTAGAGGCTGAGGCCGGCGGGGAGGCGCTTCACCGGCTTGCCCTGGAGCTTCTTCTCCAGCGCATCGAGCGCGTTCTTGAGCATCTTGTCCGAATAGGGCTTGGCGAGGCAGCCTATGCCGAGGCTGCGCGCCTCGATCGGGCAGTTGGCGGTGACGAACAGCACCGGCACGCCGCGCGCCGCCGCCGCGCGGGCGACGTCCATGCCGTCGCCGTCGCCGTTCAGCTTGATGTCGCTGAGGATGAGGTCGACCGGCGCCTCGCCGAGCACCCGCACCGCGTCGGCCAGAGTGTCGACCGTCGCCACGACCTCGTAGCCGCTCTCGCGCAGCAGATGCTCGTTGTCGAAAGCGACGAGCGGCTCGTCCTCGACGATGACGATGCGGCTGATCGCCCTTTCCCGCTTCCCGAACAGCATATAGACGCGTCGCGCCCCCATTGATCCTTGTCGAAGCGTAACGAGCGACGGGGGCCGCCGGGCCCCGGCCATATCCTCGGCTGGGCGCAAAATTCCGCCCGTCCGGCGGCGACGACTGGAGAACGCCCCCTGCCCCCGCCCAATTTCCCCAAGCACGGCCCCAGGAACGGCCCCGCACGCGCGCCCCGGGACGGGGCCAGGGACGGCCCCAAGGATGGCCCCAAGGACGGCCAGCGCATCGCCAAGCTGCTCGCCCGCGCCGGCATCGCGTCGCGCCGCGAGATCGAGCGGATGATCGAGGAGCGGCGGATCGCGATCGGCGGCGTCGCCGTCGAAACGCCTGCGACCCTGCTCACCTCGCTCCACGGCGTCACCGTCGACGGCGTGCCGGTCAAGGCCCCGGCCCCGGCACGGCTGTTCCGCTACCACAAGCCCGCCGGGCTGCTCACCACCGAGCGCGACCCGAAGGGGCGGCCGACCATCTACGACCGCCTGCCCAAGGGCCTGCCGAGGGTGATGCCGGTCGGCCGGCTCGACCTCAACACCGAGGGCCTGCTGCTCCTCACCACCGACGGCGAGCTAAAGCGCCAGCTCGAGCTCCCCTCGTCCGGCGTCGAGCGCACCTACCGCGCCCGCGCCTTCGGCGAGATCAGCCAGGAGCGGCTCGAAGCCCTCATCCAGGGGATCGAGATAGACGGCATACGCTACGGCCCGATCGACGCGAACCTGGAGCGCCGCACCGGCCGCAACGCGTGGATCGAGATGCGCCTCACCGAGGGCAAGAATCGCGAGGTGCGGCGCGTGCTCGAGCATCTCGGCCTCCAGGTCTCTCGCCTTATCCGCGTCGCCTACGGGCCTTTCGTCCTCGCCGACCTGCCCGGCGGCGCGGTCGACGAGGTGAGGCAGCACGACCTGGTGGCGTTCCGCAAGGGGCTCAAAGGAAGTCCCTCCCCGCGCTTTCGCGGGGAGGGGGACCACCCGAAGGGTGGTGGAGGGGCCCCAGCGCCGAAGCCGCGGAGCGACGGGCCCCCTCCACCGCGCTCCGCGCGGTCCCCCTCCCCGTCCCGGGGAGGATCGAGGAAGTGAGGATCATCTCCGGCCGCTGGCGCGGGCGGCCGATCGTCGCCCCGGCCGGCCAGGCCACCCGCCCCACCTCCGACCGCACACGCGAGGCGCTCTTCTCGATGCTGGCGAGCCGGCTCGGCAGCTTCGAGGGGCTGCGGGTCGCCGACCTCTTCGCCGGCTCCGGCGCGCTCGGCCTCGAGGCGCTGTCGAGGGGCGCGGCGCATTGCACCTTCGTCGAGAAGGAGCGGGCCGCCGTCGAGGCGATCCGCCGCAACGTGGCCGCGCTGGGCGCCGAAGCCGATATCCTCGCCACCCCGGCCGAGCATGCCCGGATCGCCGGCGAGCTCCACCTCGCCTTCCTCGACCCGCCCTATCGCAGCGGCCTCGCCCCCGCCGCCCTCGCCCGCCTGCCGCTCGCTCCGGGCGGGCTCGCCAGCGTCGAGACGGCACGCGACGAGACGATCGGAGCGGAGGGGTTCGAAGAGGAGGCGACGCGCATCCACGGCAAGGCCAAGATCACCCTGCTGCGCAAGCTCTAGGACGTGCCGCCCCCCTCCCTGCACGCAGGGAGGGGTCGGGGGTGGGTGCGCATCCGGAAAATGCATCGCGGGCGGAGACCGACCCACCCCCGGCCCCTCCCTGTATTCAGGGAGGGGGGAAGGGCAGCGCGGCTCCCTCCCCGCCGCAGAACGCGCGCCGGCGAGACAAGAGGTTGCCGCGGCCCCTCCCGTTCCCTAGCTGTTCAGGCGTGACCCAGCCCGTCGTTCAAACCCCCGAGCCCGGCTATCTCCGCGGCCTAAACCCGCCGCAGCGCGAGGCGGTGCTGACGGCGGAAGGTCCGGTGCTCGTCCTCGCCGGCGCCGGCACCGGCAAGACGGCGGCGCTGACCGCCCGGCTCGCCCACCTCATCGCCACCCGCCGCGCCTGGCCGAGCGAGATCCTCGCCGTCACCTTCACCAACAAGGCGGCGCGCGAGATGAAGGAGAGGGTCGGCCGAATCGTCGGCGAGGCGGTGGAGGGTATGCCGTGGCTCGGCACCTTCCACTCGGTCGCGGCCCGCATGCTGCGCCGCCACGCCGAGCTGGTCGGCCTCCAGTCCAACTTCACCATCCTCGACACGGACGACCAGCTGCGGCTCCTCAAGCAGCTCATCCTCGCCGCCGACCTGGACGAGAAACGCTGGCCGGCGCGGCTGCTCGCCGGGCTGATCGACCGCTGGAAGAATCGCGGCTGGACCCCGGCGCAGATCGACGCCGCGGAGAGCGAGGCCTATGCGAACGGCCGCGGCGCCGAGCTCTACCTTCGCTACCAGGAGCGGCTGAAGGCGCTCAACGCCTGCGACTTCGGCGACCTCCTCCTCCACATGCTGGTGATCCTGAAGACGCATCGCGACGTGCTCGACCTCTACCAGCAGCGCTTCAAGTACATCCTCGTCGACGAATATCAGGACACCAACCAGAGCCAGTATCTCTGGCTCCGCCTCCTCGCCCAGGAGCGCAAGAACATCTGCTGCGTCGGCGACGACGACCAGAGCATCTATTCCTGGCGCGGCGCCGAAATCGCCAACATCCTGCGCTTCGAGAAGGACTTCCCCGGCGCGAAGACCATCCGCCTCGAGCAGAATTACCGCTCCACCCCGCATATCCTCGGCGCCGCTTCGGGCCTCATCGCCCATAATGGCGGCCGGCTCGGCAAGACGCTGTGGACCGAGCATGACGGCGGCGACAAGGTGAAGGTGGTCGGCGTCTGGGACGGGCCCGAGGAGGCGCGGCGCGTCGGCGAGGAGATCGAGGCGGCCGGGCGGCGGGGCACCCGCGCCGACGATTGCGCGATCCTGGTACGGGCCCAGTTCCAGACCCGCGAGTTCGAGGACCGGTTCATCGCCATCGGCCTCCCCTACCGCATCGTCGGCGGCTTCCGGTTCTACGAGCGCGCCGAGATACGCGACGCGCTCGCCTATCTGCGGGTCATCGCCCAGCCGGCCGACGACCTCGCCTTCGAGCGAATCATCAACACGCCCAAGCGCGGCCTAGGCGACAAGGCGGTGGCGAAGATCCATGCGCTCTCCCGCGCCGCGGGCCTGCCCCTCCTCGCCGCCGCCGCCCAGATCCTCGACACGGACGAGCTCACCCCCCAGGCGCGGCGCGCGCTCGGCAACCTCGTCGGCGACGTCGCCCGCTGGCGGATGCGGCTCGGCGAGCTGCCCCATGCCGAGCTGGCGCGCCTCGTCCTCGACGAATCGGGCTATACCGCAATGCTCCAGGCGGACCGGTCGGCGGAGAGCGCCGGCCGGCTCGAGAACCTCGCCGAGCTGACCCGGGCGATGGAGGAATATGAGACCCTCGGCGCCTTCCTCGAGCATGTCAGCCTGGTCATGGAGAATGACGGCAGCGAGGAGCAGGCGAAGGTCACGATCATGACCATCCACGCCGCCAAGGGGCTGGAATATGGCACCGTCTTCCTCGCCGGCTGGGAGGAAGGCGTCTTCCCCTCGCAGCGCGCGCTCGACGAAGGCGGCCAGGCCAGCCTCGAGGAGGAGCGCCGCCTCGCCTATGTCGCGATCACGCGGGCGCGGCGCCACTGCTTCATCTTCCACGCGGCCAACCGCCGCATCTACGGCCAGTGGACGTCGAGCCTCCCAAGCCGCTTCATCGCCGAGCTGCCCGCCGACCATGTCGACCAGGAGCAGACGATGAGCGGCGGCGAGAGCCTGTGGCGCGCCAATTGGTCAGAGCGGGCCGACCCCTTCGCCGACGTGGCGCGGGGCACCGGCCGGGGCCCGGGCTGGCGGCGGGCGGTGACCGGCGGCTTCGAGCGCAGTCCGCCACGGGTGATGGAGGTCAAGGCCTCCGCCGTCAGCCTCGGCAACCCCGGACGCGGCGACATCGCCGCCGGCCAGCGCGTCTTCCACTCGAAGTTCGGCTACGGAACGGTCGCCGAGGTGGAAGGCAACAAGCTCGAGATCGACTTCGAGCATGCGGGACGAAAGAGGGTGCTGGACAGCTTCGTCGACAAGGCGTGAGGCCCGGCAGCCGCGGCAGGGGGCCCCGCGCGGGTCAACCGTTCGACACCGGCTTCCCGAGTTGCCTTCCCTGCCGAACGAACGTCGCCACTTCCCGATAGATGCGCTTCATATCGTCGAAGCCCACGCCCTCCGCCGCCAGGCGGAGCCGCTCCTCGATCGTCGCGATCGCTTCGACGACAGCTTGGTTGCCGCTGAGCAGAAAGGCCTTCGTTGCCCGCTCGAGCGCCACCGCCGAGTCCATCTGGGGTGCCTCCAATGCGATGTGGAACAGCATCTCCTGATAGCTGGCGATCTCGTCGACCTGGTCCAGCGCCTGGCCGAGCTTTTCCTCGAATGCCGGCTCCTCGCCCAGCGTGAACTCTATCCAGTCGGTCCGGGTCAGGTCGGAAGGCGCGGACGCCTCGCGCGACTTCACGATGATCAGGGGTTTTCCGCACATCGCTGCGAACCCCAGCTCGAGCGATATGTTCGCCATGGCGGTACCACGCGTCGCGTGCGAAAATATGGCAATCGTCAAACCAGTGCCGCGAATGAGGCCCAGTATCCGCTCCAGGAAGTCTTTGCTGCCGGTGGAGGACGCCGCGTCCTTGGTGCTGAAGCCTCGAGATGAGCAAACCTTCTGAACTGCTCTCAGCATGACCAGATCTATATCTGGGGGATTTCCCAACTGCCGCATCAGGAATGCGTGCCTGGGGAACAGCTTCTGGGGAGGTAGGTCGATCAGCTCCTCGGAAAGTGGAGAAAAGATAAGAGACAATTTTATCTCTTCGTGACTTCCCGTACCCCTTTATAGGGTCCAGCAGTCTTCTTGTGCTCGATAATTCTGCCGCTCTTCGTATCTATCTTTACATATCTCTTTGTAACCGGGTTCAGGGCTTGAACACGGTCTTTAACAGCGCCCCTGCGATAACCCTCGTCGGTATTCTTCGCCACTCTGTCACCATCACACGATCACGCTGGCCCGGCCGTGACCTTTCCAGATATAGGGCCAGAACGAAGCTTTGAGAAGCGGGATGCGCGACAGCGTTGCTTCCGGCTATTAACAAGAATGGGTGCAGGACGCGTTTCTACAGGCGCCGCGTCCGGTCCAACAGCGCGATGGGAGCGAGCGTGCAGTGATCCATCTTCGGTTTGGAGCCCGGGGTCCGTGGGCGGCGGTCGCGGCCGCCCTTGCCCTTCTCGCCCCCGCCTGCGGGCCGGCGCAGCCTGCGCCGGCGCGGCCGGCGCCTCAGGTCGTGCGGCTCTGGCCGGGCGCCGCACCGGGCACGGAGAGCTGGACCGGCGAGGAGGTCGAGGTCGACGCCGACCTGCCGGGGAGCGGCAGGGTGCACATCGTCACCAACGTCACCGTCCCGACCCTCACCGTCTTCCGCCCGCCTGCGGGGAAGGCGAACGGCACGGCGATGCTGGTCGTGCCGGGCGGGGCGTTCCGGGCGCTGGCCTGGGACCTGGACGGGATCGAGCCGGCGCGCTGGCTGGCGGCGCGCGGCGTCACCGCCTTCGTGCTGAAATACCGCGTCCGGCCGCCCGGCGACACGGCGCCCGCGGGCCCTGAGACGTTCGACGCCTTCGCGCTGCGCACGCAGCCGGCGCGCGCTGTCGCCATCGCCGATGCCGGCCGGGCGCTGCGCCTCATCCGCCGCGACGCCGCCGCCTACGGGGTCAGGCCGGACCGGGTCGGAGTGATCGGCTTCTCCGCCGGGGCGATGACCGCGATCGGCACGGCGCTGGCGACCGACGCGGCGGTCCGCCCCAACTTCGCGGTCGCCGCCTACGGCGCGATGCCGGACGCGCGCCGGCCGGGGGCGGACGCCCCGCCCCTGTTCATCGTCGCCGCCCGGGACGATCCGCAGGCGCCTTCGCTGAAGAGCGCCGAGATATTCGAGCGCTGGACCCGGGCCGGCCGCCCGGCCGAGCTCCACCTCTACGAGACGGGCGGGCACGGCTTCGGCTTTCGCCCGCGCGGCCGGCCGGTCGACCGCTGGCCGCAGGCGCTGGAGGCATGGCTTCAGGCGCGCGCGCTCGTCGGGACGGGGGCGCCGCGATAGACCGTCCGCCCGTCTCACCCACGGGAAGACGCACGCGCTCCATGCCCCGCGGGCGCCGAAGGCGACGGTTGCCGGACCTATTTCGTTCGATGCCGAAATGAGAACAAAAAAAGAACTTCCTTTCCTCCGCGGCGAGGCTCATAAGGTTGGGCGACTCGATGCTCGTGTCCGGAAAAACATGAGTCACCCGAGGCGGTAGCGTGATGTTCCGGCTGCGGCGGCTTGCGAAGGCAGGTGCGGCGCAGGCGGTGCCCGGAATGAGGCCGACAGGCTCATGCCGGGCAGATCTCCCCAGGGTCCGGACCCTGGCGAGGCAGGCGCTCAATCAGAAGCGAGGACGGCTGCGCGCGCCGAGGCTGCGTCGGAGCGTAGGCCGGCGCGCGCGCCGGCTCCGCGGCCCGGGCGGTCGAACGCGAGGCGACGCGCTGAAGGCTCGCTTGCTGAGGCGCAAGAATAGGCGTAACGAAACCCCCGCGCTCCCGATCTTCGTCGTGAGGGAGCGTCCGCTTTCGGGCGTGTGGACACAGGCACCGGCTTCGGTCGGGTGGCCTGCCGAATACAATACCCGTCAGGGGAAATAAGCAGGGCGCGGTTCCCTGTGTCCACGCGCGACGAACCACCCGGCTCGGGGCCGGATGGAGCGGTGCGTCACAGGGGAAGCCGCATGACTGACGAGGCTGAAGAGCTCGCCACCAAACCCAAGACCAGTTGCGAAGAGCGCATGCTGCTGGCGCTGGCCTATGGGCTGGTCCTGCTCACTCTGGCGGTCGCCTTCAAGACCGGCTCCGCCCCGCCTCGCTAGGCTCGGTTGCCTCCGTCTCCCCGGACGGAGGCGGGGGCCGGAGCGTACTTCCACGGGCGTCTCCGGCCCCCAAGCGACGCGGCGCCGAAGCGGCCTCGGAGGTCCGGCATGAGGGAGGTACGGCGGCTGGAGCGGTGGACGGCCGCTACCGTGGCGGGCGCTCGATCCGGGCGAGGCTCTGCTCGATCTTGCGCAACTGCCCGTCGAGCTCGATCAATCGACGCTGGTAGCGCGCGACCTCGTTCTGAAGGCTTCGGATGTAGCGCCGCACGGGCCCGGGCAGATCGGCGACGTTCTTCTCCTCCGGGCTCCAGTCGCGGCGTCCGCCGGCGCGCTTGATCGCCTGGAAAAGGAGCTGGACGTCGCCGATCCTCACCTGGCAGGTGCCGAAGGGGAAGCTGTGGTCGACCCCTTCGACCATCGCCGCCTCGAGCCGCTTCACGGCCTGTTTCAGTTCCGACTCGTCCGACTTCATGTCCAGGAACAGGTAGCGAACATCGGGCCGGCGCAAAAGCCTCCAGCGACCCCGTCGGGCGCGGGGCGGCTGGCTCCTGCCGCGCCCTCGCCCCGCCCCGCGGGCCATTGCCGCCCGCCGCGGCCGCCCCTAAGGCGCCTCTCGCGATGACCGCCGGACCCCACCCCTTCGCCTTCCGCGACTTCCGCTTCTACTGGACCGCGCGGCTCTCCTCGACGATCGCGCAGATGGCGATGGTGATCGTCATCGGCTGGCAGGTCTACGACATCGCCCGCCGGACGATGGACCAGCACGAGGCGGCGCTTCAGCTCGGACTGGTCGGCGTGGTCCAGTTCCTGCCGCTCTTCGTCCTCACCCTCGTCACCGGCTGGACCGCCGACCGGCTGGACCGGCGATGGATCGCGCGGGCGACGATCAGCCTCGAGATCTTCTGCGCCGCGACTCTCGCCTGGCTGTCGTGGCGGGGCATCACCACCCTTCCCGCCCTGTTCGGGGTCGCAGCCCTGCTCGGCGTCGCCCGCGCCTTCGCAATGCCGGCCCTCTCCGCCTTGTCGCCCAACCTCGTCCCGCGCGAGATCCTGCCGCGGGCGATCGCCACCAGCACCATCGCCTGGCAGGCGGGGGCGATCGCCGGGCCGCCGATCGGCGGCTATCTCTATGCCGTCCACGCCCACATGCCCTACACGGTGGCGGCCGCGCTCTTCTCGCTGTCGCTCTTCTGCATGTTCATGATCCGCCCGGTCGAGCGGACGGCGATCGGCGGCTCGCGCAACCCGTGGCGGCAGATGGTCGACGGCCTTCACTACGTCCGCGAGAACCGGCTCGTCCTCGGTGCCATCTCGCTCGACCTGTTCGCGGTGCTCCTCGGCGGCGCGACGGCGATGCTGCCGATCTTCGCCCGCGACATCCTCCACGCCGGGCCGGAGGGGCTCGGCCACCTTCGCGCCGCCCCCGCCGTCGGCGCGACGCTGACCGCGCTCTGGTTCGCCTGGAAGCCGCTGAAGCACGACGTCGGAGTGAAGATGCTCGCCGCGGTGGGCGTGTTCGGCGCGGCGACGATCATCTTCGGCTTCTCCCGCTTCATGCCGCTGTCGCTCGCCTGCCTGGCCCTGCTCGGCGCCGCCGACATGTTCTCGGTCTACGTCCGCCAGTCGCTGATCCAGCTCCATACGCCCAACGAGATGCGCGGACGGGTCGGCGCCGTCTCGTCGCTCTTCATCTCGGCCTCGAACGAGCTGGGGGAGGCGGAATCGGGCTTCCTCGCCGCCGCGATCGGGCCGGTCGCCGCCGTGGTGGGCGGCGGCATAGGCGCGGTGCTCGTCACCTTGCTCTGGGCCAAGTGGTTCCCAGAATTACGGCTTGCACGAAGCTTCGATCCGCCCAATCTGGGCAGTACAGCCAAAGTCATGGAGACGACGACATGAGAGCGGGCAGCATCCTGGAGACCATCGGCGGCACGCCGCACATCCGCATCAACCGCCTGTTCGGCGACGCCGAAGTGTGGGTGAAGTCCGAGCGGGCCAATCCCGGCGGCTCGATCAAGGACCGGATCGCGCTGGCAATGATCGAGGACGCCGAGCGCTCGGGCGCGCTGAGGCCGGGCGGCACGATCATCGAGCCGACCTCGGGCAATACCGGCGTCGGCCTCGCCATGGTCGCGGCGGTCAAGGGCTACAAGCTGATCCTCGTCATGCCGGAGAGCATGAGCCTGGAGCGCCGCCGGCTGATGCTGGCCTACGGCGCCCGGTTCGACCTGACCCCGAAGGAGGGGGGCATGAAGGCGGCGATCGCCCGCGCCCAGGAGCTCGCCTCACAGACCGAGGGCGCCTGGATCCCGCAGCAGTTCGAGAACCCCGCCAACCTCGAGGTCCACACCCGCACCACGGCGCGCGAGATACTCGAGGACTTCCGCGATTCTCCGATCGACGTGATCATCACCGGCGTCGGCACGGGCGGCCACATCACCGCCTGCGCCGAGGTGCTGAAGAAGGAATGGCCGCATCTCCAGGTGTTCGCGGTGGAGCCCACGCTTTCGCCGGTCATCTCCGGCGGCGCGCCCGGCCCGCACCCGATCCAGGGGATCGGCGCCGGCTTCATCCCCGCCAATCTCCACACCGACGCGATCGACGGCACGATCCTGGTCGACCCCAACGACGCCAAGGAGATGGCGCGGCGGGCGGCGCGCGAGGAAGGGGTGCTGGTCGGCATCAGCTCCGGCGCCAGCCTGGCCGCGGTGCGCCAGAAGCTCGAGGAGATCGGCCCGGGCAAGCGCATCCTCACCTTCAACTACGACACCGGCGAGCGCTACCTGTCGGTGCCGGACTTCCTGCCCGAGCAGGGCTGAGAAAAAGGGACACGTACTTTTTCGCGAAAAGGTCCGTGTCCCCATTCGCGCGGCGGA
Organism: Alphaproteobacteria bacterium; assembly: GCA_019232625.1. Lineage (GTDB taxonomy): Bacteria > Pseudomonadota > Alphaproteobacteria > Sphingomonadales > Sphingomonadaceae > Allosphingosinicella. The sequence continues at coordinate 15,438 of JAFANP010000041.1, read as the reverse complement.
AGGACCTAGGGGTTTCCGGATGCCGAGATCCTGCCGCTGACGGTCGTGCCGCTCCGGAACCGCCGCGAGGGGATAGCGTTGAGCCTCCGAAACAAAGCGGAGTATCAGTCATGAGCGATCACGACCGGGAGCGGGAAACGACGGTGATCCATACCGACAGCGGCGGCGGCGGCGGAGGCACGGTCATCGCCGTGGTCCTGCTGATCGCGGTGCTCGCACTGCTCTTCTACATGTTCGGCGGGCAGCTGATGGGCAGCAAGAAAACCGACATCAAGGTCAACGTCGACACGCCGGCGGCCGGCAAGACGGGTTGATCTGCCGCTCCGTCGCGTGCTTTGAATGCCTGGAGCGCCAGCGCCCGGACCGCATGAGATGCGGCCCGGGCGCGCCGGGCGCGGGTGGGGGCCGGCCGAGCCATCGGCCGAGATGAAGGACGGCATTTGAAGCGGCTTCCGGTCAACGGCTTCCTGCTCTTCGTCGTCTACTGGGCCCTCGCCGTCGTCGGGCTGCAATGGGCGAGGGTCGGCGGCCCGGGATCGGGCGTGTGGCCGGCCTTCGGGCTGTCGATCGCGGGCCTCGTCATCGGCGGGACGCGGCTGTGGCCTGCGATCTTCCTAGGCCGCTTCGCCGCCAGCCTGACCCTGGGGCTGCACCAGCCGCTCTGGGCCGAGCTCGCCATCGCCGCCATCAATGCGGGCGCGGACCTCCTCGGCGCCCTGATCCTGGTGCGGGTCGCACGGCTCGATCTGAAGCTGCGCACCCGCCGCGACGTGCTCTGGCTGGCCGGCGGCGTCGGCCTCTCCGCCGCAGTCTCGGCGACCCTCGGCGCGGCGGTGCTGGGGATCGCGGCCGGCCTCTCGCCCCCCGGCATATTCCACGTCTGGACCGGCTGGTGCCTCGGCAACCTCGTCGCCGGGCTCACCCTGACGCCGCTCGTCCTCAGCTGGTGGGGCGGAGAGCCGATCGGCGCCGGCCGGCGCGCCTGGGGCCATTTCGTCCTGTGCATGGCGAGCACGGCGGCGCTCGCCTGGGTGGTGTTCGACCCCTTCGTCTTCCCGTGGCTGCGCAGCTGGCACCTCTTCCCGGTGCTGATCTGGGCGGCGCTCGCCTTCTTCGTGCGCGGCGCCTCGCTCGCCCTCGTCATCATTTCCGGCTTCGCCTTGTGGGGCGCGAGCCTCGGCTTCGGGCCGCTCGTCTATCCCGGCTTCGACCCAATCCTCAGCACCCAGCAGTTCATCGCCGTCATCTCGCTGACGATCCTCCTGCTGGCGGCGACCTCGGACGAGCGGCGGCGGGTTGAGACGGCGGCGCGGCTGGCGGCGATCGCCTCCTCCTCTCCCGACGCGATGCTGAGCTGCGATCTCGAGGGGCGGCTCACCAGCTGGAACAGGGGCGCCGAGCGCCTGTTCGGATGGCGGGCCGACGAAGTGCTCGGCCGGCCGATCGGCCTCCTCGCCCCGACCGATCCCCTTCCCAGGGAGCAGGCCCCGACCTCCATCTTCCACCACATCATGGGGGGCGGGAGCGTCGACCTGGAGACGGTGCGGCTCGCCCGCGACGGAACGCCGATCGACGTCCACGTCGTCGGCAGCCAGCTCGCCGGGCCGAACGGCGAGCTGCTCGGCGAGCTGGTCGTCATGCGCGACATACGCGAGCGCAAGCAGGCGGAGGCGGCGCTCGCGGACGAGCGCGAGGCGCTGGAAATCCTCAACCGGACCGGCGCGGCGCTCGCCGCGGAGCTGGATCTCGACCGTATCGTCCAGATGGTCACAGATGCCGGCCGCGAGCTCAGCGGCGCCCAGTTCGGCGCCTTCTTCTACAATGTCTACAGCCGCGACGGCGGCAGCTACATGCTCTACAGCCTGTCCGGCGCGGAGCGGTCGCAGTTCGACAATTTCGGCATGCCGCGCGCCACCGAGGTGTTCGCGCCGACCTTCAAGGGCGAGGGCGTGATCCGGTCCGACGACATCCTCGCGGACCCCCGCTACGGCCGCAACACTCCGAACAGGGGGATGCCGGAGGGCCACCTTCCCGTCCGCTCCTACCTCGCCGTGCCGGTCTTCTCGCGGACCGGCGACGTGACCGGCGGCCTTTTCTTCGGCCATTCGGAGGCAGGCGTCTTCAGCGAGCGCTCCGAGCGCATCATGGAAGGCCTGGCGGCGCAGGCGGCGATCGCCATCGACAACAGCCGGCTGTTCCAGGAGGCGCAGGAGGAGCTTGGCGAGCGGCGGCGGGCCGAGGCGGCGCTGCGCGAGCTGAACGAGACTCTCGAGCAGAGGGTGGAGGAGCGGACGCGCGAGCTTCTGAGCGCGCAGGACCAGCTCCGTCAGGCGCAGAAGATGGAGGCGATCGGCCAGCTCACCGGCGGAGTCGCCCACGACTTCAACAACCTGCTGACGATCATCCGCTCCTCGGTGGACCTGCTGCGCCGGCGCGACATCGCCGAGGACCGCAAGCGCCGCTACATCGACGCCATCTCGGACACGGCGGACCGAGCGGCGAAGCTGACCGCGCAGCTCCTCGCCTTCGCCCGGCGCCAGGCGCTGAAGCCCGAAGTGTTCGACGCGCCGGAGCGGGTGAAGATCGTGTGCGACATGATCCGCACCGTCGTCGGGTCGCGCATCCGCATCGAGTTCGACATACAATGCGACGACTGCTTCATCGAAGCCGACATCGCCCAGTTCGAGACGGCGCTGATCAACATCGCCGTGAACGCCCGCGACGCGATGGACGGCGAGGGGCGGCTCAGCATCTCGGCGCGGGCGGTGGAGGGCATCCCGGCCGATCCGTGGCACGAGCCGGTGGACGGGCCCCACGTCGCCATCTCGATCGGCGATACCGGCCGCGGCATCCCACCCGAGCTGATGGCGCAGATATTCGAGCCCTTCTTCACCACCAAGGAGGTGGGCAAGGGCACCGGCCTCGGCCTCAGCCAGGTCTACGGCTTCGCCAAGCAATCGGGCGGCGACGTTCTGGTGGCGAGCGAGGTCGGCCGCGGCACCCGCTTCACCCTCTACCTCCCCCGCATCGCCAAGCCCGGCGCCGACGACGCGCCGGCGCGCGGCCGCCGCGCCGAGGGGCCGATGGCGAGCAGCCGCATCCTGGTGGTCGAGGACAATCCGGACGTCGGCGCCTTCGCGACCCAGCTCCTCGCCGAGCTCGGCCACGACACGCGGCTCGCCGCCAACGGCGAGGAAGCGCTGCGCATGATCGAGGAGGAGAAGGAGGCGTTCGACCTCGTCTTCTCGGACGTGGTCATGCCGGGCATGACCGGCATCGAGCTCGGCCAGGAGCTGCGGCGGCGGCGCCCCGGCCTGCGCGTCGTCCTGACCAGCGGCTACAGCCACGTCCTGGCGCAGGAGGGCCGCCACGGGTTCGAGCTGCTGCACAAGCCCTATTCGGTCGAGAGCCTGACGCGGATCCTGAGAACCGCGCCCGCCCCGGCGCGTTGAGCGAGAGGGAGAGACGAGATGAGCGACCACGACCGCGAGCCCCGGCCCGAGCCGGTGCGCGAGACCGAGCGGACGACGGTGATCGACGCGGGCGGCGGGGGCGGCGACCGGCGCAGCATCGGCATCGTCGTCGCCGTGCTGCTGATCGGGCTCCTCGCCATCTTCTTCTTCGTCTTCCGCGGCGGCGTGAAGGACACCTCGAAGGAGGTCGGCGTCAACGTCAGCCTGCCGACCGTCGAGACCCCCGACATCAACGTCAACCTGCCGGACGTGAACCTGCCCTCGAAGGTCGAGCTGCCCGACGTCGACGTCAGGACGAAGGGCTCGGGCGACGGCAACAAGGCCGCCGACTAGAGTAAGCTGGGTTCAGGTTGACCCGCTCATCCTGAGTAGGGACTGAGCTTGGCGAAGGCCCGTGTCGAAGGACCGTCCTTCGAGACCCCGGTTCGACAAGCTCACCGGCTCCTCAGGATGAGCGGAAGCAGTGCGTCAACCTAATTCCTCAATGCTCTAGCCTCGGGAGGTGAACGCCGGCTGACGGTGCCGTTCAGCCTTTTCTCAACCGAATCAGGGCATAAGCTCCCCCGTCATCCCTGGGGGTGACCCCTCGTGTCGCGTAGTGAGGGAGGGGCCGGGGACCTACGGGTTCCCGGCCCCTGACGTCTTGGCGTCGCCCGGCGCGCGCTCGTCGCCCGCGCCGCTTTCCCGCGTCGGGGCGTTGGCGTTGCCGCCGGTCTTCTCGGCGCCGAGCTGCCCGTGGCCGTGATAGGGCATCTCGCTCTGGCCGCCATGGCCCATCCAGCCCTCGCGGCCCGCCTCTCCTTCCTTGCCTCTATGCGGGTTGGGATAGGCCCCTCCCCCGGAATCGCCCCCTCCCTCGCGGCCGCCGAGGTTGGGCTTGCCTTCGTCTGCGCTGCTCATCGCCGGTCTCCGCCTGTCTCGTCCTCCGTCAATGGGCGGCGAGGCGCCGGGTTCCGCTCAGCCGCGCACCTCGGGAAGGTAGGTTTCGTCCACCGAATCGGAGAAGCGGGTGATCTTGGCCTCGAACTTCATCCTGACCTTCCCGGTCGCGCCGTGGCGCTGCTTGGCGATGATCAGCTCGGCGAGGCCGTAGGCGCGGTTCATCTCCTCCTGCCATTCCTGGAAGCCGGGATGGTCGTCCGCCGGCTGCTTGGCGGCGAGATAATATTCCTCGCGATAGACGAACCAGACCATGTCGGCGTCCTGCTCGATCGAGCCGGACTCCCTGAGGTCGGCGAGCTGCGGCCTCTTGTCCTCCCGCTGCTCGACGGCGCGGCTGAGCTGCGACAGCGCGATCACCGGCACGTTAAGCTCCTTCGCGAGAGTCTTGAGGCCGCGGGAAATCTCCGAAATCTCGTTGACGCGGTTGTCGTTGCTGTTCTTGCCGCTGCCCTGGAGCAGCTGGAGATAGTCGACCACCACCATGCCGATGCCGCGCTGGCGCTTCAGCCGGCGGGCGCGGGTCCGCAAGGCGGCGATGGTGAGGCCGGCGGTGTCGTCGATGTAGAGCGGCAGATTCTCCAGCTCCGCCGCCGCCCGGGCGAGGTTGCGGAAGTCCTGCTGGCTGATCTTGCCCATGCGCAGGCTCTCGGAGCTGATCCCCGATTGCTCGGCGAGGATACGGGTGGCGAGCTGGTCGGCCGACATTTCGAGGCTGAAGAAGGCGACCGGCGCCCCCGCCGACTTCTCCGAGGGCAGGCCGTCGAGGACGGTGTCGCGGATGAAGCGCTGGGCGGTGTTGAAGGCGATGTTGGTGGCCAGCGCCGTCTTGCCCATGCCGGGACGCCCGGCGAGGATGACGAGATCGCTGTGGTGAAGGCCGCCGGTCTTGGCGTTGATCGAATCGAGGCCGGTGGTGAGGCCGGACAGGCCGCCCCCCGTGTTGAGCGCCTTCTCGGCCATCTGCACGGCGAGGCGGGTCGCGTCGGCGAAGCTCTTCACCGTGCCCTCGCCGCCGCCCTCCTCGGCGACGCGGTAGAGCGCGGATTCGGCCTGCTCGATCTGGGCCTTGGGATCGACCTCCTCCGAGGTGTCGAGCGCGTTCTCGACCATCTCGCGGCCGACGCCGATCAGGGCCCGGAGCAAGGCGAGCTCGTAGATCTGCTCGGCGAAGTCGCGCGCGCCGATGATGGCGGCGCCCGAGCCGGTGAGCTGAGCGAGATAGGCGGGGCCGCCCACCTCCTTCATCTCCTCGTCATGCTCGAACAACGGCCGCAGCGTCACCGGCGAGGCGATCATGTTGCGATCGATGACCTTCAAGATCTGCTCGTAGACGCGGCCGTGCAGCGGCTCGAAGAAATGGTCGGGCCTGAGCTTGAGCTGGATGTCCTCGGCGAGGCGGTTGTCGATCATCAGCGCGCCGAGCAGGGCGGCCTCCGCCTCGACGTTGTGCGGAAGAGTCGAGGCTTCGGGCGCCGCGGCATCGGCAAGTCGGATAATGTTGTCGGCCATGGCGCCAGCCTACGCCCGCCACCCCGAAACCGGTAGGGGCGGCGTGACTTTTTCCGGGTGCGCTTGTGTGGACGCGATGTGGAAAAGACCGCTAACAGGCCCGGCATGGCCGACCCTCGGATCATCGACGTCGAGCTCGACGAGCGGACCATCATCCGCCGCAGCGACGAGATCGAGCAGGAGAAGAGGGTCGCGATCTTCGACCTGCTCGAGAAGAACCGCTTCGCCCCAGTCGGTTACGAGGGACCGTTCCGGATCCGCCTCAGGATCGAGGAGGGACGGCTGGCGATCGAGCTCAAGGACGAGTCGGGCGCCCCGCTCGACACGATCCGGCTCGGCCTGGCGCGCTTCAAGCGGCCGGTGCGCGACTATTTCGCCATTTGCGAGAGCTATTTCAAAGCGGTGCGCAGCGACTCTCCCAAGGGATTGGAGGCGATCGACATGGCCCGGCGCGCCCTCCACAACGAAGCCGCCGAGCTCCTTCAGGAATGCCTGGCGGGGAAGGTCGAGACGGATTTCGACACGGCGCGGCGCCTCTTCACCCTGATCTGCGTCCTGCACATCAAGTGAGCCAGGCCCCTCGCCCCCCGGGCGGGGGCCTTGACTTGCGGCTTCGGCGGCCCGCATCCACGCCCTTCATGAGCATCATGTCGGACAGGTGGATTCGCGAGCGGGCGCTGCAGGACGGGATGATCGAGCCCTTCGAGGACGGGCAGCGGCGCGAGGGGACGATCAGCTACGGCCTGTCGAGCTACGGCTACGATGCGCGGGTCGCCGACGAGTTCAAGATCTTCACCAACGTCGACAATGCGATCGTCGACCCCAAGGACTTCGCGTCCAACAGCTTCGTCGATCGCAAGACCGACTGCTGCATCATCCCGCCGAACAGCTTCGCCCTCGCCCGCACGGTGGAATATTTCCGAGTGCCGAGGGACGTCCTCGTCATCTGCCTCGGCAAGTCCACCTATGCGCGCTGCGGGATCATCGTGAACGTGACGCCGCTGGAGCCCGGCTGGGAAGGCCATGTGACGCTCGAATTCTCGAACACCACCCCCCTGCCCGCCCGAGTCTACGCGAACGAGGGGGCGTGCCAGTTCCTCTTCCTTCAGGGCAACGAGCCGTGCGAGACGAGCTACGCGGACCGCGCCGGCAAATATATGGGCCAGCGCGGCGTCACCTTGCCCAAGCTCTAATCCTCGGAGACCCGCTCGATCCACCGCGCGAAGGCCTCGATGAAGGTGCGCATCACCTTCTCCGTCGCCTGGCTGGCAAGGGCGCCCTCCTTGTCGAACCAGCCGCCCGCGCCGCCGAAATAGGCTTCGGGCTGCTGCATCACCGGCATGTCGAGGAAGACGAGGCTCTGGCGCAGGTGATGGTTGGCGCCGAACCCGCCTATGCCGCCGGGGGAGACGGTGGCGACCGCCGCCGGCTTTCCGGCCCAGACGCTTTTCCCGTAAGGCCGCGACCCGACGTCGATCGCGTTCTTGAGGCCGCCCGGGACCGAGCGGTTATATTCGGGGGTGACGAACAGCACGGCGTCGGCCGGGCCTACGCGGTCGCGGAAGGCCTGCCAGGCGGGCGGCGGGCTGGCCTCGACGTCCTCGTTGTAGAGCGGCAAATCGCCGATCGGCACGAAGTCGAAGGCGAGGTGCGTGGGCGCCATGCCGATCATGACCTGCGCGGCGCGGCGGTTGAGCGAGCCCTCGCGGAGGCTGCCGACGATCAGAGCGACGTTGCGGCTGCGTGGCATGCCGGCTCAACCGGGGGAGGTCCCACAAGTTCCGGCCGGCGGCGCCCATATGCCGCGGGCGCCGCCGGCGCCCCGTCAATCGTCCCGCTGCTGCTCGAACTTCTTCCACTCGGACGCGGTCAGGCAGAGCTTGACCGCCGTCGTCCGGCGGGCGCTGTTGTCGAAACGCCGGCAGATCTTGTGATCGTCCTTGGACCGGACGGCCTGGCTGCCGGTCTCGGTGGCGGACTGGCCTTCCGACTTGACGGCGGCGGCGGCGGGGGCCGCGGCGGCGACGACGGCAATGGCGGCGAGGGCGGCAAAGGCTTTCTTCATGGTCTCTTTCCTTCTCCAAGAGGGTGAGACCAAGTTAAAGCGCGTTGAAAACAGGCGGAATCCCCCCGCGTGTCGCTTGCAGACGCGGGGTGACGGTTGGTCGAAAAGGCCGGCCCGACGTTTCGACAGGAACGGGATCGGCCGAACCTTGCCGACATCTTTCGACCGCGTGAATTCGCGGCAAGCTTCGCCGATTCGGCGCGAGGTTCATTTTCGGTTCACGCCTGGAACCCGGTTATCGGAGGATGAATGCGCCCGCTTTACGCCCGCGACCTCTTCCCGGCGAGGCAGTGTCTGCCGAGGGGCTGCGCATCGCCCTGTTCAGCGGAAACTACAATTGCGTGCGCGACGGCGCGAACCGCGCTCTCAACCGCCTCGTCGCCCATCTGATCGACCGCGGGGCGGCGGTGCGCGTCTACTCGCCGGCGACGCGGGAGCCCGCCTTCGCGCCGGCGGGCGATCTCGTTCCGATCCGCTCGATCGGCATTCCGGGCCGCAGCGAATACCGTCTCGCCACTGGGCTCCCTCGAGCGGCGCGGCGCGACCTCGACTCCTTCGCCCCCACCCATGTCCACCTTTCCTGCCCCGATCTGCTCGGACGGCAGGCGCAAGCCGCCGCCCGCGCCCGCGGCGTCCCGACCATCGCCAGCCTCCATACCCGCTTCGAGACGTACCCGGCTTATTACGGCCTCGGCTTCCTCGCTCCCGCGGTCGATCGGTGGCTGAAATCCTTCTACGCCCGAAGCGACTACGTGCTGGCGCCGAACGCGGCCCTGGCGGAGCGGCTCCGCGGGGACGGGATCGCGCCCCACCGGATCCGGCTCTGGGGACGCGGCGTCGATCCGCGGCAGTTCAGCCCCGCCCTGCGCAGCGAGGCGTGGCGGCGCGGGCAAGGCTATGCGGGCAACGATCCCGTGATCCTCTTCTTCGGCCGCCTCGTCCGCGAGAAGGGGTTGGACATGTTCGCCGCCGCGATCGCGGCACTAAGGCAGCGGGGATGTCCCGTCCGCCCGCTGATCGTCGGCGACGGCCCCGAGCGCGCCTGGCTGCAGGCGCGCCTCCCCGAGGCGCGGTTCACCGGTCATCTCGAGGGGGAGGCGCTCGGCCGAGCCGTGGCCAGCGCCGACATTCTCCTCAACCCGAGCGTCACCGAAGCCTTCGGAAACGTCAATCTCGAGGCGATGGCGGCCGGCCTGTCCGTGGTCAGCGCGGACGTGGGCAGCGCCCGGGCCCTGATCGAAGACGATCGCTCCGGCCTGCTCGTGCCGCCGCTGCCCGAAGCCTATGCGGATGCGGTCGAGGCGCTCATCGCCGCTCCCGCCCGGCGGCGACGGATCGCCTCGGCGGCCGCGGCGGCGGCGCTCGCCTACAATTGGTCCGACATCCTCGACGCGGTGATCGGCGTCTATCGGCTCGCCGGCGCCTGAGGAGAGACGCCTTCACCGTCGTCCCTGGTGGCGAATGTTGGCGGGGCGGCCGCGGCGGCCCTGGCGCGGCGCGCCGCCTCCGCCGCCGTCCGCGCCGCGACGGCCGTCGCGGCGGGCCGGACGGCGAGCCGGAGGAGCGCCCCCCTGCGCATCCGCCAGCTCGAACCGGAGGCCGCCGGAGACCGGGTTGGCCTCGACCAGCCTGAGCTTGAGCCGGCGGCCGGGCGTGAAGCGCTCCCCGCTCTCTTCCCCGACGAGGCTCTGGCTCGCCTCCTCGTAGCGGAAATATTCGGTTCCCAGGGTGGAGACGGGCACCAGGCCGTCGCCGCCCAGCCCTTCAACGGTGGCGAAGAAGCCGAACGGCTGGACGCCCGTGATCCGGCAGTCGACCAGGTCCCCCACCCGCTCGGAAAGATAGGCCGCGACATAGCGGTCGAGCGTCTCCCGCTCCGCCTCCATGGCGCGCCGCTCGAGCTGCGAGATGAGCTCGCCCGTCACCTCCATCGCCTCGCTCTCGGTGTCGCTGAGGCCGCCCTCCCCGAGCCCGTAGGCGCGGACTAGGGAACGATGGACGATGAGATCGGCATAGCGACGGATCGGGCTGGTGAAATGCGCGTAGGAACCGAGGGCGAGGCCGAAATGGCCGGCATTGCGCGGCGCGTAATAAGCCTGCGTCTGGGTCCGCAGGATCTGCTCCATGACCTGCGGCCGGTAGTCCTCGTCGCCGAGCCGGTCGATGATGCGGTTGAAGGTCCCCGGCCGCACCACCTGGCCGAGGGCGAATTCCAGCCCGAAGGTAGCGAGATAATCCTTCAGCGCGACCAGCTTCTCGCGGCCCGGCGGCTCGTGGTCGCGGTACATGACCGGCGCCTTCTTCGCCTCCAGCGCCTTGGCCGCGGCGACGTTGGCGGCGATCATATAATCCTCGATCAGCTTGTGCGCGTCGAGCCGCTCGCGCGGCGCAACGGAAGCGATGCGGCCCTTCTCGTCGAGCACCACCTGCCGTTCGGGAAGGTCCAGCTCCAGCGGCGCCCTCTTCTCCCGGGCCCGGTAGAGGGCCTGCCAGCAGGCCCAGAGGGGCTTGAGGGTGGTTTCCACCAGCTCGGGAGGGACGGGCGGGTCGTCCGCCTCGATCTCCGGCATCGTGCAGGGCGAGGAATAGACCTTGACACGCTCCGCCCCGGAACCGGGAGGGGGACCGCCCGCGCCAGCGGGTGGTGGAGGGGCCGCCTCGGCCTGCGTGCCAGCCCCTCCACCAGCTTCGCTGGTCCCCCTCCCCGCTTCGGGGAGGAATTCCGCCGCGTCGATCGCCGCCTGCGCGTCCTCATAGGCGATATTGGCGGCGATGCGGACTCGGGCGCGGCTGAACCGCCAGGACTTGAGCTGCCCGTCCTTCGTCACTTGGAGGTGGCAGACGAGTGCGGCGCGGTCCTCCCCCTCCTTCAGCGAGCAGACGTCCGCGCTGAGCGTCTCGGGCAGCATCGGCACCACCCGGTCCGGGAAGTAGACGCTGTTGCCGCGCTTGCGCGCCTCCTTGTCGAGCGCGGAGCCGGGGCGGACGTAGAAGCTCACGTCGGCGATGGCGACGATGGCGCGCCAGCCGCCGGCGTTGGACGGATCCTCGTCCGCCGCCGCCCAGACCGCGTCGTCATGGTCGCGGGCGTCGGCGGGATCGATGGCGACGATCGGGATGTGGGTCAAATCCTCCCGTCGTCCGGTTTCCCGGGCTGAGCTTGTCGAAGCCCTTCCCTCCCCTTTTCCCCGCCCGGAAGGAGAAGGGAGTCCTTCGAGAGGCTCGGGGCGAGCGGAGGAGGCCGATTCCAGCGGCTGCGCGGCGACGCGCTCCGCCTCGGCGAGCACCGTTTCGGGAAACTCGTGGGGGATTCCGTGCTTGTGAATGGCGATGAGGCTGAAGCTGCGGGGCGCGAACGGGTCGCCGAGCACTTCGGAGACCCGCGCGCTGAGGCGCGGCGGCCTGCCGACCTTCTCCGCCAGGACGAGGTCGCCCGCCTCGGCGGGCCCGACGTCGGAGATGGGCAGCTCGCGCCGCTCCTTCTTCTCGACCGGGCGGAGCCAGAAGCCGTGCGCTTCCTGGTGGACGACGCCGAGGACGAGCTCGCTGCCCTTCATCAGCTTCTTCATCGGGTGCGCGGCATAGCCCTTCCCCCGCTGCTCCGTGCGGGCGAGGATGCGGTCGCCGACGGCAAGGGCGGAGCCCCTGCCCTTCCGTTCGAGGACGCGGAGGCGCGGCTCGGGAGCCTGCGATTCCCAGCGCTCCGGTACGGCCCACGCCGTCCCCTCCTCATCGACATCCGTGACTCGCAGCACGGTCACCTTTGGGACGCCGCCCGCCTGGTGAAAGGCCCGGCCGGGGGCGCCCTCGATCAGCCCCTCGTCGGCCATGTCGCGCAGCAGGCTCTTGAGCGCGATCTTGTCCTGCCCGGAAAGGCCGAACGCGCGGCCGATCTCGCGCTTGCCGGCGGGCTGGTCCGACGAGGCGATGAAGTCGAGTATCTGCTCGCGGGTCGGAAGGCCCGGGCGGGAAGGTCGCCTGGCCATTCCTAAGGCTGCGCCGGCGGGGGCGGCGCGTAGGGACGGAAGGCGCCGCCCGGCACGGCGGAGGCGACCGGGCTTTCATAGCCGTCGGCGGAGACGGAGGAGACTCCGAACACCCAGTCGTCGACCCGGACATGGGGCAGGGTCGCCACGACCTTCCCCACCCGCCTGGCGCAGACGCTGTCGCCCGGCACGCGGCAGTCGGTGACGACGACCCATTCGTCCAGGCGCAGGCTCCGCGTCCAGTTCGTCGCGTCGGTGGGCCGCCAGCGCACGACATAGGCGACGGCTCCCTTGACCGGGGTCCAGGCGAGGGTCGTGTCGGTGGAGACCGCGCCCTCGACCGCCGGTTCCGGCGGCTGCGGCGCACGCGCCAGCGCGGCGAGGGCGGCGACGTTCAGCTTCACCACCTTGGTCAGGTAGGGGAAGTCCATCTTGTCGATCGTGTCGCCATATTGGACGCCGTTCTCCGTCCGCAGGTCCTGGTGCTGCCAGTTGTAATTCTCGATGGCGACGGTGAGGCGGACGGCGGGATAGCCCGCGTCGAGCAGCGGCAGATGGTCTCCCCCGCGCCCGTAGCGGTCGCTGCGCCAGATCTGCCGGACGTCGAGGCCGAGGCCGAGATCGGCCGCGAGGCCGTCCATCCAGCGCGATATGTTGCGCGACGGCGCGTCATTCTCCCCGCCAAGGCTGCGCTGGCGGGCGGCGAGGTCTTCATGGCCCTGCCAGCGAGGGCCTTCGGAAATGACCCGGACGTGCGCGTCGTCGCAGACCCCGTCCGAGCCGCAGCTGTTGCCGATGATGTCGTTGTTGAGCTGGGCGATCACCTCCCAGCCCTGGGCCTTGGCATAATCGGCGAGGACCTTGCCGCCGAGCAGCCCCTGCTCCTCTCCCATCAGCGCCGCATAGACGATCGTATAGGGGAATTTGTGGCGGGAGAGGACCCGCGCCGCCTCGATCACCGCGGCGGTGCCGGAGCCGTCGTCATTGGCGCCGGGGGCATCGGCGGTGGCGTTCATCACGTCCGTCACACGGCTGTCGATATGGCCGGAGATGATGACCACCCGGTTGGGATCGACGCTGCCGCGCTGGATCGCGAGGACGTCGGTGACCCTGGTCGGCGTCGGCACGCGACGCCCGCTCACCACGTCCGACGGGCGAACGACGGTGAGGCAGTCGCCGCACGCCTTCGAATAGCGGCCGAACTCGTCCGCCGTCCAGTTGAGGGCGGCGCCGATACCCCGCTTCGGATCCGTCTGGGACGAGAGGGTATGGCGGGTGCCGAAGCTCACCAGCCTCTCGACCAGAGCACGGAGGCGCTCCTGGCGGACCTCGTTCGCGATCTGGCGGGGCGTGGCGGCCGGCGGGGGAGCGGGCGCGGGCCGCGGGACGGCGGGCGCCGCCGACGCAGCGGCGGCGAGCAGGAAGGCGAGATATCTCATGAGGCGCCTCTGCGCCCGCCGCGCGAGAGTCGCAAGGGCGGCCGGGCGGTCCCCCGCCGCTCCCGCCATCGTTCAGGCCGGCGCGACGGTCTGCTCGATCACCCCGAAGATCGGGTGGCCGGCGTCGTCGTCCATCCAGATTCGCACCGTGTCGCCGCGTTTCAGGAATTCGGTCCTCGCCTTCCCTTCGAGCAGAGTCTCCACCGTCCGCACCTCGGCGATGCAGGAATAGCCGAGCCCGCCCTGCTCCACCGGCCTGCCGGGACCGCCCTCGGCATCCCGGTTGGAGACGGTGCCCGATCCGACGATCGACCCGGCGCCGACATTCCGAGTCCTGGCGAGGTGGGCGACGAGGGTGCCGAAGTCGAACGTCATGTCGACGCCCGCCTCCGCGCGGCCGAACGGCTTGCCGTTGAGGTCGACCTTCAGCGCGCCGTGGAGCTTGCCGTCCTTCCAGCGCCCGCCCAGCTCGCCGGGGGTGACGAAGACCGGCGACAGGGCCGATGCCGGCTTGGACTGGAGGAAGCCGAAGCCCTTTCCGAGCTCGGCCGGGATGAGGTTGCGCAGCGAAACGTCGTTCACGAGGCCGACGAGCAATATCCTGTCCAGCGCCTCCTCACGGGACGCGCCGCGGGGCACGTCCCCGGTCACGACGACGATTTCCGCCTCGCAGTCGCAGCCCCACGCCTCGTCCGCGAGCGGGATCGCGCCGCGCGGCGGCAGCATCTCGTCGCTGGCGCCCTGGTACATGAGCGGATCGGTCCAGAAGCTCTCGGGCATCTCGGCCCCCCGCGCCCGGCGGACGAGCTGGACGTGGTTCACGTAGGCGGAGCCGTCCGCCCACTGGTAGGCCCGCGGCAGCGGCGCCAGCGCCTCGCGCTCGTGGAAGCGGTCCCGCGGAATGACCCCGTGCTCGAGGTCCATGGCGAGGAGCTCGAGCTGCGGCGCGAGCCGGTCCCAGTCGTCGAGCGCCGCCTGCAGCGTCGGCGCCACGTGGCCGGCGTCCGCGCACCAGGCGAGGTCCCGGCTCACCACCACCAGCCGCCCGTCGCGGCCGCTTCCCGGGAGAGATCCAAGTTTCATGCGTCCTCCTTGCTCCTCCCCGGGACGGGGAGGGGACCGGCCGCAGCCCGGCGGAGGGGCCGCCGGGCCATGGTGCCAGCCCCTCCACCCCCGCCTTCGGCGGCGGTCCCCTCCCCGTTCCGGGGCGGATTGGCAACTGGCATTTGCGGCAGGTGTTGGCTAGTGGCTCCCCATCTCACCCCAGATTCATCCGAGAAGATCCATGCGTAACATCGACCATTTCATCGGCGGCGGCGCCTTCGCGTCCGGCGAGCGGCAGGGCGACGTCTTCGATCCCAACCGCGGCAACGTCCAGGCGAAGGTGCGGCTCGGCACCGCCGCCGACCTTGAGAAGGCGGTCGGCGCGGCGCGTGAGGCCTTCCCGGCCTGGGCGGCGACCAACCCGCAGCGCCGCGCCCGAGTCATGTTCAACTTCAAGGCGCTGGTCGAGCGGAACATGGACGACCTCGCTTTGCTGCTCGCCTCCGAGCACGGCAAGGTCATCGCCGACGCCAAGGGGGACGTGCAGCGCGGCCTCGAGGTGATCGAGTTCGCCTGCGGGATCCCGCACGCCCTCAAGGGCGAGTATACCCAGGGCGCGGGCCCCGGCATCGACGTCTACTCGATGCGCCAGCCGCTCGGGATCGTCGCCGGGATCACGCCGTTCAACTTCCCGGCGATGATCCCGCTTTGGATGTTTCCGATCGCCCTCGCCGCGGGAAACACGTTCGTTCTCAAACCTTCACCGCAGACGCCGCTCTCGAGCGAGCGGCTGCGGGCGCTGCTCGCCGCCTGCGGGTTTCCGGAGGACGTTCTGCAGATCGTTCACGGCGAGAGCGATTGCGTCGAGCGATTGATCGCGCACCCCGAGACGAAAGCGGTCTCGTTCGTCGGGAGCTCGGCGGTCGCGCGGCGGATTCAGCGTCTCGCGGTCGATCACCACAAGCGCGTTCAGGCACTCG
>JAFANP010000011.1 GCA_019232625.1 Alphaproteobacteria bacterium | reverse complement strand
CGCCGCGCTCCCCGTCTCGCGAAGGCGCTGCGACCACTTCACCGCGCTCGCGACGCTTACCCCGAACAAAGACGCCGCATCACGAACCGAGCGACCCGACACTACCGCCCAGGCCACTCGCTCCCGCAAATCATTCGAATAAGCTCTCGCCATCGCTGCCGGCCTCCACTCCAGCAAGCAGCTTGAATCACAGATCAGCACCCTTGGGAATCCTCTCCCGATTCAACGAAGAGAGGACCGACTCTAGCAGCCCCTCCCCACCCGCCTCCCTGCAAAGGGGACACTCTGGTGACAGTCACGTGACTGTCACCAGAGTGTCCCCATTCCCCCCCTGCGGGCGGGGAGGGATTCCACCGACCGGGGGACGGCTTGACTCCCCTGGCCTTCCGCTCGACGCTCGGGGCGGGGGAAACGCCATGGTTCGACCGATCGTCCTCGCCGCGCTGATCGCCGGAACGCTCGACATCCTCTCCGCCTTCATGTTCGCCGGGATGGCCGCGATGGGCCCTTCCCGCGTGCTCGCCTACGTCGCCAGCGGGCCGTTCGGGGACGCGGCGCTGGACGGCGGCCCGGGCTGGGCGGCGGCGGGGCTGGCCGTCCATTACGCGATCATGACCTGCATGGCGGCCGCCTACCTGCTCGCCGCCGCGCGGCTGCCGCTCCTGGTCCGCCACCCCGTCCCCGCCGGCCTCGCCTACGGCGTGCTGCTCTGGCTGGTCATGTACTGGATGGTGAAGCCGCTGCGCTGGCCCGACGCGCCGCTTCCCCACACCGCCTGGGGGATCGGCAACGCGCTCTTCTCCCACTGCCTCCTCGTCGGACTGCCCATCGCCTTGGTCGCGGCGGGGCATATGCGGCGCCGGGCGGCGGCGGCGTGAGCGCCGGCTATTCCGGGACCCCGCTGGCGCGCAAGCTGTCGCTGAAGGACGGCCAGCGCGTCTGGTGGGACGGCATGCCGGAGACGGTGCGGCGCGAGATCGAGGCGGAGGGGCTCGCCCTCGAGCGCCTCCCCGCTCCCGAGGCGCCGATCGACGCCGCCCATATCTTCGTCACGGGGCGCGCCGTGATGGAAGCGAAGCTCGCCGCGCTGCGGCCGCTGCTTGCGCCCGGCGGCTTCCTGTGGGTGAGCTGGCCGAAAAAGGCCTCGAAGGTGCCGACCGACATCGATGAGGACGCGATCCGCGCCGCCATCCTGCCCGCCACCGACCTCGTCGACGTCAAGGTCTGCGCCGTCGACTCCATCTGGTCCGGGCTCAAGCTGATGGTCCGCCGCGACCGGCGCTGACGGGGGGCGTCGGCCTCGTCGAAGAACGCGGGCAGGAGGGAGGGAGCTATTGCGAACGCTTCGCATTATCGCTATATCCGTTCCATGATCGTCTGCGTCTGCAATGCGATTCGCGAATCGGAGGTCCGCCAGGCGGCGCGCGAGGGCGCGTCCTGCCCGGTCAGCGCCTATCGCCGCGTCGGCCGCCGCCCCCGTTGCGGCCAGTGCCTACCCTTCGCCCGCGAAGTGATCGCCGCCGCCCGCGCCGACGCCTGACCCCTCGTCCGGGCCGGGACCTGGCGCGCGCCTCGGCCGGGTTGACGCTTGACCTCCTGTCCCACGAGGGCGAAACCCGGGAGGCGAGGAGGGGCGCATGAAGGGCGATCCGCGGGTCATCGAGCTTCTGAACGAGGCGCTCGGCAACGAGCTCACCGCCACCAACCAATATTGGCTCCACTACCGGATGCTCGACAATTGGGGCGTCGGGCGGCTCGCGGCGTTCGAGCGCGGCGAGTCGATCGACGAGATGAAGCATGCCGACCGGCTCGCCGAGCGCATCCTCTTTCTGGAGGGTCTGCCCAATTTCCAGCGGCTCGGCCGCCTGCGCATCGGCGAGACGGTCGAGGAAGCGCTCCGCGCCGACCTGGAGCTGGAGCGGGAGGCGGTGGACCAGCTGAAGGGGGCGATCGCCCATTGCGAGGCGGTGCGCGACTATGTCAGCCGCGACCTCTTCGCCGACATCCTCGCCAACGAGGAGGCGCATGTCGACGCGCTCGAGACCCAGTTCGAGATGATCGCGCGCATGGGCATCCAGAACTACATCCAGCTCCAGTCGCGCCCGGCCGAGGCCTCGTAGGAAAGGGGCCGAAGCTTGGCCGAGACCGCGCCGCGATGACCGCCGCGACTGCGCCCCGCTCGCCCCTCCCCGAGTCGCGCATCGCCACGCTCGACATCCTGCGCGGAGTCGGCGTGATGGGGATATTGGCGATGAACATCGTCGCCTTCGCCATGCCCGACGCGGCCTACGTCAACCCCCGGGCCTATGGCAGCCGGGGCGGCTGGGACTATGCCTCCTGGGCGTTCAGCTTCGTCTTCATCGACGGCAAGATGCGCGGGCTCTTCTCCTTCCTGTTCGGGGCGAGCCTGCTGCTCGTCATCGACAAGGCGAGGGCCAAGGGGGAATCGCCGGCGCGGATCCATTTCCGGCGGATGCTGTGGCTGCTCCTGTTCGGCTACCTCCATTTCTTCCTCATCTGGTACGGCGACATCCTCACCGGCTACGCCTCGGTGGGGATGATCGCCTGGTTCTACCGCAACAAGCCCGCGCACCGGCTCGTCGCGGCGGGAATCGTCTGCATCGCCGTGGAGCTGGCGCTGATGACGGGGCTCGCCGTCAGCGTCCACGCGCTCAGCGCCGCGGTCGCCGCCGGGCATGCGGACGCCGACACGCTCGAGAGCCTTCGCAGCTTCAGCGAGACGGTGGCGGTGCCGACCCCGGCGGAACTGGCGGCCGAGACCGGGCGGATCCTCGGCGGCTGGGGAGCGCTCGTCCGCAGCCAGCTCGCCGACCACGGCTTCGATCCGCTGATCATGCTGGCGGTGTTCGGGCCGGAGACGCTCGGCTACATGCTGCTCGGCATGGCGGCCCTGAAGAGCGGCTTCTTCACCGGCGCCTGGGAGGATAGCGCCTACCGCCGGGTCGCCGCCGCCGGCTTCGCGATCACCGTGCCGGCTTATGCGCTTCTGGCCTGGCTGATCTGGCGGAGCGGCTTCAGCGTGCCGGCCCTCTACGCCTGGTCCTATGCCGCCACCGTGCCGCTTCGGCCGGCGATGGTGGCGGCGATCGCCGCGCTCGTCATCCTCGCGACTCGCCGCGGCGGCCCCCTGGTGGCGCGGATCGGCGCCGCCGGGCGCGCCGCCTTCACCAATTATCTCGGCACGAGCCTCCTCATGACCGGCCTGTTCTACGGCTGGGGGCTGGGGCTTTTCGGCCGGTTCGGCCGGATCGAGCTGTGGCTCGTCGTGCTGGCGATGTGGGCGCTGATGCTGGCCTGGTCGAAGCCGTGGCTGGAGCGCTTCCGCTACGGGCCGTTCGAATGGTTGTGGCGCTCGCTCGCCCGCGGCTCCCCCCAGCCGATGCGGCGCCGAAAGTGACGGGAGCTCAATGGGGACAGTTACCTCCCTCGCCAGCTCTCACGGATCAGCCGAAGCGAGTGGGGGAGGTAACTGTCCCCGCTCGCGGCCTAGCTCGCGGCCTTGGTCCGCTTGCACAGCGGGTTGGCCTCGGCGTCGAGAAGCTCCATCGTCCGCGCGTAGAGCGGCCTCAGCCGCGCCACCTGCGGCACCAGCTCGTCGGGGAACATGCGCATCTCGACCGAGCGGCGCGCGGCGAACTCGATCTCCTCGGCGAGCTCGCCGAGCGGCTCGGCGCCGAACTGCCGCGCCTCGGACTTCATCGTGTGGGCCGGAAGGACGAGGCTCGCGGTGTCGCGGCGGTGCATCGCCTCTTCGATCCGGCCGACCGCCTTCTCGCCGTCCTCGCGGAAATAGCCGAGGATGCGCGCGAAGCCGGCGCCCAGCTCGCTGCGCGCCCGAAAGAAGACTTCCCAGTCGACCAGTTCCGCTTCGTCCACCGCTCCACCCTAGAGGCCGCGGGTAAATGAGCCGTTGATGGGATCAGCTCTTTCCGGCGTCGAACGGATTGGCGCGGCCGCGGGCGGCGAGGCGGATCGGCACTCCGGCGAAGCCGAGCTCGCGCCTGAGCCCGTTGGTGAGGTAGCGCAAATAGCTGCCGGGCAGCTCGTCGGTGCGGCTTCCGAACAGGACGAAGCTGGGCGGGCGGGTATTGACCTGGGTGATGTAGCGCAGCTTGATCCGCCGGCCGCCGGGCGCGGGCGGGGGATTCTTCTCCAGGGCCTCCTCGAACCAGCGGTTGAGCTGGCCGGTCGAGACCCGCTTCGACCACGTCTCGCGTATCGCGAAGGCGGCGGCGAGCATCTGGTCGATCCCCTTGCCGGTGCGCGCCGAGACGGCCAGCAGCGGCACGCCGGGCGCCTGGCTCAGCCCTTCCTGCAAGGCGGCGCCTATGCCCTGGAAGAGGCTGGAATGGTCCTCGGCCAGGTCCCATTTGTTGATCGCGATGAGGAGGGCGCGGCCTTCCTTGAGGACGTTGTCGGCGATCCTGAGGTCCTGCGCCTCCAGCCCCAGGGTGGCGTCGAGCAGCAGGACGACCACCTCGGCGAAGTTGACGGCGCGCAACGCGTCGGCGACCGACAGCTTCTCCAGCTTGTCCTGCACCTTCGCCTTCTTGCGCATCCCCGCCGTGTCGATCAGGCGGACCGGCCGGCGCTCGCCGTCGGGCGCCTGCCATTCCCAGTCGATGGCGATCGAATCGCGGGTGATGCCCGCCTCCGGCCCGGTGATCAGCCGCTCCTGTTCGAGGATGCGGTTGATGAGGGTCGACTTGCCGGCATTGGGCCGGCCGACGATGGCGAGCTTGAGCGGCCCGTCCTCGGCATCCCCTTCCTCTTCCTCCTCCTCGTCGCGCTCGATGATCGGGCGGAGGTGCTCGAACAGGTCGACGACCCCCTCGCCATGCTCGGCGCTGATCGGGATCGGCTCCCCCAGGCCCAGGCCGTAGGCCTCCATCACCCCGGCCTCGCCGGCCCGCCCCTCCGCCTTGTTGGCGGCGAGGATGACCGGCGTGGCGCCGGCACGGAGCCAGCGGCCTATCTCCTCGTCGAGCGGGGTGAGCCCGGCGCGGGCGTCGACCAGGAACAAGGCCGCGTCCGCCTCGGCCACCGCCGCCTCGGTCTGAGCCCGCATCCGGCCGGGCAGGGTGGCCGGATCCTCGTCCTCGTAGCCGGCGGTGTCGATGACCCGGAAATCGAGGCCGAGCAGGCTCGCCTCGCCCTCCCGACGGTCGCGCGTCACCCCGGGCCGGTCGTCGACCAAGGCGAGCTTCTTGCCGACCAGCCTGTTGAACAGCGTCGACTTGCCGACATTGGGTCGGCCGACGATCGCGACGGTGGGAAGCTTCGGCATGGCGCGGCCCTGCCACCGGGGACACTTGCGCACAAGTGTCCCCGCTCCCGCCTCCGGGCGGCTACCGCCAGGCGGTGAGATAGCCTTCGTCGTGCAGGACGTAGAGCGTGTTGTTGGCGACGATCGGCGACAGCGACACCGGCATCTTGGTCTCGACCGTCGCCTGCACCGCCCCCGTCGCCGGCGACACGTAGAGGAGCTGCCCTTCCGAATTGGCGAGGATCAGCCGGTCGCCGGCGAGCACCGGCCCGGCATAGGAGATCTCGCCCTCCTTCTTCTTCGGATTGCGGTAATGGGTGAGCTGGCTGAGCCACCTTATGTGGCCGGTGGTGCGCTGGATGCACAGCAGCTGCGCCTGGTCGGTGACGACGAAGATCCAGTCCCCCGCCACCCAGGGTGTCGAGATTCCGGCGACGTTGATTTCCCACACGCGCTGGCCGGTGATCAGCTCGATCGCGACCATGCGGCCGCCCTGGCCGACGGCGTAGACCCGGCCGGCGTCGATCACCGGGTCGGCGTCGATGTCGGAGAGCGAGGTGACGGTCGTCGAGATGCTGGTGCGCGCGAGGGCGTCCTGCCAGACGACCTGGCCGTTCTCGTAGCGATAGGCGGTGAGCTCGCCCGACGAAAAGCCGGCGACCACCGTCCCCTGCGCCGCCGCGGGCGCCGCGGCGCCGAGCACGCCGGCGATCTCGACCGCTCCCGAGCCCGTCCAGCGCGTCGCCCCGTCCGCCGGGTTGAGCGCGAACAGCTGGTTGTCCTGGGTGATCACGTAGACATTGTCGTTGGCGACCGTCGGCGCGCCGCGCAAGGGGCCGCCCGGCCGCACCGTCCAGACGATCGCGCCGGTCTTGGCGTCGAGCGCGGCGGCATAGCCCGCGCCGTTGGTGGCGTAGAGCCGCCCGCCCGAATAGCTTACTCCGCCCCCGAACAGGGTCTGCTGGCTCCCGCCCTGGCCGCGCACCTGCGTCTCCCACAAGGTGGCGCCGTTGTCGGGGCTGATCGCACGGACGACGGCACGCGTATCCATGGTGAAGAGCTTGCCCTCGGCGAAGATCGGCGCGGCGGCGAGCTGGCCCTTCTTGCTGCTGCCCTGGCCGATGCTGACCCGCCAGGCCTGGCCCGGCGCGCTGGCGAGGCCGAGATGGCCCATCGACTTGGCGGCATTGCCGCCGGACTGGGTCCACTCGGTGTTCACCGCCGCCGCGGGGAGCGTCACCGGGATGCCGGCGAGGGTCGGGTCCGCCTCGATCTCCGCCTCGGTGTTGAGGACGGCGATGCGCTGGCCGATGGTCGGCGTGACCGGCTTTTTCCCTTTGCCGAGGACGCCGCAGCCGCCGAGCAGGCTCACCGCCGCGATCGCAAGTACCAGTCGCTTCATCATCTGCCTTCCTGTCCTGCGCCCGCGCCCTGCTGGACCGCGTCGACGCCGAGCGAGCCCGCCATCTGCACCGAGCGGGTGCGGATCGAATCCGGCACCTGCTTGTCGCGCGCCATGGCGGCGTAGAGCTTTGCCGCCTCCTGCGGCCGGTTGAGCCTGAGATAGGCGATCGCGACCATCTCGCCGGCGCTGCCGAACCACGGATTGCCGGGCGCGGCGAGCGGCTTCAGCCGGTCGACCACCGCCTGCGGCGGCAGCTTGTCGAAGCGGAGCGCCGTCGCGCGCACCGTGGCGAGGTCGCGATAGGGCTGGGCGAGGTCCTTGTCGTCGGCGATGGCCTGCATCTGCGCCGCGGCGGCGTCGATGTTGCCGGCCTCGATGGCGAGGTCCGCCTTGGTGAGGAGGGCGGCGGCGCGATAGCCGTCGGAGCCCGACTTGGCGAGCGCGTCGAGCTTCGGGCCGGCCGCGGCCTTGTTGCCGCCGGCAATGTCGTCGAACGCGGCGACGAGCTCGGTCCCCCGCTCGCCGGCGACGACCTGCTGGTGGTTGTGCCACCAGATCGCCCCGCCGATCGCGGCGAGGATCAGAACGACCCCGGCGATGGCGAGCTTGCCGAAGCGCTCCCAATAGGTCTTCAGCTGGTCGCGCCGAAGCTCCTCGTCCACCTCGCGGTAGAAGGTCTCGTTGTCGATAGGCCTCAGCGCCAACTAATCTCTCCGAATCCGATTGTCCCCGCGCCTCCGCCCGCCGGAGCTTTGCCGGGCCAACCCGTACGCAGCATGAACGGAAGCCCGTCGCCCGCGCGCACCTCTACCGGGGCCGGCGGCGCAACGGAAGCTCACTTTTTCGGACGGTAGACCTGCTCCTCGCCCGGGAAGGCGCGGCTGCGCACCTCGGCCGCGTAGGCGGCGGCGGCCTCGCCGATGCGGCCGGCGAAATCGTCGTAGCGCTTGACGAAGCGCGGCGCCCGCTCGAACAGCCCGAGCATGTCCTCGGTGACGAGCACCTGGCCGTCGCAGCTGGCGGAGGCGCCGATGCCGATCGTCGGGCAGCCGACCGCCTTCGTCGCCTCGGCGGCGATCTCCTCCATCACTCCTTCGAGCACCAGCAGGAAGCAGCCCGCCGCGTCGACGGCGCGGGCGTCGGCGAGGATCTTGGCGGCTTCCGCCTCGCTCCTGCCGCGGGCGCCGTAGCCGCCGAGCGCGTTCACCGCCTGCGGGGTCAGGCCGACATGGCCGATCACCGGGATTCCGCGCGCGGTGAGGAAGGCGATCGTCTCCGCCATCGCCTCGCCGCCCTCAAGCTTCACCGCCGCGGCGCCGGTTTCCTTGAGGATGCGCGAGGCGCTTTCGAACGCCTGTTGCGGCGACGCCTCGTAGGCGCCGAACGGCATGTCGACGGCCACCACCGCGTGCCAGGATCCGCGCACCACGGCGGCGCCGTGGGCGCACATCATCTCGAGCGTGACGGGGACGGTGGAAGGGAGCCCGTATATCACCTGGCCGAGGCTGTCGCCGACGAGCAGGAGGTCGCAATGCGGATCGAGCAGCTGCGCCATCCGCGCCGTGTAGGCGGTGAGCATGACGATCGGCTCGCCGCCCTTCATCGCCTTGAGCTTGGGGACGGTCAGCCGCTTCATCGGCGCCGGCACCGGATTGGCGCGGCTGGTCGCGGTGTCGAGCGAGTGGATGGACATGGTCGATGCTTAGCCGCTCGGGCCGGCCATGGCCACCGGGAGCCATTCGCCCCCTCCCGCGCGCAGGAGAGGAGACCCCGCCGCGACGGGACACTCTGGGGACACTCTGGTGACAGTCACGTGACTGTCACCAGAGTGTCCCTAGCGGCGTGGGCGCACGGAGGCGGGACCGCGGATCGCGCGGCCGGATTCGGTAACGGTCCTTGATCGAGATCGCCGCTAGCGGAATCGGCCGGTGCGCTCGGCGGCGCGGATCGTCTCGCGGTCCTCCTCGTCGAGGCCGGCGTCGAGGAAGCGCCTCCAATCGTCGATCCGCTCGCGCGCCGGCGCGGGATCGACCAGGCGGTCGGCGGCGAGGCCGAGGTGACCGCGGGCGCTCGACCAGCGCCAATCCTCGGGACGCTCCGCCAGGCCGGCCCGTACCGGGTTGAGCTCGACGTAGCGAAAGCAGGCGTGGAGGTGCGCCTCGTCCATCGGCGCCGAGCGAAAGCGCGCCTGCCACAAATGGCCGCATCCGCCTTCGCGCCGGTTGATCTCGGCCGCGTAGCGCGCATGCGTCGGCGCCAGCGCCGTGCGGAGCCCCTCCGGGTCGTGCGGCGCCAGGATGAGATGGACGTGGTTGGGCATCAGGCACCAGGCCCATATCGCGGTGCCGCTCTTGCGGCAGGAATGGCGCAGCAGCGACAGATAAAGCGCATAATCGGAATCGCTGAAGAAGGTCCGCCGGCGGCCGTTGCCGCGCTGGGCGACATGATGGGGGATCCCCGGCAGCACCAGGCGGGCGGCTCTCGACATGCCGCTCGGTTAAACGAAAACCGTAAATTGCGCCAGATCATTCCCGCCAAAGCGCAAAGCGGGGACAGTCTGGAGACGGCCACCCGACCGTCAGCGCCGGCACTTGCCTGTCCACCGAGGGACACTCTGGTGACAGTCACGTGACTGTCACCAGAGTGTCCCCCTCGAAAAAAGGGCCGGGGATCGCTCCCCGGCCCTTCATTTTCCGTTCGGCGTCGGGTGCGCGGACCTAGAAGTCCATGCCGCCCATGCCGCCCATGCCGCCGCCGGGCATTCCGCCGCCGCCGGCCGGCTTGTCCTCCGGCGCCTCGCTCACCGCCGCTTCGGTGGTGATGAGGAGGCCGGCGACCGAGGCCGCGTCCTGGAGCGCGGTGCGGACGACCTTGGTGGGATCGATCACGCCAGCCTGGACGAGGTTCTCGTAGACCTCGGTCTGGGCGTTGAAGCCGACCGTCTGGTCCTCGCCGTCGATCAGCTTGCCGGCGACGACGGCGCCGTCATGGCCCGCATTCTCGGCGATCTGGCGGATCGGCGACTGCAGCGCGCGGCGGACGATGTCGATGCCGCGGGTCTGGTCGTCGTTGACGCCCTTCATGCCCTCGAGCGACTTGGTGGCGTAGAGGAGCGCCGTGCCGCCGCCGGGGACGATGCCCTCCTCGACCGCGGCGCGGGTGGCGTGGAGCGCGTCGTCGACGCGGTCCTTGCGCTCCTTGACCTCGATCTCGGACGAGCCGCCGACCTTGATCACGGCGACGCCGCCGGCGAGCTTGGCGAGGCGCTCCTGGAGCTTCTCGCGGTCATAGTCGCTGGTGGTGTTCTCGATCTGCGAGCGGATCGCCTCGACGCGGCCCTTGATGCGGTCCGCTTCGCCGGCGCCGTCGACGATCGTGGTGTTGTCCTTGTCGATCGTGACGCGCTTGGCCTGGCCGAGCATGCCGACGGTGACGTTCTCGAGCTTGATGCCGAGGTCCTCGCTGATCATCTCGCCGTTGGTGAGGATGGCGATGTCCTCGAGCATCGCCTTGCGGCGATCGCCGAAGCCCGGCGCCTTGACGGCCGCGACCTTGAGGCCGCCGCGCAGCTTGTTGACGACGAGGGTGGCGAGCGCCTCGCCCTCGATGTCCTCGGCGATGATGAGGAGCGGACGGCCCGACTGCACCACCGCCTCGAGGATCGGAAGCATCGCCTGCAGGTTCGAGAGCTTCTTCTCGTGGATGAGGATGTAGGGGTCGCTCAATTCGACCTGCATCTTCTCGGGGTTGGTGATGAAATAGGGCGAGAGGTAGCCGCGGTCGAACTGCATGCCCTCGACGACGTCGAGCTCGAACTCGAGGCCCTTGGCCTCCTCGACGGTGATCACGCCTTCCTTGCCGACCTTCTCCATCGCCTCGGCGATCTTCTCGCCGACGACGGTGTCGCCATTGGCCGAGATGATGCCGACCTGGGCGATCTCGTTCGAGCCGGAGACCGGCTTCGAGCGGGCCTTGAGGTCCTCGACCACCTTGGTGACGGCGATGTCGATGCCGCGCTTCAGGTCCATCGGGTTCATGCCGGCCGCGACCGACTTCATGCCCTCGCGGACGATCGACTGGGCGAGCACGGTGGCGGTGGTGGTGCCGTCGCCGGCCAGGTCGTTGGTCTTCGACGCGACCTCGCGCAGCATCTGCGCGCCCATGTTCTCGAACTTGTCCTTGAGCTCGATCTCCTTGGCGACGGTGACGCCGTCCTTGGTGATGCGGGGGCTGCCGAAGCTCTTGTCGAGGACGACGTTGCGGCCCTTGGGGCCGAGGGTCACCTTCACCGCGTCGGCGAGGATGTCGACGCCGCGGAGGATCCGCTCCCGGGCGTCACGCGAAAAGCGTACGTCTTTCGCTGCCATGTTGTTTGCTCCTTGAAAGGCTTAATGACTGAAACTGGGACCTGAAACACCGTTCGGGCTGAGCCTGTCGAAGCCCTCTCCTTCGGTCCTTCGGCGAGAAGGACGGCCCTTCGACAAGCTCGGGGCGACGGAGTGAGGGCGACGCGGCCGCCTTTGGCGGCTCAGGCGGCCTTGCGGCTCTCGGAGGCCGAGCCGTCGACGATTCCGAGGATGTCGCTCTCCTTCATGATCAGGAGATCCTCGCCGTTGAGGCGCACTTCCGTGCCGGACCATTTGCCGAACAGGATGCGGTCGCCTTCCTTGACGTCGAGCGCCTGCAGCTTGCCGGTCTCGTCGCGGGTGCCCGCGCCGACGGCGAGCACTTCGCCTTCCTGCGGCTTCTCCTTGGCGGTGTCCGGGATGATGATGCCGCCGGCCGTCTTTTCCTCGGCCTCGATGCGGCGCACGAGCACCCGGTCGTGAAGCGGTCGAAAGTTCATGCGCGTCACCTCTTCTTCGCTTGTAGTGCGGCGGCGTGCCCCCCGAAGGTGCCGCGGCGCCGCGGGTTGAACCTTTTGTTAGCACTCGGCCGAAGCGAGTGCCAGACGCAGCTCATCTAGGTCCTGTTCATCCGGGGTCAAGGGCGGCGCCCGGTAATTTTCAGCCTGGCGCGGGCAGGCGCCGGTCGCATTTACAGGCCGGGGCGGCTGGTCTAGCCCGAAAGCGGCATGGACGATGGGACGGGGACGGGACATGAAGTTCGTGGGCAAGGTCTGGAAGCTGCTGGTCGGCGTCAAGGACGCCCTCGTCCTCCTGTTCATGCTGCTCTTCTTCGCGGTCCTCTACGGCGCCATGGCCGGCCGGCCCACCGTCGGCGCCGGCGAGAAGGGCGCGCTCCTCCTCGACATCGCCGGCCCGATCGTCGAGCAGCCGACCGAGACGAGCCCCACCCAGGCGCTCGCCGGCCGCGCCGGACCGACCCAATATCGGCTGCGCGACGTGGTGGCGGCGCTGCACGCCGCCGCGACCGACTCGCGCGTCCAGGCGGTGGCGCTCGACCTCGACATCTTCTCCGGCGGCGGCCAGACGACGCTCAGCGACGTCGGCGCGGCGCTGGACTCGGTGAAGAAGGCCGGCAAGCCCGTCCTCGCCTACGCCACCGCCTATGACGACGATTCCTATTTCCTCGCCGCCCATGCCAGCGAGGTGTGGCTGAGCCCGATGGGCGGCGTCCTCATCGCCGGCCCGGGCGGCACCGGCCTCTACTTCAAGGGGCTGCTCGACAAGCTCGGCGTGACCGCCAACGTCTACCGCGTCGGCACCTACAAGGCAGCGGTCGAGCCCTTCATCCGCAACGACATGTCGCCCGAGGCGCGGCAGGCGTCGCAGGCGCTCGCCGGCTCCTTGTGGGAGGATTGGCAGCAGCAGGTCGCCCGGGCGAGGCCGCGGGCGCAGGTCGCCGCCTACGCCGCCGACACCGCCGCCCGCATCGCCGGGGCCGGCGGCAACATGGCGAAGGCGGCGATGGCGGCCGGCCTCGTCGACCATGTCGGCGACCGCGAGGCGTTCGGCGCGCGGGTCGCGAAGATCACCGGCGCCCGCTACGGCTCCGTCCCCGGCAGCTTCCGAACGATCGACTACGACGCCTGGGTGGAGGCCAATCCCGCCGGCGAGGACGGCGGGGAGATCGGCATCGTCACCGTCGCCGGGGACATAGTGGACGGCGATGCCGGGCTCGGCACGGCGGGGGCCGAGACGATCGTCCGGGCGCTCGAGACCGGCCTTCGCGAGCGCAACCTCAAGGCGCTTGTGCTGCGCGTCGATTCCCCCGGCGGCTCGGCGCTGGCCTCGGAGCGGATCCGCAAGGCCGTCCTCGCCGCCAAGGCGAGGGGGCTGCCGGTGGTCGTCTCGATGGGCAGCGTCGCCGCCTCGGGCGGCTATTGGGTGTCGACGGCGGGCGACCGGATCTTCGCCGAGCCCTCGACCATCACCGGCTCGATCGGCGTGTTCGGCATCGTGCCCAGCTTCCAGGGCTCGCTCGCCAAGCTCGGCATCGGCGCCGACGGGGTGCAGACGACGCCGCTGTCGGGCGAGCCGAACGTGCTGCGCGGCCCGTCGCCGGCGGCCAACCAGCTCCTCCAGGCCGGTGTCGAGGGCACCTACCGGCGCTTCCTCACCCTCGTCTCCGACGCGCGCAAGCTCCCCGTCGCGCGGGTCGACCAGATCGCGCAGGGCCGGGTCTGGGACGGCGGCACCGCCCGCCAGCTCGGCCTCGTCGACTCGTTCGGCGGCCTCGACGACGCCATCGCGGAGGCGGCGCGGCGCGCCAAGCTCGATCCCGGCAAGGCGAAGGCGGTCTGGCTGGAGAAGGCGCCGAGCCTCTCCGACCGGCTGGTCATGGCGCTGGTCGGCGAGGGAGACGATCGCGACGACGACGCGCGCGACAGCTTCACCCGGATCGCCGCCAAGCCGCGTCTCGCCCTGCTCCAGGCGCTCGCCGATGCCGACCGGCTGCTCGGCGGCGCCGCCATCCAGGCGCGCTGCCTGGAGTGCCGGACGGTCGCCGCCGCGCCGCCGCGGGTGGCGCGCCGCGGCCTCGCCGCCTGGCTGATCGGCCTCCTGGGGTGAGGCTGCGGGCGGCGGGCCCGGCCGACGCCGCGGCACTGGCCGAGATCTACGCCCCCTACGTCGCCGACAGCCATGTCTCGTTCGAGACGGCGGCGCCCGACGGGGCCGAGATGCGCCGCCGGATCGAGAGCGGCGGCGGCCTCTACCCCTGGCTTGTGGCGGACGACGGGGGCGTGGCGCTCGGCTATGCCTGCGCCGCCGCCTTCCGGACCCGCGCCGCCTACCGCTTCACGGTAGAGACGACCGTCTATTGCCGCGCCGCCGGCCGGCGCGAGGGGGTCGGCACGCGCCTCTACGCGCGGCTGCTGCGCGTGCTCGAGGATCAGGGCTTCACCCAGGCGGTCGGCGCCATCTCGCTGCCCAACGCCGCCAGCGTCGGGCTTCACGAGAAGCTCGGCTTCGTGCACGGCGGCACCTATCGGCGCGTCGGCTACAAGCTCGGCAGGTGGCACGACGTGGGCCTGTGGCAACGCCCGCTCGCCGCCGCGGCGGACCCGCCGGAGGAGCCGCGGCCGCTCGCCGCGATCGGCTGGCCGGACTCCTATCGGGAGTAAGCCGGGAGCGACCAGCCGCGCAGGATCGCGGCGGCGCGCAGCGAGAAGCCGGCGAGCGCGGCGACGATGCCGGCGAGCGCGGCCGGCACCCCGGCGAGGATCAGCGCCACCGCCAGCGCCGCCGACAGGGCCGCCGCGGTGACGTAGAGCTCGGGCCGCATCAGCACCGAAGGCTCGCCGGCCAGCACGTCGCGGATGATTCCGCCGAGGCAGGCGGTGAGCACGCCCATGCCGAGCGCGGGAAGCGGCGCCACGCCGTAGGACAGCCCCTTGGCGGCGCCGTAGGTGGCGTAGGCGGCGAGGCCGGCGGCGTCGAGCCAGAGCAGCATCCGCCCCCGCCAGATCCGCGCCGGCAGCAGCCAGACGAGGAGGCCGGCGCCGAGGCAGATGAGCAGGGTCGCATTTTCGTGCATCCAGAAGACCGGCGCTCCGATCAGCAGGTCCCGCGCCGTGCCGCCGCCTATGCCGGTGATCACCCCGAAGAAGAGGAAGGTGACCAGCGTCAGCCGCTTCACCGCCGCCACCAGCGCGCCGGACAGGGCGAAGACGGCGACCCCGGCCCAGTCGAGATATTCGAGCGCGGAACCGAGCGCCGCCTCCGGCTGGATCATGGCCGCGCCTTCACCCCGAGGGGCCGAAGCGCTTGGCGCATTGCGCCATCACCGCCACCGGGGCGCCGAGCGCCGCGGCCCGTGCGAGCGCCTTTCGCTTCTCCTGCCGCTGCGCCTCCGCCGAGCCGCCGACGCGGGCGCGGAGGGCGCCGCCGAGCCGGTCGTTCACCGCCCGCCGAATCCGCGCCCACTCGAATATCTCGTTGCCATAGCCCTCCTGGCTGGCGAGCGCCGTCTCCAGGAAGTCCGACAGCTCGGCGCATTGCAGCTGGGCATCGAGCTTCGCCGCCGGCAGCGTCACCGCCTTCGCCGAGGTCGCGGGAAACGCTGCGGCGCAGGCCGGCGCCAGCTCCCGCCACTTGCCCTTGGTGACCCGGTCCTGCAGCTCGCCCATCCGCCGGGTGACGGATTTGGCCGCCTCCGCGTCGAACGCCCCGCCCGCCGAGGCGGCGAGAAGCGCGTAGTGGAGGATTCGGCCCTGCGCCTCGAGCGGCAGCGGCTTGCTCACCTCCACCCGCGTGCGCGCGTCGGCCGCGGCGACGATTCCGCAGGTGGCGGCGCGATCCACCGCGTCCGGCGGGAGGGAGAGAGCCTTGGGCCCGCAGGCGGCCAGCAGCAGCGCGGCCGTCGCCGCTCCGGATCTTATCGCAGCCACAATGCTCCGCCTCCGTAACTGTTACGGAGCCACAACCAAAACCGACGCCGCTTCGTTCCTCAGACGTGGATCGGCTTGCCCGTCACCGCCATCGCCGCTTCCTTGACCGCTTCCGAATGGGTCGGGTGGGCGTGGCAGGTATAGGCGATGTCCTCGGAGGTGGCGCCGAACTCCATCGCCTGCGCGGCCTGGGCGATCATCGTCCCCGCGACGGAGGCGATGATGTGCACGCCGAGCACCCGGTCCGATCGCGCGTCGGCGACGATCTTGACGAAGCCGTCCGTCTCCCGGTTGGTCTTGGCGCGGCTGTTGGCCATCATCGGGAACTTGCCCACCTTCACCTCGCCCCGCGCCTTGGCCTCCTCCTCGGTGAGGCCGACCGATGCGATTTCGGGGAAGGTGTAGACGACGCTCGGGATCACGTCGTGATTGACG
Organism: Alphaproteobacteria bacterium; assembly: GCA_019232625.1. Classification (GTDB taxonomy): domain Bacteria; phylum Pseudomonadota; class Alphaproteobacteria; order Sphingomonadales; family Sphingomonadaceae; genus Allosphingosinicella. The sequence continues at coordinate 13,073 of JAFANP010000011.1, read as the reverse complement.
ATTCCGACCTGGCCGGCGAGGATCTCGGCGACCGCGACCCCCTCGTCCTCGGCCTTGTGGGCGAGCATCGGCCCCGGCGTGACGTCGCCGATCGCATAGATGCCGGGCACGGCGGTGCGGAAATCGTGGTCGACCTCGATCTGGCCGCGCTTGTTGAGTGGGACCCCGGCTGCATCGAGGCCGAGCCCGTCCGTATTCGGCCGCCGCCCGATCGATACCAGCACCACGTCCGCCTCGATCGTCTCGGCCGCGCCGCCGGCGGCGGGCTCGACGGTCAGCCTCACGCCTTCGCCGCCCGCCTGGGCGCCGGTGACCTTGGTCGAGAGGTGGAACTCGAAGCCCTGCTTCTTGAAGATCTTGTTCGCTTCCTTGCGCACCTCGCCGTCCATGCCCGGCAGGATCTGGTCGAGATACTCGACCACCGTCACCTTGGCGCCGAGCCGCTTCCAGACCGAGCCGAGCTCCAGGCCGATCACCCCGCCGCCGATGACGACGAGATGGCCCGGCACCTTGTCCAGCTCCAGCGCGCCGGTCGAATCGACGATCCGCCGCTGGTCGATCTCGACGCCGGGCAGCGGGGTCACCGACGATCCGGTGGCGATGACGAAGTTCTTCGCGCGATAGGCGGTGCCGCCGACGTCGATCGCGTCCTTGGCGGTGAAGCGCGCGTGGCCCTTCAGCCAGGCGACCTTGTTCTTCTTGAACAGGAACTCGATGCCTTTGGTAAGGCCGCCCACGGCCTCCTTGCGCCCGGCGTGCATGGCATCGAGGTCGAGCTCGACCTGCCCGACCTTGACTCCCCATTTGGCGAGCGTGCCATGGTTCGCCTCCTCGAACAGCTCCGAGGCGTGCAGCAGCGCCTTGGACGGGATGCAGCCGACGTTGAGGCAGGTCCCCCCCAGCGTCTCGCGGCTCTCGACGCACGCCGTCCTCAGCCCCAGCTGCGCCGCCCGGATGGCGGCGACATAGCCGCCCGGTCCCGCGCCGATCACGATCACGTCGAATTCAGTGTCTGCCATCCGCAACTCCAGGGAATAGCTTCAGCCGCTCGCCTTGAGCGGTGAGGGTGGTCATATGGTTCTCCGCAAGGCCCCGCTCAATCAGCGCGAGGAGGCGATCGGCGATAGCCTGAGGATTCGCCCTGTTGAGGCGGCTGTAGAGGATGGCTCGTGGCCTGGGGAACCCCTGTCGGAAGATCAGGTCGCCGAAATCCCTGTCGAGTGTCACCAGCACGAGTTCACTTATGTCCGATCGGGAAAGAAGCGCCTCGTCCTTCGCCCCGGGCCCTGTCTCCTTGACCCACTCAACCTCATGCCCGGCCGCGCGCAGCCGCCTGACGATCAGCGGGTGCAGATTCTCGTCGGCAAGCAGCTTCAAGTCAGGCGGCGCGCTGTCGAGCCAGTGCCTTTTCGTCGGCCACCATCTCCTGTGCGAAAGCCAGGGCCGCGCGGACGTCCTCGGCGGTGATGTGGTCATAGGCCTCGAGGACGCTCTCGAGGCTGGCACCGTCTACGAAATATTCGAGGATCAACTCCACCGAGATGCGCGTGCCGCGGATCACCGGCTTTCCGCCGAGTATGGCGGGGTCGGAATGGATATGGTCGCGCCAGTTGATCACAGGTCGATCAGGAGCCTCGTCGGGTCCTCTATAGCCTCTTTCATCCGCACCAGGAAGGTCACGGCCTCGCGGCCGTCGACGAGGCGGTGGTCGTAGCTGAGCGCCAGGTACATCATCGGCCGGGCGACGATCTGGCCGTCCCGCACCACCGGCCGCTCCTCGATCCGGTGCATTCCGAGCACCGCCGATTGGGGCGGGTTGATGATCGGGGTGGAGAGGAGAGAGCCGAACACGCCGCCGTTGGAGATGGTGAAGGTGCCGCCGGCCATGTCGGCCATGGTCAGCGCGCCGTCCTTGGCCCGGCGGCCGAAGTCGGCGATCGTCTTCTCGATCTCGGCGAAGCTCAGCCTATCCGCGTTGCGGACGACCGGGACGACGAGGCCGGTGGGCGCCGACACGGCGACCGAGACGTCGACATAATCGTGATAGACGATCTCCTCGCCCTCGATATAGGCGTTGACTGCCGGGACGTCGCGCGCCGCCAGCACCGCCGCCTTCACGAAGAAGCTCATGAAGCCGAGGCGGATGCCGTGCTTCTTCTCGAACAGGTCCTTGTAGCGGCTGCGGGCGTCCATCACCGCGGTCATGTCGACGTCGTTGAACGTCGTCAGCATCGCTGCGCTGTTCTGGGCCTCCTTGAGGCGGCGGGCGACGGTCTGGCGCAGGCGCGTCATCCGCACCCGCTCCTCCCGGCGCTCGCCCGGCGCGGAAGCGACCGAAGCCGGCGCCGGGGCGGAGGGCGGCGGGGGCGGCGGCGGAGACGCCGCGGCGGCGGGAGCCGAGGCCTCGCGGTTCTTCGCGGCGGCGAGGACGTCGTCCTTGGTCAGCCGACCGTCTTTGCCCGTGCCCTTGATCTTCGACGGGTCGACGCCGAATTCCAGCACCAGCCGGCGGACGGAGGGCGACAGGGTCAGAGGCCCGCCTTCCTCCTCGTGCGCCTCCTCGGCGCGGACCTCGACATTCTCGCCCGGTCCGCTCGGGTTGACCGGCGTCATGGCGGGGGCGGCGGCGGTCGGGGCGGGCGTCGCGGCCGCCGGGCCGGCGCCCGCGCCCGAGCCCGAGCCGCTCTCGATCCGCGCGATCACCGCGCCGACCTCGACGGTCGCGCCTTCGGCGACGACCTGATCGCCCATCACCCCATCGACGGGCGAGGGGACCTCGACCGCCACCTTGTCCGTCTCAAGGCTGGCGATGGGCTCGTCCGCCTTCACCGCGTCGCCGGGCTTTTTCAGCCACTGGCCGAGCGTCGCCTCGGTGATCGATTCCCCGAGGGTCGGGACTTTGACTTCGGTCGCCATTCTCTTCCCTTATCCCGCCTTGCGCTGACGCGCGGCGTCGCTGCTGCCCGTGGTGAGCGGCGTGGAACTATGGCCGAGCGCCTCGGCGATCAAGGCCGCCTGCTCCAATGCATGGCGCTTGGCGAGCCCGGTCGCCGGCGAGGCGGAGCTGGCCCGGCCCGCATAGGTGGCGCGCTTCGGCCGCACGGCCGCGGCGGCGAGGCACGCCTCGAGGGTGTCCTCGACGAAATGCCAATAGCCCTGGTTCTTCGGCTCTTCCTGCGCCCAGACGACGTGCTCGAGGTTCGTCATCCGCTTCAGCCGCTCGACGAGCGGCTCCGACGGGAAGGGATAGAGCTGCTCGACCCTGACGATCGCCGTCGCCCGGTCTCCCGCCTTGTCGCGCGCCTCGAGAAGCTCGTAGGCGACCTTGCCCGAGCAGAGGACGAGCCGCCGCACGTCCGCATCCGCCGGCGCGTTCGGGTCCGAGAGGAGGCGCTTGAAGTGGCTGTCGCCGAGGAAGTCGGCGGCAGTGGACACGGCGAGCTTGTGGCGCAGCAGCGACTTGGGCGTGAAGATGACCAGCGGCTTGCGGAACTCGCGGTGCATCTGCCGCCGCAGGATGTGGAAGTAATTGGCCGGGGTCGTGCAGTTGGCGACCTGGATATTGTCCTCGGCGCAGAGCTGGAGGTAGCGCTCGGGCCGCGCCGATGAATGTTCGGGCCCCTGCCCTTCGTAGCCGTGCGGCAGCAGCATGACGAGCCCGTTCGCCCGCAGCCATTTCGATTCGCCCGAGGAGATGAACTGGTCGATGATCACCTGCGCGCCGTTGGCGAAGTCGCCGAACTGGGCCTCCCAGAGGACGAGGGTGCGCGGGTCCGACAGGGCGTAGCCATATTCGAAGCCGAGCACGCCGAACTCCGAGAGCGGGCTGTCGCGCACCTCGAAGCGGCCCGGGCCGGCGTGGCACAGCGGGATATATTTGTGCCCGTCCTTCTGGTCGACCCAGACGGAATGGCGCTGGCTGAAGGTGCCTCGGCCGCTGTCCTGGCCGGAGAGCCGGACCTGCGAGCCCTCGTGGACCAGCGATCCGAAGGCGAGCGCCTCCGCCGTGGCCCAGTCGAAGCCCGCGCCGCTCTCGAACATGGCGCGGCGCGAATCGATGATCCGCTGCAGGGTCTTGTGGACCTCGAGGCCCTCGGGGACGGTGGTGAGGACCCGCCCGACCTCGCGGTAGCTCTCCTCCGAGATGGCCGTCTCGACGTTGCGGCGGCCGGATTCGGGCGTGTCGGGGCGGCCGAGGCCGGCCCATCGGCCTTCGAACCAGTCCGCCTTGTTGGGAAGATAGGAGCGCGCCGCCTCGAACTCGGCTTCCAGCGTGGCGGTGAAGCGGGCGATCTGGCCGTCGATCCAGGCGCGGTCGACGACGCCCTCCTCGACCAGCCGCGCGCCGTATATGTCGCTCACCGGCGGGTGGTTCTTGATCGCCGCGTACATCTGCGGCTGCGTGAAGCTCGGCTCGTCGCCCTCGTTGTGGCCGAAGCGGCGATAGCACCACATGTCGATGACGATGTCGCGCTTGAAGGTCTGGCGGAACTCGACGGCGAGCTTGCAGGCGAAGGTCACCGCTTCCGGATCGTCGCCGTTGACGTGGAGGATCGGCGCCTGGACCGACTTGGCGATGTCCGACGGGTAAGGCGAGGAGCGGCCGAATTGCGGCGAGGTGGTGAAGCCCACCTGGTTGTTGATGACGAAGTGGATAGTCCCTCCCGTCCCATACCCGGGCAGGCCCGAGAAGCCGAAGCACTCGGCGACGATGCCCTGGCCGGCGAAGGCGGCGTCGCCGTGGAGGAGGACGGGGAGCACGCGCGCGCCCTCGGCGTCGCCGCGGGCGGTCTGCTCGGCCCGCGCCTTGCCCAGCACCACCGGGTTCACCGCCTCGAGGTGGCTGGGATTGGGGAGCAGCGACAGGTGGACCTTGATCCCCTCGAACTCCCGGTCGGACGAGGTGCCGAGATGATATTTGACGTCGCCTGAGCCGCCGACGTCGGCCGGGTTGGTCGCGCCGCCCGCAAATTCCGAGAAGATCGCCCGGTAGGGCTTGCCCATCACGTTGGCGAGGACGTTGAGGCGGCCGCGATGGGCCATGCCGAAGATGATGTCCTCGACGCCGTACTGGCCGCCATATTTGATCACCGCCTCGAGGGCCGGGATCATCGATTCGCCGCCGTCGAGCCCGAAGCGCTTGGTGCCGACATATTTGCGGGCCAGGAACTTCTCCCACTGCTCGCCCTCGATCACCTTGGCGAGGATCGCCTGCTTGCCCTCGGGGGTGAAGCGTATCTCGGCGTCGCGGCCCTCCAACCGGTCCTGGAGGAAGCGGCGCTCCTCGAGGTCGTTGATGTGCATATATTCGAGGCCGACCTTGCCGCAGTAATTCGCCCGCAGCACGCGGACGATCTCCGGCACCGTCGCCCATTCGAAGCCCAGCGCCCCGCACAGGAAGATCGGTCGGTTCATGTCGGCGGCGGTGAAGCCGTGGAATTCCGGGCTGAGGTCGCCCGGCAGGTCGCGATGGACGAGGCCGAGCGGATCGAGATCGGCGGCGAGGTGGCCGCGCACCCGGTAGGTGCGGATCAGCATCATCGCTCGGATCGAATCGCGGGCCGCCTGCTCCACCTCGGCCTCGGACTTGCCGGCGGCCGCGGCGGCCCTGCCCGCCGCCTCGGCGATGCTCCGGGCCGGCTTGCCGCCCGCCGCGACGAGCGCCTGCAGCGTCGGATCGAGTCCGGCATTGACCTCGTCGAGCTCGACGATCGGCCAATTGTCGCGCGCCCAGCTCGGGCCTTGCTCCCGCTCGCCGCTATAGATGTCCACTCTAACCGCCTTCTCGACCATCCGCCGGAGAAACGCGCCGGCGCCCTTGCCTATCCCTCAGCCCTTCAACAGCGCGCTGAGGGTGCTTCCAAGCTCAGATGGGCTCGGGCTGACGCGAATGCCAGCCGCCTCCATCGCCGCGATCTTGTCCTCGGCCGCGCCCTTGCCGCCCGAGACGATGGCGCCGGCATGGCCCATGCGCCGTCCCGGCGGCGCGGTGCGGCCGGCGATGAAGCCGACGGTCGGCTTCGAGCGGCCGGCGCGCGCCTCGTCGCGCAGGAACTGGGCGGCATCCTCCTCGGCCGAGCCGCCAATCTCGCCGATCATGATGATCGATTCGGTCTCCGGGTCGGCGAGGAACAGCTCCAGCACGTCGATGAAGTTGGTGCCGTTGACCGGGTCGCCGCCTATGCCGACCGCGGTCGTCTGCCCGAGCCCCTCGTTGGAGGTCTGGAACACCGCCTCATAGGTGAGCGTGCCCGAGCGGCTGACGACCCCGACCGAGCCCTTCTTGAAGATGTTGCCCGGCATGATGCCGATCTTGCACTCGCCCGGCGTCAGCACGCCCGGGCAGTTGGGCCCGATCAGCCGCGACTTCGAGCCGGTCAGCGCGCGCTTCACGCGCACCATGTCGAGCACCGGGATGCCCTCGGTGATGCAGACGATCAGAGGCACCTCGGCGTCGATCGCCTCGAGGATGGCGTCCGCGGCGCCGGGCGGCGGCACGTAGATCACCGACGCGTCGCAGTCGGTCGCGTCCTTCGCCTCCTGCACCGTGTCGAACACCGGAAGGCCGAGATGGGTGCCGCCGCCCTTCCCCGGCGAGGTCCCGCCGACCACCTTGGTGCCGTAAGCGATCGCCTGCTCGGTATGGAAGGTCCCCTGCTTGCCGGTGAAGCCCTGGGTGATGACCTTGGTCTCGGAATTGACGAGGATGGACATTCTGGATCCTTCTTGGCGTCAGCGCGTCGGCGCGGCGCGTATCTTGGCGAACTTGGCGATGATCCTGTCGGCCGCGGCCTGGTCGAGCCGGGTGAGGGCCATCTGCGTGCGGCTCACATAGATCGAGACGCGCTCCTGCGGAACGAAGGCGTCGTAGCTGCTCTCGCCGAAGCTGCGGGCCGGATGCAGGCCCTTGAGCGCCGAGTCGATCAGCCTCCCAGCCGCTTTGACGTCGAGACGGGGCGTGTCGATCATGCAGAGATAGACGCGGCCGTCGCGGGCCGGGGGATCGTAGTCGGCCATCACCAGGACCGCCTTCGCCGGCTTCACGATCCTGAAGTATCGCGCCGACTTGCTCCCCCTCGCATCGTCCTGGTCCGAGGCGGGCAGCGCCTTCCGGCTGACTTCCCTGCCCTGGTCGGGCCGCAGGTCGAGCCGCCCGTCGAGGCAGGCCGAGATGAACATCGACGCGAGCTGCGCGGTCACCGGATTGTCAGCCTCGACCCCCTGCGCCGGGGGCGGCGCGGCGGCCTGCAGCATCGCCGCAAGCGCAGGAGCCAGGAGGGACGCCGGAACCAGCACGTCGCGTCAGGCGAGGCTGGAGTCGATGTTCTTGCAAGCCTCCAGCAGCTCCTTCACCGCCGCGACCGACACGTCGAAATTCGCCTTCGCCGCGTCGTCGAGCGCGATCTCGACGATGCGCTCGACGCCGCCGGCGCCGATCACCACCGGCACGCCGACATAGAGGTCGTCCACCCCATATTGGCCCTGGAGGTAGGCGGCGGCGGGCAGCACCCTCTTCTTGTCCTTAAGATAGCTCTCGGCCATCGCGATCGCGCTGGTCGCCGGCGCGTAATAAGCCGAGCCGCTCTTCAGCAGGGCGACGATCTCGCCGCCGCCCGAGCGGGTCCGCTGGACGATGGCGTCTATCTTCTCCTGAGTCGACCAGCCCATGCGGATGAGGTCGGGGACGGGGATGCCGGCGACCGCCGAATAAGCGGGGACGGGCACCATCGTGTCGCCGTGGCCGCCGAGAACGAAGGCGGTGACGTCCTCCACCGAGACGTCGAACTCCTCGGCGAGGAAGTGGCGGAAGCGGGCGCTGTCCAGCACGCCGGCCATGCCGACGACGCGCCGGTGCGGCAGTCCGGAAAATTCCCGCAGCGCCCACACCATCGCGTCGAGCGGGTTGGTGACGCAGATGACGAAGCTGTCCGGCGCATGGGCCTTGATCCCCTCGCCCACCGCCTTCATCACCTTGAGGTTGATGCCGAGCAGGTCGTCGCGGCTCATGCCCGGTTTGCGGGCGACGCCGGCGGTGACGATGCAGACGTCGGCGCCGGCGATGTCGGCATAATCCTGGGTGCCGGTGAGCTTCGCGTCATAGCCCTCGACCGGGCCGGCCTGGGCGAGGTCGAGCGCCTTGCCCTGCGGGATGCCCTCGGCGACGTCGACCAGCACGATGTCGCCCATTTCGCGGATCGCGGCCAGGTGGGCGAGCGTGCCGCCGATCATTCCCGAGCCGATGAGGGCGATTTTCTTCCGAGCCATGCGAGCTCCCGATCCTTATCTGTGGAGTCGGCCGCGAGCGGCGGCCGCGAGACGTCGCGACCCCCTAGCCCCGAAGGCGGGAGCGGGCAACCTCCGTCGCCCGGCGCGCTGGGGCACAAATGGGGACAGTAACTATTTTCCCCCGCGGCGGCGGCACAGGCACGGCCTCCGCCGGAAAATAGTTACTGTCCCCATCCATTCACCTCACTTCCCCGCAAGCGCGGTCAGCAGGTCCACCCAATGGTCGATGTCGTCGTACAGCGCCTGGACGGGCAGACGCTCGTCCCGGCCGTGGGCGCGCATGTCGTCGGGGATGACGCCCCACGAGCCGTCGACCCCGTAGACCGGAATGCCGGCGACCCGGAACGGCCGGGCGTCGGAGGCGCCGGTGCTCATCTCGGGCATGATCGGCGCCTGCGGGTGGCGGCGATGGACGGCGGCCGTATAGGCGGCGACCACGTCGGGCCTGAGCGGCGAGGCGAGCGACATCGCCTGGTTGTCGGTCCGCTCCACGACCACGCCCGGATCGGCCGCGACACGCTCCAGCTCGTCGCGCACCGCCGCCGGCTCGGTCCCGGGCATGATCCGGCAGTTGATCGTGGCGCGGGCGAGCTGCGGCAGGGCGTTGTCGGCATGGCCGCCTTCCAGGCGGGTGGCGACGCAGCGGGTCCGGGTGAGGCCGACCTCGCCGGGATCGGCTTCGATGATGTCGGCCGCCGCGCCGTCGCCCGGATTGGCGAGCCAGCGGCGCATCGCATCGCCGAGCGGCCCCTTCTCGCTCTTCTCGCGCACGCCGAAATAGGCGCGCGTCGTCTCGTTGAGCTGCGGTGTGAAGCGGTATTTCTCCAGCCGCTCGAGGGCGTGGGCGAGCTGGTAGATGGCGTTGTCGGGCCGGGGCTTGGAGCTGTGGCCGCCCGGGTTGCGGACGGTGAAGCTGTACATGGAGTAGGTCTTCTCCGCCGTCTGCAGCGCGAAGCCGAGCCAGCGCCCGTCCTTGCCGACGCCGCCGCCGCCCCCGTCCGAGTTGAGCGCGAACTCCGCGTCGGTCCACTTGCGCCACTCGGTCGCGCCGAGCTGGGCGCCCTTGCCGCTCGTCTCCTCGTCGCCGGTGAACAGGACGACGATGTCGCGGGTCGGCTTGAAGCCGGAGGCGCGCAGCCTCAGCAGGGCGGTGGTGACGGCGGTGACGCCCTGCTTGATGTCGCTGGTGCCGCGCCCGTAGAAATAGCCGTCCTTCTCGACGAACTTGAACGGGTCCATCGACCAGTCGGCCGGCTTGGCCTCCACCACGTCCATGTGGGCCATGAGCAGGATCGGCTTCTTGCCCGAGGGCCTGGCGGCGGGCCAGCGCACCACCAGGCCGGCGGTCTGGTTGCCGGGATTGCCTTCATAGGAGATGACGTGGATGTCGGCCTCGGCCCATCCCGCCGCCTTGTATTGGTCGGCCAGCCACTGGGCCAGGGCGGGAACCTGGCCGCGCCCCTCGACGGTCGGGATCTCGATCGCATGCTGGAATATCTCCCGCCCCTTCGCCTTCCAGGTATCTGCGGGAGGATCGGCGGCGAGGGCGCCGGTCGAAAGCAGTCCGAGAGCGGCGGCGAGCGCGAGACGCATGAGAAACCTCCCCGTGATGGCGGGGCGGACGCTGGACCCGCGGCGGTCGCCCCGTCAACCTTCCTCGCCAATGCTCCCTTGGTCCCCTCTTCCTCGAGAGACGGGTCGGCGGCTGACGGGTTTCGACATTCTCGGATGATCTCGGCGTCGCAGTCCGGCGCGGTCAGCACGTCGACTTACGGTCAATCTCCTCGTTGAAGGCCTGGACTGGCTGCCGCTCGTCGCGCCGCGGCGCGCACGCCGTTGGGAAACCACGCCGCGGGAGCCGTCGACCCGGTAGACCGCCATTCCGGCGGCCCTCAACGCTACGGAGCATCAGGCATAGGCTTTAAGCTCGGCTTGCGGCTCCGCCTCGTTGGCCGCTGCGCCGGCGTGAAGCTCGATTCCCAAGGCGTGGGTGACCTTCACAATCGTGTCGAGTGAAGGATTCCCGTCCTCGCTGAGGGCAGAATATAGAGCTTGGCGGCTCAGGCCGGTGGCTTTTGCAAGTGCGCTCATGCCGCGAGCCCGCGCTACAACGCCGATGGCGTTTGCGATGTACCCAGCGTTGCCACTGCGGAGCGCGTCGTCGACGAGACGTGCTTGTGCTTCGGGGCTCTCGAAGTGCTTGGATGCGTCGAAGCGCTTGATTGCGAGTGCCATGTTACCTGTCCTTCCTGGACCAAAACCATTACAGTGCCGCTATAGGTCAGCGGCCAACCCTTTGGCATTCTTTATGTCCTTGTTCTGCGTCTTCTTTGTGCCCCCAGCATACGCCCTTGGATCGTATAATAGACCCGATAGCCCGGCCCGACATGGATACGCAGCTCGCTGACCCTGCCTCCAATCGAGGCGTGATCGCCGAACAGTCCCGCCTGGGCCCGCAAGATACGGGTGGCGATCAGCTCGCGAACATCTGCGTGCTGAGCATCCAGCCAACGGTCAAATTCCTCAGTGGTGGCGACCTCGTAGCTCACAACGTCGTTTATAACCGACAGTTCCGCAAGTGTCAATTATAAAAGACAGCGCGACTCCAGCGGAAGCCCTTCGCCTCTCCCGAGCGCGAAGCCTCCGGCTCACGAGCTCACCCGAACCCCGCTTTGCGAAAAGGATTCAACCTTCCTCGCCGTGGCCCGCCGCGAGATAGTCGGCCGACTGCATCTCGATCAGGCGGGAGACGGTGCGCTGGAACTCGAAGGCGCCGTCGCCGGCCGGGTAGAGCTCCGCCGGCTCCGCGTCGGCGGCGGCGAGGAGCTTCACCTTGTGCTCGTAAAGCTCGTCGACCAGCGTCACGAAGCGCGCCGCCTCGTTGCGATTCTCCGGCCCCATCACGGGTATCCCGACCAGGATCACGCTGTGATAGCGGCGCGCCACCGCCAGATAGTCCGCCGCGCCCCGCGCCTCGCCGCACAGGCGCTTGAACGAGAAGACGGCGACGCCCTTCAGGCTCTTGGGGACGTGGAGGGTCCGGCCGCCCGGCACGGCTATGTCCTCGGCGGGAACGTGGGCACGGTCCTCCGGCGGATAGTCGGTGAGGCGGAAGAAGGCGGCGCTGAGCGCGGCCGTCGCCTCGGCCCCGTTCGGCACGTACCAGGTGGGGAAGCCGCCGAGCCGCTGCAGCCGGTAGTCGGTGGGGCCGTTCAGCGGCACGACGTCCATCTCCCGCTCGACGAGGTCGATGAACGGAAGGAAGAGCTCGCGGTTGAGCCCTCCGAGATAGAGGTCGCGCGGCGGACGGTTCGACGTCGCGATCACCGTCACCCCCGCCTCCAGCAGCTGAGCGAAGAGCCGCGAGAGGATCATCGCGTCGGCGCTGTTGTTGATCACCATCTCGTCGAAGGCGAGGAGCCGCGCCTCGGCCGCTATCGCCTCGGCCACCGGGGGGATCGGGTCGCCTTTCTCCTTCATCCGCTCGACTCGAAGCCGCTCGTGCACCTCCAGCATGAACTCGTGGAAATGGACCCGGCGCTTCGCCTCGACCTCGATCGCCGCGCAGGCGAGGTCCATCAGCATCGACTTTCCCCGCCCGACGCCGCCCCACAGATAGACGCCGCGGGGCTGCGGCCGCCGCCGGCCGAGCAGGCGCGAGAGCAGGCCGGGCTCGGCCCCGTCCGAGAGCGCGGCGGCGAGGCGGTCCAGCACGGCCACCGCCCGAGCCTGGTCGGGGTCGGGGCGGAGCTCGCCGGCCGCCAGCAGCGCCTGGTAGCGCGCGCTAACCGCGCCCACGGCCGGCAAGCTTCCTCAGCGTTCCGGACCAGGCGGCGATCGCCTCCCCCTCCTGCTCGACGAGGCCGCGCATCACCGCCATCCGCTTGCTCTCGCGCAGAAGCTCGACGGTGGCGTCGAGCGGCACGCCGAGCTTCGCGCCGGAGAGGAACTGGGTCGAGAGATCGAGCGTCACCGACGGCCCGAAATCGCCGCCCGCGGCATAGCCGCCCGCGAACATCGCCATGTCGATGAAGGTGAGGATCGCCCCGCCGTGGACGATGTTCCCCAGGTTCGAATGCGCGTGCCCCGGGAACATCCGGCACCGCCCGCGGCCGGCGCCGTCGCCGCGGACGAGCAGCTTGCCGATGGTGGCGTTGTACCGGTCCGTGTCCGGCAGGTCCCACGTCCACCAGCCGGGATGGTTCGGGTCGGGATGATGGCGGATGAGCGGATGGAGGCGGCGCTCGGTCAAGCCCTCCCCTCCCGCTTGCGGGAGGGGCCGGGGGTGGGGTCGTGCGGAGTCGTGGCCGCGGCGCAAGTCAGCCCCACCCCTCGGTCCCCTCCCGCCTGCGGGAGGGGAGGATTCATACCGCCCGCTCCGCAAGCAGCTTCTTGGTCTCGGCGATCGCCTTGGCGGGGTTGAGCCCCTTGGGGCAGACGTTCGCGCAGTTCATGATCGTGTGGCAGCGATACAGCCGGAACGGGTCTTCGAGCTCGTCGAGCCGATCGCCGGTGGTCTCATCGCGGCTATCGACCAGCCAGCGCTGCGCTTGCAGCAGCGCGGCGGGCCCGAGATAGCGGTCGCCGTTCCACCAGTAGCTCGGGCAGCCGGTGGTGCAGCAGGCGCACAAGATGCACTCGTAGAGCCCGTCGAGCTTGGCGCGGTCCTCCGGGGTCTGCAGCCTCTCCTTGCCTGACGGAGGCGGCGTCACCGTCTTCAGCCAGGGCTGGATGGAAGAATATTGAGCGTAGAAATGCGTGAAATCGGGCACGAGGTCCTTGATCAC
>JAFANP010000050.1 GCA_019232625.1 Alphaproteobacteria bacterium | reverse complement strand
GTGCCGGCCGACTTCCACGGCTGGTTGTGGGTCGACGACTTCTACACCATGGGCCCGGCGCTGCGCCGCTAGACGGCGGCGACCCCTCCGGCTAAGCCGCGCCCGCAATGTCCGACAGACCCGAGAGCCCCAAGCAGGATTGGCGCGACACCGTCTTCCTGCCCAAGACGGATTTCCCGATGAAGGCCGGGCTCGCCGCCAAGGAGCCGGCGATCCTCGCCCGCTGGGCGGCCGAGGGGCTCTACCAGCGCCTGCGCGAGGCCCGCGCGGGCCGCGAGCGCTTCATCCTCCACGACGGCCCGCCCTACGCCAACGGCGACATCCACATGGGCCACGCGATGAACAAGATCCTCAAGGACATCGTCGTGCGCTCCCAGTCGCTGATGGGCAAGGACGCGCCCTACGTGCCCGGCTGGGACTGCCACGGCCTGCCCATCGAGTGGAAGATCGAGGAGCAGTATCGAAAGAAGAAGCTCGACAAGGACGCGGTGCCGCCGCGCGAATTCCGCGCCGAATGCCGCGCCTATGCCGAGAAGTGGGTGGCGACGCAGTCCGAGCAGTTCCAGCGCCTCGGGGTGATGGGCGAGTGGGACGATCCCTATCTGACCATGAAGTTCGAGGCCGAGGCGAAGATCGTCGAGGAGCTGCTGACCTTCGCCGAGAGCGGCCGGCTCTACCGGGGCGCCAAGCCGGTCATGTGGTCGCCGGTCGAGAAGACTGCGCTCGCCGAGGCCGAGGTCGAATATGAGGAGATCGTCTCGACCCAGATCGACGTGGCGTTCGAGATCGTCGAAAGCCCGATCCCGGAGCTGGTCGGCGCCCACGCGGCGATCTGGACGACGACGCCGTGGACGATCCCGGTCAACCAGGCGATCGCCTATGGGCCGGACGTGGACTACCGGCTCCTGGAGGTCGGCGGCAGACGCCTGCTCGTCGCGGAGGCCCTCGCCGCCCAAACCCTCTCCCGTCATTCCGGCGGAAGCCGGAATCCCGCTTCTTCCGAACAGGGGCAGGGAGATCCCGGCCTTCGCCGGGATGACGGGCCCCGGTTCAAGGGCTCGGACCTCGCCGGCACGGTCGCCCGGCACCCGATGCACCGGCTCGGCGGGTTCTTCGCGAGGCCGCGGCCGTTCCTCGCCGGCGACTTCGTCACCACCGAGGCGGGCACGGGCATCGTCCACATGGCGCCGGACCATGGCGAGGACGATTTCCTGCTGTGCAAGGCGAACGGCATCGACCCGGTCTTCGCCGTGGACGACGCCGGTTTCTACCGGCCGGACTGGGCCTGGCTGCCGGGCGGCGGCTCGGTGATCAACAACAGGTTCAACGCGCCGGAGGGGCCGATCTGCTCGGACCTCGAGGAAGCGGGGGCGCTGCTCGCGGCCTCGGCGGATTTCCGCCATTCCTACCCGCACAGCTGGCGGTCCAAGGCCAAGATCATCTTCCGGTGCACGCCGCAATGGTTCATCCCGATGGACGCCCTTCCCTCTCCCTCAAGGGGAGAGGGACAGGCGAGCGAAGCGAGCCAGGGTGAGGGCCCGGCGGCCGTACCCCCTCACCCCAACCCCTCTCCCCTCCAGGGAGAGGGGCTTAGAGCCACCGCCCTTCGCGCGATCGACGAGACGCGGTGGGTGCCGGAGAAATCGCGCAACCGCATCCGGGCGATGGTGGAGGGGCGGCCCGACTGGGTGATCAGCCGCCAGCGCGCCTGGGGCGTGCCGATCGCGCTCTACGTCCACCGCGAGACCGGCGACTATCTGAGGGACCCGGTGGTCAACTCGCGCATCATCCGCGCCTTCCACGAGGGCGGCGCCGACGCCTGGTTCGGCGCCGACCACCAGGCCCTGCTCGGCAACGGCTACAGCCTCGAGGAATATGAGCCGGTCGCCGACATCCTCGACGTCTGGTTCGACAGCGGCTCGACCCATGCCTATGTCGTCGAGGCGCGCTACGGGCAGGGCGTCCGCGCCGACCTCTACGTCGAGGGCTCCGACCAGCATCGCGGCTGGTTCCAATCCTCCCTGCTCGAGAGCTGCGGGACTCGCGGGCGCGCCCCCTACGAGGCGGTGCTCACCCACGGCTTCGCGCTCGACCAGAACATGCGCAAGATGTCGAAGAGCCTCGGCAACACCGTCGATCCGCTCGCCGTCATCAAGGAAAGCGGCGCCGACATCCTGCGCCTGTGGGCCGCCTCGACCGACTATTTCGAGGACGTGCGGATCGGCAGGGAGGTGCTCGCCACCACCACCGACGCCTACCGGAAGCTCAGGAACACCTTCCGCTACCTGCTCGGCGCGCTCGACGGCTTCACCGACGAGGAGCGGGTGCCGGCCGCGCAGATGCCGGAGCTGGAGCGCTGGGTGCTGCACCGCCTGGCGGAGCTGGACTCGGAGCTGAGGCAGGCGGCGAACGATTTCGAGTTCAACCGCTACGTCCGCCTGATCGCGGCCTTCGCCAACGAGGATCTGAGCGCCTTCTTCTTCGACATCAGGAAGGACAGCCTCTATTGCGACGCGCCGTCCTCGCCCAAGCGCCGGGCCTATCGGACGGTGCTCGACACCGTCTTCCACGCGCTCGTGCGCTGGCTGGCGCCCGTGCTCTGCTTCACCGCCGAGGAGGTCTGGCAGACCCGCTTCCCGGGCGAAGGCTCGGTCCACCTGCTCGAATGGCCGGAGATAGAAGCGGCGTGGCGAGACCCGGCGCTGGGGAGCAAATGGGGCCTCGTGCGCGCCTCGCGGGAGCGGGTGACCGAGGCGATCGAGCCGCTGCGGCGGGAGAAGGTGATCGGCTCCAGCCTGGAGGCCAAGGTGCTCTATCCGGCCATGGAGCTGGACTTCACCGACGAGGATCTGGAGGAGCTCGCCGAAATCTACATCGTCTCGGAGGTCGTGCCGGGCGAGACGGATTCGATCGAGGCGGCGCGGACCGAGCGGCTGAAGTGCGGCCGCTGCTGGCGCCACCTGCCGGAGGTGGAGGAAGAGGGTGCGCTCTGCGCCCGCTGCGACGAGGTGGTGAATGGCTGAGGCAGTGGAGGGTGAGGCGACGGCGTCGCCGCCGGCGGTGCCGGACCGGGTGCGCCGGAACCGCGTGCTTGGCCTGTCGGTCGCTCTGGCGGTCTTCGCCGTCGACCAAGCGAGCAAGTGGATCGTCACCTACATCCTCCAGCTCGAGGCGCGGCAGAAGATCGAGCTGCTGCCCATCTTCGAGCTGCGCTGGGTCCCCAATCCGGGCGTGTCGATGGGCTTCCTCACCGCCGGCAGCCATCTCGGACGCTGGGCGCTGGTGGCGATGACCGCGGCCATCGCGATCTTCGTCGCGACCTGGCTGTGGCGCGAGCGGCGGCGCGACGACGCCCTCGCGCTGGCCCTCGTGCTGGGCGGGGCGATGGGAAACATCCTCGACCGGGTCAGGCTCGGCCACGTCGTCGACTTCGCCCATCTGCATTTCGGCGACATCAGCCCGTTTTTGGTCTTCAATGTCGGCGACGCTGCCATTACCATCGGCGTCCTGCTATTGCTCGTGCGGGCGCTGTTGACGCGCGACCGGAAGACGCCCCTGGAGGACAAGTGACTATGCGTATCGTGACCCTCGGCCTGGCGCTGCCGGCCGCCGCCCTGCTCCTCGCCGGCTGCGGCACGGGCGGCATTGCCGGGCGCACCCGCCCGGACGAATTCGCCGTGGCGCGCAACGCCCCGCTCGTCATCCCGCCCGATTACTCTCTGGTGCCGCCGCGCGCCGGCCAGCCGACCGCGGAGAGCAGCGACGCCCGCACCCAGGCGCTCGAAGCCCTGTTCGGCGGCCCGGCCCCGCGCAGCCAGTCCGAAAGCCGCCTGCTCGACGCCGCCGGCTCGGACCGGGTCGCGGCCGGCGCCCGCTCCGTCGCGGGCGATCCCGCCACGACCGTGGTCGACAAGGGCGCGACCACCCAGACGATCGTCGCCGCCCCTCCCGGCCCCGGCCGCGACGCGACGGTGACCACGCCTCAGTAGGTCAGAAGCGGAAGCCCAGCGAGGCGACGATGCCGCCGCGCTGGCCCGGAAGGTCGGCAAGATCCGTGTCGACGTAGCGCAGGCCCGCTTCGACCGGGCCGATCGCGTAGCGGCCGCCGAGCGACCAGTTCCAGTAGCGGCCGAACCTCCCGGCATCCTGCCAGCCCGCCTGGGCGCTGAGGGTGAGCGGCGTCGCCGGGATGCCGGCCTCCACCTCCCCGAACAGATAGAGGCGGTCGTCGCCGCCGATCGCCCGCTGCGAGGGCGCATATTTGGCGCCGAGCGTCGCCTCCACGGGCCCAAGCGTGTGCGAGAGGGCGGCATAAGGCTCGACATAGCCCGATGCGCCGTCCGCGCCGGGAAAGGCGTAATAGAGGATCCCGCCGTCGAGCGAGGTGCCGACGCCGAGGTCGGCGGTGTAGCCGGCGTAGAGATCGAACTCCAGATCGGCGCGGCTCGCGAGGCCCTTGAGCGTGGTGCCGCGGGCACCGGCGTAGAGGCCGCTCGGCAGGGAGAAAGTAAGGCGCCCCTGAAGCGCAGGATCGCCGTTCGAGCGGGAGATTCCGCGAAAGCGGTAGTCGGAGAGCAAGGTGACGTCTCCGCCGACCTCCAGACCCGGCGAGGCGACACGGGCCGGCTCCGCCTCCTGGGCGGCAGCCTCTGCGGACACGAGCAGGAGGAGAAGGGAGGCGAGCGAGGGGCGGACCATCCCCCTCCCCTGCCTCACCCTCCCCGCTGCCGCAACCGCGCGGAGCCGTTAGCCCTTCCTTAGCGGCGCACCGGCTATGGCGCGGCCATGACTCACCAAGGCGGACATCCCTACGTTCCCGGCTTCGCGGACGCCTGCGGCCAGGTGGCGCAGCTCCGCCAGGTGCTGACCCTGGTCGGCGAGATTGCCGGGCAGGGCCCGGCGCGCGCCGACGCCGCCCTGGACGAGGCGGCGCGGATCAGCGGCGCCTATGAGGCTGCGCCGCCGGTCGCGCAGCGTCGCTTCGACCGGATCGCCGCCGAGACGGAGCGATGGGCCGCCCTCGGCGTCGAGACGCTTCTCGCGCTTCGCGACTCCGGCCGGCCCTATGCCGCCGCGGCGAAGCGCCTCGCCGACGAGCTCCGCGGCGCGCTGCGCCGACTCGAAGGCGCCGTTTCCTGGAGCGTTGAGAGATTAGGTTGACGCACTCCCTCCCGCTCATCCTGAGGAGCCGGTGAGCTTGTCGAACCGGCGTCTCGAAGGACGGTCCTTCGATACGGGACCCTTCGACGCCGCCTGCGGCGTCGCTCAGGACAGGCTTCGCCAGGCTCAGTCCCTACTCAGGATGAGCGGATCAAGCTAAACCCAGCGTGCTCTAGCCTCCGGCCGCGCCCGGCGGGCCCGGCCAGTCCTTGACATGGATGTCCCGCTGCGGATTGGGGAGCACCACGCCGTGCTCCTTGAACAAGGCCCAGACGCGGTTGAGCACTTCCGAACGCACGCTGCCGATGCCGGCTTCGGGGTCGGCGATCCACACCAGTATCTCGTGATCGACGCTGCTCTCGCCGAAGGCGCGGAGCCACACGCTCGGCGGCGGCGTGTCCTTCACCCGCTTGGCCTCCTTCGCGGCCTGGACCATCAGCTTCTGCGCGAGCGCCAGGTCGCAATCGTAGGAGACGCCGACGGGAATGTGGACTCGGACGTCGCGGCTCGAATAGGACCAGTTCTCAACCTCCTGAGTCATCAGATTCTCGTTCGGGATGAGATGCTCCTTGCCGTCGCGGGTGACGATCGAGACCGCGCGGATGCCGATCTTCGAGACATGTCCGAAGCTGTCGCCGACGACGATCACGTCCCCCGGCTTCACCGAGCGGTCCATCAGCAGGATGATGCCGGCGATGAGGTTGCCGAACGTCTTCTGAAGGCCGAAGCCGACCGCAAGGCCGAAGGCGCCGGAGAAGACGGTGAAGGCGGTGAGATCGATGCCGAGCAGATCGATGCCGACGAAGAAGGCGACGACGACGATGGCGACGCCCGCCAGCTTCTGGGCGAGCAGCTGCTGGGTCGCGTCGAGCCCGCGGGCACGCTTGATCGATTCGGCGGCGATCCGGTTGAGCAGCTTCACCGCGGCATAGAGCGCGATCAAGGTCACCCCGGTCTCGATCGCGCTGAGCAGCGAAACGCGGACCTTGCCGGCGTCGAAGCCGATCCTGTCGAGCACATCGGTGACCGGCCTCAGGCTGCCGACGGCGCGGGTGAGCAACGCGACGAAGGTGACGGCGGCGAGGACTGCGGCGATCCACGTCGCGATCTGCACCGCCCGCAGGATTCCGAGCACGAGGAGGGCCGCGGGAACCGCGATGGCAAGGCCGAGCACGATCAGCGCCAGCGGGCGCCAGGCGTCGGCATTGAGCATGATGGCGGTGAGCACCAGGGCGGCCAGATAGCGGCTGAGGCTGCACATGTGCGCCGCCAGCTCCTCGCCGCGAGCGCCGCGGCGGCTCCAGAAGGCGGCGAGGCGGGGGCCGATCGAGCGCGCCAGCAGGTGCGCCGCCGCCCAGGCGAGCGAGATGAGGAGGATCGCGGCGCCGGCCGACACCCAGTCGGCATGTTTCGGCCAGGTCACCCCGAACGTATCGAAGATGCTCCTCACGAGGTCGGATAGCCCGCGAGAGCGGCGGCGAGGTCCTCGATCAGGTCGGCCGGATCCTCGAGGCCGACATGAAGGCGGACGAGCGGCCCTTCGGCCCGCCAGGGCGCGGCGGTGCGCAGGCGCTGCGGATCCACGGGGACGGCCAGGCTCTCGAAGCCGCCCCAGCTATAGCCGAGGCCGAACAGCGTCAGCGCGTCGATCAGTCGCGCCCGATCGGCGTCGCCGCCGCCGCGAAGGACGAAGGAGAAGAGGCCCGACGAGCCTCGAAAGTCGCGCGCCCAAAGGGCGTGGCCGGGACAGGCGGGCAGCGCCGGATGAAGGACCGCCGCGACCTGCGGCTGCGCCTGCAGCCACTCCGCCACGCGCAGCGCATTCTCCTCGTGCCGGCGCAGCCGCACGTCGAGCGTCCGAAGGCCGCGGGCGCCCAGCCAGGCGTCGTCCGGGCTGACGGCATGGCCGAGATCCCAGCTGGTCCGCTCCAGCTTGCCATACCAGGCGGGGGTCGCGGTGACGGAGCCGAGCATCACGTCGGCATGGCCGGCGATATATTTGGTCGCCGCCAGGATCGTCAGGTCCACGCCCGCCGCCAGGGCGGGGAAGAAGAGCGGCGTCGCCCAGGTGTTGTCGATGAGGGTGACGACTCCCCTCGCCCGCGCCGCCGCGCAGATGGCGGGGACGTCCTGCACCTCCATCGTCAGGGAGCCGGGGCTTTCGAGGAAGACGGCCCGCGTGCGCTCGCCGATCAGCCCGGCGATCTCGGCGCCGATCAGGGGATCGTAATAGCGGGTGGCGACGCCGTAGCGCCTGAGCAAGCCGTCGCAGAAGCGCCGGGTCGGCCCATAGACGCTGTCGACCATCAGCAGCTCGTCGCCCGCCGACAGCACGGTCATCAGGGCCGCGGTCACCGCCGCGAGGCCGGAGGAATAGAGCATCGTCCCCCCCGCCCCCGGCTCCAGCTCGGTGAGGGCTTCGGCCAGCGACCAGGTGGTGGGGCTGCCGTGGAGGCCGTAATAAGACTTGCCGAACGCGGGCGCCGCCGCGCCCATCTCCGCGACGCTGTCGAACAGGACGGTGGAGCCGCGATGGACGGGAGGATTGACCAGCCGGCCGCGCCATTCCGGCCGGCGCCCGCCATGGACCAGGCCGGTCGAGGGGCGCTTTCCCTTCATGCGGGGCCCGTCGCCTTGGGAAGGTCGGGGTCCGCGCCCCATTCGGACCAGCTGCCGTCGTAGAGCCTGACGTCTCCTTTCCCGAGCAGGTGAGCGCCGAACAGCAGGACGGCCGCGGTGACGCCGGACCCGCAGGTCGCGACCATCGGCCGGGAGAGGTCGACGCCCGCCGCCGCGAAAGCCTCGCGAAGAGCCTCGCCGCGCTTCCAGGTGCCGTCGGCCTCGAACAGCCGGCCCTGCGGCAGGTTCTTCGCGCCGGGCATGTGGCCTCCGGCCAGGCCCGGGCGCGGCTCGGCTTCCTCGCCCGAAAAGCGCGCCGGGCCGCGGGCGTCTACGATGTCGTAACCGCCGTCGCCGAGGATGGAGCGGACGAAGCCCTTGTCGGCTACCGCTTCGGGATCGAGCGAAGGCGTGAAGCGGGCGGGCCGCACCTCGGGGCTGCCGCTCTCGAGCGGGCGCCCTTCCCGCCGCCACTTGGCGAGCCCGCCGTCGAGGAGCGCCACGTCGCGAGCGCCGAAGCTGCGCAGCATCCACCAGACGCGCGCGCCGCTGTGCAACGGGCTGTCGTCGTAGACGACGATCCGCGCGCCCTCGTCCAGGCCGAGCGCCTGCATCCGGGCGGCGAAGTCGGCCTCCGAGGGGAGCATGTGGGGATAGGGCGACGCGGTGTCCGCGACCTCGTCTATGTCGAGGAAGACCGCGCCCGGGATGTGACCGGCCTCATATTCGGCGCGCGGCGACCGGCGGTCCGCTGGGAGGGTCCAGGTCGCATCGACGACGCGCAGGTCCGCCGCGCCCAGCGCCCGCTCCAGCCATTCCGTCGTCACCAGCGATTCCATCGCTCCTCCTAACGTCGGATGACGCCGAGACGCTCCAGCGTCGCCAGATAGGCGGCGACCTCCTCGAGCGGAACCGGCGCCACCGTCGCGGCGAGGGCGTCGCGTATCTCCTGCACGCTCCGGCGCCCGTCGACGAGGTTGAGCGTCTCGTAGCCGAAGCTCGGCCCGTCCTCGCCGGTCTCGCGCGCGAGGAGCGCGGGCTTCGGCAGCCCCGCCTGCTTCAGATGATCGTCGAGCCAGGAATAGCCGAAGCCGTCCATCGGCCCCTTGAGATCGGGATTGCGGCGGTAGAGCGGGCTCGGCCGGGGCGCGGGCTTGCGCGGCGGCACGATCCGCGCAAGCTCGGCCTCCGCCCGGGCGAGCTCGGGAAGCGGCTGCCAAGGCCCTATGCCGAAGCGGGACAGGGACCGGACGACCTCCTCGTCGTGCCGCCACCCGAGCCTGTTGCGCAGGTTGCGCTCCTCCGGCGTGAGCACCCGCCCCACATGCGCCTCGCCGTCGCGCATCCGCGCCTCCGCGCCCGCGGCGATCGTGAGCGCTTCGGCGTCCGCCTGCGATGCATTCGCCAGGAACCAGGCCGAAGCGGCGGCGATGAAGATGGCGCGCTTCATCTTCGTGGCGTCGAGGTTCGCCGGCACATCCTTGTCGGTGTGGATGTAGATGTCGGGCCAGTCGGCGATGTAGACGACGGGCACCCTCCAGCTGCCCTCCGCCCAGACCTGGTGGTCGGAGCCTTCGGAGAAGCCGCCGATGCGGGCGTGAAGGGCGTTCTTCGTCCCCTCCGGGTCGAGCAGCGGCATGGCCGCGGCGCCGCGCTCCGCGTAGAAGCGCGACTGGTCGTCGACGAAGCGGCCGATGGCGAAGCCCACGTCGCTGACGAAGCTCGGCAGGCTGGGCGGCGACCCCTCCACCTTGAGCGTACCGTGGGTGATGTCGGTATTGCCGCCGATCATGTCGAGGTGGATCGTCGCCAGCGTCCGCTTCGGCACCTCCGGCCGGCCGTTCAGCAGGGCGATCGTGCATTCCACCTCGCAGGGCCAGATGAAGCGGATCGTCCGCCGGGGGCGCGGCAGCCGGCCCTCCTTCACCAGGCGGTCGAGGCTGCGGGCCACCTCCAATATGCCCGCGCAGCCGCTGGCATTGTCGTTCGCGCCCGGCGAAGGATGGTCGAGGTGGCAGGAGAGGACGATCTCGTGCGTCCTGTCCGCCCCCGCGATCACCGCGGTGGGGATCAGATAGGCGCCGGGCGAGCGGCCGGCCTCCACCTTGGCCCGCAGCCGCACCGTCTCGCCCTTCGCGAGCCTCGCCCGCCAGGCGTCGGCGCGGGCGGGCGAGACCATGAAGGCGAAGCTCGGATCGTCCCACGTATCGAGATGGCCCCAGCGGATAAGGTCGCGATCGTCGCCCCACCAGCCGGTCTTCTGGTTCTGCGCCCAGGATATGATGCCGGCGGCGCCCCGCTCGGTGACGGCGAGGCGCGCCACCGCACCGGGCTGCGAGGAGGTCAGGACGAGCTTGCCGCGGACGTCGCGCCCCTCATAATCCCTGGCCGAGGTGCCGGCGCCGACATCCACCAGCTCCGCTTCGGCGGCGCCGGCGACGCTGTCCTGAGCGAGGGTGATGGGCTGGTCGGCCCAGGAGGCGATCCGCTCCGCGTCGCGCCAGCGCCCGTCTTCCCGCCGTTCTTCCCAGAGCTCGGCGAAAGAGGCGTTCCAGGCCGGCCGAGAGCGCTGGGTGCCGTAGAAGATCGTGCCGTCCGCGGGCAGGGAGATGATGTCCGCCTCGGCGAGGCCGTAGGCCTTCAGCCGGTCCCGGATCAGCTCGGCGGCGGCGCGATAGCCTTCCGAGCCCCGCATGCGGTGGTGGAGCGACAGCGCCTGCACAATGCGCTTCGCCGCGCCGCCGGAGACTTCGGACGCTATCGCGCGGGCCGCCTCGGGTGAGAGGAGCGGCGGCGTATCCTGGGCCGAAGCGGCGGCGGGCAGGGCGAGGAGCAGGAGCGGCAGGAGGGCGCGCATGGGGGGAGCATGTCCCGCCCGCCCCGGCCTGTCCAGCGTCGAGGCTCCTACCCTTCTCAGGCGAGCCGCTCCGGCACCTCCAGCGCCTCCTCCTCCAGCACCTCGGGCGACGACATGGCTTCCCAGGGGAAGACGAACCAGCGTTTGTCCTCGTCGCGGTCGATGCCGCGGGAGAAATATTCCGCGCGGGCGCGGGAGCGGCGGTTGTTGACGAGCACGGCGACGCGGACGTGATCGGGCCGCGCCCCGTCCGCCTCGAGCGCGTCGCGAAGGCTGGCGATGGTGTTGCCGCTGTCGTTGATGTCGTCGACGATGAGAATGCGCTGGCCCGCCTCGAGCTTGCGCCGCAGCTTGTCGAGCAGGTCGCCGGCGAAGCCCGGCTCGCCCGACGAGATGTCCACCGACAGCAGCGGGATGGCGATGCGATGCGAAAGATAGGCGGCCGGGACGAGGCCGCCGCGGCCGATGCCGACGAGGAAGTCGGGCCGCCAGCCCTCCGCCTCGATTCGCTCGGCGACGGCGAGCACGTCGGCGACGAACGTCTCGTGGGAGATGTAGGCGAGCTGGGGGGCGGGCGCGGACATGGCGGTGCGATGCCATGTCCGCGCCGCGCCGTCACCCCCGTCTAGGCCCGGAGGCGCCGGCCCGCGCCGGGACGACCGCTACCAGACGCGCACGCGCCGGTCGGGCGGGAGGTAGAGCTTGTCGCCGGGCCTCACGTCGAAGGCCGAATACCATTCGTCGATGTTGCGCAGCGTGCCGTCGACGCGCCAGCGATAGGGGGAGTGGACGTCGGACACGAGGATCATCTTCGCGATGTCGTCGCGAAGCTTGCCGCGCCACCCCTGCGCCCAGGCGAGGAAGAAGCGCTGGTCGCCGCTCAGCCCGTCGAGCACGGGCGGCTTACGGCCCCTGAGCGAGGCGTGGTAGGCGTCGAGGGCGAGGCGGACGCCGCCCTGGTCGCCGATATTCTCGCCGAGCGTCAGCCTGCCGTTCACCTTCATGCCCGGCGCGCCTTCATAGCCGCCATATTGGTCGGCGAGCTTTCCCGCCTCGCCGGTGAAGCGGGCCGCGTCGGCAGGCTGCCACCAGTCGCGCAGCGTCCCGGCCTCGTCGAACTGGCGCCCCTGATCGTCGAAGCCGTGGCTGATCTCATGGCCGATCACCGCGCCGATCGCGCCGTAATTGACGGCAGCGTCGGCCCGTGGGTCGAACATCGGCGCCTGCAGCATGGCCGCGGGAAAGACGATCTCGTTGGCGAGCGGGTTGTTGTAGGCGTTCACCGTCTGCGGCGTCATCGCCCACTCGTCGCGGTCCACCGGCCGCCCGAGACGGTCCATGTCGTAGCGATAGGAAAAGGCGGTGGCACGCTCGACATTGCCGTAGAGGTCGGCCGGGTCGATGACGAGCGGCGCATAATCGCGCCACTTGTTCGGGTACCCGACCTTGACCCGCTGCAGCGACTGCTTCCTCAGCGCGGCCGCCCGCGTTTCCGGCGACATCCAGGCGGCGGTGCGGATGCGCTCGCGCATCGCCGCCTGGAGGTTGGCGACCAGCGCCTCCATCATCTTCTTAGAGGAGGCGGGGAAGTAGCGCGCGACATATTCCTGGCCGAGCGCCTCGCCGAGGCTGGAATCGACCAGGGCGATCCCCCGTTCCCAGCGGGTGAGGTTCTGCGGCTGGCCGCTCATCGCCCGGATCAGCTCGAACCGGCTGTCGACGAAGCGCTTCGAAAGGTAGGGCGCCGCCGAATTCGCGGTGTGATAGGCTTCCCAGGCCTTGAGCGTGTCGAGCGGAGTCTCGGCGAACAGCTTCGCCACCTTCGGGACGGCGCTGTCCTGGCTGACGATGATCCGCTCGAAGGCGGGCGCGCCGGCGCCGGCGAACATCGCCCGGAAGTCGAAGCCCGGAGCCATCGCCTGAAGCTCCGCCACCGACATCGGATGATAGGCCTTGTTGGGATCGCGGCGCTCGGTGCGGGTCCACATCGCGGCCGCGATCTTCGTCTCGAAGTCGAGCACGGCGTCGGCCGCGGCATCGGCATCGGGCCAGTCGACCATCTTCAGCGTGCGGCCGACATAGGCACGATAGGCGTCCTTCTTGGCCTTGAACTGGTCGGCGAGGTAGACGTCGCGGTCGGGAAGGCCGAGGCCGGAAATGCCAAGCGCCGGCGTGTAGACCTTGGGCCCCTTGAGGTCGGGGACGACTCCGAGGCCGAAGATCGAGCTGCCGAAGCCGAGATGCCCCTCACCCATCAGCCGCGCCATCGCGGCCTTGTCGGCGACGGCCCGGATCGCGTCGAGATCGGCCTTGAGCGGGGCGGCGTCGAGCCGTTCGACCCGGGCCTCGTCCATGAAGCTCGAATAGAGGCCGCCCACCTTCTGCCCGGTGGCGCCGCGGGGCGCGCGGGCGCTCTCCTCGACGATGGCGCGCAGCTGCGCCTGCGTGCGGTCCTGGAGGTCCATGCCGACGCCGGCGGCGGGGCGGTCGGCGCGGATCTGCGCCACCTTGTACCAGGCGCCGTTGGCATAGTCGAAGAAGCTGTCGCCCGGCTTCACCGAGGGATCGCGGGCGCTGAGGTCGATGCCCCAGCGGCCGAAACTATGGGCGGCCGCCGCGTCCGGCGCCGCCGGTGCCGCTTGCCCGGACGAGGCGGAGAGGCTCAGCGCAGCGGCGGAGGCGGCAATCAGATAGAGGGACTTCATTTCGGTCTCCTTTGGACGAGGCTGGGGCGTGGCGGGCAGGCGGACGCCGGCCGGCATGCGGACGATCGAGGGCTGGCGCGGGGCCTAGGTTTCGGACCGGCTGCGCCGTTCCAGCCGGGAGAAGGTGAGCAGCCCGACGCCGAGGGCGGCGGAGACGATGAGGTGGATCGCCTCCCGCGCCGTCACGGGGTCGAACATGTCGACCGCGTAGAGGCCGAGCGCGCTGATCATCGCCGCCCAGAAGGCCCAGACATAGGCCCGGGTGCGGTGGCTGCGCGTCAGCTCGTCGTTGAGAAGCCCCCTCACCTTCCGGCCGCGGATCAGCATGCCCCCGCTGGCGAGCAGGAAGAGGAGCAGGATGGCCATCACCATCCAGGCCGAGATCTTCACCTGGCTGACGGCGCGGACCCGGTCCTGGGTGCCGCCGCTGAAGAAGAGCGTCTGCCAGCCGAGGAAGAGCACCGCCTGGACGGCGAAGATGCGGGCGCGGGCGCGGCCGAGCCGCTCCGCTTTCTCGACGTCCGCGGCGCTGGTCATGCGACGTCTCCCGCTTTGCCTGCGCCTGCGCCGTCGTCGAATATCTCCTCGATCGGACGGTCGAAGAGCCGCGCCAGCTTGAAGGCGAGCGGAAGCGACGGATCGTACTTGCCGGTCTCGATGGCGTTGACCGCCTGGCGGGACACGCCGAGACGGCCGCCAAGCTCCGCCTGGCTCCAGTCCCGCTCGGCCCGCAACACTTTAAGCCGGTTCTTCACGCTGTCCCCGAACCCCGTGGCCCCCATGGCCGCACCGCCTTCCCCGGACCCTAGCGACTGTCCGCCAGGGATGCACGAGTCCTAGCCGCCGAGTCGGCCACATGTCAAGTTATCATTACATATTGTCAGCTTCAGAAGTCACAAAGCCAGCCAGGCTGGCTGAATGTCTCCCTCCCCTGTCACGTCACCGGGCGCGGATGAAGGCGCGTATGTCCCGGCTGAGCTTGGCCCGGCTGTCGTCGTGGACGTACATCATGTGTCCCGCCTCGTAGTAGGAAAAGTGGATTCGGTCCTGCGGGATGCCGGTGCGGCTCAGGGCATATTCGGCGCCGAACAAGGGGGTCGCGAAATCGTAATAGCCGGCGCCGACGAACACTCGGAGGCCGGCATTCTCGCGCATCGCCTTGCCGATATAGGGCGCGACGCTCTTGTAATATTTCGCCTCGCCGCCCTGGTCCGAGAGTGTCCAGTCCCAGTCGCCGACCGGGCCGATGGTCACGTAGGAGCGGTCCGAGCGGAAGCCGAGGCCGTCCCGCACCCAGCTGTTGATCGCGGCGGTATAGCCGGCGTCGATCCCGTAGAAGCTGGGATCGTTGTCCGGCGTCTCGCCGGCATTGTCGTAATCCTTGCCGGTGTAGCGCGCGTCGAGCCGGCCGACGGCGAGGCCCCGGTCGCGCAGCAGCTCCTTGTAGAAGCGCTGGTCGGTGACGCGCAGGTCCGCCCGCTCCAGATAATCCTCGGAAAGCCCGGTGAAGCGGGCGAGGCGTCGGCGGATCGACGCGCGCTCCTCGCCCTGCAGCCGCTGGCCCTTGAGCAAGGCCGCGGCATAATCCCCGGCGGCGAAGTCCCGCGCCTCCTGCACGAAGGCGTCCACGGTGGGCGGCGGGTTGGCGACCTTGTGATGATAAAAGGCCGCCCCCGCCATCGAGGGCAGGAAGAGGACGTAGGGCATCTCGTTGCCGGGCACGTTCGCCTGCGCGCCGAAATCGAGGATGGTGGAGATGAGGATGATGCCGTCGAGCGAGACGTCGTTGAAGCTGCCCTCCAGCTGGTTGATCAGCGCGGCCGACCGGGTCGTGCCGTAGCTCTCGCCGCCGATATATTTGGGCGAGTTCCAGCGGCCGTTGTCGTTCAGCCAGAGGCGGATGAACTGGGAGACCGATTTCGCGTCCTGGGTGACGCCCCAATATTCCTTGCCCTCGGTCTTGCCGAGGGCGTGGCTGAAGCCGGTGCCGACGGGATCGATGAAGACGATGTCGGTGACGTCGAGCAGCGAGTCGGGATTGTCGACGATCGGGTAGGGCGGCGGCCCGTCGTCGCGCGCGTCGGAGGGTATGGCGACCCGCTTCGGCCCGAACGCCCCCATGTGCAGCCAGACCGAGCCGGAGCCGGGGCCGCCGTTGAACAGGAAGGTGACGGGCCGGTTGGGGTCGCGCGGCTCCCTCACGTAGGAGACGGAGAAGAGGCTCGCCTTGGGCGTGCCGTCCTCCGCCTTGAGATAGGTCTCCGCGGCGGTGGCGGTATAGGCGATGCGCTGCCCGCCGAAGACGCCGGTGTGGCGGGTGACGGAGATGGTCGGCGGCGGCACGGCGGGGTCGCCGCGCGCTTCCGCGGCGGGCGGCGCGCCCTGTGCGGCGAGAGGCGCGGCAAGGGCGGCGAGGGCGACGGCGGTGGTGAGGAGGATCGCTTTCATGCGCGCGCTATGGCACGCCGCCAAGCCGTCGAAAAGCGGCGCCGCCGACGGCCGGAACCGAGGGCGACGGTCGCTGGCGGCCGCCCCCCGCTCAGGGGGCCTTTGCGGGCGTAGGCGGGCAGCCGCCGTAGAAGTGCGAGCAGTCGAACCAGTAGCGCGTCCGCTTCGCCGCCGGGCTGTCGGGGAAACGGTCGTGGAGGAGCTGGAACGCCGCCTTCGAATAGGCGCCGTGGCCGCCTTGGCGCTGGCAGCCGTAGCGGGTGGTGCGCACCGCCAGGGCCAAGGCCTCGTCCTGTCCCTCGCGCGAGGCGAACGGGCGCCTGTGGGAGGCCCAGTCGATCGCTGCCTCGCTCAGGGCCTTGGGCGCGCAGTCGATCCGCGCCAGCGCCTCCTCCTCCGCGCCCGCGTGCGAGCGCCACAGCCAGCTCTCGCCGAGCAGTCGCGCCAATAACGGCCGGGCCCCCGCCAGCCGCAGCGGATCGGGATCGCGCCACCGCTCAGGCCCACCGAAGAATTCGTCGTAGAGCAGCCGGTCGAGGTCCCGCTCGTGCCGCGCGGCCTGCCAGGCGCACCACCAATTGTTGTCGCTATGCTCGAGCGTGTCGATGCGGGTCAGGCCCGGCTCCTCGACATTGTGCGATCCCGGGTCCGGCCGGCGCTGATGCTCGGTGATGAGGATGTTGAGGCCGGGAGACCGAAGCACGTCGAGGAGCAGGCGCCGGTCGCGCGGCCCGGCCCCCGGGCGAGAGATCCAGCCGGCGGCGATTTCCGGATTGAGGGCGCGCATCGCCGCGTCCAGCGACGGCGGCACTCGGCGCCCGAGGGCATAGAGGCGGGTCCAGGCGACACGCGCGAAGCGGGCGCGATCCTCCCGAGACAGGGATTCCTCGCCCGCCCCCGACGCCAGTGCGCCCGCCGACAGCCGGTTGAGCAGGACCGGCCGCCCGTAATCCTCCTCCTGCAGCAGGGCCGCGAGGAGGTGGGGCCGATCCTCGGCGAGCAGCAGCAGCGGCACGTCGTTGCCCGCCCGGGCCTGCTGCGGAAGGGAGTCGCGCAGGCGGCGCGCCTCGGCGGTGCGGCCGCGGGCGACGAGGAAGCGCAGGGCGGCGGAGACGGTTGCACGATAATGCTCGCTGTCCTTCCAAGGCCAGGCGGCGAGATGGCTGAGCGCCGCCTCGAAGGCGCGCGGCTCCGGCCCCGGCGCGTCTCCCGACGCGAGCGCGGTTCGGACCTGATGATAGAGCGAGGCCGGCAGCGCGGCGAGATGGGCGTCGCCGGCGCAGCGGCGCGCCTCGGCAAGCTTGCCGTCGAGCGCCGTCCAGGCGCCGGCATCGTAAAAGGGGGCGCCGGACGCCTGGACCAGCGCCCACGCCTCCCGGTCGGCCTCGCTGCTGCGACCGCGGACGAAGGATTGCAGCCGGCCGTCGCGTTCGCCGGACGGCGTTACGCCCGCCCATTTCGCCGTCTCCCAGACCGAGGCCGGGGTAAGCACCCAAGCGGCGATCGGGTCCGACCGGGCCGCCGCGGCCATGGCGCGGCTCGCCGTCGCCTCCGGCGGCGCGGTACCGGATATCCACCAGGCGGGATCGGGAAAATTATCGTGGAGCTTGTCGATGTCGGCCAGGGCGCGGGCATAGCGCTCGCGCAGGGACGGGTCGGCGCGCAACCGCGCCAGCGGCGCATGTAGCGCCTCCAGGACCAGCCTGACCTGCTCCTCGCGTAGCCGCGGGTCGCCGTTCCGGTAGGCGGCGCTGCCGATCAGCGCCTGGGCGAGCGGATGGACGGAGGCGAGCGCAGGGTCGCGAAGGATCGCCCGCTCCTGCCGCACGAGCCGGTCGATCGCGCCCGGCCGGCCCTCCCCGGGCGGACCGCCGGACTCCCAGCCGCGCGACGGCAATGCGGCGGCGCTCATCGCCGCGACCATGTAGCGTGCCGTCGGAGCGTGGACGCTAGGCGAGGAGGCGATGCGCTCGAACGCCGCCTGCGCCCCCGCCGAATGCTCGTAGAAGAGCCGCGACGCCGCCTGATAGGCACGGTCCTCGCGTTGGAGGGCGGCGACGCGCGGATCGGCCGTCGCGAGCGGCGGCGGCAAGGCCGGGAGGGCGGCGCCAGGGTTGCTGCAGGCGGCGAAAACCGCCCGCTGCACCTCGAACCAGCGCCGAACGTACGGATGGGCGGCGCCGAGCGCGGCGATCCGCGCCTTGGCCGTCTCGATCGCATAGCCGATCCGGCAATCGCCCGGCTGGAGCTCGATATATCCGGCGACGGCATGATCCGGGCGGCTGGAGGGGATCATCCGCGCCGCCAGCGCCTTTTCGTCGTCCGGCCGCCGCCAGTCGCCGGCGAAATAGTCGAACGGCTCGATCCGCGGGTCGCCGAGGCCCGCAAGCGCCCGGTAGGTGGCGGGCGAGCGCGGCGCGGCGAAATAGGCGTCCATTCGCGACGCGATCTCGCCCGCCGGCGCGCAATCGGCATGAAGGGGGGCGGGAAGCTGGAGCAGCCCGGCAATCGCGACCAGAGTCCACCCCTTGACCATGCCCGCCTCCTTTAACGGAGGCGAGGTTGGCGCTGCCGGCGGTGCCGCGCCATCGGCGGTCCTTGCCTCTTCCGACCCGCGCCGGGCGGATTTGTCCGCACGCGTCCGGGCAGGCGCTCGGCTAGCCCTGGGGATCGCGGTCGAGCGGCGGGCGGAGCTTGAGGGCGAGGGTGGGACGGGGGCTGCCGATGGCGAGCGAGCCCTCTTCCCGGCACTTGTCGTCTATCGCTCGGACCGCCGCCACGAGATCCTCGGCGAGATGGCGCTGGGCGTCGCTCGAGAAGCCGTAGCCCACCGCCTGCGGCAGCGGCGCGCCCTTGCGCCCGGCCTTCTCGATCATCTCCTGGACATTGGGGTGAAGGGCGGCCGGATCCGAGGCGGGAAGCTCCCCGCGCTCGAAATCGCGCTTCCAGCCGCCGGCGAAGCGTCGGGCGGCGTCTTCGAGCCCGGCGGCGAAGGTCCGGAAGCGCACGAAGCGATGGTTGGACCAGTTGAGCCGCAGCGGCCCCCCGTAGAGGGGGTCCATATTCGTGCCGGGAAGGAAGCGCTCGGCGATGACTCGTCCGGCGATGGCGCCGCGACGGTCGAGGGCGGCGAGCTGAGCGGCGCCCATGCCGAGGTTGAGCCCCCCTTCCCCCGCGAGCATTCGGATATGGACGATCCGGTCGCGGTAGCCGGGCGCGCCCATCGCAGTGATGTCGCCCCATTGCCGCGCCGTGTAGAGGATACGGCCGCCCCAGGCGAGCAAGCGGGCGATCGGCGAGCCGGGCAGCATCTGCCTCAGGATCAGAAGCTCGGAGCGGTTGGTGCGGGCCATTCGGATGTGCTGCGCCTGGTCCTCGCCGGCGAGCGGCGCCGCGCCGGCGGCCGCGGCCCCCGCTTCCTCGCCCTCGTTGCCCGAAGCGGCCGCGGCGTTGGTGCCCACCTCGTCGCCCGGATAGAGCAGGTTGAGGCAGAAGGTCGGCCGCGTCGGCAGCGGCGAATCGAACAGGTGGACCGGGAAGTTCGAGGTGATGCCGCCGTCGGCCAGCCACAGCTCGAGCAGCTCGGCCCCGCCGCCCTGCGCGGCCGGGCGGAAGCGCCGCAGGTAGAGCCGGACGGCGCTGAACAGCAAAGGGAAGCTCATCGAGATGCGCGAGGCGAACAGCACCGGCATGTCGGCGGCGCGCGGCAGGCGGTGGAGGCGCACGCCGTCGGGGAGTATCCCGGGCGGCACCTCGTCGAGCGCCGGCCCGATGGCGGGGGAGGTCATCCAGCGCACGACCTCCGCCGGGAAGAGCTGCGCGAGATCGTCGGAGCGTATGTAGACGTTGCCCGCGCCGGGCATGAAGGGGAATTGAAGCGCGAGGCTTCGGCTGAGGTCGGAGGCGACGAGCTTCAGGTCCACATCGCGGCCGCAAAGGGCGAGCTCGGCCGCGCCGCTCTGCGCCAGCGCCTCGGCGAAGGCCGCCTCGCGCGTCCGGGCGGCGGTGCGGAGGCGGGCGGCCCACAGGTCGCCGAAGGTCAGCGGCTCGTCCGCGGGTAGCCCCGCCAGCGACTGGATCTGGCCGTGCAGCCAGCCGGTGAGGGAGGGCAGCGCCGCGCCGCCCGCGCCGCGGCCGCAGGCCATGCCGGAGCAGAAGCCGAAGCCGTCATTCGCCACCGCCGCGAGCGGCCCGCGCACGCGAAGCAGGACTATGAAGGCGGCCAGCAGCAGCAGGAAGAGGAGCAAAGCGAGGATCGAAACGCCGATCCAGGCGACGGCGTCGCCCGGCCGGTGGCGCACGCCCGCCGCGTAGAGGAGGCCGCCGGCGAAGAGCGCGGCGAGCAGCAGCGGCAGGCCCGCCAGCGCGACTATGCCCCTGATCCGCGACGCCCGGTCTGCCCTGAGGAGCAGCAGGACCGGCGCCAGCAGCGGCGCGGTCGCCTTGTCGGGCTCGAACAGCCGGTTGAGCAATGGCGCGCCGCCGGCGTCGGCACCGAGCTCGGCCGGCACGCCGCGCATCTTCTCGACCGCGCCGGGATTGCGGCCGCTCGCCCGGCCGAACTCCATGCCCGCTGCGGCGGCGGCCGCGATCGCGCCCGCCGAGGTGCCGCCGATCGAGCGTATGCGGTAGCGCGCGGCGATCTCGGCGATGGCGCCCGGATAGACGATGCCGCTGGTGATGCCGCCCTTCATGACCAGGTCGCATTCCAGCGCCGGGACGCCGTCCCCGCCCGTCCCCTGCGCTGCCGAAGCCGCCTCAGCCATGCCCCGATCCCCCTTCCGCCCAGCCTAGCGCCTGCACGGGGACTGGGACAGGCCGGATTGATGAGGGGGCGGGAGGGGAATAGAGAGCGCCGCCATGGACCTCAACCATCTCGGCCGCGACGCGCCGCTCCCCGCCTCGCCGGACGAGGCGAAGCTCGACTATGTGCCGAACCCGCGCCCCGGCAGCCTCTATCTGGTGCGCTTCACCGCGCCCGAATTCACCTCGCTCTGCCCGGTCACCGGCCAGCCCGACTTCGCCCATATCGTCATCGACTACGCCCCCGGCGAGACGATCGTCGAATCGAAGTCGCTCAAGCTGTTCCTCGGCGCATTCCGGAATCATGGCGGATTCCATGAGGACGTCACGGTCGGCATTGCCCAGCGCCTCGCCGAGGAGATGAAGCCGCTGTGGCTGAGGATCGGCGGCTATTGGTATCCGCGCGGCGGCATCCCGATCGACGTCTTCTGGCAGACCGGCGCGCCGCCGGCCGGCCTGTGGGTGCCCGACCAGGGCGTGCCGCCCTATCGCGGACGCGGCTAGGCCCGTACTCAATTCCCGCAACGAGCGTGATCGCCCGGAGCTGCGGGAATTGAGTACGGACCCTAGGTCCGCCGCTCAGGCCATGTCCGGCACCGGGCAGGTCACGGTGTTCGGTATCCGGCTGCTTACCGGGGGGTCGGGATAATATTGCGTGGCCTGCTGCGCCGCCTCGGCGGTCGCGCGGTCGACCAGCAGCTCGATCAGCTTCAGCGCCTCGTCGAGGCCCGAGGAGATGCCTCCGCCGGTGAGGCGATTGCCGCTGAGGACGAAGCGCGGGTGGCCGTCGGCGACGCGCACCGCGGGATAGGCCTGCATCAGGCAGGGGATGAACGCCCAGTGGGTCGTCGCCTCGTGCCCGTCGAGCAGGCCGGCGGCGGCGAGGAGCAGCGCCCCTTCGCAGACCGAGCAGATCCAGTCGGCCGAGGCCGCCTGCGCGCGCACGTAGCCGAGATAGGGGCCGTCCGGGTCGGCTATGATGTCGGCGAGCGACTGCGGCGCGCCGCCCGGCACCCACAAAGCCGAATAGGGCCCGGGCGCGTCGTCGAACGACTTCGCGACGGCGAAAGAGAAGCCCGCCCGCGCGGCGACGAGGCCCGGCTCGGCGGCGACGAGGTCGATGGAGATGCCCGCCCAGCTCAGCATCTCGTAGACGCCGGCGACGTCGAGCAGGTCGACCTCGGGATAGACGGGGATGACGAGGCTGGGCGCGGCGGGACGGTCGGTCATCGGGAGCCTCCACGGCTTGGCGGCGGCCAGTCTGCGCCTTCGCGGCGCCGGCGTCACCTTCAAACCCGGTCCGCCGCGGCGGGAGCGAAAAGGGGGCGCGGGAGCGCTTCCGCTGTGCGCCCGCAGCCGGTAGAGAGCGGCCATGGCTGGGATGAGGGTGGCGATCTTCGGCGCGGGTTCGGTGGGCTGCTTCGTCGGCGGCGCCTGGGCCGCGGCGGGCGTGCCGGTCGCCTTCGTCGGCCGCGAGGCGATCGGGCGCGACGTCGCCGCCCACGGCCTCACCCTCACCGACCACACGGGCTGGCGGGCGCGGCTCGCCCCCGACCAGGTCAATTTCGCGACTCGGCCCTTCGCCTTGGCCGGAGCCGACGTCATCGCCTTGTGCGTCAAGAGCCCCGCCACCGCGGCCGCCGCCCGCGAGATCGCCCGCAACGCCAAGAGCGGCGCGGTGGTGATCAGCTTCCAGAACGGCGTCAGCAACGCCGAGACGCTGCGCACCCTGCTCAAGGGACGCTTCCCCGTGGCCCAGGCGATGGTGCCCTTCAACGTCGCCTATCTCGGCGACGGCCGCTTCCACAAGGGCGTCGCCGGCGAGCTGGTGGTCGAGGACCTGCCCGTCACCCGCGCCCTCGCCGAGGCCGTGGGCGCCGGCCCCGCGGCGCTGCGCCTCGCCGCCGACATGCCGGCCATCGCCTGGGGCAAGCTGCTCATCAACCTCAACAACGCGGTCAACGCCCTGTCCGGGCGAACCCTGCTCGACCAGCTCAGGGAGCGGGACTATCGCCGCGTCGTCGCCGCCTCGATCGTCGAGGCGCTTGACGTGCTCCAGACGGCGGGGATCGAGCCGGCCAAGATCGGCCCGGTGCCGCCGCGGCTCCTCCCGCACGTCATCGCCTCTCCCAATCTCGTCTTCAACAACCTGTTCCTTCGCATCCAGAAGATCGACGCCAAGGCGCGCTCCTCCATGTACGACGACCTCGCCGCCGGCCGGGAAACCGAGGTCGATTATCTGAACGGGGAGGTGGTGCGGCTCGGCGCCAGGGTCGGGCGCCCCACCCCCGTCAACGCCAGGATCGTGTCGCTGATCAAGCAGCGCGAGGCGGGGGTCGAGCATCTCTGGACGCCGGCCCTGCTGCTCGAGCACGTGCTCGAGGGGACCCGCGTCGCGCCGGGCTTCGGCTATTGAAGCGCGAGAAACGGGGACAGTAACTGTTTTCGGCGCCGCCGGCGGGGACCGCGTCGGCTTGAGGGGAAAATAGTTACTGTCCCCATTTTTCAGGCGGCGGGCTGCTGATTTGACAAGGTTTTGGCAGCCGCGCAGGGACGGGCCGCGTCACCCAGGAGTCCCCCCGCATGCGCCTTCGCACCGCCGCTTCCCTGCTCTCCCTCGCCGCCGGCCTCTCCCTTTCCGGCTGCGCCGCGACCCGCACCGGCACCGCCGCCGCGCCCCCGCCTCCCGCGCCGCTCGCCGCCCGCGAGATACCCAGCCAGCTGCCCCGCACCGTCCGCCCGCTGCAATACGCCCTCTCCGTCACGCCCGATGCGGCCAACCTGCGCTTCGCCGGCTCCGCCCTGATCGACATCGAGGTGAAGGCGCCGGTGCGCGAGATCGTCCTCAACGCCGCCGACCTCCGGATCGCCAAGGCGAGCCTGTCCGACATGAAGGACGGAAGCGGCCCGCCTCTGGCGATGGACGCGAGCGACATCGGCCTCGACGCGGACGCCCAGACCGCGACCTTGCGCTTCCCCTCGACCGTCGCGCCCGGCCGCTACCGGCTGGCGATCGACTATTCGGGAAAGATCTACACCCAGGCCGCCGGCCTGTTCGCGCTCGACTATGACAGCGCGCAGGGAAGGAAGCGGGCGCTGTTCACCCAGTTCGAGGCGCCGGACGCCCGCCGCTTCTTCCCCGGCTGGGACGAGCCGCAATTCCGCACGCCCTACAACCTCACCGTCACCGTCCCGGCCGACCAAGACGTGATCGGCAACATGCCGCAGGCCGGCGTGCAGCAGCGCCCCGGCGGCATGAAGACCGTCACCTTCCAGACGACGCCGCCCATGTCTTCCTACCTCGTCTTCCTGGGCGTCGGCGACTTCGACCGCATCACCACCACCGCGGCCGGGACCGAGATCGGAGTCGTCACCAAGGCCGGCAGCGGCGAGAACGGCCGCTGGGCGCTGGAAAGCGCGGCCAGGATCCTGCCCTGGTACAACGATTATTTCGGCACCCCCTACCCGCTCCCCAAGCTCGACAACGTCGCCGGGGCGGGCTCCAGCCAGTTCTTCGGCGCGATGGAGAATTGGGGCGCCATCTTCACCTTCGAAAGCGCGCTGCTCGTCGATCCGGCGATCACCAGCGCCAAGTCGCGGCAGAGCATCTTCGAGGTGGCGGCGCACGAAATGGCGCACCAGTGGTTCGGAGACCTCGTCACCATGGCCTGGTGGGACGACCTCTGGCTGAACGAGGGCTTCGCCTCCTGGATGGAATCGAAGGCGACCGAGGCGATTCATCCCGAGTGGGAGCCGGAGCTCGGCGCGGTCAGCGGACGGGAGACGGCGATCACCCTGGATTCGGTCGCCACGACCCACCCTGTCGTCCAGCACCTGCAGACGGTGGAGCAGATCAGCCAGGCGTTCGACGCGATCACCTACCAGAAGGGCGAGGCGGTGATCCGCATGCTCGAGGATTATGTCGGCAGCGACGCCTGGCGGAAGGGCGTGCAGGCCTATGTCCGCGCGCACCGCCTCTCGAACACGCAGACCGACGACCTGTGGCGCGCGGTCGAGGGGGCGGCCGGCAAGCCGGTCACCGCCATCGCCCACGACTTCACGCTCCAGCCGGGCGTGCCCCTGATCCGCGTCGAGGACGCGGCCTGCCGCGGCGGCAAGACGATGGTGACGCTTCGCCAGGCGGAGTTCAGCCGCGACCGGCCGCAGAAGGCGGCGCTCGCCTGGCGGGTGCCGGTGATCGCCTCGACGCTCGGCGGAGCGGAGGCGCGCACGCTGGTCGCCGGCGGGACGGGCGCGGTGACGGTGCCGGGCTGCGGGCCGCTGATCGTCAACAGCGGCCAGACCGGCTACTACCGCACCCTCTACACGCCGGCGCTGCTCGAGAAGCTGACCGCCAGCTACGCGCGGCTGAAGCCGATCGACCAGATCGGCCTGCTCGCCGACAATTGGGGGCTCGGCCTCGCCGGCTACCAGCCCGCCTCGGAGGCGCTCGACCTGATCGACGCCGCCCCCGCCGACGGCCGGTCGGCGCTCTACGCGCGGATCGCCACGATCCTCGGCCAGGTCTACGATTATTACGACGGCGACGCCGCGCACCAGGCGATGGTCGCCCGCTACGCCTCGGCGAAGCTGGCGCCGGTCCTCGCGCGGATCGGCTGGGCGCCCAAGGCCGGCGAATCGCCGACCGTGCCGGTGCTTCGCGCCCAGCTGATCGACGCTCTTGGCGAGATGGGCGACCCGGGCGTCGTCGGCGAGGCGAACCGCCGCTACGCCGCCGGCGATCCGCTCGCCACCGCCGGGCCGCTGCGCTCGACCATCCTCTCGGTCGTCGCCCAGAATATCGACTCGGCCGGCTGGGACCGGCTCCGCGCCCAGGCGCGCGCCGAGACCAATCCGCTGGTCAAGGCGCAGCTCTACCGGCAGCTCGCCTCGGCGCGCGATCCCGCTCTGGCGCAGCGGGCGCTCGAGCTCGCCCTCACCGACGAGCCGGGCGCGACGACCAGCTCGGCGATCATCTCGGACGTGGCCGCGGCGCATCCCGACCTCGCCTTCGATTTCGCGATCCGCAACCGCGAGAAGGTGGAGGGTCTGGTCGACAGCTCTTCCCGCTCCCGCTTCGTGCCGCGGCTCGGCGCCGGATCGGCCGATCCGGCGATGATCGCCAAGCTCGAGGATTATGCGTCGCGCTACATGACGGCGCAGTCGCGCCGCCCGGCCGACCAGGCGATGGCCTCGATCCGCGACCGGGTGCGGGTGCGCACGGAGCGGCTGCCCGACATCACGCGGTGGCTCGAAGCCAAGGCGCGCTAGAGGGCGGAGGGGACGGTCGCCCGCGACTGTCCCCTGCGACCGTGCCTATTGCGCCAGGCGGGCGCTGCGGCGGTAGAGCCACCAGCCGATGAGGGCGAAAAGGATGGCGCCGCCCCACACCGCGACGGGGCGGAAGCCGTCGCCGACGACCGCGAGCGGGCTGGCGCTGCCGCTCGCCACGACGATTCCGGCGAGCAGCACGCCGAACAGGCTCTCTCCGACGATGAGGCCGGTGGCGGCGAGGATGCCGATGCGGCGGTAGCGTTCCGGGTCCTTGGCCCTTCCCGCGCCCTTTTCGTAGAGCCAGCCGGCGACGGAGCCGACGATCACCATCAGGGTCGCCGACATAGGCAAATAGATGGCGATGCCGACGGCGAGCGGCGGCAGGCGCAGGCGCTTCATCCGGCCGAGCGCCGCGTCGAGGAGGATGAGCCCTGCGCCGAGCACGACGCCCCAGCCGATCATCGTCCAGTCCATCTTGCCGCCGAGCACCCCCGCCGCCAGCGTGGAGATGAGCGCCGCCTGGGGGGCCGGAAGGGCGTCGGGGCCCGCCCCCGGCGCTCCGGCGAAGCCGTAGGCCTGGTTGAGGAGGTCGAGCACCGGCGGGATGACGGCGGCTCCGAAGACGACGCCGAAGAGAAGCGCCACCTGCTGCCTCCAGGGCGTCGCGTGGACGAGCTGGCCCGTCTTCAGGTCCTGCAGATTGTCGTTGGAGATGGTGGCGACGCCGAACACCACGCCGGTGACGATGAGGGCATAGGCGACGAGCGGCCGCGGATCGGCGCTTCGGCCGAGCACCGCGACGAGCAGAAGCGACACCCCGATCGCGGAGAGGATGCCGATGCCGGAGACCGGGCTGTTCGAGGCGCCGATCAGGCCCGCCATGTAGCCGCAGACGGCGGCGATGAAGGCGCCGGCGACGAGGACGAAGACGAGGCTGCCGGCGACGACCAGCGCCGCATCGCCTCCGGAGAGGCTTGCGAGCTGGGTGCGGAGCAGCAGGGCGATGGGGACGAGCATCGCCGCGGTGCCGGCGGCGACCCAGCCGATCGGTATGTCGCGCTCATGGAGCGGCAACGCGCCCCCTTCCCCTCCGCGCCGGGCCCGCGAGGCCGCCATCGCCGAGGCGAGGCCGCGCACGATCGGGCCGATGACGATGACGAGGGTCCAGACGGCGGCGATGCCGATGACGCCGGCGCCGAGGAAGCGGACTTGGTGGAGCCAGACGTCGCCCGCCATCGCCTCCAGGTCGCCGCCCGCGGCCGGCGCCATGGCGCTGAGCAGCGGCACCGCCAGGCCCCAGGCGATGAAGGTGCCGAGCGCCATCGCCATGCCGACCGAGATGCCGACCAGGTGGCCGATGCCGAGGAGCGAGAATTGGAAGCCCGGATTGACGCCGCTGACGCCGGCGCCGACCCGGAAATATCCCGCCGCGTCGGGGGCGGTGACCTTCATCGCCGCGAGCAGCGCGAACAGCGCCGAGACGCCGCTGCCGGTGGCGATCGCCGCGACTCCGCGATCCCCTTCCGCCTCGGCGTCGCGGGCATTCTCGCCGACGCGCAGCACTTCAGCGGCGGCGACGCCCTCAGGGTAGGGAAGCGGCGAATCGGTGACCAGCGCTCGGCGCAACGGGACGGAGAAGAGGACGCCGAGTATGCCGCCGAGGCCGGTGATCGCCGCCGTCGTCCAATAGGGGAAGCCTTGCCACCAGCCGATCATCACGAGGCCGGGGAGGACGAAGCAGATCGCCGCCAGGGTCCCGGCCGCGGAGGCGACGGTCTGGACGATATTGTTTTCGAGGATGGAGGAGGAGGCGAACCAGCGCAGCACCGCCATCGAGATGACCGCGGCGGGGATGGAGGTCGCGAAGGTCAGGCCGACCTTGAGGCCGAGATAGACGTTGGCGGCGGTGAAGACCAAGGTGATGAGCCCGCCGAGGAGGACGGCGCGGACCGTCAGCTCGGGAACGGTCGCGCCTGGCTTGCCCGCCATCTCACCGTCCTCCCAGGAAGCTGCCGAGTATCCCTCGAAGGATCCGGCCGCCGGCGCGGCCGGCTATCTGCCGGCCGATCGAGCTTGCGGCGGAGCGGGCGGCGGATTCGAACATCTTCTCGCCGATCGAGGGCCGTGCCGCCTCCCGCGCCCACTTCGCCTCCTCGCGCGCCTCGATCCTTGCGGCGGCGGCCCTCGCCTTTTCGGCCGCCGCGTCGGCCCTGGCCTGCTCGGCGCCCGCCTTCGCCTGGGCGGCGGCGGCCTGCGCCTGGCCGGCCTTGGCCGCGAGCCGCTCCTCGGCCGATTCGCGATCGACCAGCGTGTCGTACTTGCCGCCTATCTCGTCGGTCTCGATCAGGAGCTTGCGCTCGGCGGGCGTCACCGGCCCGACCCGCGACCCCGGGATGCGGATCAGAGTCCGCTCGACCGGCGTCGGCGAGCCGTCCTCCTGGAGCAGCGAGACGAGCGCCTCGCCGACCTTGAGCTCGGTGATGGCGGTCGCGACGTCGAGGCCCGGATTGGCGCGGAAGCTCTCGGCGGCGGCGCGGACGCCCTTGAGGTCGGCAGGGGTGAAGGCGCGCAGGGCGTGCTGGATGCGGTTGCCGAGCTGGGCCGCGACCGCGTCGGGCACGTCGATCGGGTTCTGGGTGATGAAGTAGACGCCCACGCCCTTGGAGCGGATCAGGCGCACCACCTGCTCGATCTTCTCGAGCAGGGCCGGCGCCGCATTGTCGAACAGCAGATGCGCCTCGTCGAAGAAGAAGACCAGCTCGGGCTTGTCGGGGTCGCCGACCTCCGGGAGCTGCTCGAACAGCTCGCTCATCAGCCAGAGGAGGAAGGTGGCGTAGAGCTTGGGGCTTGCCATCAGCTTGTCGGCGGCGAGGATGTTGACGATTCCCCGCCCGCTATCGTCGGTGCCGAAGAAGTCCCGAAGGTCGAGCGCCGGCTCGCCGAAGAAGCTGTCGCCGCCCTGGCTGCGCAGCTGCAGCAGCGAGCGCTGGATCGCGCCGACGCTCTGCTTGGAGACGTTGCCGTAGGTGATGGTGAGCTCGTCGGCGCGGCTCGCGCATTCGGCGAGCATCGCCTGCAGATCGTCGAGATCGAGGAGAAGCAGCCCGTCCTTGTCGGCGACGTGGAAGGCGATGGTGAGGACGCCTTCCTGCACCTCGTTGAGGCCCATCAGCCGGCCGAGGAGGAGCGGACCCATTTCCGAGACGG
Source organism: Alphaproteobacteria bacterium (assembly GCA_019232625.1). Classification (GTDB taxonomy): domain Bacteria; phylum Pseudomonadota; class Alphaproteobacteria; order Sphingomonadales; family Sphingomonadaceae; genus Allosphingosinicella. The sequence continues at coordinate 106,869 of JAFANP010000050.1, read as the reverse complement.
TGGTGCGGATCGGATGCCCCTGCCGGCCGAACAGGTCCCAGAACCGCACGGGATTGTCCGAATAGGCCCAATCCGCGTCGCCGATCGCCGCGGCGCGGGCGGCGAACGCCTCGTGCGAGGGGGAGGCCGGCGAGCCGGCCATGGCGAGGCCCGACAAGTCGCCCTTGACGTCGGCGACGAAGACCGGGACTCCGGCACGGGAGAAACCCTCGGCGAGGCCCTGGAGGGTGACGGTCTTGCCGGTGCCGGTCGCGCCGGCGACGAGGCCGTGGCGGTTCGCCCGCCTCAGGACGAGGCGCTGGGGCGAGCCCCCTTCGCCCCGGCCGATGAAAACGGAGCCGCTGTCTTCCACTTGCCTGCCTCTCCTGCCGCCGGGCCGCCGCCCCCTATCCCCGAACGGGAGGGGGGCGGCAAGCGCCGTCAGCGGCCGGGCTGCATCAGCTCGATTCCGAAATAGCCGGCCTGAGCGTTGCCGCGGCGGATCAGCACCAGCACCGAGTTGCGTCCCGCCGCTCGGGCGGCGGCGACGGCCGCGGCGGCCTGGTCCGGCGTGGCGGTCGCCCGCTGGTTGATCGACAGGATGATGTCGCCGGCCTGGATTCCCTTCGACGCGGCGTCGCTGCTCGGATTGACGCTCGAGACCACCACGCCGCGCAGATTGGAATCGTTGAGGCGAAGCGAGCGGGCGATCTCCGGCGTCAGCGGCTGGAGGGTGAGGCCGAGGCTCTCGCGGGTCGAGCGCTGGCTCGCCGACTGCTGCCCCTCCGCCGGGTCGCGGACCGGCTGCTCGTCCTCGACCCCGCCGAGACGCGCAAGCTCGTCCTCGCTGGGACGCTCGCCGACCGTCACTGTGACCGTCTGGCGGCGCCCGTCGCGGATCACCTCGAGCGGCACGCGCGAGCCGACCGGCTGCTGCGAGACGAGGTAGGCGAGCGACTGGTCCGGGGTCACCGGCTGGTTGTTGACGCTGATCACGACGTCGCCCTGCTGGATGCCGCCGCGGGCCGCCGGGCCGCCCGGCGTCACTCCGCGGATCAGCTCGCCGCGATTCTTCGGCACGCCGAGCGAGGCGGCGATATCGTCGGTGATGTCCTGGAGGCTGACTCCGATATAGCCGCGCGACACCTTCGCGCCGCGGCGAAGCGCCTCGATCACCGGCCGCGCCTGCTCCGCCGGGATGGCGAAGCCGATGCCGATATTGCCGCCCGTCGGCGAGTAGAGGGCGGTGTTGATTCCGATGACGTTGCCGTTCAGGTCGAACATCGGACCGCCCGAATTGCCCATGTTGATGGACGCGTCGGTCTGGATGTAGCGGTCGTAGACGCCCGAGCCGATGTTGCGGTGGAGCGCCGAGACGATGCCGGCCGTCACCGTGCCGCCGAGGCCGAACGGATTGCCGATCGCCACCACCCAGTCGCCGACGCGGGTGCGCGTCGAATCGCCGAAATTGACGTAGGGAAGATTGGTGGCGTTGATCTTGAGCAGCGCCAGGTCGGAGGCCTGGTCGCGGCCGATCAGCTTCGCCTCATATTCGCGCCGGTCGGAGAGGATGACGGTGATCGAATCGACCGTCGCTCCGGTCCGCGCCGGGGAGATGACGTGGTTGTTGGTCACCACGTAGCCGTCGGCGGAGATGAGGAAGCCGGAGCCGAGCGAGCCGCCGCGCTGGGTGACCGGGCCGTTGTCGTCGCCCTGGCCGGGAACGGGCGCGCCGAACTGGCGGAAGAACTCCTCGAAGCCCGGCGGAAGCTGGCTGTTCTGGCTGACCCGCACCGTCTGCTTTGTCGAGATGTTGACCACCGCCGGCTGCAACCTGGCGGCAAGGTCGGCGAAGCTCATCGGCGCGCCGGCGCGGGGGGCGGCGGCGGCCATGCTGCCCGGCTCATTCTGGGCCGTCTGGGCGCCGACCGGCCCAACCGTCAGCGTCGCGGCGGCGCCGCCCAGGAGTAGGGCGGCGGAGAGGCCATAGACATAACGCACGTGTTCGATCTCCTCTTGGTCTCGTTCGCGCCCCGGCTGGGCAGCACCGCGGCGCGACTTGAAGCTGTCCGAAGCTATGTGGTGCGGCTGAACGGGATTTGAATGGTGGCGAAAGTGGCGCTCAGCGCTTATTTTCGGCCGCGAAACTCCCTCAGATAGTCGTTCTCCGGAGAGAGGATGATGTTGGTGCGGCTCTGGTCCTGCGCCTGCCCCTGGCCCTGCGCGCCCGTGACGAACGTCGTCTCGTAAGACTGCATGGCGCGGTAGAAGTCGTAGAAGTCAGGGTCCTTGCCGAAGGCCTCCGCATAAGTGCTGGCGGCCTCCGCATCGGCCTCGGCCTTGATGATCTGCGCCTGCTTGTAGCCCTGGGCGCGGATCGAGCCGGCTTCCTGCTGGCGGGCGGTGCGCATCCGCTGGAAGGCGGAATCGAGCGGCGTCCCCTCGGGCAGGTCGGCGCGCTTGATTCGCACGTCGACGATCTGCGCGCCATATTGGGCGGCGACCCGGTTGAGGGCGGTTCTGATGTTGGTCATCATCTGCCCCCGCTCCGGGCTGAGCAGCGAGGCGAAGGGCCGTTTACCGAGCTCGTTGCGGATCGCCGAGCCGAGGATCGGCTTCAGCTGCGCGCTGACATTCTCCTCCGTCTTGGCGGTGATGTACATCTGCAGCGGATTGACGATGCGGTAGCGGGCGAAGGCGTCGACCTGGAGGCGAAGCTGGTCGGTCGAGAGCACCTGCTGGCGATCCATGTCAATCGACAGGATGCGCTTATCGATCCAGACGATCTGCTCCATGAACGGGTAGCGGGCGATGAGGCCGGCGCCGGTCTGGCCGAACGACTGGCCGTCGCGATAGGGATTGATCACCCTTTGCGGCTGGCCGAAGCGGACGATCACCGCCTGCTTGGTCTCCGGCACGGTCGCGAAGGTCGCCCCGGCGAGGACGAGGAGGATGATCGCGAGGACCGCAAGGGCGATCGGGTTGCGCAGCGCCCCGCTCATCGCGCCGCCCCCTCGGCCTGCGCCTTGGGCCGGTCGCGAAGCTCCGGAAGGGCGAGATAGGGCGTCACGCCCGGCGCCTCGACGATCGTCTTGTCCACCTTTGAGAGGACCCTTTCCATCGTGTCGTAATACATGCGGCGCCGGGTGACCTCGGGGGCGAGCTTGTACTGCGCGTAGACCTTGTCGAAGGCCGCCGCCTCGCCCTGCGCGCGCGCCGTCACCTGCTGGGCGTAGGCGCGGGCCTGGTTGATGTAGGACTGGGCCTCCTGCTGCGCCGCGGTCACCTCCTTGAAGGCGTTGTTGACCGCGTCGGGCGGATCGGACTGCTTGATCGCCACGCCCTCGATCCTGACTCCGGCGCCGTAGCGGTCGAGCATCTGCTGCATGAGGAGGGCGACGCGCTGCTCGATGTCGCTGCGCCCCGCGCCGATCGCGTCGTCGAGTGAGACGGTGGCGACGATGGCGCGCATCGCGCTCTCCGCAACCTCGCTGATCGTCTTGTCCGGGTCCTGGATCTGGAACAGGTACATTTGCGGGTCGCGGATCGTCCAGCGCACGGAATAGGCCAGATCGATGATGTTCTGGTCGCCGCTGAGGATGAGGTTCTCGTTGTTGCGGTCGGGCGAGCCGATGTCGGTGGTGCGGATCTCGCTGACGTCCACCTTCTGCAGGCGCTCGATCGGCATCGGCAAGGTGAAGTTGATGCCCGGCCCCACCGTGCGGCTGTAGCGGCCGAACAGGGTGACGACGCCTTTCTCCTGCGGGTCGACGAGGTGGAAGCTGGTGAACAGCACCCAGAGCAGGACGAAGACGCCGAGGCCGTAGAGCCAATAGGGCCGGCCCTCCTGGTGGGGGAAGCGGCCGCCGAAGCGCTCGCGACCCTTCTTGAGCAGATCCTCGATCGAGCCGAGATTGCCGCCCGTGGCCAGCGGCCGGCGCCGCCGCGGCGGCTGCTCCCAGGGATTGCGCGGGCCGTCGCCGCCCGAGCCGCCGTCGCCGCCGGAAGAACCCCAAGGGCCGCCCTTGTTCTCGTTCAAACTGGCCGCCAGCCGCGCGCCCCACCCGAAAATCGCTCTCATGAAGCCTTTATAGGTGCCGGCCCCCGCGAAAAACAGTGGCAAGCGCGGCGCGCGCCCCTATCTGCGGCGTCGTGGCCCCGGACCATCCCTTGCTGAGCGCGGCGCTTGAGCGCGTCCCCGGCGCCGCGGCGCGGGCCTCCGCGCTGCGCCTGCGAGAGGATGTGGCGAGCCTCGTCCTCGACGTCGGCGGCCTCTCAGCGGCCGAGCGCGCCGCGCTGGAGGCGGCGGTGCGCGCCGCACTGCTCGGCGTCGCCGGGGTAGGCGAGGTGCGCATCGCGGCCACCGCGGAGAAAGCGGCGCGGACGATCCTCGCCGTCGGCAGCGGCAAGGGCGGCGTCGGCAAGTCGACGGTCGCCGCCAACCTTGCCGTCGCGCTCGCCCGCGCCGGCCGCCGCGTCGGGCTGGTCGACGCCGACATATACGGCCCGTCGCAGCCGCGGATCATGGGCAGCCACGACCGGCCCGAGGCGGTTGGCAAGCAGATCGTGCCGACCCAGGCGCACGGCATCAAGATGCTGTCGATCGGCCAGCTGGTCGAGCCGGGACGGGCGCTCGCCTGGCGGGGGCCGATGGCGACGAGCGCGCTCGGCCAGCTGCTCGACGCCGACTGGGGCGATACGGAAATCCTGGTCGTCGACCTGCCGCCGGGCACGGGCGACGTCCAGCTGTCGCTGATCCAGAAGTGGAAGCCGGCCGGCGCGGTGATCGTCTCGACGCCGCAGGACCTCGCGCTGATCGACGCGACACGGGCGATCGACCTGTTCCGCAAGACGGGCGTTCCGCTGCTCGGCCTGGTCGAGAACATGTCCGGCTATGCCTGCCCGCATTGCGGCGAGATCTCCGACCCCTTCGGCGCCGGCGGCGCCGAGGCCGCCGCCAAGGTGCTCGACATCCCGTTCCTCGGCCGCATCCCGCTGGCCCTCGCGATCCGCCGCGACTCCGACGCGGGCGTGCCGCCCGCCGCCGGCGACGGTGAGGAAGCGGCCGCGTTCAGGGCGATCGCGGAGAGGCTCCTCGGATCTCCGTGTTTCGGTTAGCGTTGATTGCGGGTCAGAAATTTTATCGTTACGACGGCTGAATGGGTAGGGCTCCCGCGACACATGCCGTTCGGCCGCCACGCCAGCACGGGTGGATAACGTTGCTGATCTCCGCCAGCCTCGGCAGCGTCATAGCGGGCACGTTCACCGTGGTGCACGACTGGAGCAGCCGCAGTGAACAGAGCTGCGCCTTGGCGGCGCAGTTTTTGGGAGACGAGACGCTCGGCCAGGCGTTAGACGTGTCGGGCCGCCAACGGCTGACGGCGGAGGCTCAATCACGGTTGCTCCGCTGCTTGGGAGATTAAAGATGGCTGTCGTCGGGCTTCTCCTCATCTTTTTCGGCGTGACGGGGCTGACCTATGGCCTCCTCACCCTTCGCGAACTTTCCCGCACCTCCTCGCGCTGAGGACCCCGCCGATGCCCCTGACCCGCGACAAAGACATAGCCGAACTGCTCGCCTCGACCCGGACGATCGCGATGATCGGCGCGTCCGACCGCCCCGACCGGCCGAGCTACGGCGTGATGAAGTTCCTCCAGGACCACGGCTACCGCGTCTTCCCGGTCAACCCGCAGATCACCGGCGAGCATGTCCACGGCGAATATGTGTGGCGCGAGCTCGCGCAGATCGGCGAGCCGATCGACATGGTCGACATCTTCCGCCGCCCCCATGCCGCCGGCGAGGCGGTGGACGAGGCGATCGCCGCCGGCGCCAAGTCGGTGTGGATGCAGATCGGAGTCGTCAACGACGAAGCCGCCGCCCGCGCCGAGGCCGCGGGCCTCAAGGTGGTGATGAACCGCTGCCCGAAGATCGACATACCGAGGCTGCGCGTGCCGCGGGTGGCATAGGGGCGGAGGATGGCGTCCCGCCGGTTCGGCGGGGGCCGTCGCCTCCGCCTCTTCCGTGACAATGAATGATCCGGGTTCAACGTCGCGCCGACGGGCTAGACGGCGCGCGGGTCGACGGACCGCCCTTTCCTCCCCGGCATTTGCCGGCGAGGGGGTCTTCCGGTGCGGCAAGGATCCCCCTCCACCAGGCTTCGCCTGGTCCCCCTCCCCCGCAAAGCCGGGGGAGGAATGGCTCAGGCGCCGGATTTCGGGACGCTGGCGAGGGCGCTTTGGGTCGAGGGGGCGCGTTCGGAGCGGCCGGGGGCGAGGAGGCGGACCCGGCGATTGGCGAAATCGACCGAGACGCGCTCGAACAGCCGCAGCGCGTCCATGCCGAGGAGGATGGCGGGGCGGTCGGTGAGGCCGAGCTGCTTGAACGGATGGACGTCGGCGAAGGCGACCGGGAGGTCGTAGATGTCGACGCCGCCGAGGCGGATATGCTTGACCAGCGACTGGTCGGCGGTGAGCCGGCCGCCGGTGACGCTGATCATCTCGACCGCTGCCAGAGACTTGAGCTTGCCCTTCTTCTGGAGCTTGCGCAGCAGCGCGCCGTTGCCGACCGTCGCCTGAGCGCCGGTATCGACGATCACCCACACCTTCTGCCCCTCGACCGAGGCGTCGACGAGGACCAGGTGGCCGAACCGGTTCTGGGCCCGCACCACGATCGCGTCTTGGGTCCAGCTTTCCTCGTGCTTGCGCGAGGGCACCACCGTCATCTGCTGGCGGTCGAAATCGAAGGAGACACGCTGCGCCTGGAGCGAGTCGACGCCGAGCATCCCCTCCGCGCCGAGATTGCGGCGCTCGAGCGCCGGCGCCTGGATGCCGCGCACTTCCTTTCCGCCCACTTCCAGCGCGGGGATGGCGACCGTCTGGATGTCGCTGACCTCGGTCATGCTGTGAAGCCGGGCCTTGCCCGAAGCGATCAGCTGCAGCGTGGAGGCGAGCTCGCGCGCGATCACCGTCCGCTCGGCGCCGGTGTCGACGATGAAGCGATAGGGGCCGCGCGCGCCGATGCTGACCGGCACCGTCATGCGCTCGTGGCGGTCCTCGCCGAAATCGACCGCGAACCCCTCCTCGCCCGGGAGCGGGGGAGCCTCGGCGGCGGGCCGGCTCGGGGCGGCCGGCTGCGGGGCGGCGGGATCGGGCGGCGCGGCGCCGACCGCGGCCAGCGACAGGAGCAGAATTGCCAGCTTCCTCATCCTCGACCCTCCAGTCGGGAGAGCTTACGCCTTTAACCGCGGGAAGTCGAAGGGGCCTGCTGCGAAGACCCCGCCCGGCGCGACGAAGCTCCGGCGAAGGCTCAGACGAGCGCGAGCGCCCGCGCGCGCAGCCTCTCGGCGGCCGCGGCGTGGATCCCCGGCGCGGCGGCGAGGACTCCGAAGGCCTCCCCCGACGCCGTGTTGAACGCCAGCGGCTGGCCGAGCGCGCCCGTCACCGTCGCCCCCGCCTCGGCGGCGATCAGAGCGGCGGCGGCGATGTCCCACTCGAAGCCCCACCGCAAGGTGGCGACGAGATCCGCCTCGCCGGCGGCGACGAGGGCGATTCGAAGGGCGATGGAATTGGGCTTCGGCACCGCGAGGAGATCGGCGTCTTCCGCCGCCAGCTGCTCGGCGGGCACCCGCGCGCCGGGCAGCGCCGTCCGGCCGCTGGCACGAAGCGGGATGCCGTTGCGCAGCGCCCCCCTGCCCTTTTGCGCGGCCCAATGCTCGCCCCGCGCCGGAGCGTCGAGCACGCCCAGCACCGGCACCCGGTCCTCGACCAGGGCGACCGACACGCACCAGCCGCTGCGGCCGCGCAGATAGTCGCGGGTGCCGTCGATCGGGTCAACCACCCAAAGGCGCGGGCGCTCGATGCGGTCGGAGGCGTCGAGCGTCTCTTCCGACAGCCATCCCGCCTCCGGATCGAGCGCTCGGAGGCGCTCGCGAAGGAAGGCGTCCACCTCCAGATCGACGTCGCAGACCGGGCTGCCGGAGGTCTTCTCCCACCGTGCGAAGCCGCTGCCCGAACGCGCCGCGGCGATGCGGCCGGCCTCGCGGGCGACGGCGGAGACGGCGTCAAGCACCGGCGACCGTCATCCCGTCGATACGCAAGGTCGGCACGTTCGCCGAGTGGCGGAACTCGAGGTCGCCGGCCGGGGTGAGGTTCAGGAACATGTCGAGCAGGTTGCCGGCGACGGTGATCTCGGCGACGGACGGCCCGATCTCGCCGCCCTCGATGATGAAGCCGGAGGCGCCGCGGCTATAGTCGCCGGTGACGGGGTTGACGCCCTGGCCGATCAGCTCGGTGACGTAGATGCCGCGCTCGACGCCGGCGATCAGCGCCGCCCTGGAGAGGGGGCCGGGCTCGAGATGGACGTTGGTGGCGCTTGCGCCCGGCGCGCCGGAGCCGCCGCGCGTGGCATGGCCGGTCGGCTGCAGGCCGAGCTGGCGGGCCGAGGCGCTGTCGAGCAGCCAGCCGGTCAGCCGGCCGTCGGCGACGAGGTCGGAAGGCGCCGTGGCCACGCCTTCCGCGTCGAACGGCTTGGAGCGCAGGCCCTGCGGGCGGTGGGGATCGTCGCGGATGACGATGCCGGGCGCGAACACCTGCCGCCCCTCCTTGCCGAGGAGGAAGCTCGTGCGCCGGGCGATCGCGCCGCCGGTGATCGCGGTGACGAAATGGCCGAGCAGGCTCGAGCCGACCCGGGGATCGAACAGGATCGGCATTCCGCCGCTCTCGATCTTGCTGGGGTCGAGGCGGGCGACGGCCCGCTCGCCGGCGCGGCGGCCGATCGCCTCGGGCGGGTCGAGCCGGGCGTAATGGCGGACGGAGTGGCTGTCATAGTCGCGCTGCATGCCGCCGCCGGCGCCGGCGATGACGCTGGCCGAGGCCGAATAGCCGCTCGTCGAATAGCCGCGGCAGAAGCCGTGGCTGGTGGCGAGCGCCATGATCGTGCGCGCCGCGCTGATGCCGGCGCCCTCGCTGTTGGTGACTCCGGGCACCGCCCGCGCCGCCTCCTCGGCGGCGAGCGCGCGCGCCTTGAGCTCGACCGGCGACGGGTCGCCGCCGTCGTCGCCGTCGACGTCGGGCAAGGCGCCGCGGGCGAGCCGCTCCTCGGGCGCGAGACCGGCCCAGGGGTCCTCCGGCGCCTCGCGCGCCATCGCCACGACCCGCTCGACGAGCTCCGCGACGGCATCGCCGGAAAGATCGGAGGAGGAGACGCTGGCCGAGCGGCGGCCGACGAAGACCCGCAGGTTGACCTCCTCGGCCTCGGACCGCGACACGTCCTCGAGCTTGCCGAGGCGGACCTTCATCCCGGTGGAGGAATCGCCGAAATAGACGGCGTCGGCGGCGTCGGCGCCGGCGCGCTTCGCGCGCTCGACCAGCGCGGCGACCCGCGCTTCGGCTTCTGGGACAGGCAGCATGGCCCGCACCTAGGGGGTCGGGACCGCGATTGCAAAGGCTCAGGAGGTGCCGACGACGAGGCAGGCGAGGAACATGAGCAGCCCGGCGAAGCGGTTGGAGCGGAAGCGGCGCAGCGCGTCGGCGCCGTCGGCGGGCCGAAGGGCGGCGGCCTGGTGTCCGAGATGGAGCGCCATCGGCAGCAGCGCGACGAGCGCCAGCCCGTCCGGCCGTTCCCGCCACAAAGCGGCGGCCCAGAAGAGGAGGGCGAGGGCGTAGAAAGCGGCGACCCCGGCGCGGACATGCCGGCCGAGGGCGAGGGCCGAGGACTTGACGCCGACCAGGGCGTCGTCCTCCTGGTCCTGGACCGCGTAGATCGTGTCGTAGCCGATCACCCAGAAGATCGCGCCGGCGTAGAGGAGGAGCGGAGTCGCGGAGAGCTCGCCCGTCACCGCCGCCCAGCCGACCGGCGCCGCCCAGGAGAAGACGAGGCCGAGCCAGGCCTGCGGCCACCAGGTGATCCGCTTCATGAAAGGATAGGCGGCGACCGGCGCCAGGCTCGCGAGGGCGACGAGCTGGGCCGTGCGGTCGAGCCGGAGGAGCACGACGAGGCCGACGAGGCTGAGGCCGACGAGCAGCGCCCAGGCGCCGCTCACCGGGACCCGGCCGCTGGCGAGCGGGCGCAGCCTCGTGCGCTCCACCTTCGCGTCGAGGTCGCGGTCGACGAGGTCGTTGTAGACGCAGCCGGCGCCGCGCATCGCCCAGGCGCCGAGCGCGAGCCATAGGATCAGCGCCCAGCCGCCCGGGCCGACGCCCGCGAGCGCCACCGCCCAGGCGCCGGGCCAGAAGAGCAGCCACGCGCCGATCGGCCGGTCGAGCCGCATCAGCGAGGCGTAGGGCCTGAGCGGCGCGGGCAGCGCTCCGATCAGGCCGCGCCGCTCGGAGTCGGGGACGATTTCGGCGCTCTCGGGGTGCATCGGCTTCCTCTACCGTTCGGCCCGGGCTTGTCGAAGGCCCTTTCTTCGCTTGCAGGACGGGAAGGGCTTCGACAGGTGATCTCGATGGTGCAAACCCCCGCCTGGCCTCCCGCGAGCCTGCCGCGCCTCTACGTGGCGCCGCCGCTGTCCGCGGGCGCGACCCTGACCCTCGAGGGGCCGCCGGCGCATTATCTCGGCGCGGTGCTGCGGCTGGGCGAGGGCGACCGGGTCAAGCTCTTCGACGACCAGACCGGGGAGTGGGTCGCGGAGATCGTCGCGGCGGGGCGCAAGCGGATGACTCTCGCGGTCGGCGCGAAGCTGCGCGAGCGGGAGGCGGTGCCGGACCTGTGGCTGCTGTTCGCGCCGATCAAGCGCGGGCGGATCGACTGGCTCGCGGAAAAGGCGACCGAGCTCGGCGTCGCCAGGCTGGTGCCGGTTCTGACCCGGCGCACGATCGCCCAGCGGACCAACTCCGAGCGGCTCCTCGCCCACATGATCGAGGCGGCCGAGCAATGCGAGCGCACCGCCCTCCCCGCCCTCGCCGAGCCGGCGCGGCTCGCCGACCTGATCGAGGCGTGGCCCGCCGGACGCGCACTGCTCTTCGCCGACGAGCAAGGCGGCGCGCCGCTCGCCGCCGCGGCCGCCGCCGCGCCAGGCCCCGCCGCCTTGCTGATCGGCCCGGAAGGCGGCTTCACCGACGAGGAGCGGGCGGCGATCCGGGCGCTTCCCCAGGCGAGGGCGGTGACGCTCGGCCCCCGCATCCTTCGCGCCGACACCGCCGCCGCCGCCGCCGTCGCGGTGTGGATGGCGGCGGCCGGCGATTGGGACCGGCATGGCGACCGGTAGCGATCCGAAACGGTCTGGCGGCCCTCCGCCGGCGCGGCTACAGGGCGGCCGATGACGACGCGCACCGACACCGGCAAGGCGGATCCGACGATCGAGCGGCGCGAGGACCTGCTTCGCCCGTTCGTGAAGGGCGAGAAGCCCAAGCCCGCCTGGCGCATCGGCACCGAGCACGAGAAATTCGTCTACCGCCGCGCCGACCACCGCGCGCCCTCCTACGAGGAGCCGGGCGGGATTCGCGACCTCCTCCAGGCGATGACCGAATTCGGCTGGGAGCCGGTCGAGGAGGGCGGCAACGTCATCGCCCTCGCCGGCGCCGACGGCAATGTCAGCCTGGAGCCGGCCGGCCAGCTGGAACTCTCCGGCGCGCCGCTCGAGCATCTCCACCAGACCTGCGCGGAGGCGGGCCGGCACCTCGACCAGGTCAAGCAGGTCGGCGAGCGGCTCGGGCTCGGCTTCCTCGGCCTCGGCATGTGGCCGGACAAAAGGCGCGACGAGCTGCCGCGCATGCCCAAGGGCCGCTACGCCATCATGCTCCGCCACATGCCGCGGGTCGGCAGCCTGGGCCTCGACATGATGCTGCGCACCTGCACGATCCAGGTGAACCTCGATTACGCGTCGGAAAGCGACATGGCGCAGAAGTTCCGCGTCGGCCTCGCCCTCCAGCCGCTCGCCACGGCCCTGTTCGCCAACTCGCCCTTCACGGAAGGACGGCCCAACGGCTTCCTCTCCTATCGCAGCCACATCTGGTCCGACACCGACCCCCACCGCACAGGCATGCTGCCCTTCGTCTTCGAGGAGGGTTTCGGCTACGAGCGCTACGTCGACTACGCCCTCGATGTGCCGATGTACTTCGTCTATCGCGACGGCCGCTACATCGACGCGGCAGGCCTCTCCTTCCGCGACTTTATGGAAGGCCGGCTGCCGGTGCTGCCGGGCGAACGGCCGCTTCTCTCCGACTGGACCGACCATCTTTCCACCGCCTTTCCCGAGGTCCGGCTCAAGAGCTTCCTCGAGATGCGCGGTGCCGACGGCGGCCGCTGGAGCAAGATCTGCGCCCTCCCCGCCCTGTGGGTCGGCCTGCTCTACGACCAGGGCGCGCTGGACGCCGCCTGGGACGAGGTCAGGCATTGGTCGATCGACGAGCGCCAGCGGTTGCGCGACGAGGTGCCGAAGCTCGGCCTCAAGGCCCTCACGCCCGCCGGCGAGACTCTCCGCGACCTCGGCGAGCGGGTGCTCGCCATCGCGGAGGCCGGCCTCAAGGCGCGGGCGCGGCTGAACGCCGCCGGCGACAATGAGAGCGGCTTCCTCGATCCCCTGCGCGAGATCGTCGCGCGCGGCGCGAGCCCCGCCAAGATGCTGCTGGAGCGTTATGAAGGCGCCTGGGGCGGCGACGTCTCGCACATCTACGACGAGATGAGCTTCTGACCGCTCCCCTCGGCCTCCCCATCCTGTCCGCCGCGGTGCGGACGAGCGAGGAACCATGACGGAACGCCGCACCCTCTACCCGCCGATCGAGCCCTATCGCTCGGGCCGGCTCGACGTCGGCGACGGCCACAGCCTCTACTGGGAGATGAGCGGCAATCCGGACGGCAAGCCGGCCGTCTTCCTCCACGGCGGTCCGGGCGCCGGTTGCAGCCCCGAGCATCGCCGGCTGTTCGACCCCGAGCGCTACAACGTCCTCCTGTTCGACCAGCGCGGCTGCGGCCGCTCGACGCCCCATGCCAGCCTCGAGGCGAACACCACCTGGGACCTCGTCGCCGACATCGAGCGGCTGCGCGCGGTGGCGGGCGTCGAAAGCTGGCTGGTGTTCGGCGGCTCGTGGGGCTCGACCCTCGCCCTCGCTTATGCCGAGGCGCATCCCGCCCGGGCGACCGGCCTCGTGCTGCGCGGCGTCTTCCTGTTCCGGCAGAGCGAGGTCGACTGGCTCTATCGGCCGGGCGGCGCGTCGCTCCTCTATCCCGACAAGTGGGAAGCCTTCGTCGCGCCGATCCCCGAGGCCGAGCGCGGCGACCTCGTCGAGGCCTTCCGCCGCCGCCTCCACGACCCCGACGCCGCGGTGCAGCGCGAGGCGGCCCGCGCGTGGAGCAAGTGGGAGGCCGAGACCGTCACCCTCCTCCCCAACCCGCGCCTCGTCGCCCAGTCGGTCGGCGACCTTTACGCCGTCGCCATCGCCCGGATCGAGAATCACTACATGGCCAATCTCGGCTGGCTCGAGCCCGGCCAGCTGCTCCGCGGCGTGGAGGCGATCCGCCACCTCCCCTGCATCATCGTCCAGGGCCGCCACGATTGCTGCACCCCGCCCCAGGCCGCCTGGGACCTCCACTCCGCCTGGCCCGAAAGCGACCTCCGCATCGTTCCGGACGCCGGCCACTCGTTCAGCGAGCCGGGCATATTGGACGGCCTGGTAAGGGCGACGGACGAGCTGGCCGGCTGATCACCCGCCCGGGCGGTAGGTGCGCTCGGTGTGGGATTGGAGCTGGTCGGGGTGGAAGTAGACGGGGCGGAGGTTGCCGGTGGTGTAGCGTTCGGCCTGGTCGTCGAAATGCTGGGAGGCGGGATTCCCGCTCTCGCCGCCCGCGGTGACGGCGACGGCGCGGACCCGGGGGCCGAACTCGACGACGGCGACGAAGCTGTTGCCGCTGGTGCCGTACCATTTCTTCGATCCGCCGCGCGGCGCGGCGCCGAACGAGGCGAGCGAGCCCCAGCGGGCGGAGGAGAAGCCGACGGGGAGGCTCGGCGCGGCGTCGCTGAACGGGTGGACGATTGCGGGGCTGATCCGCTGGAAGCGGTTGATCTCTCCCCACGGCACCGTCCAGCGGCCGAAATCGCGCTCCAGCCGGTCGACGGCGGCGGCGAGGGCGTCGAGCTTCACGGCGTCGGCCGCGCGCTCGATCCTGTCGTAGGTGGTCATGCCCGGACCCCATGTCGCGTCGGAGGCGCGGCGCCACATCTCGTCGCCCCAGAAATTGGCAAGGCTGTTGGCGACCGAGCCGATGCTCCAGCGATAGTCCCAGCCGCGGAGCGCCGCCACCGGGGCGGAGAGCCGTTCCTTGAGCGCCCCCACCGGCGCCGCATCCCAGGCGCGGACCAGGCCGGGGACGAGCCGGGCGAAGGCGGGCTGGTAGCTGTCATAAGCGGCGGCGCGGAGCGTATCGACGGTGAAGTCCCGGCGGGCGCCCAGCACCTGCACGGCGTGTAGACCGCGCGGATTCTCGCCGGCCGTGTCTATGTAGCGGGGATAGTCGCGCGCATTCGGGCTGAACGGCCCCGCCGCGGAGAAGGGCCAGTTGTTGGTGTTCTGGATCCAGCCGGTCCGCGGGTTGAGCAGGCGCGGCAGCTGCGCGAGTGGGTGCACGCCGCGCCAGTCGGTGCGCGGGTCGCTCCCGTTCACCGGCTTGGTATAGTCGAAACGATCGTCGCGGATCGGCACGAACTGGGGGTGGAGGTAGGCGATCTCGCCCCGGCTGTCGGCGAAGATCGTGTTGTTGGACGAGTTCGCCTTGAGCTCCGCCACCTTCAGGAACGAGGGGTAATCGCTCGCCTTGGTGCGCAGGTAGGATTGCTCGAGCGCCTCGACCGGCTTGTGCATCATCGCGAAGGCGACCCACTTGCCGCCTTCGGCGCGCACGATCGGGCCGTGGTGGGTCCGGTAGACCTCGAAGCTTCGGCTCGCCGCCGATCCGTCGGCGGCGCGGTACGGGACGGTCACGCGCGCCGTGGCCACCGGCCGAAGCGCGTTGCCGTAGCGATAGAAGAGACGGCCGTTCCTGCGCTCGATCGTCTCGAGGAACTCGTCGACCGAATCGACCCCGCTCGACGTGTGCATCCAGCCGGCATGGGCGTTGAAGCCCTGGTAGATGAAGAACTGCCCCCAGGTCGCCGCGCCGTAGGCGTTGAGCCCCTCCCCGCTCGTCATCTGCAGCTCGGAGCGGAAGAAGAAGCTGGTATGGGGGTTGATCAGAAGGAGCGCATGGCCGCCGGCGGCGTTGGACGGCGCCACCGCGAAGCCGTTGGAGCCGCGTGGCTCGGGATCGGAGGCTGGGCGGGCGGCGGCGAGCGCGGGGCGTTCGTTCGAGTAGAAGGCCTCGAGCGCCGCGAGGTCGATCCGCTCGATGTCGCCGCCGATGCTCCCCTCGGTGAAGGACAAGGCCATCCACGGCTCGAAGCGGGCGATGACCCGGGGCCGCACGTCGCGGTGGGTGGCGAGATAATAATTCAGGCCGTCGGCCCAGGCGTCCATCAGGCGCCTGAGCCAGACGGGGCTGGCCGCGTAGCGCGCCTTGAGATCGGCCGGATCCATGTAGAGCCGGGCGCGAAGGTCCGCCCAGATCGCCGTCTCCCCTTCCGCCTGGGCGGTCCAGCCGAGCGCGGTCAGGTAGTTGGTCTCGACGCGGTTGAAGTCGTCCTCGGCCTGGGCATAGATCATCCCGAACACCGCGTCGGCGTCGGTCGTGCCGCGGACGTGGGCGATGCCCCAATCGTCCCGCGTGATCGTCACCCGCGACGCCTCGGCGCGCCAGCGCGCGAGATCCGCTTCGGCGGCCGGGGCGGGCTGCGGCAAGGCGAAAAGGAGAAGGAGCGGAGAGAGCCGGATGCGCATCGCCGAGCGCTAGGCCCGGCCTCGCCGGGCTTCAAGTGCTGGCGTGGCGCCGCGCGCTGCGGCTAAGCTCCCCGCGACAAGGAGAGGGGCGGGCATGAGCGACCTGGAGCGGACGGAGACGTGGGAGCCGGGCCATCTGCGCAAGGTGGTTCTCGCAAGCCTGATCGGAACGACCATCGAATGGTACGACTTCTTCCTCTACGGCTCGGCCGCCGCCCTGGTCTTCAACAAGCTTTTCTTCCCCGAATACGACGCTCTGACCGGAACCCTGCTCGCCTTCACCACCTATGCGCTCGGGTTCGTGGCGCGGCCGGTGGGCGGCATCGTCTTCGGCCATTTCGGCGACCGCATCGGCCGCAAGCGCCTGCTGATGCTGAGCCTCGTCCTGATGGGCCTCGCCACCACCCTCATCGGCCTTCTGCCGACCTACGGACAGGCGGGCTTGTGGGCGCCGGTCGCGCTCGTCGCGCTGCGGCTGGTGCAGGGTTTCGCGGTGGGCGGCGAGTGGGGCGGCGCGATTCTGCTCGCGGCCGAGCATGGCGACGCGGCGCGGCGCGGCTTCTGGGCGAGCTGGCCGCAGGCCGGAGTGCCGGCCGGCAACCTCCTCGCCGCCGGCGTTCTCGCGCTCCTCGCCGGAACGCTCAGCGACGCCGACTTCCTCGCCTGGGGGTGGAGGATCCCCTTCCTCCTCTCGGCGGCGCTGGTGGCGATCGGCTGGTGGATCCGGACGTCGGTGGCGGAGAGCCGCACCTTCGAGCGCGAGCGGGAGGCGCAGCCGCCGCCCAAGGTGCCGGCCGTGGAGGTATTGCTCGAGCGGCCCGGGGCGCTCCTCACCGGGGCAGGGCTGAGGGTGGGCGAGAACATCTCCTACTACATCATCACCACCTTCTCGATCACCTACATGACCGAGGCGGGCCGTTTCAGTCGCGCCGAGGCGCTGGAGGCGATCCTGATCGGCGCGGCGGTGCACTTTTTCGCCATTCCCGCGCTCGGCCGGTTGTCCGACCGGATCGGCCGCCGCCCCGTCTACGCGGCGGGCGGGCTCGGCCTCGCCGCGTTCAGCTTCCTCTTCTTCCGGCTGCTCGGCAGCGGCGACATGGCGCAGGCGGTGGCGGGGATCGTAATCGCGCTCGTCCTCCACGGCGCCATGTACGGGCCGCAGGCGGCCTTCATCGCCGAGCTGTTCCCGACCCGCATCCGCTATTCGGGCGCCTCGATCGCCTACCAGCTGACCTCCATCGCCGCCGGCTCGCTGGCGCCGATCATCGCGCTCAAGCTGTACCAGAAGAGCGGCTCGTGGCTGCTCGTCGCCGTCTATGTCGCGGCGGCCTGCCTGGTCAGCGGCGTTACCGCCCTCCTCGCCCGCGAGACGCGGGGGGTGACGCTCAGCGCGATACGCTGAGCGGGTATCGCTCGAGGAT
The DNA here is from genome assembly GCA_019232625.1 of Alphaproteobacteria bacterium. Lineage (GTDB taxonomy): Bacteria > Pseudomonadota > Alphaproteobacteria > Sphingomonadales > Sphingomonadaceae > Allosphingosinicella. Next base: position 89,665 of record JAFANP010000050.1, on the reverse strand, counting down.
CGAATAGACGGGCCCGTCCGGCGTGAAGCGGCTCTCGAACAGGCAGAAGTGCCCGATGTCGAACGGCGGCCCGGCGAGGCGGCCCGACGCCTCGAGCGCGCCCGCGATCGAGCCGGTGCCGCGCGGAAGGCGGGCCAGAGTGATGTGCGGGCGATAGGCCCGCCGGTCCGGCTCCAGCCCGACGCGCCCCAGCGCCTGCTCGATCTTCCTGTGCAGCGCCGCCACCGGCTCCGGCGGTGAGACGCCGACCCACAGGACGGCGGGTTCTCCCCGCCGCTCGAAGGCGCCGATGCCGGCCAAAGCGAGCGCGAAGGCGGGATGATGGACGGCGCCCAGCGCCGCGTCGACATCGCGGGCGGCGTGCCGGTCGACCTCGCCGATGAAGCGCAAGGTGAGGTGGAGCTGGTCGTCGCCCTGCCAGCGCGCGCCGGCGACTCCGCCCATCAGCCCGAGCAGGCGCTCGCGCACGACCGCGGGCGGGCGGAGACCGACGAAAAGGCGCTGCATGGCCGCGCCCTAGACCAAATCCGGCGGAGCCGCGATCCGGTTTTGCTTGAATGTCCTCGGCCTCAGCCCGATATTGGCGCCTGACGGTGCCCTTTGCGCCGTCGAAGGAGTGGAAACAAAATGGCTAACGGATTTGACCCGCGCGGAAGCGCCGCGCCGCAGCCGGCGGCGACGCTCGGCAGCCGGGGCGTCCCCATCGACGCGGGCCTTCGGTCCTACATGCTGTCGGTCTACAATTACATGGCTTCGGGCGTGCTGCTCACCGGCATCGTCGCGATGCTGACGGTCCAGACGGGCTTCGTGAACGCGCTCGTCCAGATCCGGCCGGACGGGGCGATGAGCCCGACGGCGCTGGGCTGGCTGGTGACCCTGGCGCCGCTCGGCCTCGTCTTCTGGATGAGCTTCGGCATCAACCGCATGGCGGCCGGCACCGCCAAGGTCCTGTTCTGGGTCTATGCGGCCCTGGTCGGCGCATCGCTGTCTACGATCCTGCTCGTCTACACGTCGAGCTCGGTGGCGCAGACCTTCTTCGCGACCTCCGCCGCCTTCGCAAGCCTCAGCCTGTGGGGCTATACGACGAAGCGCGACCTCAGCGGGTGGGGCAGCTTCCTTCTGGTCGGCCTGGTCGGCCTGATCGTCGCCTCGCTGATCAACGCCTTCTGGCCGAGCGGGCCGATGGGGCTCGCGATCAGCGCGCTCGGCGTGCTGATCTTCGCCGGCCTCACCGCCTACGACACCCAGAAGATCAAGAGCATGTACTTCGTCGTCGCCGGCAACGGCGAGGCGGCGGCGAAGACCGCGGTGATGGGCGCCCTCGCCCTCTACCTCGACTTCATCAACATGTTCCTGTTCCTGCTGCGCTTCATGGGCGACCGCCGCTGATCCGGCGGCCTCCGCGGCCAGACGAACGGAGGGGCCCGGCGGAAACGCCGGGCCCTTTTTCGTCGGCGCCGCCGCGGGAGGCGGTCAGCCCTGCCGCGCCTTCTCCTCGGCGATGAGCGCGTCGTCCATCTCGCGCGCCCGCACCGCCGCCGGGCGGGCGCCGAGCCGCCCGAAATATTCCTCGAAGGACGGCCGCTTCTCGATCGAGCCGAACATCATCCCCCAGCCGATCTGCGAGCCGACATAGACGTCGGCGGCGGTGAACTGGTCGCCGCATATGTAGGGGGAGGACGAGATCGCCTGCTCGAGCGCGTCGATCGTCTCCTCGAAGCTGCCGTAGCCCGCCATCATCTTCTTGTCGGCGGGGGCGAGGAGGCCGAGCGACTTGCCGGTCACCGCCGCCTCCACCGGGCCGGCGGCGAAGAAGAGCCAGCGATAATAAGGGCCGCGCTTCGGATTGCCGGGCGGCGGCGCCAGCCCGGCGTCGGGAAAGGCATCGGCGAGATAGGCGCAGATCGCCGCCACCTCCGTCACCACGGTGTCGCCGTGGCGGATGGCGGGCACCTTCCCCATCGGGTTGACGGCGAGATAATCCGGCGCCTTCATCGTCGTGCCGTAGTCGAGCAGCACCGTCTCGTAGTCGCAGCCTGTCTCCTCCAGCATCCAGCGGGCGATCCGCCCGCGCGACATCGGGTTGGTATAGAATGTCAGCGTCTCGCTCATCGCCGCCTCCCTGTTCGCGCCGAGCTTAGCGGCTGCGGGACGGCTGTGGGAGTCTCAGCGCGCGGCCGCCTCCGGGCCGGGGAGCAGCAGGCTGGCGTCGCCGTAGCTGTAGAAGCGATAGCCCTCGGCGACGGCGTGGGCATAGGCGGCGCGCATCCGCTCGAGGCCCATCATCGCCGAGACCAGCATGAACAGCGTCGAGCGCGGCAGGTGGAAGTTGGTGAGGAGGCCGTCGACGGCGCGGAAGCGGTAGCCGGGCGTGATGAAGATGGCGGTATCCCCCTCGAACGGCCGCAGCCTCCTGTCCTCGCCCGCCGCGCTCTCCAGCAGCCGCAGGGAGGTGGTGCCGACGGCGACGATGCGGCCGCCCGCCTCGCGCGCGCGGTTGAGCCGGTCCGCCGCCGCCGCGCCGATCCGCCCCCATTCGCTGTGCATGGCGTGCTCGGCCGTGTCCTGCGCCTTCACCGGCAGGAAGGTGCCGGCGCCGACGTGAAGGGTCAGCGTCTCCGTGCCGATTCCCGCCTCGGCGAGCGCCTCGACGAGGCCCTGGGTGAAGTGGAGCGCGGCGGTCGGCGCGGCGACGGCGCCCTCCTCGCGCGCGAACATCGTCTGGTAATCCTCGGCATCCCGCGCGTCGGCGGGCCGCTTTCCGGCGATATAGGGGGGAAGCGGCATGCGGCCGGCGCGCTGGAGCAGCAGCTCGACGGGCTCGGTCCCCTCGAAGCCGAGGAGTAGGCTTCCGTCGGCACGCTTCTCGACCACCCGCCCGGCAACGTCGCTGCCGAAGTCGATGCGGTCGCCGGGCCGCAGGCGACGGGCGTTGCGGACGAAGGCGAGCCATTCGCGCACCCCCTCCCGCTTGTGCAGGGTCGCGCCGATCCGCGCGTCGCCGCGGCGCCCTTCGAGCTGGGCGGGGATGACCTTGGTGTCGTTGAAGACGAGGACGTCGCCCCGCCGGAGCAGGCGCGGCAGGTCGCGCACCGACCGGTCTTCCGTCCCGCCGGGCCGTACAACGAGCAGGCGGGCCGCGTCGCGCGGCGAGGCGGGCCTCAGCGCGATCCGTTCCGGCGGCAGCTCGAAGTCGAACAGGTCGACGCGCACGGCGCCGGCTACTGTTTCCTGCGCGGCGGCGCGGGGGGATCCGGCACGCGGATGGAGGGCGGCGGCGGCACGGCCGGACCGGCGGCGGCGTGGGCGGGCTGGGCGGCCAAGGAGGGCGCGGGAGCCGCCGGCGCGGCGACCGCCAGGCCCGGCGCCGGCGGCGGGCGGTTGTCGGCGGCGATGGACGCCTGGAGAATGCGCGTCGGATTGGCCGGCGGCTCGCCCTTCTCGATCGCATCGACAAAGGCCATGCCGCTCACCACGCGGCCGAACACGGTATATTGGCCGTCTAGCGACAGCTTGGGCGCCAGCATGATGAAGAACTGGCTGTTGGCGGTGTTGGGCGCCTCCGTCCGCGCAGCGGAGAGGGCGCCGCGCACATGCGGCAGGCCGTTGAACTCGGCGGCGAGGTCGGGAAGATCGGAGCCGCCGCTGCCGTCGCCCTTCGGATCGCCCCCCTGCGCCATGAATCCGTCGATGACGCGGTGGAAGGTGAGGCCGTTGTAGAAGCCGCGCCGCGCCAGCGTCTTGATCCGCTCGACATGCCGCGGCGCGACGTCGGGCCGCAGCTGGATGGCGACGCGGCCGCCGGTGGAGAGATCGAGCAGCAGGGTGTTCTCGGGATCGAGCGGCGGGACGGGCGGCGGCGCGGAAATGGACTGGGCGGCCGCGGCCGTGGCGAGGAACAAGCCCGCCAACAGGATGAAAAACGCCTTCAAACGCATGATCTTGCCGTCCCGAAAGTGATGCCGCCCGCCCCCGCCGGACTTGTGCGTGCCCGGCGCGTCCGGATCAAGCCCCTTTGCGCCCGGTCGCCTGCACCCGCGCCGCGACGTCGGCGGCGACCGCCGGGGTCACGAACTTGGCGATGTTGCCGCCGAACAAAGCGATCTCCTTGACCAGTCGCGAGGCGATCGGCTGAAGCGACACGTCCGCCATCAGGAAGACCGTCTCGATCCGGTCGTTCAGCTGCTGGTTCATGCCCGCCATCTGATATTCATATTCGAAGTCGGCGACGGCTCTCAGCCCGCGCAGGATCACGGTCGCCCCTTCGCGCTCGGCGAAGTCCATGAGCAGGGAATCGAAGGTGACGACGGCGACGTCGCCGCCTATCCCCTCGATCTCGCGGCGGACCATCGCCACCCGCTCGTCGACGCTGAACATGGGCGACTTGGACGGGTTGGTGGTGACTCCGATGACCAGCCGGTCGACGAGCTTCGCGCCGCGGCGGATGATGTCCATGTGGCCGAGCGTGATCGGATCGAACGTTCCCGGATAGACCCCCGTCTTCATCGTCACTCCGCCGCCCAGAGCCCGGGTTTCGCCGGAATGGCGAATGGGGTCAATGGTCGCGCTCGATGGCGAAGCGGGCGATGGCGCGCAGCAGGTCGGCCTCGGGCCCGTAGCGCTCCAGATATTCGAGGCTCTGCGCGATGAGCAGCTCCGCCTGCCGCCGGGCGCGCTCCCGGCCGAGGAGCGACACGAACGTCTCCTTGCCCTGCTCGCGGTCCTTGCCGACCTTCTTGCCGGTCTTCGCCTCCTCCCCCTCCTCGTCGAGCAGGTCGTCGGCGATCTGGAAGGCCAGGCCGACGTCGCGCGCATAGCCCCTGAGGCGGGTGCGCCCTTCCGGCGGAACCCGCCCCATGATCCCGCCGGCCTCGAGGCAGAAGCCGATCAGCGCGCCGGTCTTGAGCTGCTGCAGCCGGGTCACCGCCGGCAGGTCGAGCGGAGTCGCGCCGGCGCTGAGGTCCATCATCTGCCCCCCCGCCATGCCCGCGGGCCCAGCGGCGCGCGCAAGCTCGCCGACCAGCTCCGCCCGGACGAAGGGATCCTCGTGAGTCGCCTCGTCGGCCAGGATCTCGAAGGCGAGCGCGTGAAGCGAGTCGCCGGCGAGGATCGCGGTCGCCTCGTCGAAGGCGCGGTGGAGGGTCGGCTTGCCGCGGCGGAGGTCGTCGTCGTCCATCGCCGGCAGGTCGTCGTGGATCAGCGAGTAGACGTGGATGCATTCCACCGCCGTGCCGACGCGCAGGGCCCTCCTCCGGTCGGTGTGGAACAGGCCGCAGGCTGCGACGACGAGGAGCGGGCGCAGCCGCTTGCCGCCGCCCATGGCGGCGTGGCGCATCGCCTCGTAGAGCCGCGCGCGGGGATCGGGGGGGACCGCGAGCAGCTCGTCGAACAGGGCGTCGACCTCGGCGCGGATGCGCTCCAGCGCCGACGCAAGGGGGATCGGGGCGTCCGCCACGGGGCGGGTCACTCGCCGTCGAACGGAACGGTGCCGCTGGGCTGGCCGTCGCGGCCGAGCTGGATCTTCTCGATCTTCGCCTGCGCCGCCTGCAGCCGCGCCTCGCACTGCTGGCGCAGCCGGTCGCCCTCCGCATAGAGGTCGATGGATTCGTCCAGCGATGCATCGCCGGTCTCGAGCCGGCGAACGATCTCCTCGAGCCGCTTGAGGGCGGCCTCGAACGACAGTTCCGCAACGCTTTCCGAGGTTTCGGGCATGTCCCAGCATTGGCCGCCGCCGCCGCCCCGGTCAAGCGGGCGGGAACGCGCCGCGATCGGGGGGCTGAAGATCGCGCCCGCGCCGCCCCCGGGCGAGCGGCGTCAGGCGGCCGCCTCGAACCACCAGATGCCGTCGCGGACGGTCCGCACCGCCCGTCCCCCCGCCTCCAGGTGGCGCAGGTGGGCGAGCGCCTCGCCGGTCGCCAGGCCCAGGAGGCCGTCGTCGATGGCGCGGGCGAAGAGGACGGAGAAGCAGTCGACCGCCCGCCGGGGCGTGGCGAGGTGGCGGTGAAGCGCCTCCAGCCGGTCGGCATGGCCCTCGGCGAGCGCGTCCAGCCGCGCATGCAGGCCGGTGAACGGCTCGCCGTGCGAAGGAAGGACGAGGAGGCCGGCAGGCAGCCGCTTCAGCCTGGCGATCGAATCCAGCCAGTCGCCCAGCGGATCGGCCTCAGGCTCGCTGAGGCTCAGCGACACGTTGGAGGTGATGCGCGGCAGCACCTGGTCGCCGGCGATCATCACGCCGCCCGCCTCGTCGACGAGGCAGGCATGTTCCGGACAATGGCCGCTGCCCACGACGACGCGCCAGCGCCGCGCGCCGATGGGCAGCGAATCGCCGTCCTCCATCCTCACATAGCCGACCGGCACGGGCGACACCCACGCGGCGAAGCGGCCCCAGCCCTTCTCCGCTTCCGCGGCGATGCGCGGCTCGCTCCAGCCGGCGGCGCGCCAATAGGCCACCGCCTCGCGCGGCGGATCGGCGCGCACGTCCGTGGTCAGCATGCGCGCGTAGAGCCATTCGGCGCGGGTCATCCAGAGCGCGACCTCGAAGCGCTCCGTCAGCCAGCCGGCGAGACCGACATGGTCGGGGTGGAAGTGGGTGCAGATGATGCGGGTGATCCGCCGCCCGGCGAGCGGGCCGGCGAGCAGCGCCTCCCAGGCCTCGCGGGAAGGCGGCAGGTCGATGCCGGTGTCGACGATGGCGACGCCGTCGCCGTCGTCCAGCAGCCAGACGTTGATATGCTTGAGCGAGCCCGGCATCGGCAGCCGAGCCCAGCCCACCCCCTCGGCGAGGCGGACGATCTCACCGGGCTCCGGCCCGGTGCGGCCGAGCGGGTAGGTCAGCCCCCTATAGCTCAGGGGCTCCCCCGCCGAGGCGAGGGAGACGTCCGGCGACGGGGGGTCAGCTCTTGAAGAGGCTGTCAATGTCGGGATTGCCGCTCTGGCCGGTCTCGGCTTCCTCGGCGACCAGAGCCGCTTCGGCGTCGCGCGCCGCCGTCTCGCGCTCGCGGCGCAGCTCCTCGATCAGCGCCTCGCGATCGCCCTCGAACGTCGTGTCCTTCGGGGCCTCGATGCCGGCCTGCTTGGCGGCCTTGGCGACCATCGCGTCGAGCTCACGCTGCGAGCAGAGGCCGAGCGTCACCGGGTCCTTGGGCTGGATGTTGGCGATGTTCCAGTGGCTTCGGTCGCGGATGGCGGCGATGGTCGAGCGGGTGGTGCCGATCAGCTTGCCGATCTGCCCGTCGGAAATCTCCGGATGGTTGCGGATGATCCAGGCGATGCCGTCCGGCTTGTCCTGGCGCTTGGAGACGGGGGTGTAGCGCGGGCCCTTGGTGCGCCGCGTCTGGTCCGGCTCCTTGTGCATGTGGAGGCGGTAGGCCGAGTCCTTCTGGCCCTTCTCTATCTCCTCCTGGGTCAGCTCGCCGGCGCGGATCGGATCGCGGCCGGTCAGCTTGGTGGCGGCGGTGTCGTCGGCGATCGCCTGGACCTCCAGGATGTGGAGGCCGCAGAAATCGGCGATCTGCTCGAAGGTGAGCGCGGTGTTGTCGACCAGCCAGGAAGCGGTCGCGTGGGGCATGAGCGGCTGGGCCACGATGGTCTCCGAAAACAATAAGGGCCGCCCCTTCGCGGAGCGGCCGATGATCCCCGCTGGCTTAATCGACCCCCGCGCGAAGGGCAAGGGCGGCGACGCGCCGCAGGATCGCGCGCGGCACATCCAAACGGCCCCGTCCCGGCATCCTCAGGAAAGGCGCGCCGGGGATCGTGCGCGCGACAGGGAGGCATAAGCATGAGGAAGGTGATGATAGCGGCGCTGATCGCCGGCCAGGCGGCGACGGTTGCGCCCGCCGCCGGCGCGGCAGAACTGGGGCGGGAGGAGGTGGTCACCGGCCAGCAGCGCGGCACCTTCGCCGGCGCTCGGCTGAGGGTGCCGTTCGGCGGATCGGAGGCGGGCCGGCCGCGGGCGGCGCTGGCCTTCACGCCGATCGACCGAACCCGGCTGAGCGGCGGCGGCGAGCGGCTCCGCCTGGGCGAGGGCGTCGAGCTGGGCCTCAAGGCGGGCGAGCCGGTCAAGCTGCGGCTCGGCGGCGCGACGATGGCCGAGCGCCTCAACGCCATCCCGGCCTCGGACGCCGAGCGCAAGCAGAGGAAGACGGGCAAGCTCATCCTCAAGGGCGCGGCGATCACGGCGCTGGTCGGCGCCGCGGTGATCGGCGGGCTGTACCTGTTCTTCAGCGTCGCCTGCGACGGCAACCGCTGCTCGGACTGAGGAGGCGCACGATGAAGAAAGGCCTTCTCGCCGTCGCCCTGGCCGCGGCGCAGCTCCTCCCCTCCCCCGCCCCGGCGGCTGAACTCGGCGACCCCGGCGCCGCCGCCGGGCCGACCCGGGTCGGCGGCTTCGCCGGGGCCCGGCTCCGGCTCACCGTCGGCGGCCGCCACTCCGGCGAGGCGCGTATGGCGCTCGCCCTGTCGCCGGTCCGCCGAAGCGCCGGCGACCCGAAGCTCGCCTTCGGCGAGGGCGTGGAGCTTCGCCTCTCCGGACGGACGGACCCGGCGATCAGCCTTGCCGGCTTCCGCCTCTCGCCCGGGCGGCGCGGGCAGGCTCCGGCCGGCCGCCGGCTCGGCGTCTCGACGGTGGGCGCGGTGGCGATCGGCGCAGGCGTGGTGCTCGCAAGCGCCGTCGCCATCGCCCTCGCCGTCCGAAGCGGCGAAGAGTGAGGGCTCAGCCCATCGCGACATAGCCGGGCGCCGCCGCCACCCGGCCGAGCCAGGCGGAGACGGCCGGATAGCGGGCGAGGTCGAAGCCGCCCTCGTCGGCGACGTGGGTGTAGGCGTAGAGGGCGATGTCGGCGAGGCTGAGCCGCGCGCCGACGAACCAGGGCCGGGCGGCGAGATGCTCGTCCATCAGCGCGAGCGCCGCCTCGCCGGCCGCGCGCTTGGCCTCGATCTGCCCGCGCTGCGCCTCGCTGAGCCGGGCCTCGCCGACGAAGGCGATCCAGAAGCGCATCGTCGCGACGTTCGGCTCGTGATTATATTGTTCGAAGAACATCCAACGCAGCATGTCGGCCCGCTCGAACCGGTCCTCGGGCACCAGCGCCGAACCGTCGGCGAGGTAGAAGCAGGCGGCGTTGGATTCCGGAATGAACCTCTCGCCCACCTGCAGGACCGGGATTCGGCCGTTGGCGTTGACGGCGGCCAGGAACTCCGGAGTCCGCGTCTCCCCCTTCAATATGTCATATTCGCGCCGCTCGATCGGCAGTCCGAGCAAGGCGGCGGTGAGCCGCACCTTGTAGCAATTGCCCGACGCCGAATATTCGTGGAGGACCAGCCGCTCCATCGTCACGCTCCCGCCCGCGGCGCCGCGGAAGGTTCGACAGGTCCGGAAAGTCCGGCTTCCATAAAGCGACAAAAAACCGCCTCCCCGGACCTTCCGGCGCCGCCGTGGGACCGCTCTCGACAGGCCTGGAATGAAGACATGATCCGCGACTCGCTTCGTTGGAACACAGTGCGAACATAGCAGCACGGGCCCGCCCGGCGCCAGCCCTCCGGGCGCCGCGCGGAGCCCGGGCCGCGCTTCGCCCGCCATGGGACGAGGTTAACTCCATCTTCACTCCGGGCGCGCAGAGCGGCCCGGGGCCGGGAGGAGGATGAATGCTGCGGGTCTACGCCTGCATCAGCGGCGAACATGACGTACGGCTGGTGCTTCTCGCCGGGCTGATCTGCCTGCTCGCCGCGATCACCTCCTTCGCCCTGTTCGAACAGGCGCGGCGCGCCGAGCGCCGGCGCCCGGCCTGGATCGGACTTGCCGGCTTCGTCAGCGGCACCGGCATCTGGTCGACGCACTTCGTCGCGATGCTGGCCTACCGGCCGCACCTTCCCGTCGGCTACGATCTCGGCCTCACCTTGCTCTCCATCGCCGCCGCCGTGTCGATCACCAGCCTCGGCTGGGCGGTCGCGCTGGCCAACCGGCGCCATGCGACGCTGGGGGCGGGGGCGGCGATCGGCGCCGGCATCGCCGCGATGCACTATGTCGGAATGTCCGCCCTGGAGGTGCCCGGCCGCCTCGACTGGGACCCGGGCCTCGTCGCCGCCTCCCTGGTCGCGGGGACGGCGTTCAGCGCCGCCGCCCTTGCCGAGCATCGCCGCAAGCCGGCCGGCCTCCCCTGGCGGGCAGCCCTGCTCTTCACCCTCGCCATTTGCGGGCTCCACTTCTTCGGCATGGCCGCCGCGACGATCTATCCCGATTCGAACTATTCGGTGCCGCCCTCGACCATCGACAACCACACGCTGACCGTGGGCGTGGTCGGAATGGCGCTCCTCATCCTCGCCATCGGCTGCCTGCTGGTGGTGTTCGACCGCAAGCTCGCGCGCAACGCGATCGAGGAGGCGCAGCGGCTGCGCACCTTCGCCGACGCCACGGTGGAGGGGCTGGTGGTGATCGACGGCGCGCGGATCGTCGACGCCAATCGCAGCTTCCTTCGGCTCACCGGCTACGACAGCCTCGCCGAGGCGCCCGCCGCCCTTTCGGACCTGCTGATCGACGTGCGGCTCGAAGCCTTGCCGACGGCCGCCGACGCCCCGCCCGCCGAGGCGCGGCTGCTGCGCGCCGACGGCGAGAGCCGGGAGGTCGAGCTGCTGCTTCGGCCGCTCGCATGGCGCGGCGCCGAGCTGCGCATCCTAGCCGTCCGAGACATCAGCGAGCGCCGCGAGGCCGCCGAGCGAATCGCCCAGCTCGCCTTCTACGACGCGCTGACCGGCCTGCCGAACCGCGGCGTCTTCGCCCGCCGCCTCGCCGAGGAGGTCGAGAAGGCGGGGGACCAGGGCGAGCCGGTCGCCGTCCTGTGCATCGACCTCGACGCGTTCAAGGCGGTGAACGATCTCTACGGCCACGCGGCGGGCGACGCCCTGCTCATCGCCGCGGCGCAGCGGCTTCGCGCCGCCGTGCGCGAGCACGAGCTGGTGGCGAGGCTCGACGGCGACGAGTTCGCCATCGTCCAGACGGGCGGGGTCCAGCCGGAGCTGGCGGGAACGCTGGCGCAGCGGATCCTCGCGGCGCTGGCGGAGCCCTTCGCCCTCGGCCAGGAGACGGTGCGGGTCACCGCAAGCATCGGCGTCGGCCTCTTCCCGGCCGACGCGGCGGATGCCGACACGCTGATCAAGAACGCCAATATCGCCTTGTGCCGGGCGAAGTCGGAGGCGCGCGGCCGGGCGCGCTTCTACGAAGCGGCGATGGACGAGGCGCTGCGCCGGCGCCGCCAGCTCGAGGCCGACCTCGGCCAGGCCCTGGCCCGCCGCGAGCTCAGCGTCCACTACCAGCCGCTCGCCGACCTCGGCAGCGGCCGCATCCTCGGGTTCGAAGCGCTGCTGCGCTGGAGCCACAAGCGGCTCGGGGCGGTGAGCCCGGCGGCGTTCATCCCCCTCGCCGAGGAGAACGGGTTCATCCTCGAGCTCGGCGAATGGGTGCTGCGCGAGGCGTGCGCGGAAGCCGCGCGATGGTCGCCGCCGCTCAAGCTGTCGGTCAACCTCTCGCCGCTCCAGTTCACCCAGGGCGACCTCGCCGCGAAGGTCGAGCATATCCTCGCCGAGACCGGGCTCGACCCGGCGCGGCTCGAGCTGGAGGTCACCGAGGGCCTCCTGATCAGGGATGCCGAGCGCGCCCTCGCCATATTGCGCCGCCTGCAGAGCCTGGGCGTGCAGATCTCGATGGACGATTTCGGCACCGGCTATTCCTCGCTCAGCTATTTCCGGATCTTCCCGTTCGACAAGGTGAAGATCGACCAGAGCTTCGTGCGCGAGATGATCGAGAGCCCGCAGGCGATGGCGATCATCCGCTCGATCATCGGCCTCGGCCGCGGCCTCGGCATGCCGGTGGTGGCGGAAGGGGTGGAGACCGCCGCCCAGCTCGAGGCGCTGCGGGCCGAGGGCTGCGACCAGGTGCAGGGCTATCTCATCGCCCGCCCCAACCCGATCGGGCATTTTTCCGGCCTGGTGATGGACCGCGGCGGGCCCGACCTTACGGACCGGCGGGCCGCGGGCTGAGGCCGAAGGTTCGCAAAGTTCGCGAAGGTCACGAAAGTCACGCGCTTCGCGGAAGAAAATCCTTTATTCCAGTCGGCGTCCTTGAGGCGGGACGTCCGGTCGCAAAGGCAGGATCGACAGCGGCATAGCGTGGAACATAACATGAACCTCGGCAAGGAGCAAGGCCGGCCCCGGCCGGCGCCCGCCATCGCCCCGCGCTGGCCGGCGGCCCTCTCCTTCGTCCTCCTCGCCGCCGCCGCCCCGCCGGTGACGATCGAGCCGGGGGCTCCGCAATATGCCGCCGGGGCCGACGAATATCGCCGGCTATGGCGGTCGGAAGGCGCCCGGATCGCCGCCGCCCTGGAGGCCGAGACCGGCCTCGCCTTCCCGCCCGAGCCGATCGACGTGATCGTCGAGGAGGTCCGGCCGATGACATCCTATGACGGCCGGACGATCTGGCTGAGGGCGAGCTATTCGCCCGCCTACAAGAAGGGCACCCTGGTCCACGAGCTCGGCCACCGCCTCGCCCTAACCCTCGAGAACCATGGCGGGCTCGACGACCACCGCCTGCTCTACCTGTTCCTCTACGACTCCTGGACCGACCTCTACGGCCGGGACTTCGCCGACCATATGGTGAGCATCGAGCGCCGAATCGGCCCGAACTACGACGCCGCCTGGACCTGGGCCCTCGCGATGACGCGGGAGGAGAGGCGGGAGAGGCTGAGGAGGCTGCGGGAAGGGGAGTGACCCACTCACTCGGAGAAAGAGCTGGTGTCCACTTCTACTGAATCGATGTCGACATTCGCGCTTCCGTCGTGATGTCCCCGCACTATTGCCGGATACGAGTCCGGGATCGAAACGGCATCGCGCTTGCCCCCGTAGTTCAAGGTTACATGGATGGTCCCCGCCGCCTCAAACCGGTCGGTGCTCACAGGAAAAATGGTCTCCGGGTTGATCTCGACCGATTCAATCACTGTGTTCGAAGACAGCTCATCCGCCTCCGTGACGAATCCTTGGACGGCCAAGCTGGTAACCGCATCGAGGATCGCGTCGACCAACTGCTTGTCCCGGATCGGAGCGAGTGTCTCCGTAGACCGTGCCGTCACCATCAGAGTACTCCCAAACCGGTACGCCGGCTATATTGCCAGCTGAGACGACTTCCAACCCCATCCAGTCCGCCCATGAGGACTTGATTGTGCACGCCAAGGTAGAAAAGTCGCTTCTGGAAAAAACCTCGCATCTCGCCGGGTATATCAAACACGTTGCTTGCTACGGCCAGTGGCTCTTTCCAGCCCGTGTCCGGCTCAGGGTGAACGCTGAAGAGGCCACTCTGGGTCGTGATTCGGCTGGTAACGGCACGGGGCCAAAAGAAACTCACCTCAGTGATCGAAAACGGATCGTCTGTAACGAGGAGTTTGCGGTTTGATCGAACACGGCAGGCGACAATTCTAGCTGCAACACGAGTGGATGCAGGTGTTACGCTTGTCTTCGTCCTAGAAGCCCGCCCACTTGCTGTAACGAGCTTCGCCTCGCGCGTCCCTGGAGATGAGGCTACAGCAAAATAGGCGGCAACGAGCGGGTTTGTTGTCCAGTCGAGCATTCTCGTGGGGGCACCATGATGTTGAGCGAGTGCCAAAAAGTCGAGTTCCTCTAAACCGACCGCAGGATAAAATTCGGGAATACGTCGCTTAAACAACTCCAGCACGGCTCGCTCGTGAACTATGTCATACCCGCTTCGTCGCCCAACTGATGGAATGAGATCAAAGGTGGAATCACCGAGGCCCCGAAATGCCCAACTCGAATCACTATGAGCATTGGTCCATTCCAGAAATGCCTTCCACCGATTGATCCACGTCCGCTTCGGCGGCGGACTTCGAACTCTCTTCGTGAGGATCAGTCGGAGTGCCATCGGGTAAGTCCCCTGAAGCGGGCGCTCGCGCGCGTCCGCCAGACGGCTACCGCTTATCAGAAACAGTGATCACGCGATACTCATCTATTGGAAAGATCTGAAATCCTCTCCCGACTTGTCGGCCTAGAACGCCTCCGCGGGGAGGGCCATCAGGGTTTCGGAGCCGGCTTCCAGCTTGCGGCGGAGCGCGCCCGTCTCGGGCATCACCCTTTCGGCGAAGAAGCGGGCGGTGACGAGCTTGGCTTCGTGGAAGGCGCGGTCCTCGGCGCCGTTCGCCAAGGCGGCGGTGCTGGCGCGGGCGATGCGCAGCCACATGAGGCCGAGGGCGACGGTGCCGAGCAGGGTCATGTAGGGATAGGCGGCGGCGCCGGCATTGTTGGGGTCGGCGAGGCCGTTCTGCATCAGCCACATCGTCGCGGCCTGGAGATCGGCGGTGCCTTTCTGGAGGGCGGTCGAGACGGCGGCGACGGAGTCAGTGGCCCCTCCACCAGGCTGCGCCTGGTCCCCCTCCCCGTTCCGGGGAGGAGTCGAGGTCTCCTCGGCGAGCAGTTTCAGGAAGGCCTGGATGGCGCGGCCGCCGTTGGCGCCGAGCTTGCGGCCGACGAGGTCGAGCGCCTGTATGCCGTTGGTGCCCTCGTAGATCTGGGCGATGCGCGCGTCGCGCACGAACTGCTCCATGCCCCATTCGCGGATATAGCCGTGGCCGCCATAGACCTGCTGGGCGTCGACCGCGGCCTTGAAGCCCTGGTCGGTGAGATAGCCCTTGATCACCGGGGTGAGCAGGCCGAGCAGGTCGGAGGCGGCCTCGCGCTCCTCCTCGGTCTGGGCGCGGCGCGAGACGTCGACCTGGAGCGCGCCCCAAAGGACGAGGGCGCGGGCGGCCTCGTTGAACGCCTTCATCTCCATCAGCATGCGGCGCACGTCCGGGTGGACGATGATCGGATCGGCCTTGGCGCCCTCCTCTCGCTGGCCGGGCACGAGGGCTCGGCCCTGGCGGCGGTCGCGCGCATAGGCGACGGCGTTCTGGTAGGCGACCTCGCCCTGGGCGAGGCCCTGCAGGCCGACGCCGAGACGCGCCGCGTTCATCATGATGAACATCGCCGCGAGGCCCTTCTCCGGCTCGCCGACGAGGTAGCCGACCGCGTCGTCATAGTTGAGCAGGCAGGTGGAATTGCCGTGTATGCCCATCTTCTCCTCGATCGAGCCGCATTGGACGCCGTTGCGCGCGCCGAGGCTCCCGTCCTCGTTCACCAGGAACTTGGGGACGATGAACAGGGAGATGCCTTTGACGTTGTCCGGCGCGCCGGCGATCTTGGCGAGGACGAGGTGGATGATGTTCTCGGCAAGGTCGTGCTCGCCCGAGGAGATGAAGATCTTGGTGCCGGTAAGGCGGTAGCTGCCGTCCGGCTGCGGCTCCGCCTTGGTCTTGAGGAGGCCTAGATCGGTGCCGCAATGCGGCTCGGTGAGGTTCATCGTGCCGGTCCAGCGGCCCGAGACCATGTTGGGGAGATAGGTCCGCTTCTGGTCGTCCGAGCCCTTGACCAGGATCGAGGCGATCGCGCCGGCGGTGAGGCCGTGATACATTTCGAACGCCTGGTTGGCGGAGAGCAGATATTCGCTGATCGCCGTGGCGACGACCTGCGGCAGGCCCTGGCCGCCATATTCCTCCGGCGCGGAAAGGGTGGTCCAGCCGCCGGCGGTGAACTGGTCCCAGGCCGCCTTGAAGCCCGGCGGAGTCGAGACCGAGCCGTCGTCGTGGCGGACGCAGCCATGCTCGTCGCCGATGCGGTTCAAGGGCGCAAGCACTTCCGAGGCGAAGCGGCCGCCCTCCGTCAGGATCGCCTCGACCATGTCGGGCGTCGCGTTCTCGAAGCCGGGAAGGTTGGAATAGCGCTCGAGCCCGAGCACGTCGTCGAGGACGAAGCGGGTCTCGCGGACGGGGGCGGTGTAGCTGGGCATTTAACTTCTCTCCGGTGCGATGAGAAACGTCCCGTTCTCGTTCAACTGACGCGGGCCTCCTACGGCCCTCCCGCCTCCGCGGCTTCGACCATGTCGATGAACCGCTCGAGCTCGGCGATGGTGGCGTCGATGTCGAGCCGCTGCTTCCGAAGCAGCTCGACGCGGCCGCGGCACTTCTCCAGCGTCACCCGGCGCTGCGAGGCGCGGCCGTCGCCCAGATCGTAGAGGTCGATCATTTCGCCGATCTCGGCGAGGCTGAAGCCGACCCGCTTGCCGCGCAGGATCCAGGCCAGGCGGGCGCGGTCGCGCCAGGAATAGATGCGGGCCAGCCCCTGCCGCTCCGGCGAGATCAGCCCCTCGTCCTCGTAGAAGCGCAACGCCCGCGGGGTCACGCCGAACTCCTCGCACAGGTCGCTGATCGCGTAGCGCTTGCCGCTGGATTCGGGGGTGTCGAAATCGGAATGGAGCGCGGTCTGGGGCATGTCCGGGCCGTAGTTTACGTTCACGTCAACGTCAATCGGCTCAGCCGCAGAGCGGGTCCCCGGCGATGTCGGTGGCCTTGCGCGCGGCCGCCTCGCCCGCGCCCTTGCGGGAGAAAGCGGCGCCGTCGAAGCGGGCGCCGTGGCCGCAATAATAATCCCGGCAGCCGGGGCCGTCGGCGCGGCGAAGGACGATGCGGCCGTCCGCCGCCTCCGCCTCGATCGTGCAGGCGGAATCGCCGGTCATGCGCAATGTCACCCGGCCGCCGTCCCGCTCGGCCAGGCCGGCGCCCGAGCAGCTGTCGAGATTCGCCCCCCAGGTGACGATTCCGAACTGGGTCTTGCCGCCCTTCTCGATGAGGCAGAGCTGGTCCGGGCGGTCGGCGCGCCCGCCTTCCCACAGGCCGGTGAGCGAGGCGGGGCCGTCGCCGGCGGACGAAGCGGCCGGGGCGGCGCCGGGCGCAGCGCCCGCCGGCGCCCCTTGGGGGGCCGCCGCCGACCGGTTCGCCGCCGGCTGGGCGCCGCCGCAGCCGGCGACGAGCATCAGGGCGACCAGCGACTTGCGCATCAGGCTCTCCACCCGCACCGGCATGCCACCCGGCGGCGGTTCAGGCAAACCGCGCGATGAGCCGAGGCGTTCCATAATCCGCGTCGAATAGGCCGCGCGCGGGGCGACAAGCCGCGGCGCGCATCCTATATGGACGGCGGGGAAACGGCCTGGACCCATATGAGTCGAGCGCCTGATTCACGCCACCGGCCGAGGCGCGGCGCGCTCCGGCCTCAGACGATCAGGCTCTAGGCGCGAGGGGCTGCTTTTGAACATGCTGACCACCCATCCCTTCGACGACGACAAATTGCGCGAGGAGTGCGGCGTGTTCGGCATCTGGGCCGCCGACACCGCCTCGGCGGTGGTCGCGCTCGGCCTCCACGCCCTCCAGCATCGCGGCCAGGAGGCGGCCGGCATCACTAGCTGGGACGGGCGGCTCTTCCATTCCCACCGGGCGATGGGCCACGTCGCCGGCAATTTCGACAAGGACGACGTCATCCGCCGCCTCGCCGGCACCGCGGCGATCGGCCACGTCCGCTATTCGACCACCGGCGAGACGGCGCTGCGCAACGTCCAGCCGCTCTTCGCCGAGCTCTCCTCGGGCGGCTTCGCGGTCGCCCACAACGGCAACATCTCGAACGCGCTGAAGCTGAGGCGCGAGCTCAACCGCCGCGGCTCGATCTTCCAGTCGACCAGCGACACCGAGGTGATCATCCACCTCGTCGCCACCTCGGCCTACAAGACCCTGCTCGACCGCTTCATCGACGCCCTGAAGCAGGTCGAGGGCGCCTACAGCCTGGTCTGCCTGACCAGCGAGGGGATGATCGCCTGCCGCGACCCGCTCGGAATCCGGCCGCTGGTCATGGGCCGGCTCGGCGACGCCTACATCTTCGCGTCCGAGACGGTCGCGCTCGACGTGGTCGGGGCGACCTACGTGCGCACCGTGCAGCCGGGCGAGATCGTCATCGTCTCCGAAGGCGGGGTGCAGTCCCACCGGCCGTTCCGCGAGGTGCAGCCGCGGCCCTGCATCTTCGAGCATATCTATTTCTCGCGGCCCGACAGCGTCCTCGACGGCGCCTCGGTCTATTCGGTGCGCAAGGCGATCGGCGCCGAGCTGGCGCGCGAGAACGGGGTGGAGGCCGACTTCGTCGTGCCGGTCCCCGATTCCGGAGTGCCGGCGGCGATCGGCTACGCCCAGGAGAGCGGCATACCCTTCGAGCTCGGCATCATCCGCTCCCATTATGTCGGCCGAACCTTCATCCAGCCGAGCGACTCGGTCCGCCACCTCGGAGTCAAGCTCAAGCACAACGCCAATGCCGCGCTGATCGAGGGCAAGAGGCTCGTCCTCATCGACGATTCGATCGTCCGCGGCACGACCAGCCTCAAGATCGTCCAGATGCTGCGCGAGGCGGGGGCGCGCGAGGTCCACATGCGCATCGCCTCGCCTCCGACCCGGCACAGCTGCTTCTACGGCGTCGACACGCCCGAGCGCGCCAAGCTGCTCGCGGCGCGGATGGACGTGGCGCAGATGAACGCCCATATCGGCGCCGACAGCCTCGTCTTCCTGTCGATCGACGGCCTCTACCGCGCGCTGGGCGAGGCGGAGCGCGAGGAGGCGCGTCCGCAATATTGCGACGCCTGCTTCACCGGCGCCTACCCCACCCGCCTCACCGACCAGGAAGACAGCGAGGCGCCCGACCACTTCACCCTCCTCGCCGAGCGCTACGGCTAGCGGGCGGAAGGGATCGGGCTTCGACAGGCTCGGCCCGAACGGAGGGTGAGGCACGACCGGAACCTTCCCGCGCCTTTCGGGCGGAGCTTGTCGAAGCCCTCTCCTTCCTCCTAAGGGCCCGGCATGAACGACGCTTTTCTCTCGGGCCGCCTGGCGCTGGTCACCGGCGCGAGCCGCGGCATCGGCGCGGCGACGGCCGAGGCGCTGGCGGGGGCGGGGGCGCATGTCGTTCTCACCGCCCGCACCGCCGCCGGCCTCGAGGCGGTGGAGGAGCGGATCCACGCCGCCGGCGGAAGCGCCACCATCGCCCCGCTCGACCTCATCGAGAAGGACAGCATCGCCCGGCTGGCGGCGGCGGTTGCGGAGCGCTGGCAGGCGCTCGACCTCCTCGTCCTCAACGCGGCCATGCTCGGCGCGCTGACCCCCGTCGCCAATGTCGACGGGCAGGAGTTCAACCGCCTGCTGACGCTCAACCTGCTCGCCAACCAGGCGCTGATCGCCGGCTTCGACCCGCTCCTCAGGAGGAGCGACCAGGGCAGGCTGATCGCCCTCACCTCCAGCGTCGGGCGGCGGCCGCGCGCTTATTGGGGCGCCTATGGCGCGTCCAAGGCGGCGCTGGAGACGCTCGTCCTCGCTTATGGGGAGGAGGTGAAGAACCTCGCGCCGCTCAAGGTGGCGATCGTCGACCCCGGCGCAACCGCGACCAAGATGCGCGAGCGCGCCTATCCGGGGGAGGACCCGGCGGGGCTGAAGCGGCCCGAAGCGGCGGCGGAGGCGATCGTCGGGCTGCTGCGCGCCGGCTTCGAGACCGGGCACCGGCTGGAGGTCGGATAGCCGTCTTCCGTGCAGGGAGGGAGGGACACTCTGGTGACAGTCACGTGACTGTCACCAGAGTGTCCCTGTCACCCGTGGCAAAATGGGGACAGTAACTATTTTCCGGTCCGGATCCCGCCGCGGCGCGGCGCTGGGGAAAATAGTTACTGTCCCCATTCGCGCATGCTGGTCCCCCTGCCATCCGCTGGGGCGGGCGTGAGGATCGGGGCGATCAGGCCTTCGCGAGGGTGACCTGGGCGACGTCGATGCCGCCGCCGCGGAAGCCGCCTTCGCAATACATGAGATAGTAGCGCCACAGGCGGTGGAAGGGGGCGTCGAAGCCGGGCGGGAGCCGCCCCTGCGCCACCGCGGCGTCGTAGCGGGCGCGCCAGCGCTTCAGAGTCTCGGCATAATGGAGGCCGTAGCCCCGCCGGTCCCGCCAGGAGAGGCCCGCCGCCCGCGCCAGAGCCGCGAACCGCGCCTCGCCGATCAGCATGCCGCCGGGGAAGATGTAGGTCTGGATGAAATCGGCATTGGACGCATAGCTTTCGAAAAGCGCGTCGCGGATCGAGATGAGCTGGAGCGCGGCGCAGCCGCCCGGCCGAAGCGCCGCCGCCACGGCACCCAGATAATCGGGCCAATATTCCTGCCCCACCGCCTCGACCATCTCGACCGAGGCCACCGCGTCGAACGTGCCGGCCGGGTCGCGATAGTCCTGGAGGCGGATCTCCACCCGCCCGGCGAGGCCCGCCTTCGCCATCCGAGCGTCGGCATAGGCCTTCTGCTCCGCCGACAGGGTGAGGCCGACGACCCGCGCGCCGTAATCGCGGGCGGCCATCTCGGCGAGCGAGCCCCAGCCGCAGCCTATTTCGAGCAGGCGGTCGCTGGGCTTCAGCGCCAGCCGGTCGAGGAGGAGGCGGAGCTTGCGGGCCTGCGCCGCCTCCAGCGGCTCGGCGGCCGGGGCCCCCGGCTCGGCGAAGACGGCGCTCGAATAGGTCATCGTCGAGTCGAGCCAGGGGCGGTAGAAATCGTTGCCGAGGTCGTAATGGTGGGAGATGTTCTCCCGAGCCCCTTCCTTGTCGTTGCCGCGGACGCGGTGGGCGAGGCGGTTGACGAGCCGGAACAGGCCCTTGGCGCGGGCCGTGTTGCCCAGCGCCTCGCCGTTCAGCATGAACAACTCGAACAGCGGCACCGGATCGGGGGACGTCCATTCCCCCTTCTCCCACGCCTTGTACCAGCCGACCGAGCCGGAGGTCATCAGCCGCACCAGAGCGTGCCAGCTTCGGATGTGGACGACCGGCTCGGGCCCCGGCGCTCGGCCGCCGAGCCGGCGGCGGGCCCCGTCCGGCAGGGTCGCGTCGATGGCGCCGCGGGCGAGGCCGGCGTCGATCCGGTCGAGGACGTGGTGGAAGCTTCCGCCCATCAGCCGCGCGACGAGGCCGCCGCCGGTGGCGAAGCCGCGGTCGGCGGAGACGAGGTGACGGCCGCGGGGCTGGTGGTTCATGCCGCCGCTAGGTGGCGGCAAGTTGCGGACGGCGCAACCCTCCCGCCTTCGCGGAGGGAGGGGAAGGGACACTCTGGGGACACTCTGGTGACAGTCACGTGACTGTCACCAGAGTGTCCCTTCCTGCCGGGGGATCAGATGACGTGCGGCTCCTTCGTCACCATCCAGCTCTGGCCCTTGGAGACCAGGGCCTGGAGGTCGGGCTTCTTGCCGGCGCTCGCCTCCGCGTTCTGGCGGACGACCGCGCTCTCGAAGGTGGGGGCGGGATCCTCGTAGAGGACTCCAAGCGCGGTCGGGAAGGCGACGGACGGCATCTCGACCAGCATGTGCGCGATCGAGCGGTTCTTCGGGTCGTGGACGAGGATGCCGGCGCCCTGCCAGTCGCCGTCGGCGACGTCGACGACGCGCAGCGCCAGCGCCTCGCGGTCGAGGGCGATGCCCTTCGTCCCGGCGGCGAACAGCATCGGCTCGCCCGCCTTCAGCCACAGCTGGTTGCCGGCATTCTCCTTGGCGGTGAAGGGCGCGAAGACGTCGTCATTGTAGACGATGCAATTCTGGTAGATCTCGACGAACGAGGCTCCCTTGTGGGCGTGGGCGGCCTTGAGCACGTCGGGCAGATTCTTGTGCACGTCGATTCCGCGGGCGACGAAGCGGGCGCCCGAGCCCAGCGCGAAGGCGCAGGGGCTCACCGGCCGGTCGACCGATCCGAACGGCGTGGAGGGCGAGCGGGTGCCGGCCCGGCTGGTCGGCGAGTATTGGCCCTTGGTGAGGCCGTATATCTCGTTGTTGAACAGCAATATCTGGCAATCGAGGTTGCGGCGAAGCACGTGCATGCTGTGGTTGCCGCCGATCGACAAAGCGTCGCCGTCGCCGGTGATGATCCAGACGTCGAGATCGGGATTGGCGAGCTTGATCCCGGTCGCGAAGCTCGGCGCTCGGCCGTGGATGGTGTGGAAGCCGTAGGTCTCCATGTAGTAGGGAAATCGGCTCGAGCAGCCGATGCCGGAGACGAAGACGACGTTCTCCGGCCTGACGCCGAGCTCCGGCATGGTCCGCTGGACCGCCTTCAGCACCGCATAGTCGCCGCAGCCGGGGCACCAGCGCACCTCCTGGTCGGTGGCGAAATCCTTGGGCGTCAGCTTGGTCAGTTCGTTCATGATCGGCTCTCGAAAGGAGAAAAGCCGTTCGGGCTGAGCTTGTCGAAGCCCCTTCCTTCCCCTGCGGCGCAGGAAGGAAGGCCCTTCGACAGGCCCAGGGCGAACGGCGCGGGTCTCGTGCGCGGCGTCCTCATCTGAGCGCCTCGTCGATCGCCGCCTCGATCTCGGCGATCTTGAAGGGCTGGCCGGAGACCTTGTTGACCGGCCGCGCATCGACGAGGAACTGGTCGCGCAGCAGCGTCTTGAGCTGGCCCTTGTTCATCTCCGGCACGATGATCCGGCCGTAAGACCTTAGAAGATCGCCCAGATTGCGCGGCAGCGGCCAGATGTGGCGGAGGTGAACGTGGGCGACGTCGAGGCCCCGCGCCCGCGCCCGCCGAACGGCCTGGTGGATCGGCCCGAAGGTCGAGCCCCAGCCGACCACGGCGAGGCGCGCGCCCGGGCCTCCGAGGCAGACCTCCTGCTCCGGGATCGAGGCCGCCACGCCCAGGACCTTGGCCTCGCGCGTGTCCGTCATCTTCTGGTGGTTGGCCGGCGCATAGTCGATGTGGCCGGTGCCGAAATTCTTCTCGATTCCGCCGATCCGGTGTGTGAGCCCCGGCGTCCCCGGCTTCACCCAGATTCGGGCGAGCCTGTCGTCGCGCGCATAGGGGTTGAACCCCTCCCCTTCGGCCGGCGCCTCTTCGTGGAAGCGGACCGGGAAAGGCGGGTAGGCGGACATGTCCGGCACCCGCCACGGCTCGGCGGCGTTGGCGATATAGCCGTCGGTGAGCAGCATGACGGGCGTCATGTACTGGACGGCGATGCGGCACGCCTCGATCGCGCAGTCGAAGGCGTCGGCGGGCGAGCGGGCGGCGATGACCGGCATGGGCGCGTCGCCGTTGCGCCCGTAGACCGCCTGGTAGAGGTCCGACTGCTCGGTCTTGGTGGGAAGGCCGGTCGAGGGCCCGCCGCGCTGCGAGTTGACGATGACCAGCGGCAGCTCGGCCATGATGGCGAGGCCCATCGCCTCGGCCTTGAGGGCGATGCCCGGGCCCGAGGAGGAGGTGACGCCGAGGCTTCCGGCGTAAGCGGCGCCGATCGCGGAGCCGATCGCGGCGATCTCGTCCTCCGCCTGGAAGGTGGTGACTCCATATTCCTTGAGGCGCGAGAGATGGTGGAGGATCGCCGAGGCGGGCGTGATCGGATAGCCTCCGAAGAACATCTTGAGGCCGGCGAGCTGCGCCCCGGCGACCAGCCCGAGCGAGATCGATTCCGCGCCGGTCACCGTGCGGTAGAGGCCGGGTTCGGCCGGGGCGGGATCGATGTGGCGCTGCGGGATCTGGCCGCCTATCTCGGCGGTCTCGCCATAAGCGTGGCCGGCGTTGAGCGCGGCGATGTTCGCTTCCGCCAGCTCGGCCGCCTTGGCGAACTTGGCGCGGAGCCACTCGACGATCGGCGCACGGTCGCGGTCGAACATCCAGAGCGCGAGGCCCAGGGTCCACATGTTCTTGCAGCGCAGGGCTTCCTTGTTGCCGAGCCCGAACGGCTTCACCGCGTCGAGGGTGAGCTGCGAGATGTTGAACTTGATGACCTGCCAGGGGGCGAGGCTGCCGTCCTCGAGCGGATTGGCGCCGTAGCCCGCCTTGGCGAGGTTGCGCGCGCCGAACTCGCCCTCGTCGGCGATGATCAGCCCGCCGGGCTTCAGATCCTCGACATTGGTCTTGAGCGCGGCCGGGTTCATCGCGACCAGCACGTCGGGGGCGTCGCCGGCCGTGTCGATCGCCGCCGAGCCGAAATTGATCTGAAAGGCGGAGACGCCGAAGGTGGTGCCCTGCGGCGCGCGTATCTCGGCGGGGAAGTCGGGGAAGGTGGCGAGGTCGTTGCCGGCGAGCGCGGTGGACAGGGTGAACTGGCCGCCGGTCAGCTGCATGCCGTCGCCGCTGTCCCCGGCGAAGCGCACGACGACGGCTTCGGGCCGGACGTCCGCCTCGGCTTCTTCGGGGGTGAGGAGGTGGGTGGCCGTCGCCAATTTCGCTTCCTTGCTAGCGCGCTGCCGCCCTCCCTAGCGGCCGGCGTCCGAAGCGACAACCGTGAGGCGCCCGCGGAAGGGGCCGACGTCGCGGCCCGCCCCGCGCCGGCGTCAGTCCGGGCGGGCCTGGACCGGCTGGAGCGTCTGGTTGTAGGTGTTCTGCTTCGCGTCGTCGGCGTCTTCCTCGCGCTGGCGCTGGAGCATCGACCATTCCTGCTTGGTCCGGCAGACCTTGCGGCGCGCGATCCGGCTCTCGGAGAGCGACTCGCTGCGGCAGATCATCTTGTCTTCGGGAGCGACCTGCTCGCCCCCCTTCTTGGCGGCGACGGCCTCACCGCTGCCGAGCAAGGCCATGGCGGCGGTGGCGAGCAGGATCGAGTAGCGCATATTACCTCCCCAAATTTGCCGGACTGTGCCGCGCCGGCCGGAAAAGAGTCAAGCCGCAAAGCAACTTAGCAAGGCTGTGCGAAGGACGTAATCGTGCCGGCGGCCCTTCAGGCCCTCGGCAGCACGCCGCCCTCGCCGACGACGTTGCGGAAGGTGTCTAGCTGCTGGCGCTGATGGTTGGTGCTCTCCAGGCCCTGCTCGGTGTCGCGCAGGCGCTGCTGGTCGATCTGCGCCCATTCCTCCTTGGAGTGGCAGGTGCGGGTGCGGCCGATGCGGCTCGTCGTGTCGGCCTGGGCGCGGCAGACGGTGCGGGTCTTGGCCGGTTTCGGGTCGGAGCCGCCGGCGCAAGCGGGCCCGCCGGCGAGCAGGGCCGCCGCGGCGGCCGCGGGCAGGAAAGAAGCGCGCATGAAAGCCTCCTGTGATTTCCGCAGCTTGAGCCCTCGGCGGCGGCGAAGTCAAGTTGACCGGGCTTGCCCGTTTGCGGGCGGCGGCGGCCCGCTCGGCGCCATCGGGGCCATTGCCGGTTGCCGGCCGGAACCCTATCGAGGCGGCGCCTAGAACCGGAGCCGACCTTGTCCGACCCCTTCGTCCGTCCCGACGTCCGCCTCTTCCTCGACTATCTGAACGGCCTGCCCGGGCCCAAGAGCCACGAGGCGGGGCCGGAGGAGGCGCGGCGCATGATCGTCGCCTCGCGCCACGTCGCCGACGCGCCGGTCGGGACGCTGGCGGTGATCCGCGACCTCGCCTGCCCCGGCCCGGCCGGCTACATCCCGCTTCGCCTCTACGACGCGCGCGAGACTCGGGAGGCGGGGCCGCTCGTCCTCTTCTTCCACGGCGGCGGCTTCGTGCTCGGCGACCTCGACACACACGCGCCGTTCTGCGCCGAGATGGCGCGGGCGCTCGACCTCCCCGTTCTCGCCGTCGACTACCGGCTGGCGCCCGAGCATCCCTTCCCCGCCGGGCCCGAGGACGGCATCGCCGCCGCGCGCTGGGCCGCGGAGAGCCCGGAGACGCTGGGGCGCGCGGTGACCGGCCTCGTCCCCTGCGGCGACAGCGCGGGGGGCAATTTCGCCATCGTCGTAAGCCTCGCCCTGCGCGACGACCCGGCGGCGGCGCCGGTGGTCGCGCAATGGCCGATCTACCCCGCCGCCGATCCCGCCAAGGGCTATCCCTCCTACCAGGATTTCGGCCAGGGCTACCTCCTCACCCATGAGGGGATGGACTGGTTCGACGCCTGCTACCGGCCCGCCAAGGCCGACTGGCGCTATTCGCCGCTGCTCAAGAGCCAGGAGGGGATGCCGCCGACCTTGGTCGTCACCGCCAGCCTCGACCCGATCCGCGACCAGGGCCGCGCCTACGCCGCCGCCTGCGCCCAGGCGGGCGTGCCGGTCGTCTTCCGCGAGGCGCAGGGGACGATCCACGGCTTCATCAACCTCAGGAAGGCGATCCCCTCCAGCCAGGCCGACGTCGAGGCGGGGTTCGCGGCGCTGAGGCTGATCCTCGCCGAGGCGGGGCGGCCGGCATGACCGACCCCGCCGCCCTTCCCTACCGCCCCGGCGCCGGGGTCATGCTGATCAACCGCGAGGGCAAGGTGTTCGTCGCGCAGCGGATCGATTCCACCCTCGAGGCCTGGCAGATGCCGCAGGGCGGCCTGGACGAAGGGGAGGATGCGGAGGACGGCGCGCTGCGCGAGCTCGAAGAGGAGACGGGCATTCCCCGGGAGAGGGTGGAGATCCTCGCCCGCTGCGCCGAGCCGCTCACCTACGACCTGCCGCACGACCTGGTCGGCAAGCTTTGGAAGGGCAAGTGGCGCGGCCAGAAGCAGCATTGGTTCCTCGCCCGCTTCCTCGGCGAGGATTCGGAGGTGAACATCGCCACCGCCAATCCCGAGTTCCGCGCGTGGCGCTGGGCCGAGCCCGGCGCGCTGCCCGCGATGATCGTGCCCTTCAAGAAGAAGCTCTACGAGGATGTGCTCGCCGCCTTCCGGGAGTGGCTTTGAGCCTGAGGGGGTCGGAAGGCGGGCCTCACGACTCCTTCGACAGCCACTGGAAGAGGCGCAGCGCGAAGGCCTGATTGTCGTTGCCGGGGGCGTTCATGCCGAACCTACGGCCCTTGTCGTCAATCTGCGCGCTGATCATCGCGGCTTCCCCGAGCACGACCACTCGCCCGCGCCCGGACCCGAGCGCCACCGCCTGCCGGTGACCCGCTGCGCTCGTCGGCCGCAACACCGGCCCCGGCGGGACGAATTCGACAGCGCCGGGGGGAAGAAGCAGCAGCGGCTCTCCGGCGCCGGTGAGGCTCTGGCCGGTGAAGGTCATCACCCTCCCCAGCCCCGAGGTGATGACATGCGGGCGGAGCAGGCCCGCTTCCCGCGTGAAGACCGCCGTTCCCCTGCCGGCATAAGCCGGGCCGGTCGTCGGAACCTCGACGAAGCCGCCGCCCATGCCGACGCCGAAGGCGCGCGCCAGACCCTGCGAGGCCTGGCCGAACGGGGCATGGTCGGCGACGAGCAGCAAGCCGCCCCCGCCTTCGACCCAGCGCCGGACGACGGCGATCTCGGCCCGCGCGAAAGCCGCCGCCCCGCGTTCGCCGCCCCGCCTGATCGGCAGGTTGATCGGCCCGATCCGCACGCGGTCCCCGCCGGCCGCGTTGGCGACGACAAGCACCTCGCAAGCCGCCAGCGATTGGGCGGTGAACGCGCCGCGATGGCGGGAGACGCGGTAGCCCGCCGCCTCGGCCAGCCGAGCCAGCGGCCGGTAGCGGCCGGTTGCCGTGTGCGCGTTGTAATGGCCTTCATCGACGCAGACCCGCTCGGCGCGGCGGGCCCGCAGGGCGAGGGGCGGTGTCGGCCGGTAGGCGGAATCAACCCGCTGGCCGAACGGTATCAGCGCGACCCCCGCGATCAGCAGCGCGGCGGAAAGGGCGGTCGCGGCCAGCACCCGCGCGGCGATCCGGCGGCCGCGGCGGCCGCGGCGGCCTTCAGCGGGTGAATTCGGAGAGGGCGTTGAGGCCGACGAACAAGGCGGCGAAGATGATCGCCGCGCCGGCGACGATGGCGACGATCCAGGCGACTTTGCGGATTCCCTCATGATCTCCCTCCGGACGCGATTGCAGCGGCGGGAGTGAGGGGGGACGGTCGGCGCGGGCAATGGGCGACGATTGATATGTCAAAGGCTGATACGGCGGCGCCTCGCCTTCCGCAGCGGCGAGGCGGCGCGCAGCCTCGATCCGGTTGGAAGCGCCGACGATCGTCATCGCAAGCCGCAGCCGCTGGTCGACCGTGTGCGGGGAAATATCGAGCGCGCGCGCGATCTCCTTCGACGACATGTGGCGCAGGACCATGCGCAGGCACTGGCGCTGCCCGTCCGACAGCCTGGCTGTGGGGTCCGCTTCCATGGCGCTCATCCTACCGGCTGCGGCGACGGCCGGAAACGCCCTTCTCCAGCACCGGGAGCTTTCCTGCACCCTGGCGTCGTTACGGCGGACCGCGGATTTTCCGACGGGTTCCGGGCGCGGTGTGGCCTCGGCGCAAATCGTCGGCTAGAGGCTCGATCATGCGGGGCCTTTCGACAGCGGAGACGACGGCGGTGGAAGCCGCCGCGGCGGAGCCGATGCTTGAGCGGGTCGAGGCGTGGGCGCGGGTCAATAGCGGCTCGTCCAACCTCCAGGGCCTGGCGACGATGGCGGAGCTCCTCGCCGACGCCTTCTCCCCCCTCCCCGGCGACATCCGCCTCGAGGCGCCCGAGCGGGTCGAGGCGGTGGAGGCGGACGGCCGGATCCGGCCGGTGCCGCATGGCCGGAACCTCCACCTCAAGGTGCGGCCCGAGGCGCCGGTGCAGGTGCTGCTCACCGGGCACATGGACACGGTCTACGGCGCCGACCACCCGTTCCAGCGGCTCGAGTGGCTGGGCGCCAGGGTGCTGCGCGGCCCCGGCGTCGCGGACATGAAGGGCGGCCTGGCGGTGATGCTCGCCGCGCTGAAGGGGCTGGAAGCCGGCGGAGCCGCCCCGCGCCTCGGCTACGAGGTGGTCATCAACGCCGACGAGGAGGTCGGCTCGCCGGGCTCCGCCGCGTTGATCGCCCGGGCCGCGCGGGGGAAGCGGGCGGCGCTCACCTACGAGCCGGCGGCGCTCCCCGACGGGACCCTTGCAGGCGCCCGCCCGGGCAGCGGCAATTTCTCGCTCGTCGTCACCGGCCGCAGCGCCCATGCCGGCCGCAACCCGGAAGAGGGACGCAACGCCCTCGTCGCCGCCGCCGACCTGGCGCTCCGGCTCGACTCGGCGAAGCGGGCGGGACTGAGCGTCAACCCGGCCCGGATCGAAGGCGGCGGCCCCAACAACGTCGTGCCGGATCATGCCGTGCTTCGCGTCAACATGCGCCCCGCCGCGCCGGCGGACCAGGAGGCGGCGCAGCGCCTGCTCGCCGACGCGGTCGCGGCCGTCGCCGCGGCGCGGGACGTTCGGATCGTTGCGCATGGCGGCTTCGGCCGTCCCCCCAAGCCCCTCGATCCGGGCGCGACGGCGCTCTTCGACCTCGTCCGCCGCTGCGGCGCGGAGCTCGGCCAAGCCATTGCGTGGCACGACACGGGCGGGGTGTGCGACGGCAACAACATCGCCGCCTGCGGCGTGCCCGTGGTCGACACGATGGGCGTGCGGGGCGGCGCGATCCATTCGCCGGACGAATATCTGCTCGTCGACAGCCTCGCCGAACGGGCCCGGCTGTCGGCCCTGGTCCTGCTCCGGCTCGCCGCGGGAGAGCGGTTGTGAGCTTCCGCGTCCGCCCCGTCGGCAGCGACGATTTCCCCGCCATCTACGAGATGGCGAAGCTCACCGGCGGCGGCTTCACCAACCTTCCCCCCGACCGCGGCGCGCTCGTCGAGAAGATCATAAGGTCGGAGCGGTGCTTCGCCGAGCAGGTCGCCGAGCCGGGCGACGAGCTGTTCATGTTCGTGCTCGAGAATGTCGAGACCGGGCAGATACGCGGCACCTGCCAGGTGTTCGGCATGGTCGGCACCGAGCACCCCTTCTACTCCTACCGGATCGGCACGCTCACCCAGACCTCGAAGGCGCTCGGCAAGACCTTCCGGGCCGAGATGCTGAACCTCAGCACCGACCTGGAGGGATCGTCGGAGGTGGGCGGGCTGTTCCTCCACCCGGGGGAGCGCGCCGGCGGCCTCGGCATGCTGCTCGCCCGCAGCCGCTACCTGTTCATCAAGCTCCACCGCGAGCGGTTCGGCAAGCGCGTCATCGCCGAGCTGCGCGGGGTGATAGACGAAGGCGGCGGCTCGCCCTTCTGGGACGCGATCGCCGGCCGGTTCTTCGGAATGAACTTCCAGGAAGCCGACGAATTCAATGCCGCCCACGGCACCCAGTTCATCGCCGACCTGATGCCCAAGACGCCGATCTACACGGCGATGCTGCCCGAGAGCGGGCGCGCGGTGATGGGCCTTCCCCATCCGTCGGGCCGGGCGGCGATGAAGATGCTGGAGCGCGAGGGCTTCCATCACGATTGCTATATCGACATCTTCGACGGCGGCCCGACGATGATCGCGGCGACCGACCAGATCCGCACCATCCGCGACTCGCGCGCGCTGCGCGTCGCCGCGGTGGAGGAGGAGGTGGAAGGGCCCGCCCTCCTCCTCGCCGCCGGCCGCGGGCCCGGCTTCCGGGCCTGTTGCGGCCCCGTCCGAACCGACCCGGACGAGAATGCGACTCTCGACCGGCGCACGGCGGCGATGCTGGAGGTCGCCGCGGGGGACGCCGTGCTCGGGATGAGCCGCTGACGTGCCGCTCGTCGAGATCAACTTCGACGGGATCATCGGCCCGAGCCACAATTATGCCGGCCTCAGCCTCGGCAACGTCGCCTCGGCGAGCAACAAGGGCCTCGTCTCCCACCCCCGCGCGGCCGCGCTCCAGGGCCTCGCCAAGATGCGGCACAATCTGCGCCTCGGCCTTCCCCAGGGCTTCCTCCTCCCCCACCGGCGCCCCGACGAGGCGTGGCTGGCCGAGCTCGGGACGGACGCGGCGGCGGCGCCCCCCTCCCTTCGTCCCGCCGCCTTCTCCGCCTCGGCGATGTGGGCGGCGAATGCCGCGACCGTCTCGCCCGCGCCGGACACGGCCGACGGGCGCTGCCACCTCACCGTCGCCAACCTGAGGACGATGGCGCATCGCAGCCACGAGGCGCCCGAGACCCTCGCCCAGCTCCGTCTCGCCTTCGCCGACGCGGCCGCCTTCGCCGTCCACCCGCCGGTCCCCGCCACCTTCGGCGACGAGGGCGCCGCCAACCACATGCGCCTCGCCGCCGCGCACGACTCGCCCGGCGTCGAGATCTTCGTCTACGGGCATCGCGGCGGCGCCTATCCGGTGCGCCAGCACGAGGAAGCGAGCCGGGCCGTCGCCCGGCTCCACGGGCTCGATCCGGAGCGGACCCTGTTCGCCTGCCAGTCGGAAGCGGCGATCGCCGCCGGCGCCTTCCACAACGACGTCGTCGCGGTCGCCAACGGCCACGTCCTCTTCGCCCACGAGCAGGCGTTCGAGGACCGTGCCGGCGTCTACGCGGCGCTTCGGCGCGTCTTCCCGGAGCTGGAGCTGGTCGAAGTGCCGGCGGCGGCCGTGCCGCTCAAGGAGGCGATAAGCAGCTATCTGTTCAACGGCCAGCTCGTCACCCTGCCCGACGGCGCCATGGCCCTGGTTCTGCCCGAGGAGGCGCGCGAGACTCCCTCGGTCTGGGCCTGGCTCGAGGCCCTGGCGGCCGGCAACGGACCCATACGCCGGCTGTTCGTCGTCGATGTGCGCCAGTCCATGGCCAATGGCGGCGGCCCCGCCTGCCTGCGCCTCCGGGTCGTCGCCGATCCGGGGACGGTGGACCCCCGCTTCCTCGCCGACGAGGCCAAGCTCGACCGGGTGGCGGGCGTCGTCGAGCGGCACTGGCCTGAGCGGATCGCGCCGGCGGACCTCGCCGATCCCGACCTCCCCCCGCGGCTGGAGGGCGCGCGCGCCGCGCTCCTCGACGCGCTCGATCTCGCCGCGCTGGCATGACGCCGGGCCGCGTTACAGCCTCCGCCGCGCCAAGGCCGGCTATCCTCGTTCCGGAGACCCTTTCATGACCCCGTTCGTCCTCGCCGCGCTGCTCGCCGCCGCCCCCGCCCCGCCGCCGCCCGCCGAGGACCCGGGCCCGATGACCCGCGCCGAGATGGAGGCGACCAACAAGGCCCGGTTCGAGGAGATGGACGCGGACAGGGACGGCTTCCTGTCGGGCGCCGAGATGGCCGCCGCGATCGGCCCGGCCAAGGTCGCGGCGACGCTCGCCGCGCTCGACGCCGACCGCGACGGCAAGGTGAGCGCCGCCGAGCTGTCGCGCCAGATGCTCCTCGCCTTCGACTCCGCCGACGCCGATCACGACGGCACTCTCACCCTCGCCGAGCGCGCGGCGATGCGGCGGGGGAACGGGCGCTAGGGCGCACCGGGCCCAGCGAGACGCGCTCGTCCTGAGTAGGGACCGAGCCCTGGCGAAGTCCCGTACCGAAGGACCGTCCTTCGAGACGACGGTTCGACAAGCTCACCGGCTCCTCAACATGAGCGGGGGTGGCTCGACCCTCGGCGTCTCGGGATCCGTGCGGGTCGCCGACGTCGCCTGCCTCAGCGCAGGAGGGTGACCCGGATCTGGTTGCCGCGGTCGCTGCGGATCGATTCGGTTCGGCCGGGTCGGAACGGGCGGCCATGGGGCCAGCATTCGCGGAAGCTGCCGCCCCAGGTGAAGCACAGCCGGCCCCGCTCCAACGCCCAGTCCCCGCGCGTCTCGCGCTCGCCGAAGCGGGCGACGACTCCGCCGTCGCGCCGGAAGGAGAGGTTGGTGACCTGGCCGTTGGCCGCCTCGACGCGGATCGTCCGGCCGACGAACTCGGGTTGCCAGCCGTCGTCGCGGCCGGTCGCGCAGCCGGCCAGCGCAGCGCCGACCAGAGCGATGGGAAGAAGCCTTGCCTTCATCTAAGCCTCCGCGCTCCAGAAGATGTCGATCGGCGCCTCGATCGACGACAGCACCCGCCCGATCGGGACGGACGAGAGTGGACCTTCCCTGATCGCCTGCTCGAGCATCCGGCGCTTGGCGGCGCCGGCGACGACGATCATCACCGCCCGCGCCGAGGTGAGCGCCGCGGCGGTGAGCGTGACCCGCTCCACCGGCGCCGTCTCGGGCATGGGCTGGGGCCTCACCCCGACGGCGCGGCGCTCCCGCGGCCCCGCCACCGCCCGCTCCAGGTCCGGGCCGGGGAAGATGCTCGCCGTGTGCCCGTCCTCGCCCATGCCGAGGCAGGCGAGGTCGAGCGGCCAGCCGATCAGCGACAGCCGCGCATCGGCGAGGCGGCCCGCCTCCTGCGAGTCGCCGAGCGCCGCCTCGTCGACCAGCGAGACGAGGTTGGTGCCCTTGGCCGCGAAATAGCCTTCGAGCTTGCGGTAGTTGCTGAGCGCGTCGCCGAGCGGCACGAGCCGATCGTCGGTGGGCATCACCGTCACCTTCGACCAGTCGATCGCTTTGGATTTCGCCAGCTCTCCGTAGATGAGATCGGGGGTGGAGCCGCCGGGCAGCGCCAGCCGCGCCCCGCCATGGGCCTCGATCGCGCTCTCGATGACGAAGCCGATGTCCCCCGCCGCCTGCGCGGCCATCTCACGCGGGGAATCGAACTCCCACCATTCGATCTCGTCCATCGGCGCTCCGTCCTCCTGTGACCCGCGGCAAGGAACCGCGCGCCGAGGCGGCGGGTTCCAGCATCGATCCGCCCCTTAGGGAGACATTCGATGCCTGCCAAATCGAAAGCGCAGCAAAAGGCCGCCGGCGCCGCCCTCTCCGCCAAGCGCGGCGACACGCCCAAGAGCAAGCTCAAGGGCGCGTCCAAGGGCATGGCGGATTCGATGAGCGAGAAGCAGCTCGAGGAGCTCGCCTCGACCAAGCGCAAGGGCAAGCCCGAGCATGTGAGCTGAAGCGTGGCCGGCGAGACTCCTCCAGGAAAGGCCGCCCCCACCCCGCCGCCCGACGGCGCGGAAGGCCATGACAGCCTGGCCGACGCCGCCGAGGAAGCCGTGCGCGAGATAGAGAAGCGCCGCGACGGCAGCGGCGGCTATTCGGGCGAGGGCGACATCGGCTGAACGCGGTCGCTCGACAGCCGGCCGCGTCCGGCTTAGCCTGTCGGCCTAAGACCATGAGGGGACTGCCGAAAATGGGGATGAGCGAGACCGGCGCCTGGGCGGCGCGCGCGGTGCTGGCGGCGACGCTCGCTTTGCCCCTCTCGGCCGCTTCGGCGCAGCCCGCGGCCGCGCCGGCTCCCCAGCCGAGCATCCAGCAGGAGTTCGAGGCCGCCGCGACCGCCTCCGCCGCCCGCGAGTGGCAGAAGGCGCTCTCCATCTTCGAGCGGCTCGAGGCTCGGCTTGCCAAGGGCAGCGCCCGAAGCCTCGCCATCGTCCGGGTGCGCAAGGCCGAGGCGCTCGACATGCTGGGCCGGGACGAGGAGGCCGCCGCCGCTCTTCGCCTCGGGCTGGCGAACCTTCCGGTGAGCGACGCCTCGCTCCGCGAGGACCGCTACCTCGCCCTGGTCCGGCTCGGCCAGATCTCCGAGCGGGAGCTGGATTTCGGCGAGGCGCTGAAGAACTACCGCCTCGCCGAGCCGCTCGCTGAAGGCCGGGAGAAGGCGCCGGCGCTGCGCGGGCTCATCCAGACCGACATGTTCTACGACGCCCAGGAGGCGCTCGCCTTCGCCGACAAGGGGCTGGCCATCGCCGCCGCGGAGCCCGGCGACAAGCCGTTCCAGGCCCTGTTCCGGACGCTGCGCGGCCGGGTGCTGATCAACCTCGGCCGAGCCGCCGAGGCACGGAGCGAGCTCAAGAAGGCGACCGACCTGCTCGGCGGGCTCACCACCAAGGTGGACGCCTCCGACCTCGCCGCCCGCTCCGACCTCGCCATCGCCGCCTTGCTCGCCGGCGCCGACGAGGCGGCGCGGGAATATCTCGCCTGGACCGGCGCCGGCCATTTCGAGCAGGGCTTCGCCGCCGGCGCGGAGATGGTCCCGCCGCCCTGCGGCGAGGATCTGGAGCCGGGCGACGTCGCCGTCGTCGAATTCTCGGTCCGCAACGACGGCACCGTCGGCCACGCTTTGCCGATCTACGCCTCGCGGCAGGGACCGAGCGCGCTCGCCTTCGCGCGGGCGGTGCGGCAATGGTCGTGGAAGCCGGAGGACGCCGCCAAGATCCCGCCGCTGTTCCGCGCCCTGACCCGGGTCGAGCTGCGCTGCTCGACCTCCGGCGAGCGGCCGTCGCTGCGCGACCTGCTTCGCCAGGACGTCGATGCGTGGCTGGCGGCGCGGGGCCTGGCGCCGCCGGCCGATACGGCGCGCAGCAGCGCCGCGCGCCTGAAGCCGCTCCAGGAGGAGCTGGCGCGCCGCGAAGCCGCCGCGGGCGCGAAGCCGGTCGCCCTCGTCCCGGTCCTCGCCGACCTCGCCTCCAACGCCATCGTCCCCGACCGCGACCGGGTCGACTATCTGCGCCGAGGCCTCGCCATCGCCGCGGCCGACCGGGCGCCGGCGCCCGCCCGCGCCTGGTTCGCGATCCAGCTCGCGCGCTCGGGGACGGACTGGCGCACCGGCGAGGAGGGGAAGGTCGACGACCTGCTTCGCGCCCTGCTCGCCTCGCCGGACTATGCCGGCGACCCGCGCGCCGCGGCGGCGGTTCGGCTCGAGCTGGCCGAATATCTCTACCGCGACGCCAAGCGGACGAACGACGCCGTCGCCGTGCTCGCGCCGCTGCGCAGCGCGCCCGGGCTCGGCCCCAACGACCCGCTGCGCGCCGCGGGCCTCGCCCGGCTGGCCTCGCTGCAGCTCGTCGCCGGAGACGTGCCGGCGGCGCGCGCGACCTTCGACGCCTCGGGCCTCACCGCCGACCAATGCGCCCTGCTCGACACGCCCCCACGCCAGCGCAGCGGCGCCGCCTCGTCGGGCGACTTCCCGAACGAGGCGCTGCGCTGGGGGTTCGAGGGCTGGACGGTGCTGCAGTGGGACATCAGCCCGGCGGGCGTTCCGTCGAACGTCAGGGCGGTGGTCGCCTACCCGCCCTTCGTCTTCGACAAGTCCGGGACGAAGATGATCGACCGCTTCCGCTACGAGCCCACCTTCCGCCCCGGCGCGACCCTGGGCTGCAGCGGCATGACCCAGCGCGTCCGCTACCAGCGAGGGTCCTGAAGCGAAGGGATCGCTCCACGCGCCCGTGGGAGGTGGAGGACCGCAGCATGAGACCTGGATCGGCAGGTCCTGCTCAGCCGAGCCTATGGACGATTGCAGCCCGAACGCCTAGGTTGATCCTCCCGAAGAGGTTGGACCGACATGGGCGATATCCATAACAGCGACGTTGAGATCAGCAACACGGCGATCAACATGATCTCGACAATGCATCATGGCGATCGCGCTCGCGTGGAAGATACGATCGCGCGGGTCATTGCGGACGTGAACGGGTCCAACGTGCAGCGACTGCGGAATTATCCCGATGTATTCGTCGCCCGCGGCGGCGGTCTGCGCGTTATCTTCAAGAAGGGCGGCGGTAAGTCTTATGTGACCACGGTCGCGAAAGAGGGGTAATGGCCAGAGATGCCTTCGTAGAGCACGTCTTCGATCTTGCCGCTGCTCAGACCGAACTAGCCGACTTCCGAAAGCTTCTAGACAGCAACACTCACCTGAAGGAACGCGAGCAAGTGCTCGCCAGCTTCGCCAAATGGCCCAACCTGTGTGCGCTGTTCGGCAAGTTCCACGGCCAGATCACAATCGCCGATCGGATCAAGCGCGAATTCAGGATCGAAGGCTATTTCCGAACCGATCTGACGGTGAAGCTGGCGGGCCGCGACCACATCTGCCTCGTCGAATTCGAAGGCGCCTCGCCCAACTGCATCTTTAAGCCCGGCGATCGCACGATCGACGATTGGGCTCCGAATTTCGAGAAGGGCTTCAGTCAGATCGTGGATTGGGCCTGGGCTATCGACGAGTACCGGCACACGCCGGTGATGCGGGATGGCTTCGGCAGCGAGCGCCCCGACTTCATCTCGGTCCTGGTGATCGGCCGCGACAGCGCGCTGGAGAGCAACGCAGCGAGGGCGCGATGGAAGTGGCGCAGTCGCCACGTCGCGGTTCACGGCGGCGCCGTTACGCTGCTAACCTATGACGATCTCTACTTCCAATTCGACACGGAGATTCAAAGCAGACTGTGATCGAGAGGCGCAACGACGCTCCGAGCGTCGGCCCGGAGCGGACGGCCGCCGCTGAACCACGGTAGGGCGGCTTAAGTCTCAGGGGTAATTGGCGCGCCCGGAAGGATTCGAACCTCCGGCCCCCAGATTCGTAGTCTGGTGCTCTATCCAGCTGAGCTACGGGCGCGCGGGAGACGGCCACATAGGGGGAAGGGCCGGGCCGCGCAACCCCGTTGCGGGCCATAGGGGGCCCGCCTAGAGGCGGAGGGATGAAGCGCTTCGCCGACGCCCTCCTCCTCCTCTCGCTTGCCCTCCTTTCGGCCTGCGCCGAGCCGGGGCCCTATCCCTCGCTGGCGCAGCGGCCGGCCGAGCGGGCCTATGCCGAGGAGGCGGCGCGCGAGCCGGTGGCGGCCGCCCCGCTCCCCGACGACCCCGCCGTCGCAGGCCGGATCGACGCCCTCCTCGCCGAGGGCGAGCGGGGCGAGGCTGAGTTCGCCGCCGCCTTCGCGCCGGCGGCGGCCGCCGCGTCGCGCGCCGGCGCGGCCGGCTCCGACAGCTGGGTCGAGGCGCAGCAGGCGCTGTCGCGGGCGACCGCGGCGCAGGAGCGCACCGGCCGAGCGCTCGGCGACCTCGACCAGTTCGCCCTCGCCCGCGCCGGCGCCGGGCCATTGAGCGAGGCGGACCAGGCGCGGCTCAGGCGGGCGACGGAGGCGCTGCAGGCGGCGGCGAGGGCGCAGGCGGCGCGGATCGAGAGGCTGGAAGCGACGCTCCGCCGCTAGCGCGGTGGGGATCGCTTGGATCCGCCCTCGCCCCCGAGCTTCTCGAAGGCCAAAGAAGGGCTTCGACGAGCTCAGCCCGAACGGGTGGGCGATCCAGGCGCCCCCGCGCCGCGCGATCAGCCCTGGAGCGCGGCGCGGTGGCGCTTGGCGAGCTCGACATAATGGGCGACGCCGGCGAGGTTGGCGGCCTGCTCCCCGGCGGTGAGGTCGCGGACATATTTGGCCGGGCGGCCGGCCCAGAGCTGGCCGGCGGGGATTCGGCGGCCGGGAGCCAGCAGGGCGCCGGCGGCGAGCATTCCGCCGCTCTCTATCTCGCAGCCGTCCATGACGATGGCGCCCAGGCCGACGAAGCTGCGGTCGTGGAGGCGGCAGCCGTGGACCATGGCGAGATGGCCGATCAGCACCTCCTCGCCGATCAGGGTGGGGTGGCCGGCCTCGTGCCCGGGGCGGGGCGAATCGACGTGGACGACGCTGCCGTCCTGGATGTTGGTGCGGGCGCCGATGCGGATGCGGTTGACGTCCCCGCGCAGCACGCAATTGTACCAGATGCTGGCCTCGGCGCCGATCTCGACGTCGCCGATCAGCACCGCGCCGGGGGCGACGAAGGCCGCGGGATCGAGGCGGGGCGAATGGCCGCCGAGCGGGATCAGCTTCATGGCCGGTCCATGACGTAGGTGATGTGCGGCCGCAAGGGATCGCCCTCCGGCAAGGCCGGGTGGAGGAAGTCGAGGTCGCTCCGGCGCGCCATGCCGAGCCGCTCCATCAGGCTCCAGGACCGGATGTTGGCGGCGACGGTGATGGCGACGATGCGCGGCGCGGCGAGCCGGTCGAAGCCCCAGGCGAGGCACGCCGCGGCCGCCTCGCGCGCATAGCCCCGGCCCCAATGCTCGCGGCCGAGGCGCCAGCCGATCTCGATGTCGTCGGCAATGGGCGTGCCGGGGACGCCGGCGCGAAGGCCGCAAAAGCCGAGGAAGGCGCCGTCCTCCCGCCTTTCCAGCGCCCAGAAGCAGTGGCCGAGCTCGGCCTGCATGGCGCGCTGCCGGGCGATCGCCGAGTCGCTCTCCTCCCGAGTCGTCGAGGGGCGGATGTGGCGCATCACCTCGGGATCGGAATTGATCCGGAAGAAGGGCGCCGAGTCCGAGTCGCGCCACGCCCGGACGACCAGGCGAGCGGTCTCGATCATTCCCGGCCGCCGACGACGGGCACCCAGCTGCGCCAGTCGGCCAGCAGCGGCAGGATGCTGGCATGATCGTCTGTCCAGCCGCGGAAGCCCGGCCGGAGCCGCAGCGGCCGCCACAGCGCGCGGTCCGCCCCGCTTGCGGCGCGGAGCCG
The DNA here is from genome assembly GCA_019232625.1 of Alphaproteobacteria bacterium. GTDB lineage: Bacteria > Pseudomonadota > Alphaproteobacteria > Sphingomonadales > Sphingomonadaceae > Allosphingosinicella. Next base: position 50,834 of record JAFANP010000050.1, on the reverse strand, counting down.
CTCGATCGCCTCGGCGCGGGGCGACATCGCCACCCAGATCGACACCGTCATGTTGTGCGAGGCTTCGATCATGGTCGGCGAGTAGGTGTAGAGGGCCGCCGTCCAGCCGTCGGCGCGGGCGGCGGCGGCGAGCACCGGCTCGAGATCCAGATAGCGGTTGGAGATGTGCATGAGGAGCAGGCCGTCGGGGGCGAGGGCCCGGCGGTAGACCGCCAGCGCCTCCCGGGTGAGGAGGTGCATCGGCACGGCGTCCGAGGAAAAGGCGTCGACGGCGAGGAGGTCGAGGCTTTGCGCCGGCTCGCGGGCGAGGCTGAGGCGGGCGTCGCCGACGACGATCCGCGCGGTCGGCGCGCAGCGCGGCAGGAAGGTGAAGCGGGTGCGGGCGAGCTGGACCATCGCCGGGTCGATCTCGAAGATGCGCCAGCGCTCGCCCGGCACGGCGTAGCAGGTGAGCGTGCCGGCGCCGAGGCCGACCACCCCGACCCGCGCCGCGGGGCCGTAGAGGACGGGCGCCGAGGCGAGCGCCTGGCCGACGCCGGAACGGCGGGCGTAATAAGAGGTCGGCACCAGCTCCTCGCCGGGCAGCAGGCTCTGGACGCCGTGGAGGGTCGTGCCGTGGGTGAGCAGCCGCGCCGGGGGCAGCGAGCGCTTGGAGACGGTGTAGATGCCGAAATAGGAGCGCGTCCGCATCCCCGCGTCGGACTGGTAGAGCTTCGTCCAGCCGCCGTAGCTCAGCATCAGGGCGAGGAGGCCGAGGGTGAACATGACCCGCCAGCCGACGAAGTGGAGGACGATCAGCGAGATGAGGATGCTGGCGATCGCCGCCCAGCCGCGGTCGACCCAGCCGAAGACGTGCATGTCGGCGAGGTAGGAGAGGAGGAAGGCCGCGAGGAGGAGCGCGAAGCGGCTCCATTTCGGCAGATCGGGCGCCCAGGGGATGAACGGCCGCTGCCACAGCAGCAGGGCGGCGCCGAGCAGCAGGATGGGATGCTCGTAGGCCCAGTCGAAAAGGGTCGGGGCGAGGACGGCGCAGAACAGGCCGCCGAGCGCCCCGCCCGCGGCCATGGCGAGATAGAAGGTGGTGAGCCGCCCCGCCGCCGGGCGCAGGCGGTAGAGCTCGGCATGGAGCGCGGCGGCGACGACGAGGAGCAGCAGCAGCCCGACCGTCGCGTTGAACAGGGGCTGGGCCGAGCCCTCGCTGAAGGCGAAGCCGCCGCCGATCAGCAGCACGAGCGGGCCGATGCGGGTGAACAGCTCCGCCGTCTTGCGCCCTTCGGCGAAGGCGATGACGAAGCTCAGGAGATAGAGGCCGAGCGGGACCACCCACAGCAGGGGGATGGCGACGATGTCGGTGGTGAGGTGGGTCGTCGTCGACAGCATCAGGCCCGACGGCACGGCGGCGAGCGCCATCCAGTGGAGGATCCGACGGAGAGGCGGGGCCGGCATGTCCTGGGCGGGCGCCGCCTCCACCGCGCGGGCCGGGATGGTGAGCGCGCAGGCGGCGACGAGCAGGACGAGCAGGGCGTAGCCGGCGGTCCACAGCAGGCTCTGCTCGCGCAAGGTGAGCAGGGGCTCGACGAGGAGCGGATAGGAAAGGAGGCCGCCGAAGCTGCCGAGATTGGAGGCGGCGTAGAGGGCGTAGGGCTCGCCCCGCTCCGCCTCGAGCGCGTACCAGCGCTGCATCAGCGGCGCCTGCGCCGAGACGATCAGGAAGAGCGGGCCGATCGAGCTCAGAAGGAACCAGGGCGCCCACACCGCCGGGGACGCCTCGGGCGGCAGCGTTGCGGCGGTGAGGCCGAGCGGCAGCCACAAGGCGGCGAGCGCGAAGACGCCGAGATGGACGCCCGCCTGCAGGCGGGGCCGCAGGCGCGCCAGGAAATGGGCGTAGGCATAGCCGCCGAGTAGCAGCGCCTGGAACACCACCATCGCGCTGTTCCACACCGCCGGCGCCCCGCCGAGGCGGGGCAGCGCCATGCGCGCGATCATCGGCTGGGTGAGGAAGAGGAGGAAGGAGCCGGTGACGATGGTCGCGAGGAAGAGCGGCCGGGCGAAACGCTCGGCGCCGCGGCCGCCCGCGCCTGCCTGGGCCGCTTCGCTCACGCTCCCGCCTCCAGCCCGGCGGCGGCTCGGATCACCGCGTCGAGCGCCGCGTCGACGTCGTCGAGGTGCGTTCGGAAGGAGAGGATGCAGCAGCGCAGCCAGTCCGCGCCGTCGATGCGGGTGCCGCTGAGGAACACCCTCCCCTCCTCCTGGACGCGCCGCAGCAGGGCGCGGTTGAACGCGTCGACGTCGCCCGCGGCCGGGCGATAGCGGAAGGCGACGAGCGACAGGTCGGGCGGCGCCCCCACCTCCCAGCCCTCGGTCGCGGCGAGGCGGGCGTGGAAGTAGCGGGCGAGGCCGATCTTCTCCGACTGCGCCGCGCGGAACGCGCCCACGCCGGCGAGCTGGAGCGGGAGCCAGAGCCGCAGGGCGCGGAAATGGCGGGTGAGCTCCGGCGAGAGGTCGCCCGGCGACGGCCCGACGTCGGTCTCGCCGAGCGGGCGGATATAGTCGGCGCTGGCGCTGAACGCCTCGAGCAAGGTCCGCCCGTCGCGCGCCACCACCGCGCCGGTGCCGTAGGGGAGGAACAGGGTCTTGTGCGGATCGAGCGCGGCGCTGTCCGCCCGCTCGATCCCGCCGAGCGCCTCGCGGCCCTCCGGGCACAGCATGAACAGGCCGCCATAGGCGCCGTCGACGTGGAACCAGGCGCCGTGGTGCTCGCACAGGTCGGCTATCGCCGCCAGCGGATCCACCGCGCCGGTGTCCACCGTGCCGGCGGAGGCGATGACCAGCCAAGGCCTGACGCCGGCCTCGACGTCGCGGGCCAGCGCCTCGGCCAAAGCGTCGGCGCGCATGCGGTGCCGCGCGTCGGTGGGGATGAGCCGGCGCGGCGCGCGGGCGCGGCCGGCGATGCGCAGCGCCTTGTCGATGCAGTGATGGGCGGTGCGGGAAAAATAGACGGCGCCGCCGCCCTCCTCGTCCCGCGCCTCGCGCGCCGCGACGATGGCGGTCAGGTTGGCGAGGCTGCCGCCCGAGGTCAGGGTGCCCGCCGCGCCTTCGGGGAAGCCGATCGTCCGAGCGAGCCAGGCGACGGTGGCGTTCTCGAGCCGGACGGCGCCCGGGGCGGCCGAGGCGAAGCCGGCATATTTGTTCGACGCCGCCGCCAGGAAGTCGCCGATCGCGGCGTGGAAGAGGCCTCCGCCCGGCACGTAGCCCATGAAGCGCGGCGAGGCGGTGGCGATGCCCGGGCGCTCGACGCTGCGGCCGAGGAAGTCGAGCGTCTCCCCGAGAGGCCTTCCCCGCTCGCCGAACTCCGGCTCGAGCGGGGGCGTGAAGACCTCGTCCCAGCCGCGGTTGGAGGGGCCTTCCGGAAGGTCGCGAAGGAACGCCTCGGCGTGGGCGGCCGCGGCCGCGACCAGCGTCTCCCGCTCGGCCTCGCGGGGCTCGAGCGCTGCGGCGCCGGCCTGGAGGGCGACCAGCTCGGCGCGGGCGGCGTCGCTCACCGGCCGAGCAGCCTCGCCGCCACCGGGGCATGATAGGTGAGGACGCCCGAGCAGCCGGCGCGCTTGAACGCGGTCAGGGTCTCGATCACAAGGGCGTCGCGGTCCCCCGCGCCCGCCGCGGCGGCGGCCTCGATCATCGCATATTCGCCGCTCACCTGATAGGCGAAGACCGGCACCTCGAACCTCTCCTTCACCCTGCGGACGATGTCGAGATAGGGGAGGCCCGGCTTCACCATCACCGTGTCGGCGCCCTCGGCGAGGTCCATCGCCACCTCGCGCAGCGCCTCCTCGGCATTGGCATAGTCCATCTGATAGCTCTTCTTGTCGCCCTTCAGCAGGCCGCGCGATCCGACCGCGTCGCGGAACGGCCCGTAGAAGGCCGAGGCATATTTGGCGGCATAGGCCATGATCTGGACGTTGCAGTGGCCGCGCATCTCCAGGGTCTCGCGGATGGCGCCGACGCGGCCGTCCATCATGTCGGACGGGGCGACGATGTCGGCCCCCGCCTCCGCCTGGACCAGCGCCTGCTCGACCAGGATCGCGGAGGTGACGTCGTTCAGCACGTAGCCCGCCTGGTCGACGATGCCGTCATGGCCGTGGGCGGTATAGGGGTCGAGCGCGACGTCGGTGAGGATTCCGACCTCCGGCACCGCCTCCTTCACCGCCCGCACGGCGCGGCAGATGAGGTTGTCCGGGTTGAGCGCCTCGCCGGCGTCCTCGGTCCTGAGCTCGCGGGGCGTGTTGGGAAAGAGGGCGACGCACGGGATGCCGAGGCTCCGCGCCTCGCGGGCCTTGCCGACGATCCGGTCCACCGACCAGCGCGAGACTCCGGGAAGGCTGGCGATCGGCTCCTCCACATCCTTTCCCTCGGCGATGAACAGGGGCCAGATGAGGTCGGCGGGGGTGAGGAGCGTCTCAGCGACCAGCGCCCGGCTCCAGGCGGCGGCGCGGGTGCGGCGGAGGCGTGCGGCGGGGAAGGACGGCGTGAAAGCGGGGCGGCTCATGACGCCACGCTCGTAACCCACCCGCCGCCCGGTGCAAAGCACGGGCGTTTCGTTTCGTCGCCGGAGCGTTCTTGTCCCGGGCGGGGATAAGTGGCATCCTTCGCGCCTCTCGGGGGAAGATGAAGGAACAGGGAGAGCCGGGAGCCTTCAGCGCAAGGAAAGGACACAGGGATGAAGCTGTTTCGTCCATTGGCGACTTTCGCGATCGGCCTCGTCGCCGCGCTCACCGCCGCCGGCCCGGCTTGGGCCGGACCGCCCAATCCGATCCTGTACCTGACCGGCCAGGAATATTATTCCGCCAACGGCAAGAACTGGGTCCGCTACAAATACGACGTCCTCAACAAGGACCAATATCCCGCCGACATGTTCCTGGCGGCGCCGGCGCTGCCGCCCTGCGGCCTCAACACAAAGGCGTCGCGGACCTGGGTCGACTTCTTCGACAGCCGCGGCAAGCGCCTCTACGGCTTCTGCGCCCTGGGCAGCCCCAGCGACCTCGGCAAGCTGTGGTTCGCGCTCGAGGAGGGCGTGGTGCCGCCGAGCTACGTCTACATCGAGGTCAACGACCGGCAGACGAACACGAAGTACAAGTCGAACCTCGCCGATACGACGATGTAGGGGGGCCTTCAGGGCCGGGCGGCGGCGGCGGGCGGAGCCTTTTCGGGCGTTGCGGAGTTGGCCGCGGGTGCAGTCCTCCCGTTCCGTCCCCCGCCAGGCCGTCCCCCGCCAAGCCGTCCTCGTCGTCAACGCCCACTCCCGCAAGGGGCGGGACCTGTTCGGCCGCGCCGAGCGGCTGCTGCGGGACAAGGGGATCGACCTGCTCGCCGCCCACGCCGTGCGCGACCCCTCGCGGATGGGCGAGATCGTCGACAAGGCGGTCGCCGACGGCGCGCCGATGGTGATCGTCGGCGGCGGCGACGGCTCCCTCTCCTCCACGATCGACCATCTCGTCGGCCACGACTGCGTGTTCGCCCTCCTCCCGCTCGGCACCGCGAACAGCTTCGCCCGCACGCTCGGAATCCCGCTCGACCTCGAGGGGGCCGTCGAGACGATCGCCTCGGGGCGGCGGCGGCGGATCGACCTCGGCAGGGTGAACGGCGACTATTACGCCAATTGCGCCGCGCTCGGCCTGGCGCCGATGATCGGCGACAGCGTTCCGCACAATCTCAAGCGCCATCTCGGCCGCGTCGGCTATTTCGTCTGGGCGCTGTGGTGCCTCGCCCGCTTCCGCGCCTTCCGGCTCACCATCCGCGAGGGCGGCCGCGAAGAGACGATCTGGGCCACCGAGGTGCGGATCGCCAACGGCGGCTTCCATGGCGGCGTCGAGCTGGTCGAGGAGGCCGAGGTCGACAGCGGCGAGATCGTCGTCCAGGCGGTGGTCGGCCGCAGCACGCTCGGCCTCGTGTGGGACTGGTTCTCCAAATATTTCAAGCTTCCCGCCCGCCAGGCCATGACCCGGGAATTCCACGCCCGCCGCCTGACCCTCGAGACTCGCCCGTCCCTGCCCATCTCGGTGGACGGAGAGGTGCTGACCCGAACGCCGGCGGAGGTGGAGGTCGCCGGCTGCGCGGTCGACGTCGTCGTGCCTCGACCCTGATCTAGCCGGCGGGATTGATGCGGCCTCCAGGCTCCGCGTCCGCCAGGGATTCCTCGGCGCATTGCTGCGGGTCGGGCGGCGCCGCGGCCGGCACCCCCATACGGCTCGTCCGCCAGCCGCCGCTCAGGTAGAAGCCGATCGCCATCGCCATGTTGGCGAAGGAGCTGACCGGGAAGCTCAGCCACAAGGCGTCCGCCTTGAGCCAGGGATAGGCGCCGAGCGCGAAGCCGAGCCGGACCGGCACGAGGCCGATGAAGAGGATCAGCAGCGGCCCGATCACCGATCCGTTCGCGCGCACCGTGCCGAACAGCACGAGCGTGACTCCGAACATGAGGAAGCTCCAGGTGGCGATGATCTGGATGTGCCGGGCGATCGGCAAAGCGGGGCTGCCGCCGCCGAGGAACAGGGCCAGCGCCGGGCGGTCGGCGACCGCCAGCAGCACGACCAGCGAAGCGGTGATGAGCAGCGCGAAGAGCACGCCCGAGCGGGTGATCGCGCTCACCCGGTCCCAGCGGCCGGCGCCGATATTCTGCGCCGCCATGGCGCTGACCGCCGCCCCGAGCGACATGGCCGGCATCTGAAGATAGGTCCACAGCTGCATCGCCACGCCGAACGCGGCGGTGGTCGCGACGCCCTCGCGGTTGACGAGGCCGATAAGCGCAAGCGCCGAGGCGGAGATGACGATCATCTGAAGGCCCATTGGCAGGCCCTTGACGACGATCGTCCTCAGGATCGGCCCGTCCGGCTTCAGGTAGCGAAGCTCGCGCCCCCGCAGCCGCAGCGGCAGGTCGCGCACGTACATGTAGAGGACGAGGCCGGCGAGGCTGACGTAATTGGCGATCACCGTCGCCGTCGCGGAGCCGGCGATGCCCATCGCCGGCAGCGGCCCGAGGCCGAGGATGAAGACCGGGTTGAGGCCGCTGTCGAGCACCACGGCGAGGATCATGAACCAGAGCGGGGTCAGGGCGTCGCCCGCGCCGCGCATCGCCATCATCAGCATGACGAGGATCAGCGAGGAGGGCATGGCGATGAAGATGACGCGCAGATAGTCCAGCGCCAGCGGCGCCGCGCCGGCGGGCGTGGCCAGCAGGCGCAGCAAGGCGGGAGCGAAGATCCAGCCGGCGGCTCCGATCGCGACGGCCACAAGGATGAAGGCGCCGAGGGCGGTGCCGATCACCCGCCGCGCCCCGTCGACGTCGCGCCGCCCGAAGGCCTGGCCGATGAGGATGGTGGACGCCATGCCGAAGCCGAAGACGAAGGCCATCAGCAGGAACATGACGATATTGGCGTTGGAGGTCGCCGCGAGCGCGTCCTCGCCGAGGAAGCGGCCGACCCAGACCGCGTTGATCGAGCCGTTCAGCGACTGGAGGATGGACGAGAAGAGCGTCGGCAGGGCGAAGGCGAGCAGGGTCTTGGCGATCGGACCCTGGGTGAGGTCGCGGCCGCCTCCGGGACCTTGAGGTCCGCGGCGAGTCGGTTCGTCGTCAGCCATGCGCTCTTCTCCACCCCTTCCTGCACGCAGGGAGGGGTCAGGGGTGGGTACGTCAATGGAGGGCGGTGCCTCAAAGGAGACGCACCCACCCCCGGCCCCTCCCTGCGTGCAGGGAGGGGGGTAAATCAACCCAGCCGATCGAGCGCCGCTTTGTATCGCGCCGCGTCCGACGCCTTCTCCTCATGGTCGGCCCGCGCCTTCTCCACCGCCTCGGGCTTGGCGCGCTCGACGAAGCTCGGATTGGCGAGTCGGCCGGCGAGGGAGTCGCGCTCCTTCTCCGCAGCCTGGAGCGCCTTTTCGAGCCGCGAGCGCTCGGCGGCGACGTCGATCGCGCCTTCGAGCGGGAGCACGTAGGTCGCCTCGTCGACCACCACCTGGGCGGCGGCGCCGGTCGCCGGCTCCAGCGACACCGCGTCGATCCGGGCGAGGCGGCGAAGCGCGGCGGCATGCCGCGACAGCCGTGCCTCGGTCCGCTCCGAGGCGTCGCGGACATGCAGCGGCAGGCGGGCGCCGGGCGGCACCTGCAGCTCGTTGCGGGCGGCGCGGATGCCGCCGACGAGCCGGACCAGCCAGTCGATCTCCTCGCCCGCCTCAGGATCCAGGGCCCGGGCGTCCGGCATCGGCCATTTCGCAACGATCAGCGGATAGGGGCGCGGGTTGGCGCTCCACAGCGCCTCGGTGACGAAGGGCATGAACGGGTGGAGCATGACCAATATCTGGTCCAGCACCCAGGCGGCGACCGCCCTGGTCTCGTCCGCGGCTGGCCCCTCCCCTTCAGGGGAGGGGTTGGGCCCTGGCCCGTCGCCGGAGGCGTCGGAGGAGACGTCCCCCACCCCGCGACCCTCTCCCGAGGGGGAAGGGCCGAGGACGGGCTTGATCAGCTCGAGATACCAGTCGCAGAACCGGTCCCAGACGAAGTGGTAGAGGGTGTCTGCGCTCTCGTCGTAGCGCAGCTCGGCAAGCGAGAGGTCGAGCGCCTGGACGGTCTTCACCGTCTCGCCGATGATCCAGCGGTTGACCGGGAGGGCGGCGGCCGGCGGCTCGAGCGCGGCCGAGGCGCCGATGCCGTTCGACTGGCAGAAGCGGGCCGCGTTCCACAGCTTGGTGGCGAAGTTGCGGTAGCCCTCGACCCTCTTCTCGTCGAGCTTGATGTCGCGGCCCTGGCTTTCCATCGCGGCGAGCGTGAAGCGAAGCGCATCGGCGCCGTAGCGGTCGATCAGGCCGAGCGGATCGACCGTGTTGCCCTTGGACTTGGACATCTTCTGGCCCTTGGCGTCGCGCACCAGGCCGTGGAGGTAGAGCGTCTTCCAGGGCCGCTCGCCCATGAAATGATAGCCCTGCATCGCCATGCGGGCGTCCCAGAAGAAGATGATGTCGAAGCCCGAGATGAGGACGTCGTTGGGATAGTGGCGGGCGAGCGTGGAGCCCGGCTTCGGGCGCCAGAATTCTCCCTCTCCCCCGGGGGGAGAGGGCTGGGGTGAGGGGGCTCGGCCGTCGGGATCTTCACCCTGAGCCGGAGCCCCCTCTCCCTGCCCTCTCCCCGCCGGGGAGAGGGGTGGCTCCGCCTGATCGGGCCAGCCCAAGGTCCCGAACGGCCACAGCGCCGAGGAGAACCAGGTGTCGAGCACGTCGGTGTCGCGGCGCAGGCGGCGGTTGCCGGCCTCGCGCTGCGCTTCCTCTTCCGTCTCGGCGACGAAGACCTGGCCCTCCTCGTCATACCAGGCCGGGATCTGGTGGCCCCACCAGAGCTGGCGGGAGACGCACCAGGGCTGGATGTTCTCGAGCCAGTTGAACCAGGTCTTCTTCCACGTCTCCGGGACGACGCGTATGTCGCCGGAGCGCACCGCCTCGATGGCCGGCTTCGCGAGGGTGGCGGCATCGACATACCATTGGTCGGTGAGCCAGGGCTCGATCACGGCGCCCGAGCGGTCGCCGTGCGGGACCTGGACGAGGCGTTCCTCGACCCGTTCCAGGAACCCTTCCGCCTCGAGCCGCTCCACCACCCGCTTGCGCGCCTCGAAGCGGTCGAGGCCGATCAGCTCTTCGGGGACCCGCCCGTCCTGCGTCTGCGCCACCCGCGCCTCGGCGTCGAGCATGTTGAGCATGTCGGCCGCCTTGATGCCGGCGCGGCGGCCGACCTCGAAGTCGTTGAAGTCGTGGCCGGGCGTGATCTTGACCGCGCCGGAGCCGAGCTCCGGGTCGGCATGCGCATCGGCGATGACGGGAATGAGGCGGCCGGTGATCGGGTGCCTCAGCCTCCTGCCGACGGCGGCGCGGTAGCGCGCGTCGTCGGGGTGGACCGCCACCGCCATGTCGGCCAGCATCGTCTCGGGCCGGGTGGTCGCGACATGGATGAAGCCGCCGCCGTCCTCGAACGGATAGCGAAGGTGCCAGAACCCGCCCTGCACCTCCTTCGTCTCGACCTCGAGGTCGGAGATGGCGGTGCCGAACTTCGGGTCCCAGTTGACCAGCCGCTTGTCGCGGTAGAGCAGCCCCTCCCGGTAGAGCTGGACGAACACCTTGAGGACGGCGCGGCTGAAGCCCTCGTCCATCGTGAAGCGCTCGTTCGCCCAGTCGCACGAGGCGCCGAGCCGGCGCAGCTGGCGGGTGATCGCCCCGCCCGACTGCGCCTTCCACTCCCAGACGTTGGCGACGAACTGCTCGCGGCTCATGTCGGTCCGCTTGACGCCCTGGCTGGCGAGGTTGCGCTCGACCACCATCTGGGTGGCGATGCCGGCATGGTCGGTGCCGACCACCCAGAGGGCGTCCTTGCCCTGGAGCCGGGCGTGGCGGACGAGCACGTCCTGCAGGGTGACGTCGAGGGCGTGGCCGATGTGGAGCGAGCCGGTGACGTTGGGCGGCGGGATGACGATGGTGAAGGGCTCCGCCTCGGGCCGCGCCGGCCGGAACAGCCCCTCCTCTTCCCACCGCGCATACCAGCGCGCCTCGATCTCGGCCGGGTCGAACGTCTTGGGAAGGTCGGTCATGGGAGGTCTTTAGCGGGTGACCTCGCCTTGTGAAGCCACATCAATCGCAGGAATGCCGCTCCGACAGGCCGGCGCGAAGTTCAGGGAGGAGTTCGGCGCCTAACGTAGCTAAACCCGGCTGTTCCTTCAGCGCTACGAGCAGGGGCTCGGCCCTCGAGTTATCGTAGACCCACGCACGATCCGCCTGCCAGAAAAACCAAGGGAACTCGCCGAACGATCTGGCCCTGCGAGCCGCCACCTTGTCCTCGGGTACGTCGTGCCCCCCTTTCGCCACACGCAGCCTGATCCGTTGCAGCTGACGCTCAAGCCTATCCACGTAGATATATATCAAGCAGATTTCGAAGCCTCGCCGTCGCGCGTCACGGACCAGGGGTCGGTATTTGGAGGTCGAAAGCACGGTTTCGACACCGATCGTCTGATGCACCGCTACCGACGCCTTAAGCCAAGCCTCGATCCTCGTCACAGCCGCCAGATTGGCTTCTTCGCCGTGCAAGTCCTCGACAAGCCTCAAGCGCCGCGTGAGCAGGTCCGGATTGATGATCCAGACCGACCCGTCGAACTCGGAAACGTCACTTCGGCTGTACGCAGTGCTCTTGCCCGAGCCGTTCGGCCCGGCCACGATCCACAGACGCGGCGACGCCTCGCCTTTGCTGATCAATCGTCGGACACCGCGCGATTCTCAAGGCGGGCCCGGCGAACATTCGCAGCGAAGGAGGCCTGAAAATCGGCTGCAAAGGTTGGGCTGTCCGCATCCACGACGCGCAGCCTGACCCGCTCCCCGTCCCGTTCCGCCGTGCGGTACCGCGGCTTGCTGGGTTTGCCCGGCTTCAATGTTCCGTCGACGGTGACGATGCGCGGCTGCTTTGCCATTCCAGCCATATAGCTCTTCGCCGCCGCCAAGACGAGCCCCGTCAAGCCTTACACGTGCCGGAGCCTCAGAAGCTCTTGCCGACGATCCTGGCGATTTCGCGGGTGACCAGCTCTTCGACGATCTCGGGGAGGTTGCGGTCGAGCCATTCCTTCAGGATCGGCTTCAACATGTCGCGCACCACCCCCTCGAGCGGCCCGTCGCCGGCGGGAGCCGTCTCGCTGCGCTCCTTCAGCGCCGAGAGGGCGGCGAGGGATTGCCGGCTCGCCGCCGCCGCGTCGTCGGAGACGAGGCCGTCCCCCTCCGTCACCGGATCGCTGAGCTCGAGCACGTCCTCCTCGGGCGGCGAAGGCCGCGGCGCCTCGACCGGGCGCGAGCCGCGCGCCGGGCGGGCCGCGGCGGCGCGGCCGTCCTCGGCGATGACTCGCTTGATGGAGGCAAGTATCTCCTCCATCGACGGCTCGCGGTTAATATCCCCCATGACCAGCGGCTTATCGCTTATTGCCGGGGCGGTGTCACGCTGTTGTTTGCCGCAGGTGCGGGCGTCGTGACGGTGCGGGTCGATACCGGCACCGGCGCCGCATCGTCCGACCAGTCCGAGATGCGGTGCGACGTCCGGCGATAATGGACGGTCGGATCGTAGAGCGCGCCGCCGTCGAGGTTGAGATCCTCCGCCTCCGCCTCGCCCATCGCATTGAGGAGGTTGAAGCCGGCGACATATTCGTCGCGCCGCGCGGTGACCAGCGCGACCTGGCTGTTGAGCAGCTCCTGCTCGGCATTGAGCACGTCCAGCACGTTGCGGGTGCCGACGCCCTGCTCCGCGCGCGTGCCCTCGAGCGCGAGGGTGTTGGCGGCGACCGCCGTCTCGTTCGAGCGTATCGCCTGCTGGGCCGCCTGGAAGCTGGCGAAGGCGGCGCGGGTATTGGCGACGACCGCCCGCTCGACCTCGACGCCCCGCTCGAGCAGCTGGGACTGGACCGCCTGCGCCTGGCGGACGCGGGCGCCCACCAGACCCCCCTGGTAGAGGGGAATGCGCGCCGAGAGGCCAAGCGCCGCGGTCGTCTGCGTCTGCGGCAGGCTGACGCCGGCGGGCGCGCCGAACTGCTCCTCGGCGCTGCCCAGGAAGTTGCGATAGGCGCCGCTGCTCACCGCCGAAACCGTCGGCAGCCGATCGGCGCGGGCGACGTTGACGTCGAGCCCGGCCGCGCGGATCTGGGCGGTGAGCGCGGCGATGTCGGAATTGTTGGCGAGCGCGATGTCCACCGCCTGGTCGGCGCTGGTCGGCAGCGGCGGCAGCGTCGGCGGCGGCGCCAGCTCGTCGGGCAGGTCGCCGATCACCCGCCGGTAATTCTCCTCGCTCCCCTGCAGCCGCCCCTCGGCGCCGGCGAGGCTGGAGCGGGCCAGCGCGAGCCGCGCCTCGGACTGCGCCACGTCGGTGCGGGTGAGGTCGCCCACCTCGAAACGGTCGCGCGTCGCCTGGAGGTTGGTCTCGAGGACCTTCACCTGGTTGCGGTTGAGATCGACGATCGAGCGGTCGCGGATGACGTCCATGTAGGCGGCCACGGCCTCGGTGAAGATGTCGCCCTCGGTCGCCTTCAAGGTGGCGCGGCCGGCGAGCACGCGCTCGTCCGCCGCCCGGATCTGGTTGGTCACCCGCCCGCCGTTGAACAGGGGGTAGCTGACGTCGACCCCGGCGCTGAGCGTGCGTCCGCCGTTGGTGTTGGAGCTCAGCACGTTCTGGTTAAGGCCGGCATTGCCGCTGAGCTGGGGCCGCCTCCCCGCCCGCGCGATCGCGACGGTCTCGTCGAGCGAGCGCAGCTGGGCCCTCTGGGCCATGATCGTCGGGTTGGAATTATATGTGCGCACCAGCGCCTCGCGAAGCGACTCCGCCGCGCCCGCCATCGTCCCCGTCACCAAAGCCGCGACCCCGATCGCAGCGAACAACCCACCCCGCATCACACACTCCGCTCTCTAGAAGACGAACGCCCGCGGCTTCACGAACCCGGGCAGGACCGCCGCCGCCGCATCGGCGAACGCCGCCATGCCAAACCCCTCCCCCGCCTTGCGCCCCAGCGCAAGCCGCGTCACGCCATTTTCGAGGATCGCCGCCGCAAGCCGCCCCTGCGCGGCCAGCTGGTCGATCAGCGGCTGCGGGACGAACTCGACGGCGCCGTCGATGAGGATCAGGTCGTAGGGCGCCGCGGCCGGCCAGCCGGCGGCCATCGGCCCTTCCACCACGGTGACTCCGCTGCCTTCGAGCGCCTTCCGCGCGGCGGCGGCGAGCTGCGCGTCCTCCTCCACCGCGACGACGTTCCCGACGAGGCGGGCCAGGACGGCGGCGGCGTAGCCGGTGGCGGCGCCGATCACCATCGCCCGCTCGCCCGGCTGCGGCGCCGCCTCGGTGAGCAGCCGCCCGAGCGCCATCGGGCTGTTGAGATCCCGCTCCGGCGTCAGCGGCACCAGCGCGTCGGCATAAGCGACCGCGACTCGCCCTTCCGGCACGAACCGCTCGCGCGGCACCTCGCCCATCGCGGCGAGGACGCGCGGATCGTTGGTGCCGGTGGTCCTGAGCTGGCTCGCGACCATCGCGCGGCGCATATGCTCGAAATCATGCTTGCTCATCCGGCTCCCATCGCACAACTGTCTTACTGATGCAACACACCTGAAGGTCTTCCGCGCTTTTATCGGTTCCCCCCAATGAGGCCAAGCGGATAGTCGCCGCGCGCCCGGGCATTGCAGCAAGTCCCGTGCCATGAGGACGCGCGACGCCGCCAGGGACGGAGGCGCCCGGCCCTTGTCCGTTAACGGACGGAAGCGTCCGCCTGCGGACACCGCTCGCGGGTTGACTTGCCCCGCAATCCCTCACAAATCCGGCCCAAGGCCCGATGGCGGAGTGGTTACGCAGAGGACTGCAAATCCTTGCACGCCGGTTCGATTCCGGCTCGGGCCTCCAGCCGCCCGATCGCTGTCCTCCCGGCTCGGGGGGTCGCCGGGGCGGGGCTGCCGCATTTTGCGTGGGTAGGTTAACTTAGCTGTTGGAATCCGCCGAGGCGCCCTGTAAGACGGGCGAGCAATCAGAGACAGGGAGCTTTTACGTGGCGAATCGCGAAGAAAAGACGGCAGGTCAGTGGGTTCGCCCGCAGGTCAAGAAGCTGGATGCCGGCTCGGCGGAGTCGAACGGCAGCGGCATCAACGACGGCGGCCCGGTCGGCAACGCCCGGTCGTAAGCCGCGCGGCGATTACCGAATCAGCGGACGGCGCTCGCCTTCGGCGGGCGCCGTTTTCGCGTTGACCTCAGGGACGGGCGAGGGACGTGTCCGCGATCGCCGGCTACTGGGCCCGCTCCTCCCCCTTTCAGGCCGAGGCGGCCTGCCGGCGCCTGCTCGCGCTGCAGCGCGCCTACGGGCCCGACGACGTCTCGCTCGCCGCCGACGGACCCTATGCCGCCGGCCGCTGCCTTTTCCGGATGCTGGCGGAGGACCGGTTCGACCGGCAGCCGGAGCGTAGCCCCGACGGCCGCTTCACCCTCGTCGCCGACCTTCGTCTCGACAATCGCGACGAGCTGCTCGCCGCCTTGGGCCTCGGCTCCGGCGACGGCGCCGGCCTCGGCGACGCCGCCCTTCTCCTCCTCGCGTGGCGGCGCTGGGGAGAGGGCACGCTCGACCGCCTGCTCGGCGACTTCGCCTTCGCCCTCTGGGACCGGCGCGAGCGGACGATCGCCCTCGCCCGCGATCCGCTCGGCGAGCGGCCGCTCCATTATCGCGATACCGGCGAGGGCTTCGCCTTCGCCTCGATGCCCCGGCCGCTCGCCCTCCTCGGCGGCAAGGCCGAGGCCGACACGGCGCGCCTCGCCGAGTTCGTCTCCGACCTGCCGCCCGCGGGCGACCGCAGCTTCTTCGCCGATGTCCGCAAGGTGGAGCCGGGGCGAATCGTCACCGTCACCCGCTCCGGCCGCGCCGTCCGCCGCTACTGGCGGCCGCCGGTGGAGAGCGCCGGGCGATGGGACGGGGCCGACCGGGGCGAGACGCTGCGGGCCGAGCTGGACGCCGCCGTCGCGCGGCGGCTGCGCCGGGCGGGCGGCGCCGTCGGCGCCCACCTCAGCGGCGGCTACGACAGCAGCGCCGTCGCGACCTCCGCCGCCTTGGCGCTGGCGGGACGGGGCGAGCGCCTGCTCGCCTTCACCGCCGCGCCCCGCCGGGGCTTCGCCGGCCCCGTCCTCGCCGGCTATGCGGCCGACGAGAGCGCCGTCGCCGCCGCGACGGCGGCCCTCCATCCGAATGTCGACCATGTCGTGGTGCGGCCGGAGCCGGGCGCGTCGCCGCTGGCGCTGCTGGCCGGCGCCCACCGCCTGGCGGGGCAGCCCACCGGCCATGTCGTCAACGGCGGCTGGTGGGCCGCGATCGGGGAGGAGGCGGCGCGGCGCGGCGTCCGGGTGATGCTGACGGGAGAGGCGGGCAACTTCACGCTCAGCGCCGGCCTCGGCCTCGACGACCTGCCGGACCTGCTGCGATCGCTTCGCTTCGGCCGCTGGTGGCGGGAGGCGCGGGCGCTGGCGTCGGGCCGCTACCGCTGGCGCAACGTCGTCAATGCCTCGCTGCGACCCTGGCTTCCCACGCCGCTGCACGAGGCGCTGCGCCGGCTTGCGGGAGCCGCGCCGCCGACGCCGGAGCTCGGCTTCCTCGCCCCCGCCCGGCGCGACGGGATGGCGCGCGCGATGGCGGAGCGGGGCTGGGCCGCGGCGATGGGCGCGGACGGCAAGCGACGGCGCGCGCTGATGCTCGACATGGTCGACCCCGGCAACTACCGCAAGCGCGCCCTTGCCCAATGGGGGATCGAGGAGCGGGACGCGACGGCCGACCGGCGGCTCGTCGAATTCTGCTTCTCCCTGCCGGTCGAGGCGCGGCTGAGCGACGGCGCACTGCGGCCCGCCTTGCGCGCCGCCTTGGCCGGCCGGGTCGCCCCCGCCGTCATCGATCCGCCGCTGCGCGGCTACCAGTCCGCCGACTGGCACGAGCGCCTCGGCGCCGCGGAGGTGCAGGCTTTCGCCGAGGCGGTGGCCGCCCGTGCCGGCGGCGAGGTGATCGACGTCGCCGCCGTTCGCGACGCCGCCCGGCGCTGGCCCTCCGAAGCCTTCCACGACCGCGCCGTCATCGAGCTCTACGCCATGAAGCTGCTGCGCGTGCTGGCGGCGGCCGAGTTCATGGCCGGCATCGCGGAGGCGGCCGATGTCTGACGGACCGTTCGCCTACCGCCTCTTCGGGCTGCGGGTCTCGTCCGAGCTGCCCCTGCCCGAGCTTGGGCCGCCGCTGCCGCCCGAGGCGGCGGACGTGACCATCCGGAGGGGTGCGGTGGCCGCCGCCCCCGACGCCCCGCTCGGGCTGTCGATCCGCGACGACGGGGCGCTTTTGCGGATCGCGCAGGTCGGGCGGTACCTCGTCGCCGGCGGACGCGACCTCCTCGTCGACGCCGACCCGTCCGCGTCGCCGCGCAACCTCCGGCTGTTCCTCCTCGGCTCCGCCTTCGCGGCGATCCTCCACCAGCGCGGCCTCCTGCCCCTCCACGCCAACGCCATGGTGGTGGCGGGACGGGCGATCGGCTTCATGGGCCGCTCCGGCGCTGGCAAGTCGACCCTCGCCGCCTGGTTCCACGACCGCGGCTTCGAAGTGCTCGCCGACGATGTCTGCATCGTCACCTGGGACGGGAGCGGCCGCCCCCTCGCCCACCCCGGCATCCCGCGCCTGCGGCTGTGGCGCGAGGCGCTGGAGGCGAGCGGGCGGCGCGCCGGAGACTATGAAGCCGCCTTCGACGACATGGACAAATATAACGTGCCGACCGAGCGGGGGCCGGCCCGGTCGCCGGTGCCGCTCGACCATCTCTACCTGCTGGAGGAGGCGGCGGCCGGCGCAGAGGCCGAGATCGCGCGGCTGACCGGCTCCGACGCCGTGGCGGCGCTGGTCGCCAACACCTATCGCGGGGGATATCTGCCGCTGATGGACAGGACGGGGCCGCACCTCATGGACTGCGTTCGCCTCGCCCGCGCGGTGCCCGTCTTCACCGCCCGCCGCCCGTGGGACCTGGCCAGGCTCGACGCCGGCTCGGCCGCGCTGGAAGCGCATGCCCGGGCGCTGATCGAACGCCGCGAGACCCGCTAGCGGCCGATCGGCTGCGCCTCGCCCATCGGCATGGCGCGCAGCGCTATGCCTTCGAGCCGCCAGCCGTTGTTCCAGGCGTAGAGCAGGTCGAACTGCACTCCGGTGGGGCGCATCCGGAACGCGCCGCGCAGGCGCAGGAGCGGCCCCTGATAGGCGGGCGGGATCTCGAACCAAGGCTCGAACAGCAAGGTGTCGGAGAGGTCGAGCCGTTGCTGGCGGATGCCGGCGAAGGTGGCGGCGAGCCGGCCGACGTCGTTGGCGGCCTGGAAGCCGGGCGTGCCGAGCTCGCGCAGCACCGCGTAATTGCCGGTCTTGTTGGCCTGGTCGACCGCCGACATCGTGCTCCACAGGAGCTTGGCCACCGTCAGCGCGTCGGGAACCGGCAGCGGCACCTGCATCTGGACGGGCGCCGCGGCCGCCGGCGGCGGCACCGGCCGCCGCGCCTGCGCCTGGGCGGCGGCGGGGACCGCGAGGAGGAGCAGGGCCGACAGCAAACGGGCCGGGGCATGACGCCCCGGCCCGCTGCCGATCCGTTGCTGCGAACCGCCTACCACGCGGCCGAGAAGCCGGCGCGGGCGCCCACTTCGCCGCTGTCCACGCCGACGCCGACGCCGGCCGAGAAGGACGAGTTGGTGCCGATCCGGGCCGCGAACGATGCCGTGCCCGCGATCCGGTTCTGGTAGTAGCCGAGGCCGCCGGCGACGCCGAAATTGGTGCCGGCCGGCAGGTACGGCGTCTCCATCGACAGCGCCATGGCGACGCCCTCATTGGCCTTGCGGATGTCGCGGCGGTTGACGTTGGCGAGGTTGAACAGCGCCGTCGTCTGGCCCTGCAGGGTGTTGATCGCCGCCGTGTTGTTGGCGATCGCCGCGGTGTTGTTGGCGATCGCGGTCGTGTTGGCCGCGACGTTGGTCTGCAGGGTGGCGACGTTGCCGAGCAGCGTCGTGTTGGTGGTGACGTTGCCGTTAGCGTCGTTCACCAGCACGCCGGCGGTGGTGTAGCCGCCGAACCGGACGCTGGTGCCCGCGCCGCCCAGAGTCACCTGGTTGGCCGCCGTGGTGGTCGCGCCGGCGCCGACCGCGGTCGAGTTGGCGAAGGCCGCCGTGGCGCCGTTGCCGACCGCCGTGGCGTTGGCCGCCGAGGCGAGCGCCGCATTGCCGAGCGCGGTCGCGCCGGCCGCCGTGGCGCGGGCATTGTCGCCGAACGCCGCGGTGTTCGCGGCGGTCGCCTGGGCGACGCGGCCGACCGCCGTCGAGTTGGCGCCGCTGGCGGTGGTCTGCCAGCCATAGGCCGTCGCTCCGACGCCCGAGGCGACGGTCGAGCCGCCGACGGCGGTGGTGTGGACTCCGCTTGCGACGGTGGCGTTGCCGATGGCGACCGCCTCGAGATTGGTCGCCGAAGCGGCCGAGCCGCCGGCGAAGGCGCCGAAGGCCAGCGCCTCCGCATTGGCGCCGACGGCGGTGGCGCCGGTCTGCGAGGCGGCCGAGCGGTCGCCGATCGACGTCGAGCGAAGGCCGCTCGCCGTCGCCACGGTGCCGAAGGCGCTGCTGTTGACGCCGGTCGCCCGCGAGTCCGCGCCGGCGGCGGTGGCTTCGGCCGCCGTCGCCTGGGAGAGCGCGCCGAGCGCGGTCGCAGCGCTCGCATTGGCCAGCGAGTTCTGGCCGACCGCAGCGGTGAAGGTCGCCGTCGAGGTCGAGCCGTCGCCGTAAGCGGAGCCGCCGTTGGAAGCCGTCGCGCCGGCGCCGACCGCGACCGATCCGGTCGCCGTGGCGCCGGTGCCGATGGCGATCGAGTTCACGCCGCTCGACACCGAGTTGCGGCCGATCGCGACCGCACCGGTGTTGCTCGCATTGGCGCCGTTGCCGATGCCGATCGAGTTGGTCCCCGAGGCGGTCGACTGGCCGCCGGCGAAGGAATTGGCGCCCGAGGCGGTCGCCTGCACGCCGACCGCGGTCGAGCCCGTGCCCAGCGCCTGGGAGAGGGCGCCCAGCGCGGTCGCGCTCACCGCGCCTGCGCTCGAACGGTCGCCGAACGCGCTGGCGTTGGCGCTGTTGGCGGTGGCGATCGTGCCGACCGCGGTCGAGCCGGCGCCGCTGGCCTCCGAATCGCCGCCGATCGCGACCGACTCGGTGCCCGTCGCGTCGGCGAGGCCGCCGACGGCGACGTTGAACGCCTGGCTCGCCCTGGCGAGCGTGCCGACGGCGACGCCGCTCTCGGCAGAGGACAAGGCGGCCGTGCCGATCGCCGCGGCGTTGACGGCGCTCGCGGTGGCGCTGTTGCCGACGGCGATGCCGCTGGACGCGGTGACGGTGTTGAACGCGCCCACGGCGACGCCGAACGAGCCCGTGCCGCCGACCGTGTTGAAGTCGCCCACGGCGGTGGCGCCCGTCGCGCCCGCCGCAACCTGGGTGCCCGAGCCGACGGCGGTGCTGAAGCCGCCCGCGGCGACGACCGGGCGGCTGGCGGTGCCGCCGCTGCCGACGGCGGTGGAGGAGCGGCCGGTCGCCTGGGCGGCGGAGCCGACGGCCGTCGCGTTGACGTCGCCCGCGGACGAGCGGTCGCCGAGCGCGGTGGCGTCGTCGGCGATGGCGCTGGAGACCGTGCCGAGGGCGGTGCTGCGCGCGCCCGAGGCGAGCGAGTCGGTGCCGACCGCGGTCGATTCCTCACCCGTCGCGGTGGCGAGCTGGCCGACGGCGGTGCCGAAATTGCCGGTCGCGACCGAGTTGGTGCCGCACTCCGTGCTGAGGCTGCCCGTGCCGTTGTTGCAGGGCGCGGTCGCGTCGGCCCAGGCCGGCGCCGCCCAGAGGGCCGCGCCGAGAGCGGTCGCGGTGAGCAGCTGCGTGCGAGAAATTCTGGTCATGGATGTTCCTCCCGTTATCTTTCGAAGGTGGCGGCGACGCGGTTTTCCGGTGGGATGCCCCCGCGATTTCGCCGGCCTTCGGCTGCCAGGTGGCCTGGCGGCGCGGGCCCGAGGTTACGGGCTTGCCGGTAAGCGTGGCAACCCCCATTCGATGCAGGGGAAAACGTTTCGTCTAGACTTCGATCAAGGCCCTAGGACCGCCCTGCCCCCCTTCATCACCAGCTTCACCGCCCGCACCGCGGCGACGTCGCGGGTCGGATCGCCGGCGACCGCGACCAGATCGGCGAGCAGCCCCGGCTTCACCGCGCCGACGCGGTCGGCGATCCCGAAGATGCGGGCATTGCCCGAGGTGGCGGCGACGAGCACGTCGGCGGGGCGCATGCCGTAGGCGACCATGAGCTCCAGCTCGCGGGCGTTCTCGCCATGCGCGAAGACGCCGACGTCGCCGCCCACGCACATCGTCACGCCCGCGGCCAGCGCCGCCCGGAAGCTCGCTTTCTTGTCGATCACCGCCTGGGGCTCGGGCGCGGCGCCGTTCCAGCCCCGATAGCGGGCGATGGCGTCGGTCGCCGCCACGGTCGGACATAGAGCGGCGCCGCGCTCCTTCATCAGCCGGAAGACCTCGGCCGTCCCGTCATTGCCGTGCTCGATCGTGTCGGCCCCGGCCAGCACAGCCCGCCTCATCCCCTCGGGCGTGGTCGCGTGCACCGCCACCTTGCGGCCCGCCGAATGGGCCGCCTCGACCGCCGCGCGCAACTCCTCGAGGCTGAACGTCGGCCGGCGCGGCTCGCCCGGCCGCCAGCCATAATCGGCGTAGAGCTTGACGACGTCGGCGCCGGCGCCGATCTGCCGCCGCACCGTCGGGACGAGCTGCGGCCCGTCCGCCTCCTCCGCGCCGAGCAGCGCCGCCTCGGGATCCAGCCCCTTCGGCCCGTAGCTGCCCGTGGCGACGATGGCGCGGGTCGCGACCAGCATCCGCGGCCCCTCGACGATCCCCTGCTCGATCGCCTGCTTGAGGCCGACGTCGGCATAGCCCGCGCCCTCGGTCCCGAGGTCGCGGACGGTGGTGAAGCCCGCCCTCAGCGTCGCCGCGGCGTGGCGGACCGCGCGGGCGGTGCGCAGCGCCAGCGGCTCCTTAAGCACCTGGTCGTCCCAGCTCGTCTCGTCATAAGGGTGGAGGAAGAGGTGCGAGTGGCCCTCGATCAGCCCGGGCATCAGGGTCGTGCCGGGCAGGTCCACGACGCGGGCGCCGGGGGGAACGGCAAGGCCCGGCCCTGCCGCCTCGATCCTCTCGCCCCTGACCAGCACCGACCAGCCCTCGTGCGGCCTCGGATCGACGCCGTCGAAGACTCGGTCCGGGCGAAGCAGGACCGCCGTCCCGGCCGGGGGCGGCGGCGCCGCCGCGGAGAGGAAAAGGAGGGCGGCGAGGATCAGGAAGCGCATGGATTCTCCCTAGGCAAGCGGCTAGGCGGGCGGCGCCGACACAATAAGGGGGCCGGGCCTTGGCGCAATATGAGCTGATCTCCGGCATCGAGGTGGACCCCGCGCTCCGCCGTTTCGTGGAGGAGGAGGTGCTGCCCGGCTCCGGCGTGGAGGCGGCGCCCTTCTGGTTCGGCTTCTCGGCGCTGCTGCGCGACCTCACGCCGGAGAACCGCCGTCTGCTGCGGCGGCGGGAGGACCTGCAGGCGAGGATCGACGAGCGCGACCGCGCGCTCGCCGGCCATGCCCCCGAGCCTGCCGACGAGGAGGAGTTCCTGCGCGAGCTCGGATATCTGGTCGACTCGCCGGCGCCCTTCGCGATCGGCACCGAAGACGTCGATCCCGAGGTGGCGGAGATCGCCGGCCCGCAGCTCGTCGTTCCGGTCAGCAACGCCCGTTACGCCCTCAACGCCGCCAATGCGCGCTGGGGAAGCCTCTACGACGCGCTCTACGGCACCGACGCGCTGGGCGACGCGCCTCCGGCCGGGCCCTACGATCCCGAGCGGGGCGCCCGCGTCGTCGCCCGGGCGCGCGCCTTCCTCGACGAGGTGGCGCCGCTGACCGGCGGCAGCCATGCCGAGGTCACCCGCTACGGCATAGAAGGCGATCGCCTCGTCACCGACCGCGGCGGGCTCGCCGATCCCTCGCTTCTCGCCGGGTGGCGCGGCCCGTCCTTCCTGCTCCGCCACAACCGGCTTCACCTCGAAGTGGTGGTCGACCGGGGCCACGCCATCGGCCGCGACGACGCGGCGGGCGTCGCCGACATATGGGTCGAGAGCGCACTGACGGCGATCATGGACTGCGAGGATTCGGTCGCCGCGGTCGATGCGGTGGAGAAGATCGCCGTCTATCGCAACTGGCTGGGCCTGATGAAGGGCTCGCTCAGCGCCCGTTTCGCCCGGGGCGGCAGCGAGGTGGAGCGGCGGCTCGAGGACGATCGCACCTTCTGCGCGCCGGGGGGCGAGACGCTGACCCTGCCGGGGCGGGCGCTGATGTTCATCCGCAACGTCGGCCACCTGATGACGAACCCGATGATGCGGATCGACGGCGAGGACGTGCAGGAGGGGCTGGCGGACACCGTCATCACCTCGCTCATCGCGCTCCACGACGTGAGGGGAAGGCGGGCGAACAGCGCCTGCGGCTCCGTCTACGTGGTCAAGCCGAAGATGCACGGGCCCGAGGAGGCGGCCTTCGCCGACCGCCTCTTCGCCCGCACCGAGGACCTGCTCGGCCTGCCGCGTCACTCCATCAAGATCGGCCTGATGGACGAGGAGCGGCGGACCTCCGTCAACCTCGCCGCCTGCATCGAGGCGCTGCGCGACCGGATCGCGTTCATCAACACCGGCTTCCTCGACCGCACCGGCGACGAGATCCACACCTCGATGGCGCTCGGGCCGATGATCCGCAAGGGCGAGATGAAGTCCGCCCCGTGGCTCGCGGCCTACGAGGCGAACAACGTCGACACCGGCCTCGCCTGCGGTTTCGCCGGCCGCGCCCAGATCGGCAAGGGCATGTGGGCGATGCCCGACCGGATGGCGGACATGCTGGCGCAGAAGATCGCGCACCCGGAGGCCGGCGCGAGTACCGCCTGGGTCCCCTCCCCCACCGCGGCGACGCTCCACGCCCTCCATTACCACCGGGTCGACGTCGCCGAGCGACAGCTGGAGCTGATGGACCGGCCCCCGGCCAAGCTTCGCGACATGCTGAGGATTCCGGTCGCCGAGGCGCCTCGCTGGTCGCCGGAAGAGATACGCGAGGAGCTCGAGAACAACCTGCAGGGCATATTGGGCTATGTCGTGCGCTGGGTCGAGCAGGGGATCGGCTGCTCCAAGGTTCCCGACATCCACGACGTCGGCCTGATGGAGGACCGCGCCACCTGCCGCATCTCCAGCCAGCATGTCGCCAACTGGCTCCTCCACGGCGTCGTCGCGCGCGACGAGGTAGATGCGGCGCTCGTCCGGATGGCGGGCGTGGTCGACCGGCAGAATGGCGGCGATCCGGCCTATCGGCCGATGGCGCCGGACCCGGAGGCGAGCGCGGCGTTCCGCGCGGCGCGGGCGCTCGTGCTCGAAGGGGCGGCGCAGCCCTCGGGCTATACCGAGCCGCTGCTCCATGCCGCCCGCCTCGCGCTGAAGGAGGCCCGCGACTAGGGCGCCCTACCGCCGGCTCGGCCCGCCGCGGCGGCGCCGCCGTTCAGCGCCGCCTTGGCGCGCTGGCAGCGGAGCATCACGGCATTGCTGGTGACCCCCAGTATCTGCGCCATCTCGGCATAGCTGAAGCCCTCGAAGCACAGCAGGATCGCCTCCCGCTGCGGAACGGGCAGGAACTGGATCGAGGCGAGCAGGTGCCGCCTGCGCGATTCCTCGAAGGCGACTTCATCCGGCAAGGGCGCGGGGGCGGCGAGGTCGGGCGGAAGCGCCACCTGCCGCGGCTCCCGCGCCCGCCGCGAGACGTGGGAGACGCACCTCTTGTGGGCGATGGAGGCGACGAACGTCTTGAGCGAGGCGTCGCCCCGGAAGCTGGGCAGCGCGAGCCAGACGGCGAGGAGGATGTCCTGGACGAGTTCCCCGCAAAGGCTGGCGTCGGCCTCGTAGGACGTGGCGATGCCGGCGATCAGCCCGCCGCACGAGGCGCTGGCGGCGCGGAACAGGGCATCGGCGCGCGCCGACGCGGCGCCCGTCCCGCGTCCGCGCCGCGCAGGTCCCGCTTCCCTCGGCGGGCCGGTGGCCGATAAGGAGGTTGCGTTCAAACCGGCTCGCCCGATGCGGAAAGATCAGGAACAATGGACAGGAGCGCCCAGAATAGCGGCACCATGGCGGTTCGCAATGCGCATCGTTTCGACAGCCGCGCGCTGGAGGAATGGATGCGGCGCGAGGTGCCCGGATTCGCCGGACCGCTGACGGTGGAGCAGTTCAAGGGCGGCCAGTCCAACCCCACCTATAAATTGGCGACGGCCGGCGGCGACTACGTGCTTCGCCGCAAGCCGCCCGGCCGGCTCCTGCCCGGCGCGCATGCCGTCGAGCGCGAGTATCGAGTCCTCGCCGCGCTCGGCGCGCAGGGCTTCCCGGTGCCGCGCGTCCACGGCCTGTGCACCGACGAGGCGGTGATCGGCACCGCCTTCTACGTGATGGATCTGGTGGAGGGACGGATTTTCTGGGAGGCCGACTTCCCGCAGGTGCCGCGCGAGGCCCGGCCGGCCTATTTCGACGCGATGAACGCGACCATCGCCGCGCTGCACCGCATCGACCCGGAGGCGGCCGGGCTCGGCGACTATGGCAAGCCGGGCAATTATTTCGAGCGGCAGATCGGCCGCTGGTCGCGGCAGTATCTCGGCGACGCCGAGGCCGGCCGCGTCGCCTCGATGGACCGGCTGGTGGAATGGCTGCCCGCCAACATACCCGATGCCGGGGAGGAATCGCGCGTGATCCACGGCGACTTCCGCTGCGACAACATGATCTTCCACCCGACCGAGCCGCGGGTGACGGCGGTGCTGGACTGGGAGCTGTCGACGCTCGGCCACCCGCTCGCCGATTTCACCTATCATCTGATGGTCTACCGCATGCCGGCCGGAGTCTCGACCGGCCTCGCCGGACGCGACCTCGCTGCGCTCAACATCCCGTCCGAGGCCGATTACGTCGCCGCTTATTGCCGCCGCACCGGGCGGGACGGCATTGCCGACATCGACTTCTACATGGCGTTCAACATGTTCCGCCTCGCCGCGATCGTCCACGGCATCAAGGGCCGCCTCGTCCGCGGCACCGCCGCCTCCGCCCATGCCGACCGGATGGCGGCGAGCCTCGAGCCGCTCGCCGACCTGGCCTGGGCCCAGGCGGTGCGCGCCGGCGGCGGCTGAGCTCCGCTTCCGCGCCTTCCGCGTTCGTTTCGGCGCGGATACAGAATCGTTCGGCGCAAATGTCCTTTCGCGCCATGGCCTTGCGGCCGCCGCTGGGCAAGCATCGGCGCTCGGCCCAGCCGCGGCCGTTTCGGGGAGGGACCGTGCTCAACATCCTCATCGTCGAAGACGAGCCGCTGCTCGCCGACACTCTGAAACGCCTGATCGAGCTCAACCCTCTCCATCGCGTCACGGGCATCGCCGACGATCTCGCCAGCGCCCTCGCGTCGGCCGAGGCGGCGCCGCCGGAGCTTGCGCTCGTCGACCTCCAGCTCGCCAACGGCAGCACCGGCTACGGGGTCGCGGCGAGGCTCCACGACCTCGGCATCGCCTGCCTCTTCACCACCGGCCGGGCGCCGGGCATTCCGGTGCCGGACCTCGCCATCGGCTGCCTCTCCAAGCCCTTCCGCGAGGAAGACCTCGTCCGTGCCCTCGGCGAGGCGGAGGACATATTGCGCGGGCGCCGCCGCATCGTCCTCCACGCCCGGCTCCCCGAGCCGCTTCAGCTCTACACCGGGGACGCGCCGGCGGCGGAGCCGGCACCGTGGCTGCCGCCGGTGCGGAGCCGCACCTCGATCTGGGCGCGGATCATGCGCCATGTCCGGCGCCCCTCACGCTTCCGAAGCGCGGCCGAGGCGGAGCTGAACAGCCCCACCTGACGGCTTTCCTTTTGCCGCGGGTTGCGCAATAGCGTGAGCCGCGTGTGGAAAGTTGTCGAAAGCGATGAGCCAAGTTGTTTCCGCCGCGCCGCGCCGCGGGTCCTGTCGATCGTCGGAACCCGGCCCGAGGCGATCAAGATGGCGCCGGTGGCGGAGACCCTGGCGCGGCGCGGCAGGGTCGAGCACCGGCTGCTGCTGACCGGCCAGCATCCCGCGCTCGCCGACCATTTCGCCGGCGCCGGCGGACCGGTGACGCAGCTCGCCCCCGACCGGGCCCAGCGCGCCCCGGCCAGGCTGCGCGAGAGCCTTCACGCCAGGATATGGCGGCACCTGCGCGCGGAGCCGGCCGACCTCGTCCTCGTGCACGGCGACACGACCAGCGCCTTCGCGGGCGCGCTCGCCGCGCGGGACTGCGGCCTTCCGGTCGGCCACGTCGAGGCCGGCCTGCGCTCCTTCGACCTCGATCGGCCGTGGCCGGAGGAAGGCAACAGGGTGGCGATCGACGCGCTCTCCGCCCTCCTCTTCGCGCCGAGCGAGACCGCGGCGCGCAACCTGGCGGGCGACTGGCGGGTGCGGGGCGACATCCACCTCACCGGGAACAGCGGCATCGACGCGCTGCTGCGCGCGGCGGCGGGCGTGGCCGGCCACGACAGGGCGCCGGGAGGGCGGCGGACGATCCTCGTCACCTGCCACCGCAAGGAGAACCAGGGTCCGGCGGCCGAGCCCATCTGCGCCGCTCTGGAGCGGATAGTGCGCACCCTGCCGGTGGAGATCGTGCTTCCGCTCCACGTCAATCCGCTCGTCCGCGCGGGGCTCGAGGCGCGCCTTTCCGGCCTCCCCCACATCCGCCTCGTCGAGCCGCTCGACTATCCCGCAATGGTGGCCCTGATGGTCCGCTCCTGGATCATCCTCACCGACAGCGGCGGCCTGCAGGAGGAGGGGCCGGCCCTCGGCAAGCCGGTGCTCGTCCTCCGTAGCGTCACCGAGAGGCCGGAGGCGGTGGAGGCGGGGGGCGTCAGGATCGTGGGGAACGACCCGGACCGGATCGTCGCCGCGGTCGCCGGCCTGCTCGCCGACCCGGCGGAGGCCGAGCGCATGTCCCGGCCCTCCTTCCCGTTCGGCGACGGCAAGGCCTCGCCCCGCATCGCCCGGGCGGTCGAGCAATGGCTCGGCGCCGGCCGGCCCCTTCGCGCGACGAGGGTCAGACCACCCGTTTGAGCCGGTCGAGCAGCCGCTCCCGTGCCGGTAGGATGTCGGCCTGCCGCTCGATCAATATGTCCCGGGAGAGGAAGTGGCCGGTGAGGCGCAGCGCCGCGAGCACGTCCGGCCAGTCGGCGGCGCCGCCGCCGAGAAGGAAGGCCGGCAGCGGGAGGAGGCGGTCGCGATAGCCGCCGGCGCCGTCGCGGCTGACGGCGCGGCCGCTCCTCGGGCTGACGAAGGCGAGATCCCGGGTCGCGCCGGTCGCGGCGCATTCGGAAAGGTCGAGCCCGAAGCCGAGCTCGGACAGCAGGAGCAGCTCGTAGCGGGCCAGCCCCCCCGCCCAGGTGCGGGCGTTGGGGGCGGCGTCGATCGTCGCCAGCAGGCCCTCGAGCGCGTCGTAGAGCCGGGGATAGGGCTGCGCTTCGGGCAGGGTCCATGCGGTGAGCGAGGTCAGCCAGTCGACCGCCGCAGCCGGCAGCGGCTCGCCGAGCAGCGGGGCGCGGCTGGCGACCAGCTCCACCGCCAGCTGGGCGAGCTGGTCGTCGGTGCGGGCGCGGAACTCGGCCTGGACGAGGTTGCCGGGCAGGAGCACCGGGCGCAGCCGCCGCGACCGGCCGCCTCGGACGTAGCCGGGGCGCATCCCGTCCCCCGGCGTGAGCGCCCGGACGATGGCGCCGTGCTCGCCATGCGCCCGCACCGCGCAGACGATGGCGGGACCGGCGATCCTCACGTCAGCGCCGCAGCCGCCGCGCCAGCCGCTCCAGCCCGAGCCGGTGGACGGCCGCCTTGGCCAGCGCCACGCCCCGGTCGAAGCCGCCAAGGGCAAGGCCGGTCAGCCGGTTGCCCGCGCCCTGACGGAGCAGCAGCAGGTCGACGCATTCTACGCCGCCGGTGCCGAACTGGAGCTTGTGCTGCCCCTCCCCTTCGGTGAAGTCGAACAGCGCGAAGCGGCCCTCGGCCATGAGCTGGCGCATCGCCTCGAGCTGCAGCACCGTGCCGGGCGACAAAGCGGCGGCGGCCGGGTCGTAGCCGAGGTGGGAATAGATCAGCGCATCGCCTTCCGCCGGCGCGTAGAGATAGCTGACCGGCGCGCCGTCGAGGAACAGCACCCAGCCGCGCATCCGGTCCTGCGCGGCGAGCGCGCGCATCGCCGCCAGGGCCTGGTCGCCGTCGGGGAGGCCGGCGCCGAGCAGCTTCTCCTGATAGGTCCGGGCGGAGACGGCGCGGGCGAAGCGGTGGAACTCCTCCACCTCGGCCGGCGCCGAATAGCGGCGCAGGTCGAGGGTGCCGCCCGAACGCTCGGCGAAGCGCCTCACCTTGCGCTTCAGCGTCGAGCGGCTCTTCGCCGAAAAGCCGCCGAGATAGGCCTCGAAGCCGCCTTCGAGCGAGGCGTAGCTTCGGCGATAGCGCTGGCGGACGAAAAGCGAGAGCGCCGGATGGGCCGCCCGAAGCGCCGGCAGCAAGGCGGCGGGCAGCGAGTTGATCAGATAGCCGTGCGCGCCCGCGGCCAGCGGCGGCAGCGCCGGCAGGCTCCCGGCGAGGACCTCGCGCAGGGGGAGCGAGACCCGGACCAGCCGCCGGTGAAGGCGCAGCACGGTGCGCGCGCCGACCATCATCGGCAGCGCGACCCTCGCCGGCTGCGCCGGCACGACCTTGGGTTCCGAGAGGCTCGCCACGCCTTTGCTTAGCCCGAAGGGTGGAAATAGTCGTAAATCGAGCGGGCCATCCCCTTCGAAATGCCGGGCGCCCGCTCCAAATCCTCGAGCGCGGCGCCGCGCACCGCCTTGGCCGTGCCGAAATGCATCAGCAGCGCCCGCTTGCGGCTCGGCCCGATGCCCGGCACCTCGTCGAGCGGCGACGAGGCCATGCTCTTGGCGCGCTTCTGGCGGTGCGCGCCGATGGCGAAGCGGTGGGCCTCGTCGCGCAGCCGCTGGAGGTAGAAGAGCACCGGCGAGTTGGTCGGCAGCGTGATCTCGCGGTTGCCGGGAAGGTGCATCACCTCGCGTCCCGCATTGCGGTCCGGCCCCTTGGAGATGCCGACCACCGGCACGTCGTGGATGCCCGCGCATTCGAGCGTCTCGGTCACCGCGTTGAGCTGTCCCTTGCCGCCGTCGATCAGCAGCAGGTCCGGCCACTCGCCGCGGCTTCGGTCCGGATCCTCCTTCTCCAGCCGGGCGAAGCGGCGGCCGAGCACCTCGCGCATCATCGCGAAATCGTCGCCCGGCACAGTCTCCGCCCGCTTGATGTTGAACTTCCTGTAGGCGTTCTTGCGGAAGCCCTCGGGGCCGGCGACGATCATCGCGCCGACCGCGTTCGTCCCCATGACGTGGCTGTTGTCGTAGACCTCGATACGCTGCGGCGGCTCGGAAAGCTCGAACAATTCGGTGAGCGCCCGCATCGTCTTCGCCTGGGTGCTGGTCTCGGCGAGGTGGCGGTCGAGCTCCTCGGCGGCGTTGCGCTCCGCCTGCCGGATCATTCGGACATGGTCGCCGCGCCGCGGCACGCGCAGCGTCACCTTGCGCTCCGCCCGCTCCGACAGCGCCTCGGCGACCAGCTCCGCCTCCGGCACCTCCCGGTCGAGCAGGACCTGGCGGGGCGGCGGCACCTCCTCGTAGAATTGCATGAGGAAGCTGGCGAGCACCTCCGCCTCGGGAACGTCGGCGGTGTGGGCGGGGAAGAAGCTCCGGTGTCCCCAATTGTTGCCGCCGCGGATGAAGAAGGCCTGGACGCACATCGTCCCGCCCTTGCAGGCCAAGGCGAAGATGTCGGCGTCGCCCAGCCCTTCGGCGGCGATGGTCTGGGTGCCCTGGATGAAGGTGAGGGCGCGCAGGCGGTCGCGGTAGACGGCGGCCAGCTCGAAATCCATCGCCTCCGAAGCCGCCTGCATCGCCCCCGCGAGCTTCTGCTGCACCTGGGTCGACTTACCGGCGAGGAAGCTCTTCGCGTCCTCGACCAGCTCGGCATAGCCTTCGGGGTCGATTCGGCCGACGCAGGGCGCCGAGCAGCGGCGGATTTGGAACAGGAGGCAGGGCCGCTTGCGGGTGGCGAGGAAGGTGTCGGTGCAGCTTCGCAGCAGGAACAGCTTCTGGAGCGCGTTCAAAGTCCGCGTCACCGATCCGGCGCTGGCGAAGGGCCCGTAATATTGGCCCTTGAAGCGCCGCGCGCCGCGATGCTTCCTGACCTGCGGGAAGGCGTGGTCCTCGCGCAGCAGGATGAAGGGGAAGCTTTTGTCGTCCCTCAGCAGCACGTTGTAGGGCGGCCGGTAGCGCTTGATAAGCTGCGCCTCGAGCAGCAGCGCCTCGGCCTCCGTATTGGTGGTGACGATCTGCATCGAGCGGGTCTGCGCCACCATGCGCTGCAGCCGCTTCGAGAGCCGCGCGACCTGCGTGTAGTTGGTGACCCGGTTGCGGAGCGCCCGCGCCTTGCCGACGTAGAGCACGTCGCCCTTGGCATCGAGCATCCGGTAGACGCCCGGCCGCACTGGAAGCTGCTTCACCGTCTTCCGGATCGCCGCGACGCCCGTCTCCAGATCCGGCTGGTCGGAACCGCGGACGGTGTAGGCCGCCTTCTCCTCGTTGAAGCGGTCGGGGGCGTCGGGACGGTTGCTCACCGGGGGGATTTAGGAGCAGCAACGGCAATAGACCACAGGCAGAACGCCCCGGGGCGCCGGTCTCCTTCGATCTGACGGGCAGTGGCCCTCCGCGAGCAGAAGGGTTGCATCCCAAGCCGCGGTTCCGCAAACCGGGCGAGTGGAGCAAGGACGCGAAGATCGAGCTCGGGCTGCACCGAGGCTGGCGTCCGGATTGCTGTGCGTGGTGGCCCTGGGATGCAGCCTCGACGAGCCGCCCGGGGTCCGCCAGCTGGGATGCAGGCTCGCGCAGGGACAGGGCGGCGGCGCCCCGTCGAGCGTCCGCCTTCTCGTGGATAGCGGTCGCGGCGAGGTGACGTTCGTGACCCTGGCGGGACGTCCGCGGCTGAAAGCGGAGATCGAGCCTTACGCCTACAGGTTCGACCTTCCCGAGAGCCTCGGCGGCGGTCGAGCGGAAGTCGATCGACAGGACGGCACGATGAAGATCGCTCCTTTCAAAGGTCGGAAACCGCAGGACGCCGTGCAACGCTCAGGCAGTTGCAAGGCGGAGACGCGGGAGCCGAAGCTGTGAGCACCGGCAGGCCGGTCGGGCGCGACGCCGTGGCGGTCCTCACCGGCGATCTGGTCGGTTCGACAGGCTTGCTGGTTCGGGATCTGGAAAGAGCCCGAAGCGTCGTGATCGAGGCGGTCGCCGAAATGGCCAGGTGGCCTGACGGGGGCATTCTCGCCGGAGCCGAATTCTTCCGGGGAGATTCCTGGCAGGTCCTCCTGGGAGAACCGCGCCATTTTCTCCGGGCCGCACTCTACGTCCGAGCGTCGCTCAGAAGGGAGGGGCGTGATCTGGATACCCGCATAGGCGTCGGCATTGGGGCCGTGGAGAAGATCGACTTGAACCGGGTGTCGCTTTCGATCGGGGAGGCGTTCACGGCCTCGGGCCGGGCCCTCGACGGCATGTCCGGCGACCTCGGCGTGACGGTGAGCATCCCGGATCATGCCTCGGAGGCTCTGGGTTGGATACGCCCGATGGCGGCGCTTTGCAGCGCCGCGACAAATCATTGGTCCGAGCGGCAGGCGGAGATCGTTTCGCGCATGCTGACCCTCCCGGGGCCGAGGCAGATGGACGTCGCTGCCATGCTCGCCGTCTCCCGGCAGCAAGTCAGCAAGTCGCTGGCGGCCGTCGACTTCGACGCAGTGCTCGCCGCGATCTCCTATGTCGAACATATCGACTGGAGTAAGGCGCTGCAGCCGCGGCGCCAGAGGCGACTGATATGAGAGTCAACCAAAAACGGTTGATCCGTTCATATCAACCAAAACCGGCTGACCGAGGTGCTTGAGACCGCGACCTCCCTCATTACCGCCCATCTCGTCGCGGATTTCATCCTCCAAGGCGAGTGGCTGATACAGCGCAAGGCGCGATTCCCCTACTTGCTCCTCCACGGCGGAGTGGTGGCCGGCACGGCGGCCGTAACCCTCGGCCTATGGTCGTGGGCTGCGGCAGCCGCTTTGGCCGTGATCGCCGGCACCCACCTCCTCATCGATTGCCTCAAGATCCGCTACGGATCCGACAGCCTGAGCGCATTCCTCGTCGATCAACTCGCGCACTTCCTCGTCATCGCCGCAGTCGTTGCAACCGAACCGCGACTATCCGCCCTAGGCGTGTGGAGCGCGCTTCCCGGCGACAAGCAGGCCATGCTCTACGCGGCCATGACGTTCGTCGGAGGCGCGATCGTAGCAGTCCCGCTGGGGGGTATCCTGATCAAGAAAGCGCTGGTCGACCTGGCGCCCTCCACCCCGTCTTCATCCGGTACCGCCACGACTCCGATCGCCGGCATGATGAAGGGGGGCAAGTATATCGGCTGGCTGGAGCGCGGCCTCACGCTCCTTCTGACGCTCACCGGCCGCGTCGAGGGCGTGGGCTTCCTGCTCGCCGCCAAATCCATACTGCGCCTCGGCGACATCAAGACCGAGACCGAGCGACATCAGGCCGAGTACATCATCATCGGCACATTTTCGAGCTTCGGATGGGGACTGGCCGTAGCTCTCCTAACGGCGAAGCTCATCGCAAGCTGGCACGCCTTTTGAGCATAGCCGCGGGCCGACAGGCTGCCGCGCCTGCCGCTGTCCCGGCACGGGCGAAGGCGGTATAAGCCTCGTCATGCCGACCCCCGAGGATTTCCGCCGCATCGCGCTCTCCTTCGAAGGGGCGGAGGAGAAGGCGCATATGGGGCATCCGGATTTCCGGGTGCGCGGCAAGATCTTCGCGACGCTGGGCGCGCCGGACGCGGCGTGGGGGATGGTGTCTCTGATGCCGGAGCAGCAGTCGGACTTCATGAGCCTCTCGAAGGCCTTCACCCCGGCGAGCGGCGCCTGGGGGCGCGGCGGCAGCACGCTGGTGCGGCTGGCGGAGGTGCCGGAAGGCGTGCTCGAGCACGCGCTGGCGGCGGCGTGGCGGCGGCGGGCCGGAACCGCCCCGCGCGGCGCGCATTGATCCTCCCGGGGGCAAAGCGGAGGACCATATGGCGCGCAAGACCCTCACCACCCTGCTCATCTCGACGGCGATCTTCGCGATCGCGGCCTGCAACACGGTCCGCGGCGCGGGCGAGGACGTGAAGTCGGCAAGCAACAGCGTCGAGAACGCGATGCACTGACCGCCGGGACTGACAATGGCGGCACGGATGGGGACAGTAACTGTTTTCCCCATCCCCGCTCGGTGCGACTAAGCCTGGCCGGATGGGGACAGTAACTATTTTCCCCACCCTCGGTCGGTGCGACTGGGCCTGGCCGGAAAATAGTTACTGTCCCCATCCACCCCCGCCATGACCGATCTTGCTCGCTCGCCCCGGTGAGGGGAACCGGTTGAGAACGTTGTCCGTTCCGGGGTCCGAATCGGTCGAAAGAAGGCGCGGACATGGCGATATTCCAGCTTACGCCGGAGGCGGATACGTTCCCGGCGGGTGAGGACGTTTCGGGCGACGACGAGATCCACGGCGGGGGCGGCGACGACGTCCTCGACGGCGGCCCCGGGATGGACCTGCTGGACGGCGGCGACGGCTACGACACGGTCACCTACGCCGCGGCGGCGGCGGCGGTGTTCATCAACCCGCAGTCGCGGGTGCCGCGCAACGACGGCACCGGCGACAGCTTCCAATCGATCGAGCATTTCGTCCTCAGCGGCTATTCCGACCTGTTCTGGGCGCAGGGCTTCGCCGCCGGCCTGGCGATCGAGGGCGGCGGCGGGGACGACCGCGTCTACGCCACCGGCTTCGCCGACACGCTGCACGGCGGCGAGGGCAATGACGACCTACGCGGCGACGACGGCGCCGACATCCTCTACGGCGACTCGGGCAACGACCTGGTCGACGGCGGCGGCGGCCGGGACATCCTCTATGGCGGCGAGGGCGACGACCGGCTGCGCGGCGGCACCAACAACGACGTCATCGACGGCGGCGCCGGGCGCGACGCGGCGCTCCTCTACGGCACGATCGACGATTATGCGCTGGCGCTGCTCGACGACGGGTCGGTGAAGGTCACCCACCTGATCCCGGAATATGAGCAGGCCGGCACCGTGACCGTGAACGGCGCCTTCGACATCCTCACCAACATAGAGGTGCTTCGCTTCTCCGGCTCCTACGACGATTTCGACCTCCTCGCCTGGATCGCCGCCAATGCCGCGCCCGACGGCGCCAACGTCGTGCGGGGCACGGAGGGCGCCGACACGCTGACCGGGACGGTCGGCGCCGACGCGATCTACGGCCTCGGCGGCAACGATTCGATCGACGGCGGGGGCGGCGACGACCTGCTGTTCGGCGGCTGGGGCGCCGACTCCTTCACCGGCGGCGACGGCGTCGACACGGTGAGCTACCGCAACGCCAGCGGCGGCGTGCGGGTCAATTTCGACCCGCGCAGCCCGTTCGGCGACGCCCCGTCCAACGAGGCGACCTTCGACACCTTCGCCTCCGTCGAGAAGTTCGAGCTCTCGGCCTTCGACGACACCTTCACCTGGCAGGGCTTCGCCGGCGCGATCTCGGTAGCGGGGCTCGACGGCGACGACATCATCGTCGGCGGCGAGCAGGCGGACGCCCTCGACGGCGGCGCGGGCGACGACGTGATCGCCGGCGTCGGCGGCGACGACGTCCTCACCGGCGGCGACGGCGCGGACCGGCTCGAGGGCGGCGACGGCGACGACGTGATCGACGGCGGCCTCGGCGCCGACATCGTCGACGGCGGCGCGGGCTACGACACGCTGACCTTCGCGGGCCGGAGCAGCGGCGTGATCATCGGCTATACGGGCTCGGAGGACGCGGGCTACACCTCGATCGAGGCCTTCCGCCTGACCGACCATGACGACCGCATCCGCCTGCCCGCCGCGCGCGGCGAGGAGGGCGACTCGCCGGCCGCGTTCAGCGACGTCTTCGCCGGGGCGGGCAACGACTATGTCGACGGCGGACCGCTCGCCGGGCGGCTGTTCGGCGAGGCCGGGGACGACGTCCTGATCGCCGCCACCTACGGCTCGCAACTCGACGGCGGCGACGGCGACGACCTGCTCTATTCCGGGTGGGGCGGGGACGTGATCGAGGGCGGCGCGGGCAACGACATCGTCTTCTACAACCGGCCGCGCGAGGAATATCTGATCGAGCGCGACGGCGACGCGATCCTCGTCGCGCATCTCGACAGCGGCTGGGTCGACCGGCTCACCGGAGTGGAGACGCTGAGCTTCCCGGATTCGGTGTTCGACGAGCGGGTCGAGGTCTCGGTGGCGGATATCGGCGTTCCCGCCGCAGCGCTCGCCAAGGGCACCGACACCGCCAACATCCTCTCGGGCACCGAGGACAGCGACGCCCTGTTCGGCCTTGCCGGCGCCGACACGCTGTCGGGCGGCAATCAGGGCGACGTGCTGAGCGGCGGCGACGGCGACGACGTGCTTTCGGGCGAAGCGGGCGGCGACACGCTGTTCGGCGGCGCCGGCGCGGACCGGCTGGACGGCGGGATCGGCCTCGACACGATGGTCGGCGGCGCCGGCAACGACGTCTACGTGGTCGACAATTTCTACGACACGGTGCGCGAGGAGGAAGGCGGCGGGGTGGACGAGATCCGGACCGCGCTCGGCAACAAGGTCGACTACAGCCTGCTCTACGTGCTGCCCGCCTTCGTCGAGAATCTCACCGGCACCTCCGACTCCGGCCAGGGCGTGCAGGGCAATGCGCTCGACAACCGCTTCGTCATGGGCGGCGGCAACGACCTCGTCGTGCTGAGCGACGGCGGCACCGACCAAGTGCTGGCGGGCGGCGGCAACGACTTCGTCTATTTCGGCGCGGCCTTGACCGCGGACGACCGGGTGGACGGCGGCGGCGGCGTCGACACCGTCGGGCTGATGGGGAGCTACGACCTGGCGCTCGGCGCTTCGACCTTCGCCTCGGTAGAGCGGCTGGCGCTCTACACCGGGCTCTCCGCGCCGGGCGGGACGGCCAATCATTATGCCATCGCCACCCACGACGCGACCGTGGCGGCGGGCGGCGCCCTCTTCGTCACCGCCTTCTCGCTGGCGGCGGGAGAGACGTTGGTGTTCAACGGCACGGCGGAGACCAACGGCCGCTTCGACGTGCTCGGCGGCGGCGGCGCCGACATCCTCGCCGGCGGCGCGGGCAACGACTATCTCGCCGGCAATGCGGGCGCCGACCAGCTCTACGGCATGGGCGGCAACGACGTGCTCGTCGGCGGCGCGGGCGCGGACCAGTTGCGCGGCGGCGCGGGCTCGGACCTGTTCCGCTACGAGGCGGTGGGCGATTCGACCGCGGCGGCGCAGGACCGGATCCTCGACTTCGGCCCCGGCGACCGGATCGACCTTTCGGCGATCGACGCCCGGCCGGGCGGCGGCGACGACGCCTTCGCCTTCATCGGCGCGGCGGCCTTCTCGCACAGCGCGGGCGAGCTGCGCGCGGTCCAGGAGGATGGCGGCTGGCGGGTCGAGGCCGACACCAACGGCGACGGCGTGGCGGACCTCTCGATCCTCGTCGGCACGGCCGCCGGGCAGACGCTCGGGGCCGACGCGTTCATGCTCTAGCCGCGCGCGCCGACGGACGATTGGGGACAGTAACTATTTTCCTCACCGGCGGTCGGTACGGCGATGCCGCGCGGGAAAACGGACGATTGGGGACAGTAACTATTTTCCTCACCCGCGGTCGGTACGGCGATGCCGCGCCCGGAAAATAGTTACTGTCCCCATTCCCCAGGTGGGAAAATAGGCACTGTCCCCAGTCAGTGGGGGCGGCCGAGGCCTTCGATGGTGCGGTCGATCATCGCCCGGTCGGCGTCCGGCTTCATCTCCTCGGCGATGAGCCGGGCGGCGGCGGCGGCGGCCGAGGTGGCGGCGCGGGCGCGGACCTCGTCGATCGCGTGGCGCTCGGCGGCGGCGATCTTCTCCTCGGCCATGCGCCGGCGGCGCTCGATCAAGGCGGCGGTGTCGGCCTTGGCCTGCTCGACGATCCCCTCCGCCTCGTGGCGGGCGCGCTCCAGCATGGTCTGCCGCTCGGCGTCGGCGGCGGCGGCCTTCGCCTCATATTCGGCGCGCAGGGCCTCGGCTTCGCGGCGCAGCTGCGCCGCCTCGTCGAGCTGCTCGCGGATCGAGGCGATCTTCTTGTCGAGCGCTCGGCCGATCAGCGCGGGCACCCGCTTCCAGAGGAGGACGGCGAAGACCAGCAGCATCGCCAGCGCGATCCACTGCGGGGCGTCGAGGCCGAAGGCGGTCGGCTCGGGATGGGGCTCGGGCGCGCCGACATGCTCGACGGCGCCGGTGGGGGCATGCTCAGCCATGGGCCACCGCCTTGACCGCGCGCGCGGCCTGCTCGCGGCTGACGGTGAGGCCGGCGAGGCGCTGCACCATGTCCTGCGCCGCCTCGGCGGCCACTGCCTCGATCTCGCCCAGAGCGGCCTCGCTCGAGGCGCGGATGCGCGCCTCCGCGGCGCCGATTCCGGCGTTGATCTCCTCGCCGGCGGCGCGGACGCGCTGCTCGTTGTCGCGGGCGGCGGCGGCTTTCGCCTCGGCCGCCAGCCTCAGCGCCTCGCCGCGGCTCTCGTCGAGCCGGGCGCGGTAGGCGGCCTCGACCGAGTCGGCCTCCCCCCGCGCGGCCTGCGCGGCGGCGAGGTCGGTTTCCATGCGCGCGCCGCGCGCATCGACGGTCGCCTGGATCTTCGGAAGCATGAAGAGGCCGATGCCGACATAGATGATGCCGAGCACCAGCAGCAGCCAGAAGAACTGCGAATAGGCGACCTGGGCGAGCTGGTTGATCTGAGGCATGGCGTTGGGGGACACTCTGGTGACAGTCACGTGACTGTCACCAGACTGTCCCTGTCTCCTTAGCGGGCGTAGAGGATGATCATCGCCACGGCGAAGGCGATGAGGCCGAGCAGCTCGGCGGCGGCGAAGCCGATGAACAGGCGGCCCTGCTGGCTGTCGGCCGCGGCGGGGTTGCGGATCG
This sequence comes from Alphaproteobacteria bacterium, assembly GCA_019232625.1. GTDB lineage: Bacteria > Pseudomonadota > Alphaproteobacteria > Sphingomonadales > Sphingomonadaceae > Allosphingosinicella. Next base: position 12,041 of record JAFANP010000050.1, on the reverse strand, counting down.
CGCTCTCGAGGAACGAGCCGAAGACGTTGCCGACTCCGATGGCGGCGGCGCCGACGCCGACCGCGGCGAGACCGGCGCCGATAACCTGGGCAGAAGCGAGGTCCATGATGTTCTCCTTTGGATAAGCTGAAAGATCAGTGAAGGTTGACGGCGTCGTTGATGTAGAGCGACGTCAGCAGGGCGAAGACGTAGGCCTGGATGGCGCAGACCAGCACCTCCAGCGCCATCACCCCGGCGATGAACACGAACGAGAGCAGGCTGATCGCCGGGCCGATGCCGCCGGCATTGAGGCCCTGGACGACGAAATTGCCGAACACTTCGACGAGGATGTGGCCGGCGATCATCGCCACGAAGAGCCGAAGCGCGAGGCTGAACGGGCGGACCATGAACGACAGCAGCTCGATGAGGAAGATGAGCGGCAGAAGCCCGATCGGAGTCCCGTGCGGGATGAACAGCTTGAAGAAGTGGAAGCCGTGCCGCCAGAAGCCGGTGACGAGGACGATTCCGAAGCTGATGATCGCCATCACCCCGGTGACGGTGAACTGGCTGGTGACGGTGAAGGGCTGCGCGCCGACCAGCGCGAACGGCATCAGGCCGAGCAGGTTGGCGAACAGGATGAACATGAAGATGGTGAACACCCAGGGAACGTACTTGCGTCCCTCGGGGCCGACGTTGGTGGTCAGCATCGAGGTGACGAAGCCGGTCACTCCCTCGACCATCAGCTGCCAGCGGGTCGGCACCAGCTGGCGCTTCATGCCGCCGAGCATGAACGCCCAGACGAGCGCAAGCACCACCAGCATCCACAAAGCGCTGTTGGTGAAGGCGAACGGGCTGCCGTCCAGCTGCCCGGCGAGCGGGCTGATCTGGAACTGGTGCATCGGATCGATTTTCGCTTCGGCCGCCACTTATCCGTTCCTTGCGCCTTGGCCGGCGCCCTTTGACAATTTCCATACTTCCCACATCGCGATCGCGAAGCCGACGAACAGCATCACGACCCAGAGAAGCGGCTTCCCGAAGAAGCGGCCGGCCGCGTAGCCGATCAGGGCCGATCCGGCCGGATAGGCGACGAGGACGGACAGGACCCGGTAGGCGTCCGAGCGATAGAAGCTCGGCTGCGCCCGGTCCGTTCCGCCGGTCCGCTCCGCTTCCGCCCGCCGCGCCCGCTCAAGCCGCTCGTCGAGCGAGGAGAGCCGCGCGTCCCGGGGAAGCCCAGGGTCCTCTTGAGGTTCGTCTTCCGCCATGCCGCTCCCGTCTTCGATATGCGCCCGCGGCTTCGCGAAAAGCGGCGGTCGCAAAAAGGCTTGGGACATGCCGGCGAACGAACCCGCCAAGGCGCCGCCCCTTTAGGAAAGGGGGTGGTGGGTGTCAACAGAAGTGAAGTCCCCCCGCAAGCGCAGGGGAGGATCTAGGGAGAGCTGGGGACAGTGACTGTTTTCCCCGGCAGCGCGGCCTCCGCAGCCGCAGCATCTCGGAGAAAATAGTTACTGTCCCCATTTCCCCCTCACCCTAAGGGCGGTGAGGGGCCTGAGGCGAAAGAGGCCCCTCCACCATGCTTCGCATGGTCCCCCTCCCCTGCAGAAAGCAGGGGAGGACTAGGCTAGCCGCAATAGCTCGGCAGCGGGATGGGGGCGCTGTCGCGCTGGCGCCAGACGCCGTCGGGAAGCCGGTAATATTGGCCGGCGCCGACCTTGGTGCGGAACAGCTCGCAGGCGGTGGTCGCGGCGACCTCCTCGATCTTGGCGCCGCGCTTGGCGGCGAGATCGGTATAATAAGCGCGGCGCTTGATGTTGACGGCGTCGACCTGGGCGCGAAGATCGGCCGAGCCGGAGCCGACGACGCCGAGATAGCCGTCCGCCTGCTCCCCCGCCTGGCCGCTCGCGCGCAGCGAGGCGGCGGCGTCGCCCTGCATCATCGCATAAGCCGCGGTGGCGCCCGCGGTGGTCGCCGCGAGAACGACTCCTGCGGCGAGAATGAGCTTCAGTCGGCGGTTCATGTCAGAACACTCCCGGGTTCTTGTCGATCAGTTCCTTCACGTCCTGCTGGAGGCGAACGACGACCTCCTGCCGGATATTGATGTTGAGGTTGATCTCGATCGGCTTGTCGGGCGCGGCCACCTGGACGCACCCGCCGCTGCCGAGAACCACCGGCGCCATCAGAAGGAGCTTCGCCCGTCCCATGGCGCCCTGCGTCGCAAGGCCACGCAGTCTCGTCAATACCGGCGCTTTCATCGCACGCTCCCGCTTTCCTTGGGCTGAACAATATTGGTGGTCGTCGGCTGGTCCCTCAGCTTCTGGGGCAGCACCGACTGGAGGAGGTTGGTCGGATCCTGCAGCGACCGCGCCGTGCCGATCACCGCGCGGAAGGGCCCCTTGACCGTGATGTTGAACTTGAACGGGATCTTGGCGAGCTGGGCCAGCGCCCGGTTCGCGACCATCGCCTTGAGGCCGCCGGCCGGCGACGCGGCGATGGTCGGGTTGCGGGCGATTCCGTCGAGCTGGATTCCGGCGACGAACTCGCCGTCGAGCGAGCCGTTGAGGTCGACGACGAGGCGCTGGTAGCGGAGCGACTTCAGCGCGTCGAAGGCGAGCTTGCCGTAGGCGCCGAGCTCCTTGTCGGTGAGCTCGCCGACGTAGGAGAGCGTGCCGCCGGTCGGCCGCGCGACGAGGTGGCCGCCGACGATCCGCCCGCCCCGCTCGTCGAAGATCATCGGCACGGACCCGTCGAACGTCCCGGTCGCCGAGATGTTGGAGAATTCCATCTGCTGGACGAAGCGGGCCGCGTCCATCCCCTCGACCCGGAAGGTGAGCCGCTTCGCCGTCGGCTTGGAGAAATCGAGGATCGTCTCCTCGAGGAACAGCTCGCCGCCCGCGAAGGGCCAGCGCCCGCCCTCGACCCGCACCTTGAGGTCGGGCAGGAGCTGGTAGCGGATACGGCCGTCGAAGACGTCGATGCCGGTGCGGACGACCCCGACCTGCGCCTCCTGCCCCGGCGCCGTGGTGAGGTTGAGCAGATCGTCGAAGCGGACCGTCGTGGTGAGCTTCTCGACCGGGCCGAAGGTGGCGGCGAGGTTCATGTCCGTCGTCGAGAAGGTGCCGGTGCTGCGCGTCCCCTGCGGTCCCCAGCCGATCTCCGCCTCGCCGCGCACGGTGCCGTCGACCAGGGCGACGACGCCGGTGGTGAGCGGGGTCAGCCGCTCCGGCTGGAAGGCGGGGCCGAAGCGGATGCCGGGCACGTCGAGCCGCGCCCTCCCCGTCCCGGTGTCGAGCAGATGGAGGATGTCGGCATGGGCGACGCGGGTCCCCGTCTCCGGCTCCAGCAGCCAGCCGGCGGCCGTGATGCGATTGCCGGCGAGCGCGAGCGCGAAGTCGCGAGTCGCCAGCGGGAGGAAGCGGGGCGGCGTGCGCTCGTCGGCGACTCGAAGCGCTCCGCCGACCCGAAGGCTGCCGCCGCGCATCGACCAGGCGCCCCTCCCCTCGCCGAGAAGCAGCGGCACGTTGGCGAGCTTGCCGGACAGGCCGGAATAGGCGCCCGCCAGGCCGGCCTTACCGAACCGGCCGTCGAGGGCCGCGATGTCGAGCCGGTTGACGGCGCCCGCGCGGCCGAAGCGTATGGCGAGAGCGGAGGCGGCGAAATGCGGACCGTCCAGCCCGATGCGCAGCTCCCGCCCGGCGACGGCGAGGGGCGACTGGCCGAGACGCCCGGCGAGTCGCGGCGAAGGGATGACGACGTTGCCGGCGACCGCGCCCCCGGGGCGCTTCCAGACCAGCCCGGGGCCGGAGGGGCAGAGCGACAGCCGCGCCCCGTCGAGGCGGACGCTTCCGCTCTCGAGGGTGCGGAATCGCACCGGCGTGCATCGCGGGCCGAAGACGAAGCCGCCGCGCCCGTCGAGACGCAGGTCCACCGGCAGGACGAGGCCGCCGACGCGGCCGTTGTCGAACGGCCCGTCGATCGTCGCCACGGTTTCCAGCCGGGTCGCCCCGCCCGGGGAGGCGGTGAAGCGGATCGGCCCGAGCGCCAGACGCTGGCCGCCCGCCCGATAGGGGGCGATCCGCCCGCTCCCCCCGATCGGACCGCCGGCCCGGGGCTGGCGCAGGTCGAAACGCGCCGTGGGAAGGCCGCCGCCGGAGAGCGCGAGCTCGCCGTCGACGCGCAAGGCGCCGCGGGGCCAGGAATAGGACAGCCCGTCGCCCCCGGCGATGTCCAGCCTGGCGCCGCTCGCGGCGGCGAGCGCGGCGGCGGAGACGTTCACCGCCCCTTTGCCGCCCTCCACGGCAAGCCGCAGCTCGGCCGAAAGGTCGAAGGAGCGGCCCGCCCGCCGAACGGCGACGGCCGAGGCCTCGGCGATCCGCGCGACGGGCGTGCCGCGGCCGGCGGCGAGCGCGCCGGTGATCGCCTCCAGCGAGGCCGGCGGCGCCGAGACGCCGCGCGCCCGGACCGGGCCGGCGAGCAGGACCCGTCCGGTGCGGGGCGAGAAGGAATAGGCTCCGGCGAGCGTCGTCCCTGCGGCGGCGGCGCTTCCGATCCGGGCGGCGCCGGTGGCGAGGTCCAAGCGGCCTCGAATCTCGGCGGCGCTGCCGGCGAAGCCGAGGCGTCCGGAAATGCGTTCCGCCCGGTTCGCGCCCGCGCGCGCGGCCGCCGCCTTGAGGGAGGTCGAGCCGGTCCAGCGATCGAGGCCCGCCGCCAGCGTGGCGTCGATGCCAAGGACGGCCTCGCGGACTTCGATCCCTCCGCCGCAGGCTAGGCTGTCCATTCCGGTCGGGCCGGAGACCTGGGGCCGCAGAGCGTCGGTCGCCACCGCCCAGGCGCCGCGCGGATGGACGATCCGGCACCCGCCGAGGTCGAGCCCCGGCGACGCCCAGGCAAGCCGTCCCCTGAAGCCGCTTGCGAGACTGCCGCGCCCCCTCACCGCCGCCGCCACCCGCCCGGCCGGCGTATCGATCCGCACCGCCGCGTCGGCCAGGTCGACCGCCTGGTCCGGCAGCCGGAACGGCGCGCCGGTGGGCGCCGGCAGCAGCTTGTCGACGTCGCCGAAGCGCAGCCGTCCGCCTTCGAGCCGGCCGTAGAGCCGCACGCCGCGCGCGACGATCAGCGCCACGCGCGGCCGCCTCAGGCCCCAGCTGAGCCTCAGCTCGACATGATCGGCGGTGAGATCGGGACGGGCCGGATCGCCGAGGACGAGATGCTCGATGGATTGGCGGCCGAAGCCGAGATGCTTGACGGCGTAGGTGGCGCGCACCCCCTTCCGAGCCAGCTCGCGGTCGATATAGTCGGCCGCGATCGGCTTGCGCTCGAGCCACAGGATGAGCAGGCCGAGCAGGAGAATCGAGGCGAGGGCAAGCGCCACGGTCCGCCGCCGCGGCCGCCGCCGCGCCCTCACTGCTTCCGGCTCCTCGTCCACCCTCGGCTCAACCTTCCCCGCCGCGCTTCCGTTCCGCCTCCGTCACCTTCTTCGCGGCCGCGCGCAAGCCGCTTCGGGAGAGCGTCCCGCCGTTAGGGCGGCGCGGATGAACCGCAGCCGACCCACGCCGCCAGTTGCGGTTTGCGTGGCGGCGACGTCCTTCGTAAACGGTTCCGATGAATTCTTCCGAAGCCGATGCGAGCGGCCATCGCGCCCGCTTGAGGAAGCGCCTGTTCGAGGGCGGCCCGGAGGCGCTGCACGAGCATGAAGTGGTGGAATATCTGCTGGCGCTCGCTTTGCCGCGGCGCGACACCAAGCCGCTGGCGAGGCGGATGATCGCCGATTTCGGCGGCTTCGGCCCGCTCATGGCCGCCGATGCCGACGCCATCATGCGGCGCTGCGGCGTCAGCGAGAACGTCGCCGCGGCGGTCAAGATCGCCCAGGCCGCGGCGATCCGCCTGCTCAAGGCGCGGGTGATCGACCGGCCCGTCCTCGGCAGCTGGCAGGCGCTGATCGACTATCTCGCCGCCGACATGGGCTTCCTTCCCGTCGAGCGGGTGCGGGTGCTCTTTCTCAATGCCAGGAACGTGCTCATCCGCGATCACCTCCTGTCGGAAGGATCGGTCGACGAGGCGGCCGTCTACGTGCGCGAGGTGATCAGGGCGGCGGTCGATTGCCACGCCACCGCTATGATCCTCGTCCACAACCATCCGAGCGGCGACCCGCAGCCGAGCGCCCAGGACATCAGGCTGACCCGCGAGATCGCCGACGCGGCGCGGCCGCTGAGGATCGCCGTCCACGATCACGTGATCATGGGCGCCAAGGGCCATGCCAGCCTGAGGGCGATGGGGCTGATCTGAGGAGGGGACAGCCGCAAGGACCGTCCCCTCGTCCAAAGCTTAGCGCCGGCGGCCGCGCTGGGTGCAGCTGTCGGTGCGGGTGCGGGTGCAGGGCGGATAGGCGCGGGCGCCCTCCATCGGGCCGCCGCGGCCGGTATAGGTGCCGGTGCCGGCGTTCATGCTGCCGTTGGCGCCCATCGTGCCGCTCATGCCGCTCATGCCGCTCATGCTGCCCGACGCGCTTCCGCTCATGCCGCCGCTCATCGTGCCCGAGGCGCCGGCATTGCCGGTCGTGCCCCAATCGCTCGTCGTGCCGGTCGTCGAGCCCTGGGTGGTCTGGCCGGTGCGGACGCCGGGCGAGCCCATGGTCGTGCCGCCGTTGACCTGCGTGCCGGTCGTGGCGGCGCCGGTGCCCTGCATGCCGGTGTCGCCGGTCATCGTCGGGTCGTGATCGTTGGTCGTGGTGCCCGTTGGCGAGGCGGAGGTGGTCGAGCCGGTCGTGCCGGTCGTGCCCGTCTGGGCGAGGGCCGGGACTGCGAGGATCATCGCGGTGCCGAGCGCTAGGGATTTCAGCATAAGTCCTTCTCCTGTCGTCTGTTTGAAGCAGGCCTCCACGGGAAACAGGTGAGGCGCGCAGTGAGAACGAGCCGCCGGCGAGCGCCGTTCCGGCCTTCGTCTCGTTGATGGGGCGGGCCGACTTTGCTAGGCGCCGCGCTCGCAACGCAGGTTAGGAACGCCCGATGATCTCCCGCTACTCGCGGCCGCAAATGGCCAGCATCTGGGCGCCGGAGACCCGCTTCCGAATCTGGTTCGAGATCGAGGCGCATGCGCTCGACGCGATGGCCGAGCTCGGGATCGTTCCCCGCAAGGCCGCGCAGGCGGTGTGGGAGCGCGGCGCGTTCGAGGTCGAGCGGATCGACGCGATCGAGGCGGAGGTGAAGCACGACGTCATCGCCTTCCTCACCAACGTCGCCGAGCATGTCGGCCCGGAAGCGCGATTCCTCCATCAGGGGATGACCAGCTCGGACGTGCTCGACACCTGCCTCGCCGTGCAGCTGAGCCGCGCCGCGGACCTTCTGATCGAGGATGTTAGCGCGCTTCTCGCGGTGCTGAAGCGCCGGGCCCACGAACATAAGCTGACGCCGACGATTGGCCGGAGCCACGGCATCCACGCCGAGCCGGTCACCTTCGGCCTGAAGCTCGCCGTCGCTTATGCCGAGTTCGATCGCGCCCGCGAGCGCCTGCGCGCGGCGCGCCGCGAAGTCGCCACCTGCGCCATTTCCGGCGCGGTCGGCACCTTCGCCAATATAGACCCGCGCGTGGAAGCCCATGTCGCCGCCAAGATGGGCCTGGAGATCGAGCCGATCTCCACCCAGGTCATCCCGCGCGACCGCCACGCCATGTTCTTCGCCACGCTCGGCGTGGTCGCCTCATCGGTGGAGCGGCTCGCCACCGAGATCCGCCACCTCCAGCGCACCGAGGTGCTGGAGGCGGAGGAATATTTCTCGCCCGGCCAGAAGGGCAGCTCGGCGATGCCGCACAAGCGCAACCCGGTGCTGACCGAGAACCTGACCGGCCTCGCCCGCATGGTCCGCGGCTACGTCACGCCGGCGCTCGAGAACGTGGCGCTGTGGCACGAGCGCGACATCAGCCATTCCTCGGTCGAGCGCTATATCGGCCCCGACTCGACGGTGACGCTCGACTTCGCCCTCGCCCGACTGACCGGCGTCGTCGACAAGCTGCTCGTCTATCCGGAGCGGATGCGCGGGAATCTCGACCGGATGGGCGGCCTCGTCCACTCGCAGCGCGTGCTCCTCGCCCTCACCCAGGCGGGCGCGAGCCGGGAGGATGCCTACAGGCTGGTCCAGCGGAGCGCGATGAAGGTGTGGGAAAGCGACGGCGCGCTGTCGCTGCTCGACCTGCTCAAGGCCGATCCGGAGGTCGCAGCGTTGCTTCCGGCGGAACGGCTCGAGGAGAGCTTCGACCTCGGCTACCATCTGAAGCAAGTCGACACGATCTTCGAGAGGGTGTTCCGATGACCGACCTCGCGTCCTTCCCGATCGCCAGCCGCTGGCCGGCGGCGCATCCCGAGCGGCTGCAGCTCTATTCGCTCAATACGCCGAACGGCGTGAAGGTCTCGATCATGCTGGAGGAGACGGGGCTGCCCTACGAGCCGCACCTCGTCGACATCGGCAAGAACGAGAGCCGGACGAGCGAATTCCTGTCGCTCAACCCCAACGGCAAGATCCCGGCCATCCTCGATCCCGACGGTCCGGGAGGCAAGCCGCTCGCCCTGTTCGAGTCGGGCGCCATCCTCCTCTACCTCGCCGAGAAGACGGGCCGGTTCCTCCCCGCCGACGCCGCGGCGCGGTGGGAGACGATCCAGTGGCTCATGTTCCAGATGGGCGGCATCGGGCCGATGTTCGGCCAGCTCGGCTATTTCAACAAGTTCGCCGGCCGGGAGATCGAGGACAAGCGCCCGCTGCAGCGCTACGTCGAGGAATCGAAGCGGCTGCTCGGAGTCCTCGAAGCGAGGCTCGACGGACGCGAGTGGATCATGGGCGCCGACTACACTATCGCCGACATCGCGACGCTGGGCTGGGTGCGCAACCTCGTCACCTTCTACGAGGCGCGGGAACTGGTCGGCTTCGACGCGCTGGCGAACGTCCCCGCCTGGCTGGAGCGGGGCCTCGCCCGGCCGGCGGTGCAGCGCGGGCTCTCGATCCCGTCGCGTCCATCGTGACGCTTGCAGCGCCCCCGGGGCGGCCATAAGCTGCGCCGTCGTTTCGGGAGATGCTCATGATCCGCCCGCTTGTTCTCGCCGCCCTCGCGCTGCCCGCCGCCGCCGTCGCCCAGCCCTCGATGCACCCGGTGCAGGGATCGCAAGCGGCCTCCGTCTACGGCCTTTCGACGCTCGCCCCGGCGACCCGCGACGACCAGCGCGTCTGCCTGGTTGAGAAGCGGACCAGCCGCCTCGTCTGCCAGTCCCGCGGCGCGTGGCGGCGCCTTGCCGCGCGGATGGAAGGCGCCGCGACTCGCTGAGCCGGCGGGCGGGCTCAGCCCTCCCAGATACCCTTGAGCTTGGCGAAGAAGCTCTTCGAGGCCGGGCATTCGTCGCCGGTCTCGGTGCGGCGGAACTCCTCGAGCAGCTCGCGCTGCCTCGCGCTGAGGCTGGTCGGGGTCTCGACCTCCACCTGGATGACCATGTCGCCGTGGCCGCGGCCGTTGAGCACGGTCATGCCCGCGCCGCGGATGCGCAGCTGCTTGCCGGACTGGATGCCGGCGGGGATCGCCACCTCGTGCTTCTGGCGGTCGAGGCCGGGCACCTCGATCGCGCCGCCGAGCGCGGCGGTGGTGATGCTGACCGGGCAGCGGGTGAAGAGCGTGGTGCCGTCGCGCTGGAAGACGGGGTGCCGCTTCAGGTGGACGAAGATGTAGAGGTCGCCGGCCGGGCCGCCGCGGGCCCCCGCCTCGCCCTCGCCGGAAAGGCGGATTCGCGTGCCCTCGTCGACGCCGGCGGGGATGCGGACGGTGAGCGAGCGCTGCTTGTCGAGCCGCCCGTCGCCGCGGCAGCGCTCGCACGGATCGGAGATCACCTCGCCGACGCCGCGGCAGGCCGGGCAGGTGCGCTCGACGACGAAGAAGCCCTGCTGGGCCCGCACCTGGCCGCGGCCGTGGCAGGTGGTGCACGGCCTGGCCTGGGTGCCCGCCTTGGCGCCGGTGCCGTGGCACGGCTCGCAGCCCACCGTGGTGTCGATGCGAAGCTCGACCTCCTTGCCCTGATAGGCGTCCTCGAGGCTGATCTCGAGGTCGTAGCGCAGGTCGGAGCCGCGTAGCGCGTTGGAGCGGCGGTCGCCCTGGCCGGCGTTCATGAACTCGCCGAAGATGTTCTCGAAGATGTCGCTGAACGAGCCGAAATCCTGCGCCCCGCCGTTGCCGCCGAAGCCGCCGTTGCGGAAGGCCGCGTGGCCGAAGCGGTCGTAGGCGGCGCGCTTCTGCGGGTCCTTGAGGCACTCATAGGCCTCGCTGATCGCCTTGAACTTCTTCTCCGCTTCCGGACAGCCGCCGTTGCGGTCCGGATGGCATTCCATCGCCAGCTTGCGATAGGCGGTCTTAAGCGTCCGCTCGTCGGCGGTCCGCTCGACCTGCAGCAGCTCGTAATAATCGGTTTCAACCATGACGGCCCCCACAGGCCGTCACCCCAGCGAAGGCTGGGGTCCCAATGGGTGATGAACGCCGGAGCCCCTCGCCCGCTGGGATGCCGGCCTTCGCCGGCATGACGGCACTGATCACGACTTATGCTTTCGGTTCGTCGTCGACCTCGGAGAATTCGGCATCGACGACTTCCTCGCCGCCGCCGGCCTCGCCGCCCGGGGCGGCGCCGTCATCGGCTCCGCCCGGAGCGCCCGCGGCCTGCTCCTTCTCGTATATCGCCTGGCCGAGCTTCATCGCCACCTGGGCGAGGGCCTGGGCCTTCGACTGCATCGCCTCGGGCTCGCCGGCCTCGACCGCCGCCTTGGCCTCGTCGATCGCCGCCTGGATCTCGCCCTTCAGCGACGCGTCGACCTTGTCGCCATGCTCCGCCAGCTGCCTTTCGGTGCTGTGGATGAGGCCCTCGGCGTTGTTCCGCGCCTCGGCCGCCTCGCGGCGCTTCTTGTCCTCCTCGGCGAAGCGCTCGGCTTCCTGGACCATCTTCTCGATGTCGGTGTCGGAAAGGCCGCCCGACGCCTGGATCCGGATCTGCTGCTCCTTGCCGGTGCCGCGGTCCTTGGCCGAGACGTTGACGATGCCGTTGGCGTCGATGTCGAACGTCACCTCGATCTGAGGCACGCCGCGCGGCGCCGGCGGGATTCCGACCAGGTCGAACTGGCCGAGCAATTTGTTGTCGGCCGCCATCTCGCGCTCGCCCTGGAAGACGCGGATCGTCACCGCATTCTGATTGTCCTCGGCGGTCGAATAGGTCTGCGACTTCTTGGTCGGGATGGTCGTGTTGCGGTCGATCATCCGGGTGAACACGCCGCCCAGAGTCTCGATGCCGAGCGACAGCGGGGTGACGTCGAGCAGCAGCACGTCCTTGACGTCGCCCTGGAGGACGCCCGCCTGGATGGCGGCGCCCATGGCGACGACCTCGTCCGGGTTGACGCCGGTGTGCGGCTCCTTGCCGAAGAAGTCCTGCACCACCTGGCGGACGCGCGGCATGCGGGTCATGCCGCCGACGAGCACGACCTCGCTGATGTCCTTCGCGCCGACGCCGGCGTCGGCGAGCGCCTTCTTGCACGGATCGAGGGTCCGCTTGATCAGGTCCTCGACCAGCTTCTCGAGATCGGCCCGCGTCAGGCTCTTCACGAGATGCTTGGGCCCGTTCTGGTCGGCGGTGATGAAGGGCAGGTTGATCTCGGTGGTCTGCGCCGAACTGAGCTCGATCTTGGCGCGTTCCGCACCTTCCTTGAGGCGCTGGAGCGCGAGCCGGTCGCCGCGCAGGTCGATGCCTTCCTGCTTCTTGAACTCGTCGGCGAGCCAGTCGACGATCTTGGCGTCGAAATCCTCGCCGCCCAGGAAGGTGTCGCCGTTGGTCGACTTCACCTCGAACACGCCGTCGCCGATCTCAAGGATCGAGACGTCGAAGGTGCCGCCGCCCAGGTCGTAAACGGCGATCGTCTTGCCGTCCTGCTTCTCGAGGCCATAAGCGAGCGCCGCCGCCGTCGGCTCGTTGATGATGCGCAGCACTTCAAGGCCCGCGATCTGGCCGGCGTCCTTGGTCGCCTGGCGCTGGGCGTCGTTGAAATAAGCCGGGACGGTGATCA
>JAFANP010000010.1 GCA_019232625.1 Alphaproteobacteria bacterium | reverse complement strand
GACCGCGGCACGGGCGTGATCCGGAAGAATTACGACAACTCGGCCAAGCGCGGCCGCTACACGCCCGAGAAGGTGGACGAGATGATGGGGCGGCTCACGCCCACGCTGTCGCGCGAGGACCTCGCCGATTGCGACCTCATCATCGAGGCCGTGTTCGAGAATATGGAGGTGAAGAAGGAGATTTTCGGCAAGCTCGACCGGATCGCCAAGCCAGGCGCAATCCTCGCCTCCAACACCTCCTACCTCAATATCGACGAGATCGCCGCGGCCACCTCGCGGCCCGAGGACGTGCTCGGCCTCCACTTCTTCTCGCCTGCCAATGTGATGAAGTTGCTGGAGGTGGTGCGCGGGGCCAAGACCGCGCCCGACGTGCTCGTCACCGCGATGCAGCTCGCCAAGAGGATCAAAAAGGTCGCGGTGGTGGCCGGCGTCTGCCACGGCTTCATCGGCAACCGCATGCTGATGCCGCGCCAGGTCGAGGCGAACCGTCTCCTCCTCGAAGGCGCGACCCCGGAGCAGATCGACCGGGTCCATGTCGAGTTCGGGATGCCGATGGGCCCGTTCCAGATGGCGGACCTCGCCGGCGTCGACATCGGCTGGCACCGCGACCCGAGCCGGGTCGAGAACGTCCGCGACGCGCTCTGCGCCGCCGATCGCTGGGGCCAGAAGAAGGGCGCCGGCTTCTACGATTACGACGAGAAGCGCCGCCCGACGCCGTCACCCCGGGTGCAGGAGATCATCGAGCGGTTCCGGGAGAAGGAGGGCGTCGAGCCCCGCGAAATCTCCGACCAGGAGATCGTCGAGCGGACCCTCTATACGATGGTCAACGAGGGGGCGAAGATCCTCGAGGAAGGCATGGCCCAGCGCGCCAGCGACATCGATGTCGTCTGGGTCTACGGCTATGGCTGGCCGGTCTATCGCGGCGGGCCGATGTTCTGGGCCGACACCGAGGGCCTCGGCAAGATCGTCGAGGGCCTGGAGCGCCGCGGCTTCGAGGTCGCGCCCCTCCTCGCCCGCAAGGCCGGAGCCGGCGAGAAGCTTACGCGGTGAGCGATCGACCCTTCCCGTGCGCGAAGCGCATGGGGAGGGGGACCGCACGAAGTGCGGTGGAGGGGCTGAGGGCGTGCGCAAAGCCCCTCCACCAGGCTGCGCCCGGTCCCCCTCCCCATCGCCTCGCGGCGACGGGGAGGATCAGGGCTGCTCAGCAATAACGGACGCGGATCCGGCGGCCCGAATAGGGATCCCAGACCCGGCGGGTGACGCAGCGGCGGCTATAGCCGTAGCCGTAGCCCCGTCCGTAGCCGTAGCCGGTGCCGTAGCCGTAATAGCCGCGGTCGTAGCCGTAGGGATCGTAATAGCCGCCGCGATAATAGCCGCGGTCGTAATAGCCGTTGCCGTAATAGCTGCCGCGGCTGCCCGACGCGATCGCCGCGCCGATGCCGAGGCCGACGATGCCGGCGCCGATCGCCCAGGCGGCGTCGTCGTCGCCGCGATGGTGGCGGCGCCGGTATTGCGCATCGGCCGGCGCGACCGCGACGATTGCGGTCGACGCGAGCGCGAGCCCGACGACTGTCTTCTTCAACACGTTGGCCATGACAAATACTCCTGTCTGCCGACCCGCTTCGCCTCAACAACGCGCCACGGCCGCGGGCGTTCATCCATCCGTCGCGCAAGGGAGGTTTTATGACGCGATTTCCAGCTCTTCCAGCCCTCTTCCTGCTCCTCGCCGCCGCCCCCTGCCCGCCCCCTGCCCCGGCCGCGCGCGCGGAGGCGGAGAAGGCGGCGATCCGGCGGGTGATCGCGGCCATGGAGGCGGCCTGGAACCGGGGCGACTTCGCCGGCTACATGGCCGGCTTCAAGAAGCCCGACGTGGTGTTCGTCTCCAAGGGCCGCTTCCAGCGGGACTGGCAGGGCACGCTCGACCATTATGTCCGCGACTATGGCGGCGACCCCGCCCGGCGCGGCCGGCTTCACTTCTCGGACCTGCGCATCGAGCTGATCGCCCCCGACGCCGCCCAGCTCGTCTCCCGCTACCGGCTGGAAGGCGGCGCCAGCCCCCAGGACGGGATCAACACCCGCCTCATGCGCAAGGTCGACGGCCGCTGGGTCGTCGCCCTGAACCATGTCAGCTCGGCCGAATAGCGCCTCCCCGGAGCGGGGACGGGGAACTCAGTCCTCGCTCCTCTTCAGCAGGTCGACCAGCTCGGCCTGCCAGAACCTCGCCCAGGTATGGGTGCCGTGACCGCGAGTCTCCGCCGTCGCCGGGATGAGCACGTAGCGCGCCGTCTTCATCCGCCGCGCCGCGGCCTCGGCGATTCCGTAGCCCGGCGGGTTGATGAAGTCGTCGGCCGAGTTGACCCAGGTGATGGGCGCGGTGATCAGCTCCAGCTGCGGCCAGGGATTGTAGGTCCGCGAGGCCTCGAGCTGGTAGATGAGGTCGTTGGCGTCGCGCGTCGGCAGGTCCTTGGCGATGCGCTCGGTGATGTAGGCGTCGGCGGCCTCGCGGGTCGCATAGGCCTGCTGGAGGTAGAGCGGCGCGAAGCCGGCGATCTGGAGGATCGAGACGGCGGTGCGCAGGCCCTGCAGCGGCTCGGCGCGATACTCGCCGCCGGCCCAGGCCGGATCCGCCTTGATCCCCTCGATCGCGGCCTTGCGCCACATCCGGTTGTGGCCGGCTATCTCGGTCGGCAGGCAGGCCATCGGCATGATCGCCCGGGCGAAGCCGGGGTGGGTCTCGGCCCAGACGAAGCCGTGCATGCACCCCATCGACGTGCCCATGAGGAGGCGCAAGCGGGAGACTCCGAGCCCCTCCGCCAGCATCCGCCGCTGCGCCTCGACCATGTCGCCGTAATCGTAGCGGGGGAAGCGCATGCGCAGGCCGTCGCTCGGCTTCGACGACCGGCCGTGGCCGATCCCGTCGGGGAGGATGACGTAGTAGCGGCGGATGTCGAGCGGCTGGCCGGGGCCGAACAGGGCGCCGGCGAATTGCGGCGCGAGGAACTGGCGGCCGGTGCCGCCCGTGCCGTGGAGGATCATCACCGCATTGTCGATCCGCCCCTGCGGGTCGCGGTGGGGCGTGCCGAGCGTGGCGTAATGGAGGCGCAGCTCGGCCAGCCGTTCGCCCGAGGCGAAGCGGAAGTCCTTGAGGACGGCGTCGCCCTCGCTCAGCCGGGCGGCATAATCGGGGGTCTGGGCGGCGGCGGGGGCCGCCGCGATCAGGGCGCAGAGCATCGCCGTCAAGAGCCGAAGCCGCATCGGGTCCTCCTTCGATTACGGGGCTTTACTCCCGACCGTTCGCAATGCTCAATAAGGCGGTGCAACGAACGGGAGGGAATGGATGAACTTGGTGCCTGTGGGTCTTATCCTCATCGGCCTCGTCTGGTTCGGGGCGCTGACATGGGCGCATTTCCGCGCCGTCGGCAAGGCGAAGGCGGCGGAGACCTGGCCGACGGCCCAGGGCCGCGTCGCCGGCTGCGAGGTGGTGGTCGAGGAATCGAGCGACCGGGAAGGCGGCACCACGACCTGGTACAATCCGGTGGTGAGCTACGCCTACAATGTCGGCGGCCGCGACCTGACGGGCAACCGGCTGCGCTTCGGCAATTACCGCAGCGCCTCGCGCCGCAAGGCCGAGGCATGCCTCACCCCCTATCCCGTCGGGGGGACGATCCCGGTCCGCTACAATCCCGACAGGCCCGAGGAATGCGTGCTCGAGACCCGGCGGCCCGGCCCGATCTACCTCGTCATGGCCGTCTTCGGCCTGCTGTTCGTCGGCATGGGGATCTTCTGGCTGGCGATGGGCTGAGCCGCGGCTCAGCCTTCCGGGTCGATCATCTTGAGATCGGTGAGGGAAAGCCGCTCGAAGCGCGCCGCCCAGGGCGAATCCGGGCGAAGCTCGGTCTCGAGATAGGCGGGCTTCAGCACGTCGGGCGCCGGCCCTGCGACCGCCGCGGGCGCGGGGGCGAGGCTGTCGAGGCTGAACTCGCCGGCGAAGCGCAGGCCCACCTGGCCGTCCTTCGACCAGCGCACCTCGGCGACCTGGAAGCCGGATTCGCCGAGGTCGAGCTCGACCTCGCTGCCCGGCACGAACTCGCGCTCGCTCTCGAGCCGAGCGCCGCGCGCCGAGATGTTGCGCAGCCGCACGGGGATGGAGATTCCGCTCCAGTAGAGCGTGCCGCGGCGCAGCAGCGCCTGGCGCGGCTCGCGCTCGACGACGTCGCGCGGGCCCGTGCCCGTGCCCGGCGCCGTCCGCTCGGCCGGCTCGGCCTTGAAGACGGGGGCCTCGCCGTCCTTCGTCTCCCAGAAGATGGTTTCGTTGAGGAACTCGACTCCGATCCGGCCTTCCCGCACCCACCGCACCGCGCATTTGGTGCGGTTCGGCTCGGCGAAGAGCAGGTCGATCTTCTCGCCGATGCGAGGCTCGATGTCGGCGGCGATCATTGCCCCGCGCGAGGAGACGTTGACGACCCGGACGTCGATCCGGCGGCGGCGGAAGAGGATCGTCGTCTCCTCGACGACGTTGCGCAGGCGGTCCTCGATACGCTGGTCCGTGACCCGCGCCTCCTGGCGGCGGATGGCGATCTTGGTGAGGCCGCCGAGGCCCTCGCCGCCGCGTCCGGCCTTGCTCTTGCGCGCGACAGGGGTGGCGGGGCGCGCCTCGCCAGACAGGATCGATGAGCGGATCTCGTGCATTTGTCCCCCGCGGGTCCGATGGTCGCAACGCCTATGGCACAGGAATGATTACCGAATTGCTAGCCGAACCGGAGCCCCGGCGATGAGCGGGGTGCAGCCGGGCCTGTTCGACGCCGAGGCCGGCGGCCTGATTCCGGGCCTCCGCTATCGTCCGGACTTCCTCACCGAGGCCGAGGAGCGGGCGCTCGTCGGCCGCCTGTCCGCGGTGCCGTTCGAGGCCTTCCAGTTCCACGGTTTCGAGGGCAAAAGGCGGACCCACAGCTTCGGCTGGCGCTACGTCTTCGACGGCAGCGGCCTCAACCCGGCCGAGCCGCTGCCCGGCTGGCTTCGCCCCTTCGCCGCGCGGGCGGAGGAATGGGCGGGGCTGGAACGCGGCGCGATCGCCCACGCGCTGCTCACCGAATATTCGCCCGGCGCGGGCATTGGCTGGCACCGCGACCGCTCGGTGTTCGGCGACGTCGTCGGCCTGTCGCTGCTCGCCCCGGCGCGGCTGCGCTTCCGGCGGCGGAGCGGCGAAAAATGGGAGCGCCGCGCGCTGATCGCGGCGCCGCGCAGCGCCTATCTTCTGCGCGGCGAGGCGCGCACCCAGTGGGAGCACAGCATCGCCCCGATGGAGCGGCTGCGCTACTCGATCACCTTGCGGACGCTGCGCGCGGCTCAGGAGTAGAAGATGTGGAGGCCGATCTGCGTCGTCCGGTTCAGCCGCTTGCCCCAGCTCGGGGCGACGTAGGTGGCGTGGTACCAGAGCACGTCGTCGGGCACGCTCGGGGCGAGCTTCTCGCGCGCGATCTTCGCCACCGCGACGGCCTTGCGCCACGCCTCGGAGCCCTTGTCGGCGGCGGGGAAGCGGCCGTGGCGGATGAAGGAGAATTGTGCCTTCTGGGTGATGACGGCGCACAGGCTGGTCGGGTAGCGGCCCGACGCGGCGCGGTTCAGCACGACCTGGGCGACGGCGAGCTGCCCCTCGACCGGCTCTCCGCGCGATTCGAAATAGACCGCGTTGGCGAGGCAGTCCTGCTCCCGGTCGGCGATCGCGGCGCCTTCGTAATGGGCGACCAGCTGGTCGAGCTTGCGCAAGGGCGCCGGCGCTTCGGACGGCTGGGCGGTGCCGGTCAGGGCGTCCATCGCCCGGTTGTAGATCTGCGCGAGATAGCCCGTCGGGGCGGCGGCCGCGGCGGCGCCCTGGGCGGCCGTGCCGGCACGAAGCTCCTCGGCGGTCGAAGGCGCGGCGAAGCTCAGCGCCGCGCACAGCGCGGCGGCGGCCGCGGACAGCTCCGCAGCCCGGAAAATCCGGTTCATTCACGTCCATTTTCATGTGCGGCCGGCCGACCCCCGGGCGCGAGAACCGCACCCCCGATCGCCCCCGTCTCGCGTGCCTCCGGCCGGCGCGTCGCGCCGCGGGCCCCCGCTCTCGCTCAGTTGCTGACCGGCAGATGCCTATCCCGGCCCCGCGGCGCAAGGCGGGGGGAGCCGGTTAGCGATGAGCTGTGTGTCTCCGAAGATACGCCGAAGAAAAAACTGCTCCGGCCCGGAACTTTTTGGATCAGCGTGGTTTTTCAGCCACCCTTGGCCGCGCCCGAAGCCGCCGCGGCGCGATTCGCCTCGACCGGATCGGGGGTCGTCCCGGCGACCATCTTGACGAACGCGCTCTCCACCCAGCCCGACGCGCAGGGCCCCGCATAGCTGCGCTTGACCGGCAGCGGATCGGACACGCCGCAATTCGCCCCCGGCGCATCGGCGGGCGGGTAGACGATGCCGAACCATTTCTGGTCGAGCGAGCGGGTGCAGATGAAGAAGCGCCCGCCCGTGGCGACGGCCCCGGCCTGGGTCGCGTTGTCGAACGGCGCGACCCGCACCGGCAAAGTCTCGCCCGCCTCGAGGTGGCGGGTGGTGCCCGCGGCCGGGCAGGCCTGGAAGTTCGAGCCGAGCTCGCCGACCCGCACCGCCACCGGCTCGGGAGTCACCACGTCGGGCGCGCTGTCCGAATCGACGGTGCGGTTGGAGACGGGCGCCGAGCCCCCGCAGGCGGCGAGCGCCGGCACGGCAAGCAGGGCACAGGCGAGAGGCAAAGGGAGTTTGCGCATCGGCGGCCCTTGTGGCGCGGCCGCGCGGAAAAATCTACGCTGGCGGCGAGGGAGGCGGCGATGGCGCATTGGCTGATGAAATCCGAGCCCGGCAGCTACGGCTGGGACGATTTGGCGCGCGACGGCAGGACCGAGTGGGACGGGGTGCGCAACCCGGCGGCGCGGCTTCACCTCAAGGCGATGCGGCCCGGGGACGAGGCGCTCTTCTACCATAGCGGCGCCGAAAAGGCGGCGGTGGGCGTGATGCGCATCGAGCGCGCCGCCGCTCCCGACCCGAAGGATGCGGGCTGGGTGAGCGTCGAGGTGGCGCCGCTGCGCCCCCTCCCCCGCCCGGTGAGCCTCAAGGCGATGAAGGCCGAGCCGCGCCTCGCCGCGCTGGAGATGCTTCGCCAGTCCCGCCTCTCCGTCTCCCCGGTGAGACCGGAGGAGTGGACGGCGATCCTCGCGCTGGCGGAGGCGCGGTCGTGATCCTCCCCTTCCTCCTCGCCGCCTGGCTGGCCCCCGCCGCCCCCGCCGCCGCGCAGGAAGGTCCGAGAGCCTTCGTCGCGCGCCTCTATGCCGCCTACAGGGATCCGGACTTCAGCCCGCTGCGCCGCCCCGAACGAATTTTCGCGCCGCCCTTCGTCGCCGCCCTCGCCGAGGACCGGCGGCTGTTCACCGGCGAAGTCGGCTTCATCGACGCCGACCCGATCTGCCAATGCCAGGACCCGGGGGGCATGAAGGCCGATCTCGGCGCCGTCCGCGAGGCGGGGGCGCGGGCGGAAGTTTCGGTGCGCCTGCGCTTCGGCGCCGCCGACGTCCGCCGCATCCGGCTGAAGCTGGTCAGGCTCGCCGCCGGCTGGCGCGTCGCCGACATCGCCGCCGACGACGAGCCGAGCTTCCTCGCCGATCTCCAGGCCTCGAACCGCAAGGAGAGGCAGAAGCGGCGCGGCCGGCGCTAGCCGCGCCGCCCCGGGGCGGCCGAGGCGAAGCTCGAAAAGTTCGAAAGGTACGGAAAGTCCGGCTTCCATAAGAAACTAAAAATTCCTTTCCCCCGCACCTCAAACCGCGGCCCGCCCCCCTCCCGCCGCGAGGTGGAACAAGCCGGCGGCGAGCAGCCACGCGCCGGCGAACAGGATGGAGAAAAGGGCGCCGCGCGCGTCGGCCGTGAAGCCCAGCGCGCCCGCCGCCGCCTGCGCGGCCGCGGCGGCCGCCATCGCCTTTGCCATGCCGGCCGCGCGCAGGCGAGCCAGGACCGCCCCGGCCACGGCGAGAAAGACGACGCCGACGAAAACCAGATTGTACGGATTGTCCTCGCTGCCGATCATGCCGACGGCGAGGTTCACCCAGACGGTGAGGAAGGCGGCCAGCACCGCCGCGACGGCGCCCGCCCGCCAGGCGAGGCTGGGGGAGGCGCGAACGACGAGCTCGATCCCAAGCCCGACGCTGCCGAGCAGCGCGCCCATCACCGCGAAGTCGGAGGCCGTCCACACCACGCCCTCGGCGTGCAGCCCCATCGCCGCCCCCGGCAAGGCGAGCAGGAGCGCGAGCCCGCCCCACATCGCCGGCCGCACGCCGCCCGGCCGCCATTCCCCGCGCCGCTCCGCTTGGTCGCTCATCGTCCCGTCTCCCTGCGCCACTCTCCTGCCCGCTTCCTGTGCCATGCCGGATTGCAGCCCTGGTCCGCGCGATGTGGAGATGCGGTGCAGAAAAAGGGCTCGGCCGGAGCCCCGAGCCGTCGCCGTCGCCGCGGCGGCAGGAATGCCATCTTCCCTCCTTGCGCCGCCGAGTCGCGGCGGACCCTTCCGGTCATGCCACGTGTGGAAACGGGACGGTATCGGATTGTTGCTCCTTTGTTCTTGCCTTGGACAAGCCCCAGGCGGGTTTCGCCGCCGGCGCCTGTGGGATCACGGCAGGGCCTTGCGATCGAGGCTTCGGTCGAGGACCGTTCAAGGACCGATCCCTCAGGCGCGTGGCACCGATCCCCTGCGCGGGTCATCCGATCCGGACCGTCTCCACGACAGTCGAGAGGGGATTCGAGGTGACGACGGAAAGGAAGCGCCCGGTGGAGGCAACGGACTGGGCGGCATGCGGCCCAGGGTGCTTCCAATCCAGGAACTTGTCGGCCGCAGCGATGCAGAAGCTCGGCTCTATCCGGTCCAGCAACTCAACGTGGAAATTATGGTCTGAACCGTGATGAGGCATGGTGAGAGTGATCACCTGCCGCAGGAGCAGGTCGTAATGATCGAGGAAGGCGGTGCGTCTGGATTTCTGCTTCAGGGCGGCGTCGCCAGTGCCTAGCCACGCCACGTCCTCGCCTCCCTGCACCACCCATTTCCCGAAGCGAGCACGCTGCCAACGTGCTTCGTCGCCCATGGGGCGCTCCGGCCCGGAATACAGGCTCATCGTGGTGATGTTGAGATTGGCGGTGATGACAGTGTAGGCCGACTTCAGCTTACCGACGTGGTTCACGACGAGATCTTCAACGTTGACAACGTCCTTCAGCCAAACCTGCAGGCTGCCGATGCTCATCTTCAGCGAGTCCGCCAGCGCTTCGAGAAACTCATCGCGCGCGTCCTCGACCAGGGGGTCGACGAACGGCGCGAAAAGCCAAAGATGGGCGTCGTCGCGGCTCGACGTTGCGAGCGCCAGGCTGTCGTCGATCACCGCGACCCGCGCGGCGGTGTCCGCGCTCGCGCCAAGTTGCGTGGCGGCCACCTGCTGGACGTCGCCCCGGCCGACCAGCTTCCAGCTTGCTCTTCCCTTGTCGTCGCGAAGACCGGAGATTTCTCCGCCGCCGTCGGGCCTGCCTACGGGCCGGTCGTCGCTGCCGGGAGCGCCGCCATCCGGACCGCCCGAACGAACAAGCAATATCTGCCGAGGATTGAAGCGTGAGAGCGTCCCGATCGGGTCCGCGACGAGATCCCGGTAAAAGCCGTTCCCGGCGGCCGCAGGGTCTTCACTGACGCTGCGAGCGAAAGCGATCAGCCGATCCTCGACTCCCAGAAGCGGGAGAACGATCGTGTCGACCTGCAAACCGGTCGTCCCGTCGAGCAGCTGCTCGACGCCGTTCACGTGATCCTCATGGACGTGCGAAAGGAAGAGCAGGTCGAGGCGCTCCCCCCGGCCCACGCTGACGACAAGCTCGTCGACGCGGTTGGAACGCGCCTCCTCGTAGAGCGCCTTCGCTCCGCAATCATATACGTATCTGAGCCGGAGCTCGTCGTCCTCGATCAAAGCGGCCGAATGAAAGAAGCCCTGCCCCACCGCCCATTGCACCCGTGTGTTTATGAGCGGCATGCTTCTTCCCGTCCCCGTTCCATCGTCACCTTATCTCCTGCGACCGGGGGGTCGAGCCGAGAATGATCTGGAATGGTTGCCAGTCGCCTCGGCTCGGCGAAGGTCGCCGTCGAGCCGGATCGAGGGTCCCGGCCTTCGCCGGATGAGGCGAGGCCGGGCCCCCGGGACGGGCGAGGCGGCCCGTCATCGTCCGGCCGGAAACGGGAGCGACGGCGGGCCTGAGGGCCGCAAGGAGCCAAGTGGGGGGAGAACCGTTGACGCGGCTTAGCCGCCGCAAGAGCGGTCACGACACAGATGATGAGAGGAAAAGCTATGCGCATGATCTTGCTGGCCGGTGCCGTGCTCGCGCTGGCCGCCTGCGGACGCGGCGGCGGCGACGCCAACGACTCCAACGCGATGGGCGCCGACAACATGACGCTCGACAACGGCGCGCTCGACGCGAACATGATGATGGGCGACAATAGCGCGACAAGCGACGCGATGAACGGCGCGGCCGCGGCCGGCGCCAACGGCTCGGTCGACGCGGCGACCCAGAACGCGATGATGAAGGATGCGACGACGCACGACGCCGACACCAATCTCGCCAACGGAATCTAGGGGTCCGTCCCCGTTCGGGCTGCGCTCGCCCTTTCCTCCCTCCAGGGCGGACAAGGAAAGGGGCTTCGACAGGCTCAGCCCGAACGGTGTCTCGGCTTGAGCGGGACGAACTCCGGGAGCGCGCCGTTCGTCCGGCTCCGACCGGCCGGGCGAGGCCGGCGAAGCTCCACGGGCCGGCCGGGCCGGATGAACCTCTGCGCGCCGAGGAGGCGCAGCGCCGGCGACTGTCCTAGCGCAGCGGGCGCTTGGATCGACGCGATTTCCGTTCGGGCTGAGCTTGTCGAAGCCCTCCCTTGCTTTTGAGAGACAAGAAGAAGAGCCCCCTTCGACGCCGCCTGCGGCGTCGCTCAGGACAGGCTTCGACAGGCTCAGGGCGAACGGTGGAAGGGATTCGACATGGTCCCCAACGCTCCGGCGTCTCCGGTCGACGGCGGCGTCACCTCCAGCGGTCCGCCGGCGCCTTCACATAATGGCGCCAGACATAGCCCCAGGGGATGACGATCGGCATCAGGACGACGCCGAGGCCGATGTTGAAGACGTCCTCGGCGAATGTGGGCGGCACCTGCCCGGACGACCATTGCGGCAGGCCGAAGGCGAGCAGCCAGAGGGTCTTCCAGGCAAGCTCGAACAACAGAACGGGAATCATCCGCAGCGGGTGCCGGAGGCCGATGAAGGCGAGCAGCCACACCCCGCCGAGCAGGCTGGGGATGACGCCCCGCGCCGTCGGCTCGTGATCGATCAGCGCGGGCAGGATCATCGCCCCCACGCCGACGACGAGAAGAAGGTAGGTGGCGCGCAGGACGTAGAGCCGGAGGAGCGACACCTCGCCTTCGGCGCCGGCGGCCGCGAGGCGGGAAGAGGGATCGGAAGCGGAAGCGGAAGCGGCTGCGGACATTTCGAGACTCCTTGTCGAGCGGGGCTGCGCCAGTCTCAAGGGCCGGGGGCGAGCCGCCGGCGACGATCGCCGCGTCCGGGCGGCGGCGCGGCCGGCCCTCCGCCGAACGCGGCATGTTCTCCGCGCAGCCGCTTCGAGAGCCGCAGCCGGGCGAGCCAGAAAAGCATCACCGCGAACGGCGCGAAGGCGAGGACGAAGAGCAGCGGCGAGCCGCGCACCCCGCGGGGCAGGACCTGCTGCTGACCGAGGAAGAACGACCCGGTGGCGATGAAGAAGGCGAAGCACATCCGCCAAAGGTGACGCGAGACGCGCTGGGTCGGGGTCAGCTTCCGGCGCAGGACGGCATTGAGGTCCAGCAGTCCGGCGAGCAGGCAGAGCCC
This sequence comes from Alphaproteobacteria bacterium, assembly GCA_019232625.1. Taxonomy (GTDB): domain Bacteria; phylum Pseudomonadota; class Alphaproteobacteria; order Sphingomonadales; family Sphingomonadaceae; genus Allosphingosinicella. Next base: position 26,554 of record JAFANP010000010.1, on the reverse strand, counting down.
GGCGAGCGCGAAGACCGGGCCGCGGCCGGCGGGCGTCGTGCTGCCGGTGAAGCCGCCCCAGGCCATCAGGGCGGCGAGGCCGAGGGCGGCGACGCAGGCGCCCATCTCGAACCGGCCGGTCGTGCCGTCGCGTCGGCGGGCGGCGACCCAGGACGTGGCCACGAAATAGCAGACGAACGCCCCGCTCATGGGGGAGCCGGGCGGCGTCCGGAGCGGCTCCAGGATAGCGGCGGTGACGCCGAGAACCAGCATGGACGCGCAGAAGGCGGTACCGGCGCGGGCGTGGAGCCGCCTCCCCTTGGCCGCGACCAGCGCGGCGGCTCCGGCGAGGAGGGCGAGAAGCCCAGCGCCGATGTGGATCCCGAGGAGGGGGTTCATGCCGCGACGCTCCCCGGATCGTCGGGAACGGACCTCTCGCCGTCTCCGGCCTCGGGGACGAACTCCAATATGTCGCCCGGCTGGCAGGCCAAGGCGGCGCAGATCGCCTCGAGCGTGGAGAAGCGGATCGCCCGCGCCTTGCCCGTCTTCAGGACGGAGAGGTTGACGATCGTGATGCCCACCCGCTCGGCAAGCTCGGTCAGCGTCATCCGCCGCTCGTGCAGCCGGTCGTCGAGCTTGACGGCGATAGGCATGTCAGACCGTCCCGGCGAGGTCGTCGCGCATCGTCGCGCCTTCCGCGAAGACGCGGGCGAGCACGAAGGTGAGGAGCACGGCGAGCCAGCCGTTTATCGAGAAGCCGGCGTCCAGGTGGACGGGGTGGGCCGGCGTCGAGACCGCCCTGGCGATCGCGCCGACGACGAGGCTCATAAGCTGGAGCGCGAGCAGCGCCCAGGCGATGGTCCGAAGGCGCGACGCGTTGGCGGCGTCGAACGGATCGCCGAGGCTGACCGTGCGAACCATCGCCAGCAGCCGCGCGAGGACGAGGTAATTGATGGGGACTCCGACGAGACCGATCGCCGCGACGGCGCGAAGGCCCATCACCACCCTGCGCGCCTCGGGCGAAGGCACGAGATCCAGCGCCGACATGATCCAGCGCTCGTTGGGCACGACCAGAAGCAGGACGAGGATCGCCGCCCCCATCAGCCAGTTGAGGACGATGAGGAGCCGAAGAACGCCTGAAGCCAGGCGCAATGCGGCTGAATCCGATCGGGCCATGACGCTCTCCCCGTGACTAATCGATAAACGATATGGCGATTATCGATGCGGGTCAAGGGTTATATCGATATTCGATATTCAGTTTGGGTCGAGGGGGCGCGCGGAGGGGTTCTCCCCGCGAGGGGGATGGGCGATCGTTTGGGGAAAGCCCCTCCACCACCCTTCGGGCGGTCCCCCTCCCCTGCCGGGGCAGGGGAGGATTTTTGCGCGGGTCAGGCGGCTTCCGCCTTGCGGCTCTGGCGCTTGCGCTCGTGGGGATCGAGATAGCGCTTGCGCAGCCGGATGCTGCGCGGCGTCACTTCGACCAGCTCGTCGTCCTGGATGTAGGCGATCGCCTGCTCGAGCGTCATGCGCTTGGGCGGCGTGAGGCGGATAGCGTCGTCCTTGCCGCCCGAGGCGCGGAAGTTGGTGAGCTGCTTGGACTTCAAGGGATTGACCTCGAGGTCCTGCGGCTTGGCGTTCTCGCCGATGATCATCCCTTCATAGAGCTTCTCGCCCGGGGCGATGAAGAGGATGCCGCGCTCCTCAAGCGCGTTCAGCGCATAGGCGACGGCGTCGCCCTGCTCCATCGAGATGAGGACGCCGTTCTGGCGGCCCTGGATCGGCCCCTTCCACGGGCCGTATTTCTCGAACAGCCGGTTCATGATGCCGGTGCCGCGCGTGTCGGAGAGGAACTCGCCGTGATAGCCGATGAGGCCGCGGCTCGGCGCGCTGAACGTGAGGCGGGTCTTGCCGCCGCCCGACGGGCGCATGTCGGTCATCTCGCCCTTGCGCTGAGCCATTTTCTCGACGACCGTGCCGGCATATTCGTCGTCGACGTCGACGACGACCGTCTCGTAAGGCTCCTCGCGGCCGCCGTTCGGCCCGTCGCGAAAGAGGACTCGGGGGCGGCTGATCGACAGCTCGAAGCCCTCGCGGCGCATCGTCTCGATGAGCACGCCGAGCTGGAGCTCGCCGCGGCCGGCGACCTCGAAGGCGTCCTTGTCGGCGCTCTCGGTGATTCGGATGGCGACATTGCCCTCCGCCTCGCGCTCCAGACGGTCGCGGATCACGCGGCTCTGCACCTTGTCGCCGTCGCGGCCCGCATAGGGGCTGTCGTTGACGGCGAAGCTCATCGCCAGCGTCGGCGGATCGATCGGGCGGGCGGCGATGGCGCGGGTCACCGCCGGCTCGCAGATGGTGTTGGAGACGGTCGCCTTGGTGAGGCCGGCGATGGCGACGATGTCGCCCGCCTGCGCCCGCTCGACCGCGACGCGCTCCAGGCCGCGATAGGCGAAGACCTTGGTGGCGCGGCCTTCCTCGACCTGCCGGCCCTCGACGTCGAGCGCCTTGATCGGCGCGTTGACCTCGAGCCGGCCGCTCTCGATGCGGCCGGTGAGGATGCGGCCCAGGAAGGGATCGCGGTCGAGGAGGACTCCGATCATCCGGAACGGCCCTTCCGGATTGGCGTCCGGGGCGGGCACGTGGTCGACGATGGTCTGGAAGAGCGGCGCCAGGTCGCCGGAGCGCACGTCGTCGGTGAGCCCTGCATAGCCGGCGCGGCCGGAGGCGTAGAGGGTCGGGAAGTCGAGCTGCTCGTCGGTGGCGTCGAGGCTCAGGAACAGCTCGAAACATTCGTCGAGCACCTCGGCCGGGCGGGCGTCGGGGCGGTCGATCTTGTTGACGACGACGATCGGGCGGAGGCCGAGCGCAAGCGCCTTGCCGGTGACGAACTTGGTCTGCGGCATCGGCCCCTCGGCGGCGTCGACGAGCAGGATGACTCCGTCGACCATCGAGAGGATGCGCTCGACCTCGGCGCCGAAATCGGCGTGGCCGGGCGTGTCGACGATGTTGATGTGGGTGGTGGCGCCGTCATGCTCCCACTCGACCGACGTGCACTTGGCGAGGATGGTGATCCCCCGCTCCTTCTCGAGGTCGTTCGAGTCCATCGCCCGCTCCTCCACGCGCTGGTTGTCGCGGAAGGTGCCGGACTGGCGGAACAGCTGGTCGACGAGGGTCGTCTTGCCGTGATCGACGTGCGCGATGATCGCCACGTTGCGGAGGCTCATTTCGAATTTCCTGATTTTACGGTTTCGCCCGTGCCCATAGCCACAGGAATGCGGCGTGACTAGGGCGAGTTCCCGGAACGGAGCGCCCGCGCGGCGAGGAGCGCCCATCCGGCGAGCAGGACGAGGCCGCCCAAGGGGGTCACTGCGCCGAGCCAGCGGGCGCCGGTGAGGGCCATGGCGTAGAGGCTGCCGGAAAAGACGACTGTTCCCGCGGCGAGCAGCGCGGCAGGCCGACCGGCTCCTTCGATCCGGGAGAGCGCGAGCAAGGCGAGGCCGTGCCACATCTGGTACTGGACAGCCGTCTGCCACCAGCCGAGCGCCTCCGCGCCCAGCCGGGCCTTGAGCGCGTGCGCCCCGAACGCGCCGGGGGCGACGGCGAGGCCGGCGAGGGCCGCGCCGGCGGCGAGCCGGGTGCGGCCGGGCGAGCGATCGGCAAAGGGCCGGGTTTGCACCATCCGCGCCTCCTAGCCGAAGTCGCGGCGAGACGCGATCCGGAGCCGGGGCGAAACCCGGTCGTTCCCGGCGCGTATCATTTCCTATGGACTCCCCGTCACACGGGAGTCACGTTGCGTCCGCAATAGATCTGAATTGAGGGCGAGTCGCGCTCGCCCAAGTCCAGCCTCAGGTTTGATCGCAACGGGGGCGCGATCGGAGCTTGGACAAGTCGAATTTCCGTGCGGGAGGGATTTGGGGATCCCTGGACTCTTCGAACCGCCTTCCAGCGGTTACGGTCCCTTGCCCGCGATTGATCCATCAAAAGCGGTGAGGGGAACTGACGTGACGACCTATACAGGCACTGGCGGCGGCGACAATCTCAAGGGCACCAAGTTCGACGACTACATGTACGGCCTCGGCGGGGACGATTTCCTGCAGGGCAAGGCCGGCAACGACTATCTCGACGGCGGCGCGGGCAACGACACTCTGCACGGCGACGAGGGCGACGACACTTTGGTCGGCGGCCAGGGCGACGACTTCATCCATGGCGGCAACGGCACCGACACCGCCGTCTATTCGGGCTCGGTTCTCGAATACAGCTTCTCGCGCAACGGCGAGAATCTGTTCGTCAGCCATACCGGCGGCACCCATATCGACGGCAACGACCGCCTGCTCCAGGTCGAGCGGCTGCGATTCTCCGACATCACGATCGACCTCGAGCACAACAATGCGCCGCTGGCGTTCGACGACACCGCCTCGACCAACGAGGACGTCGGCACCTATTCCGGCTCGAGCGTGCTCGCCAACGACTTCGACTGGGAGCATAACAGCCTCACGGTGGCCAATCCCGGCACCTATGCCGGCGTCTACGGCACGCTCGTCCTCAACGCGAACGGCACCTACACCTACACGCCCTACGCCGCCGCCCAGTCGCTGGCCCAGGGCCAGGTGGTGCAGGACAGCTTCAACTACGTGGTCTCGGACGGCAGCCTCAGCGACACTGGGACGCTGACGATCAACCTCGCCGGCGTCAACGACGCGCCGGTCGCCCACGCGGACACCGCCTCGACCGGCGAGAATTCGCCGGTGACGGTCAACGTGCTCGCCAACGACACCGACGTCGACAACGGCGCCGTCCTCACCGTCACCGCCGCGTCGGCGCCTTCCGGCCAGGGCAGCGCCTCGGTGGTCGGAAACCAGGTCCGGTTCGATCCGGGGACCGACTTCGACTATCTCGACACCGGCGAGACCGCCACCGTCGTCGTCAGCTACACGATCAAGGACGAGTTCGGCGCCACCTCGAGCTCCACCGTCACGATCGCCGTCAACGGCGCCAACGACGCTCCCGTCGCCAATAACGACTCCGCGTCGACGAGCGAGGATGCCAGCGTCTCCGGCAACGTGCTCGCCAACGACACCGACGTGGACGTCGAACCGCTGACGGTGGCCAACCCCGGCACCTATGTCGGCTCCTACGGCACCCTGACGCTGGCCGCCGACGGCAGCTACACCTACGCGCCCAACGCGGCGGCCCAGGGCCTGGACACCGGCGAGACGGCGCAGGACGTCTTCTCCTACACCGCCTCCGACGGCACCGCCTCCTCGACGGCGACGCTCACCGTCACGGTCAACGGCGCCAACGACGCGCCGGTGGCGAATGACGACTCCGCCTCAACGACCGAGGACTCCTCCGGTGTGTCGGGCAACGTCCTCGCCAACGACACCGACGTCGACGGCGAGACCCTGACGGTGGCGAATCCGGGCACCTATGCCGGCACCTACGGCACCCTGGTCGTCGCCGCCGACGGCAGCTATACCTACACGCCCGGAGCGGCGGCGCAGGCGCTCGATACCGGCGACGTGGTGCAGGACGTCTTCACCTACGCCGCGACCGACGGCACCGCCTCCGACACCGCGACGCTCACCGTCACCGTCACCGGGATCAACGACGCCCCGGTCGCCAACGACGACACCGCCACCACCGACGAGAACAGCCCCGTCTCGGGCAACGTGCTCGCCAACGACACCGACCCCGACGACCCGCTGACGGTGATCAATCCCGGCACCTTCATCGGCGCCTACGGAACCCTCGTGCTCGCCGCCAACGGCACCTACACCTACACGCCTGGCGCAGCCGCGGCCGCGCTCAACAACGGCCAGTCGGCGAACGACGTCTTCACCTACATCGCCTCGGACGGCACCGTCTCGGACACGGCGACGCTCACCGTCACGGTCAACGGCCTCAGCGGCGCACCCAACGCCATCGACGACAGCGCGACGACCAACGAGGATAGCAGCGTCTCCGGCAACGTGCTCGCCAACGACACCGACGCCGAGAACGACCCCCTGACGGTGACCAACCCCGGCACCTATGCCGGCACCTACGGGACCCTCACCCTCAACGCCAACGGCAGCTACACCTACGCGCCCAACGCCGCCGCGAACGGCCTCGCCGCGGGCGAGAGCGCGCAGGACGTATTCAGCTACACCGCCTCCGACGGCTCGCAGTCGGACAGCGCCAACCTCACCATCACCGTCAACGGCGTCAACGACGCGCCGACGATCGACGCGAGCGGCACCGACGCCAGCGGCTCGGTGGCCGAGCTTCCCGACGGGGATCCGGGCGAGAACGTGACGGTGCACAGCGACAGCGGAACGATCGCGTTCAACGACGTGGACGTCAGCGACACGCACAGCGCCAGCTTCACGCCCCAGGGCGCCTTCTATCTCGGCACGTTCAGCCTCGATCCGGTCGACCAGCCGGGCGACAGCGTGGGCTGGGACTTCTCGGTGTCCGACGCCGCGCTGGAGGGCCTCAGCGAAGGAGAGATCCGGATCCAGACCTATACGGTCCAGATCGCCGACGGCCATGGCGGAACCGCCACCCAGAACGTCACCATCACCATCACCGGCGCAGGCGTCGGCGTCGGCCCGCAGACGGTCTGGTTCATCGACAACAGCGCCGTCGGCAGCGCCAACACCGGCACCGCCGCCGATCCGTTCACCTCGATCGCCGCGTTCAACGCGGCCCAGGGCACGCTCGGGGGGCCGCAGCCCGGACACACCGTCCACCTGCTCGCCGGGACCGGCACCGGCATCTATGCCGAGGCGGACGGGATCAACCTGCTCAACGGGCAGATACTGGTCGGCGACTCCACCGGCGCGGTGCGCCCGACGATCGAGGCGACCGCGGGCGACGGCATCAACGTCGCCCAGAACAACGTCATCTCCGGGATCGACATCGGCAACACCAGCGGCGCCGACATCGCCGACAGCGGCGGCAGCGTCGGCACGCTCACCATCTCCGACGTCGGCACCTCGGGCACCGGCCAGATCATCGACGTCGACCAGGGCGGCACGCTCAACGTCACCCTGAACGGCGCCGAGTCGCTCGGTTCCGCCGGCGGCGCGATCGACCTTGCCGGCGTGGGCGGCAGCTTCACCGTCACCGGCGCGACGACGATCACCGGCACCCAGAGCGGCGGCGGGATCGACATCACCGGCACCTCGCTCGCCGTGAGCCTGGAAGGCGGCGGGACGGTTTCGACCGGGGCGGCGACGGGCATAAACTTCGTCGGCAACAGCGGCTCGCTGGCGCTGGACGGCGGATTCGACATCGTCACCACCAGCGGCGCCGGGCTCAACGCCACCGGCGGCGGCACCGTGACCGTCACCGGCCCGGGCAGCAGCGTCACCTCGACCACCGGCACCGCGGTGACGATCAGCGGCACCGCCATCGGCGCCGCCGGAGTCACGCTGGAGAGCGTATCGGTCAACGGCGCAACGAACGGCATCGTCCTCGCCAACACGGGATCGGGCGGCGGCTTCGCCGTCACCGGCATCGGCACCGCCGACGGCTCGGGCGGCAGCATCCTCAACACGACCGGCCGCGGCATCAGCGTCACCAACGCGCACGACATCAGCCTCGCCAACATGGTCCTGACCAATGCGGGGAGCGTCGATCTCGACCCGACCAACGGAGGCCTCGCCGTCGGCGACAATCTCGACACCAACGCCGCCATCCACCTGGCGACGGTGACCAACGTCCTGCTCGACAACATCGACATAACCGGCGGCGCCGAGCAGGCAATCAACGGCAACAACGTCACCAATTTCGCGCTGCTCAACTCGACCATCACCGGCGTCGGCAATGCCTCCGACGAGGACGGCATCCATTTCTACAACATGCTGGGGACCGGCCGGATCGTGAACACCACGATCACCGGCAGCGGCGACGACAATCTCAACCTGCAGATGCAGTCGGGCAATCTCGACCTCTACGTCTCCGGAGGGAGCGCCTCCGCCGCCGTGCTCGGCGGCGGCTACCTCTTCGGCATCCGCGGCACCGCGACGGCCAATATCGGCCTCGAAAACGCCACCAGCCAGAACAATAACGGAGGCGGCATCGTCGCCGACGCCTTCGACGGCGCGACGATGAACCTGCGCGTCGCGAACAGCATTTCGAGCGGCAACAACGACCAGCTCACGGTCAGCGCCGGCGACAGCAGCCACGTGGACCTGGACGCGACCGGCAACACGCTGAGCAGCGGAACGGGCGACTTCACCGTCGTAAGCCTGGTCGGATCGGCGTTCGACACCGGCTATGAGTTCGACGCGCGTCTCGACGGCAACACGATCAGCACCGCGAACGGAGTCACCGCCGACGGCATCTCCGTCAGCAATCCCGGCGGCGGGACCATGAACGTGGCGATCACCGACAACGTCATCTCCTATGCCGGGACGACGCGGGCGATTCTCCTGCAGGAAGGCCAGGACGGCAACGGCACGCTGCGCGCGACCATCACGGGCAACGCCATCGACATCCTGCTCGACGGCAGCGGCAACGCGACGAACGGGATCCTCGCCCAGAACGCGATCACCGGCCCCGGCGTCACCTCCCATCTCGACCTCGACATAGGCGGCGCGGGCGCGCTGGCGAACACCTTCACCCACTCGCTCGGCGGCAGCCTCGGCGGCGGCGACATTCGCGTCCGCCAGCGCAACGACGGCACGGTCAACCTCGACCATTATCTCGGCGCGCCGACCGACACGGCGGCGGTCAACGCCTACATGGACGCCCGCAACCACGTGGTGTCGGGCTCGACCTCCTCCGCCTCGACGGTCGGCTTCACCGGCAATGCCTCGCCGGCCTTCGTCACCGTCACCGTCTCGTCCGTCTCGGTCGACGAGGACGGCGGCACCAACCTCGTCTACACCTTCACCCGGAGCGGCGACACGTCGGGCACGCTGGTCACCGACTTCGCGGTGACCGGGACGGCGGATTCGGCCGACTTCACGCTGTCCGGCGCGACCGGCTACGACGGCGGCACCGGGCTCGGCACGGTCACCTTCGCGGCCGGCAGCGCGACCGCGCAGATCATCGTCGATCCCACCGCCGACAATGTCCTCGAGTTCGCGGAGTCGGTCGTGGTGGACGCGGGCAACGGCAGCTTCGCGCACGCCTTCATCACCAACGACGATTCCGGCACGATCATGATGATGTCGATCCCCGCCGGCGGCGGCCCGCTGTCGGCCGCGCCGGAATGGCTGGCCTGAAGCCGGGAGGGGACAGTCGCCGGCGACTGTCCCCTTTCAGCGACGGGCGGGGGTGCAGCCGGCGGCCTCGAAGAGGCCGATGGGCATGGATTCGACCTTCGCCTTCTCGTCGCCGGCGGAGAGGCCGACGGCGTTGTACCAGAGCGCGGGGCCGAGGCCGCGGGCGAAGAGGAAGGCGGGCGCCCGGTCCTTCGACTGGGGCGGCGACTCGAAGGCGGCGCGATCCGCGGCGAAGGCGTCGAACTCGATGAAGACGCCCTCCTCCCCCTCCGGGATCGCCGGCGGGTCGATCGGCTCGGCGCTCGCCCTCGACCGGCGCGGATCGACGTCGGGCGAGATGTAGGTGCCGCCATAGCCGTTGGGCGAGCTGAACGCGAACCAGTAGGTGCGCTTCGGCGTCTTCAGCCAGAAGGCGAGGTCCGACGCGCTCGGCTTGCGCGTGTCCTGCCGTGCGAAGCCGGCGGTGAAGCCGGGCGCGCCATGGAGGCGGTAGAGGGTCCGGTCGATCGGGCAGGCGGACGAGGGCAGCGACGCGGCCGCCCAGAACGACGCCACAAACCAGGCTGGAACCATGACGCTCTCTCCCCCTCGAGGCGGAGCCTAGCGGTCAGTCGCCCCTGCCCGCAAGGGAGGGAGGGGCCGCCCTCTCCCGTCGTTCCGGCGAAAGCTGGAATCCCTCTTCTTTCCCGCACCGTAGGAGGAAAGGGAGATCCCGGCCTTCGCCGGGATGACGGTCAAGCCGTCAGAAGACCGACCAGCCGGTGGCTTCGACGAGGCGTTCCAGCGCGATTGCGCCGACGAGGGAGGTGCCGGCGGCGTTGAGGCCGGGGGACCAGACGCAGACCGAGCCCCTGCCGGGGGCGACGGCGAGGATGGCGCCGGCGACGGAGCTCTTGCCGGGAAGGCCGACGCGAAAGGCGAAGTCGCCGCTATTGTCGTAATGGCCGCAGGTCAGCATCAGCGCGTTGATTCGTCGGGAGCGCGACTGGGTGGTCACCGCGTCGCCGGAGACGGGATCGGTTCCGTCGAAGGCGAGGTAGAGGGCGGCGCGGGCGAGCTGACGGCAGCTCATCGCAATCGAGCAATGGCGGTAATAGAGGCCGAGCACGTCCTCGACCGGATTCCTGAGGTTGCCGAAGGCGGCGATGAAATGGGCGAGGCTGCGGTTGAAGGCGCCCGCTTGCGATTCCGACATGGCGAGGCCCTCGTCGATTCCGATCCCCTGGTCCCCCGCCCGCTCGCGCAGGAAGCCGATCAGCTCGTCCGCGGCTTCGGCAGCGGGACGGCGGCCGATCAGCTGGTCGCACACGACGATCGCGCCGGGGCTGGTCATCGGGTTGCGCGGCCGGCCCCGCTCGATCTCGAGCTGGACGATCGAGCTGACCGGCGCACCGGAGGGCTCGCGCCCGACATGGTTCCAGAGCGCCGACTTGAGCTGCTGCAGGGCGAGGTTCAAGGTGAAGACGTAGGACAGGCTCTGGATCGAGAAGGTCTCGTCCGCGTCGCCGGCGACGAAGGCGGCGCCGTCCTCCAGCGCGACGGCGATGCCGAACTTGTGCGGATCGGCGCGGGCCAGCGAGGGGATGTAGGAGGCGACCGTGCCCTGGCCGCGATAGGCGGAGACGTCCGCCACCACCTGGTCGAGAATAGCCTGGTAATCCATCTTCGCTCCTCGTCCCCTTCCCTGCACGCGGGGTGGAATAGGGTGGCCCTCCACGGACAACGACTCTCCCGGCGGCGCCCACCCCCGGCCCTCCCCTCACGCGGGGAGGGGAGATGCCTATACCCGCGCCGGGTAGACGGGCTGGATGTCGACGGGGATGTGCCCCATCGTCGCGATCACCGCCTGGGCGTCCGGGTCGAGCCGGCCGTAGCGGTCGAGGAAGGCCTTGGCGCCGGCATAGTCGCCGTCGCCCTCGATCCTGACCAGCTCGGCGACGAGCGCCGGTATGGCCGCCTCCAGCTTGTCGTAATCCAGCCGGAAGCGCTTCGCCGAGGAGTCCCAGGCGAGGCCGCCCCGCTCCCTCAGGAAGCCGTATTGCATCGCCGCGCCGCGGCCGTGCGCGTCGGCGGTGCCGAAGCGCAGGTGGCGGAAGACGTCGGCCACGTAGCTGGCGAGGAGCTGCTCGCGCTCGGCCAGCGGCAGCTCGCCGCGGTGCATGAGGTAGAGGATGTTCCAGGCCCCCATCACGTCGGCCTTGGATTCCTCGATCGCGCTATACTGGTCCTTGAGCTCGGCATTGACCGTGGTCTGGCGGCCGCCCAGCGTCAGGATGCCCGGCCCGAGGCTGTGCGACAGCTCGTGGAACAGGGTTTCCTGCGTCATGTACGCCTTGGTGACCGAGCGGGCCTGGTCGGGCACGAAGACGAGGCCGGCGAGCGGCGCCACGATCCGCTCGTACTTGGCGCCGAGCACGTTGGCGAGGATGACCTTCTTCGCGCCCTTGGCGGCACGGACCCGCTCGTCGTTGGGAAGGTTGAAGGCGATGGTCTGGATGCCCGGCCCGGCCTCGCCGCCGCCATGCACCTCCTCGGTGACGAGGATCGGCGAGGAGAAGGGGCGGTTGGCGTCCTTGTACTTCGCGTCGACCGGCAGGTTGCGCTCCATGTCGGGGAGCAGGGCCTTGTAGCGGGCGAGCGCCGCCGACTGCTTCGGGTCGGCGACGGTGACGTAGGATTCGAACGCCGTCTTCTGGGCGTAGAGATTGTCGACATAGACTTCGTAGGGGCCGATCACGACCTCGATCGGCGTGCCGGAGACGTCCATCCAGGCCATTTCAGAGGGATAATAATCGTCGGTGCGGAAGGCCTGCGCGCGCAGCGTCAGGAAGCGCCTCAGGCTGGCATTGCTCGTGCGGGCGGCGGCCTTCTCGAGCAGCTTCGCCGCCGGCTCCAGCCACTGCCGGTACTCGACGCTGTAGGGCACCGCGACGAGGCGGTCGCCGTCGCGCTTCACCACCGTATAGGGGCTGGTGAGCGCCTCCTTCCGGTCCGGGTGCGCGGCGAGATAGGAGTCGAGCGCCTCCTTGGTGAGATCGGCCGGGTAGACGCCGCCGCCGGGCGGGAGCGGGCGCTCGCCCCAGAAGGGCCGGTTGTCGGCGAGCGTGTCCCACGGGCCGGCATTGAAGTCGAACCAGTCGAGGAGGAGCGCCCGGTCGGGCCGGGCGGAGCGGGCGATCTCCTCCCTCACCCGCGGATTGTCGGCGCTGACCTGGCGCAGGAAGACGGGGTTGAGGAGGTCGGCGGCCTCGATGAGATAGTTGACGACGTCCCGCTCCTCGGCGGTGAGGAAGCTGGTGTCGGGGCGCATCTCGATGCGCGCGATCTTGGCGCGCTGGGCGGCGAGGCTGTAGCCCGACGGCGCCTCGGCGCTCGCCGCCGGCCGGGAAGGCGGGGCGGCACAGGCGGCGGTCGCGGCGAGCAGGGCAAGGACGGCGGCGCGCATAAGTCTCTCCTTCAGGGGCGCGCCTTCGGACGGGCGCTGCCGGCGCGGCAAGCCTTAGTCGGCGAGGCCGCCCCACTCCATCGCGAAGTTGCGGCCGGCGCTCAGGCCGGCACGTATTCGAAGGGAAGGCCGCAGACCCCGCTGCCGGACGGGTTAGGCGTCGCAAGCACGTCCTGCGCGGCGAAGCGCAGATCGTACATCAGCCCCATGGCGACGTCGATCTGCGCCTTCTCGCCGTTGAAGGTGCAGTGGAGGGAGCGAAGGAGATCGGAATAGGCGGCGTTGAACGTATCGACCACGGCGCGGGCGCGGCTTCCCGGCGGATAGTCGGCGCTCTTCGCATTGGCCTTCATCGGATAGACGCCGTTATTGTCGAGCGAGACCGGAGCGCCGGCATAGGCCCAGCCGCCGCTCGGACCCTGGACCAGCAGGCGGCCCTCCACCACCTGGCGGAAGCGGTAATAATGGGCGAGCTCGCCCGACGCGTCGTCGGGCGACTGCGTCGTCCCCTCCCCCTGCACGACGATGATCTCGACCGCGCGGCTGGCGCTGTCGAAGTCGTTGATCTCGAACAACTGGTCCGAGAACCATTGGGTGCCCGTGAGCTCGCGCGAGAAATCGCCCTTGAAGGCACCGGGCCCCAGGTCCTTCAGCTTGACGAGCAGCTCCTTGTAGAACTGCCCGATCGTTGCGACCGGCGAGACCGATTCCAGCACGCTGGGGAATTGGAGGACCTGCTCCGGTTCCTCGATCTGCATGAAGGTCTCGACGATGAGCCGGGTCGAGCAGCGCTCCAGGCCGACGATGACGCCGTGGCCGACGTCCATCGGAAGCGGGCCCGGATAGGTCGGGATGAACCCGGGCTCGTCGATCTTCGGGGCTCCGCCGATCGCGATGAGCAGGTTGGAGGCGATCGCCATGTGCAGCATCTCTTCGATGACGATGCTGCGCAATATCGCGCCGACCTCCGCATTGGTGCCCGGCTTGAGGCTGAACCAGGCCGACAGATAGGCGGGGATGGTGGCGTGCTCGAGCCGGATCGCGTCGTTGACGAGATCGTAGAGGTCCTCCGGCGCCTCGGCCGAGGCGACCCGCTCGATGTAGGACGACGCTATCTGGAGCATCTTCAGATCTCCCCTTCGGCCGGCGGCGCGGCGGCGCGCGCGTCTTCCCGCGCCGCCTGCTCCTCCTCCGCCCGTTCGCTCGACATGCCCTTGAGGCGCTGCAGCGCCACTCGCCGTCCCTCCGGCCTCGCCTCGCCGACGGGGGCGGGCGGATAGGCGGCGACGGCCTCCTCGGCAGCCTCGGCCGCCGCCTCGGCCTCGGTCTCGGCCGGCAGTTGCGGCGCGAACTTGTCGAGCCAGGCGAGCAGCATCCGCCGCTTGCCGGCGGAGAGGTCGCGGGTGACGGGCATGTGGTTCGGGTCGCCGATCGGCCGGGTCAGGGCGAAGCGGAGGATCTTCGCCTTCTCCGCCGCGGTCGCCATGTCGGAAAAGTCGAACATCCGCCGGCTCATCACCGGATAGAGGTTGGCGAACTGGGTGAAGATCGGCGCGACGTCGCTCCATTGCGGCGAGGCGGGCCCGGAAAAGGCCTCCCGCACGTGGAGGACTATCTTGTCCAAAGCGTGCATCGGCGAGGCGCCGGCGACCGCGAGGCCGTAATCCAGCATGTAGATCTGGCCGTCGATATAGTCGCGCGGATCGCCGGGGTCGGCGGCGGAGATGCGGACCTCGGCCAAGCCCCTCTTGTTCGTCTTGTAACGGCCGTGGCCGTCCAGGCCGATCGCGGCGGCGGGGAAGTTGATGTCGGGGACCGGCGCCTTGGGCGGCCGCGGCTCGCTCCCGCCGGTGCCCCCTCCGGACTGGCGCGGCTCGAGCGCGACCACCAGCGGCGCGCCCCCGAGCGGACGGCCGAAGCATCGCGCCTGGATGTCCACCGCGAGCCGAGCGGGCCTCGCGCCCGGATCGGCGCGCTGCTCGAACGCGTCGGCGCGAGCGAAATAGCCCGCGATCGTCTCGCGCAGCGCGACCACCTTGCCGCCGTCGGGCCCGTCGGCGATCAGCGCGAGCGGGCGGTCTTCGAGATCCGCGCCGAGATCGGTATCGAAGCTGGCGAGGCCCGCGGTCGCCGTCAGCCAGCCGGCGGCGCGATAGTCGATTTCGCCGATGACCGCGTAATCGGCGGGCGTCACCGCCGCATTCTGGGGTGTGCCGGCCTCGATCGTCGTCGTTCCGCCGGACGAGGTCGTCTTGTCCGGCGCCCGCAGCATGGCGAGGGTGAGCGGCCCGACGTCGGTCACCGTTCCGGCGCGATCCTGGAGGGGCAGGCAATTGGCGAGGTCGATCGTGACTCTGCGGCCGTCCGTCCAGCCGTCGCAGAAATTGAGGTTGAGCGTCGCCGTGGCGCCGCCCTGGCCGTCCGCCGGGGCGAAGCGCCGCGCCGCCGGGAAGAAGAGCGGCTCGCCCTCCCGCCACGGGCCGATCGCGCCGACGAGCAGGCCGAGCGTGAAGTCGGCGCTCTTCGCGTTGGAATAATAGCCGATGGTGGTGAGGCTGACGGACAGCCGGCCGCCCGCCTTGTCGGCGAGGGCCTTGAGCGCGGCGAGCGTCGGGGAGCCCTTGGCCGCTTCCCCCCAGACCAGGTTCTCGAGGACGCTGGTGAACTTGGCCGAGGCGCCGCCGCTGCCGGCGGCGGTGGCGATCCGGCCGAAGAACAGGTCGCGGAACGGCGCGGGCGCATAATCGCCGCGCAGATATTCGGTGGTCCCGTCGGTCAGCACCATCTGGAGGCCCCAGATCATCGAGCCCATCTGGAACTGGGGATCGAGATCGACGAGCTTGGCCGGCGCGCAATCCACGTTGCCGGCGACATGGAGGCCGACGGCCGGGTCGGCGCCGGCCGCTTCGCCCGAGTCCGCGCCCGTCACCCTTGCGCCGACGAGGCGGAAGGCGCCCGACCCTTCCGGGTTCCACCATCCGTTGAGATCGCCGTTCTGGCGGGACTGGAAACGCTCCTCGAAGGCGCCGTTGGCATAATGCCGCACGTCGTTGTTCACCGTCGACACGTCGGCCTGAAAGCGGCCGCTGAAGACGAGTCGCGGTCGTTCGAGATAGCTCATGCGCCCCCCCTGGCTACGCGACCGGCCTTCGCCGGGCCGAGTCGCGGGCGGCCATCATGCCGAGCCCGGCGAGAAAAGCGAGCCGCCTCGCGCGGCGGCCCGTCCCGTCAGCGCCCGGGCGCGGCCGAAGGCAGGAGGCGCGGGGCGTCCGGCGCGTCCGCGACCGCCTCGACGAGCCGATAGAAGAAGCTGTTGAACTTCGCGGCCGCCGCGAAGTCCATCGGCTGGGAAAGGTCGTCGGCGGGATGGTGGTAGCGGGTGCGGTACCAGAGCCGGTAGCGGCGCTCCGCCTCGGTGCCGGGCACGTAGCCGAAGATGAAGCCGGTGGCGGGAATGCCGGCCTGCAGGAACGGCCAGTGGTCGGCGCGCTGGAGGAGGCCGCGCTCCGGCTCCGGATCGGCCTGGATTCGTATCCCCATCGGCCCCGCGACCGCCCGGGCCGTCTCGCCGAGGCTGGATCGGTCGACCGCCAGCATGGTGAGGAGGTCGAGCGGGAAGAGCGGGCGCAGCTGGTCGAGGTTGATCATCGCGTCGCTCGCGGCGAGCGGCACGGTGGGATGCCTCACGTAGTGATTGGAGCCGAGCAGCCCCTTCTCCTCGCCGGTGAAGGCGGCGAACAGGACCGAGCGGCGGAACGGGCGGCCCTTTCGATTGTCGGCGAGCCGCGCGAGGAGAGCGACATAGGCGGCATCGTCGAGCGTGCCGTTGTAGAGCCCGTCGCCGTCCACCGGCTCGCCACGGCCGTAGCCGTCGAGATGGGCGCCGAGGACGAGATAGCGGTCCTTGAGGTCGGTGCCCGGAAGCACGGCGAGGACGTTGGGCGCGCTGTAGCGGGCGGTGCGCAGATCGAGGCGGGCGCGCAGCCGGGCGGGGACGTCGAAGGCGGCGAGCGGCGCGTCGCGGCCGCCCGCGGCGAGGATCGCGGCGGCATCGCGGCCGGAACCCTGGAGGAGCGCGGCGAAGGCGTCGGCATTGAGGCGGAAGACGGCGAGCGCGGCGTCGGGCAGCGGCTCGGCGCCGGCGATCCGGACGGTGCGGGCATAGGCGGCCGGCCAGCGCGGCGGCTCGACGGTGAAATAGGGATTGTCGACGGCGATCAGCCCCGCCGCCCCGGCCGCCAGCGCCGCGGCGTTGCGCTCCCCGGCGGTGCGGCGGGCGTTGAAGCAGATGGCGATCCGGCCCCTCACGTCGCGCATCTCCGACTTCGAGCAATAGCCGCGGAAGGCGAGCGGCGCGTCGAGGGCGGCGGGGAGGCGCTCGGTCGGGCGGACGTTGATGTCGTGGAGGAAGCGCAGCGGCACGGCGGCGCCCCCGTCGCGGACGATCTCGAACGCGGTCCCCGCCTTCTCGACCCGCACCTCGCTGAGCGGGACCCGCTGGAAATAGGTGCCGCCCTCGCCCGCCGGGACGAGGCCGGCGCGGCGGAATCGCTCGGCGACATAGGCGGCGGCGCGCTCGTAGCCGGCGGAGCCGGTGTCGCGGCCCTCCATTCGGTCGCTCGACAGGTCCGCCGTCGTCCTCCACCAGGCGCGGGTGTCGGCGTCGCGGATCGGCGGCGCCGTCGCGCAGCCGGCCAGCAGCGCCAGAGCGAGGGCGGTCGGCAGGGTCCGGATCATCCCGGCCCAACGCCCCCCGGCGCGATTTGGATGCGATGCGGCGGCGTGGTACAACGCCCGCTCCGCAAGGGAGGCGCTCATGCTCCGCTTTCCGATCCTCGCCGCCGCCATGCTGGCGACCGCCGCCGGAGCGGCGGAGCGCCCGGCTCCGGCCTTTCCCCGACTCGCCGCCGGGATCGCCACGCCGCCGGCGGACGCGCGTGTCGCGGGCGCGCTGACGCGGTCCGCCGGCTGCCTCGCGCTCTCCGTAGAGACAGCGGCGATCCGGCCTCGACCGGCCGTCCCCCGTCGCCGCGGCGGCGGCAGCACGGTCGTGATCTGGCCCCACTCGCCCCCCGCGCAGGCGAAGCGAGACGGCGGCGGTACCACCATCATCGTCTGGCCGCGATCAGCGGCAGCGCGCGTCAAGGGCGGCAGCGGCAACGTGATCATCGTCTGGCCGCGGGAGGCGCGCGTGCTGAGCGACGGCAACGGCACGACCGTCGTCATCTGGGCGTTCGGCCTGCGCATCGCGCTGAGACCGGGCGACCGGGTGGAAATGGCGGGAAGCCTCGTCCCCGACCTTGCCGCGCTTCCACTCGACCGGCGCGGCGGCGGCGCCTGCGCGGGCCCCGCGCTGATCGCGACCGGGCTGCGCCGGCTCGGCAGCGCGCCCCGCCCCTGACGCCGCGCGTCAGGCGGCGATTGGAAGGGAGGAACCGGCGTGGTAAAGGACCCTGCTTTCGGTCCCCTCCCCCGCACCGCGGGAGGAACAGGAAGGAGGAGCCTGCTCATGCGTCCCGTTCTCGCCCTCGCCCTCGCCGCGATATCCGTGCCGGCGCTGGCCGCTCCGCCCGCCGCGCCGCAGCGGCGATCGCCGCCCGCCGCCGCCCCGGCCTGCCCCGGAATCCCCATCACTTACGCTGAAACCTCGCCACGGGCGTCGCGCGTCCAGAAGCTCGGCGAGCTGCCGCCGGCCAATCATTATCTCGCCGTGGAGCGCCAGGTCGGCGGCTGCCGCGAGCCTGCGGTGGTGCGCACCGGCATCCGCGGCTGAAAAGCGTGACGCGGCTGCTCCTGGCCGCCGTCGCGCTGCTGGGCGGCCCCGCTTTGGCGAAGGGCAAGCCGCTTCCCTCCTACCCTCACGCCTTGCGCTGCGCGGCGCTTACGGAAGCGGCGGCGAAGCAGGTCGAGCCCAATTCCGCGGAGGAGCGGCTGCGCTTCGACCGCGCCCTCTATTGGGGCCTCGCCGCCTCCGAGGTGGCCCGCAAGGCCGGCCTCACCTCCGCCCGGTTCAAGCAGGACCAGGAAGAGGCCGGCGCCGCCGCTTCGGCCGAGCTCGCCGCCCCCTCCGCGCAGGCCGAAACGGAGCTCGCGACCTGCGCCAGACAGGTGCCGCGGCTCCGCAGGTCCTAGGGTCGAGGGATTGGATAGAATCGCCCGCACCGTTCGCCCTGAGCCTGTCGAAGGGCTTTCCCTCCCCTTTCGCAAAGCAGGAGGATGGGGCTTCGATAGGCTCAGCCCGAACGGAGGTGGGTGAACCTCCTCGCCGACCGCTCTAAGGGGATGGATGCCCGACGAGGATTCGAACCTCGATTGACGGAGTCAGAGTCCGTAGTCTTACCATTAGACGATCGGGCAGTGCGGGGCGCGAGATAGGGCGCGGCCCTTCCCCGGTCAACCCGGTTCGGGGGCGCCCTTGAAGCCCTGCGCCACCACATACCATTCGGACGAGCCCTTGCGGCTGGCGGGGGGCTTGGCGTGCTTGACGGTGGCGAAGCGGCGCTTGAGCTCGGCGACGAGATGGTTGTCGGCGCCGCCGGCGAGCACCTTGGCGACATAGGCGCCGCCGGGCTTCAGCACCTCGGCGGCGAATTCCAGCCCCGCCTCGACCAGCGCCATGGTGCGCAGATGGTCGGTCTGGGGATGGCCGACGGTGTTCGCCGCCATGTCGGAGAGGACGAGGTCGGCCGGCCCACCGAGCGCCTCGCGCAGGCGCTCGGGCGCCTCCTCGGCGAGGAAATCCATCTGGAGGATGGCGGCGCCGTCGATCGGATCGGTGGGCAGGAGGTCGATTCCGACCACGGCCGCCTGGGGCAGGCGCTGGCGCACCACCTGGGTCCAGCCGCCCGGGGCGATGCCGAGGTCGACGATCCGCTCGGCGCCCTTCAAAAAGCCGAAGCGCTCGTCGAGCTCGATCAGCTTGTAGGCGGCGCGCGAGCGATAGCCCTCCGCCCTGGCGCGCTTGACATAGGGGTCGTTGAGCTGGCGCTCGAGCCATTTGGTCGAGCTCACCTTGCGGCCCTTGGCGGTGCGGAGGCGGGTCACCCCGGTCCTCCCCGTCGCGCAGCGATGGGGAGGGGGACCGCCTGCAAGGCGGTGGAGGGGCGGAGCGGCGCCTGCCCCTCCACCATGCTTCGCATGGTCCCCCTCCCCCCGGCTGCGCCGCAGGGAGGACTAGGCTTCACACACCTCACAATCTGTGCCCGTCGCGCGCCATCAGCGAGCGGAGGATGCCCTCGCGGATGCCGCGGTCGGCGATGCCGAGGGTCTTGGCCGGCCAGATCTCCATGATCGCGTCGAGTATGGCGCTGCCGGCGACGACGAGGTCGGCGCGGTCGAGCCCGATGCAGGGGAGCTGGGCCCGCTCGGCGATGCTCATCCGCGACAGCATGGCGTTGACCGCGCGCATGTCCTCGGCCGGCATCAGCAGTCCGTCGACGGCGCGGCGGTCGTAGGCCGGAAGGGCGAGGTGGATGCTGGCGAGGGTGGTGACCGTGCCGCTGGTCCCCAGCAGGCGGATGTTGTCACGCCGCGGCGGCAGCAGCTCGGCGAAGCGGCGGAAGGCGTGGCGGACTCGCTCCTTCATTCGGCCGAAGGCGGCAACCCGCTCGCTGGCGTCGGCGAAGTCGCGTCCCTCGCTCTCGGTGAGCGAGACCACCCCCCAGGGCGCGCTCCACCAGCATTTGATCTTCGGCGTGCCGCCGCCGTCCGTGTCGATGAGGACGAGCTCCGTCGAGCCGCCGCCGATGTCGAAGATCAGCGCCGGCCCGTCGCCCGGCTCGAGCAGGCGGTGGCAGCCGAGCATGGCGAGCCGCGCCTCCTCCTCGGGCGAGATGATCTCCAGGCAGATGCCGGTCTCGCGCCGCACCCGCTCGACGAAATGGCGGCCGTTGACGGCGCGGCGGCACGCCTCCGTGGCGACCGAGCGGGAAAGGGAGACGCGGCGGCGGCAGAGCTTGTCGGCGCAGACCGAGAGCGCCGCGACCGCCCGGTCCTGCGCCGCCTCGCTGATCTTGCCGCTGGTGCCGAGACCTTCGCCGAGCCGGACGACGCGGGAGAAGGCGTCGATGACGACGAAGCCGTCCTCGGCCGGGCGCGCCACCAGCAGGCGGCAATTGTTGGTGCCGAGATCGAGCGCGCCATAGGTGTGGCGATGGGGGTTGCGCCGCTCCTCGAGCGGGGAACTTACCGCCTGCGCCGGGCTCCGTGCCGGCGGGAGCGGAGCCGTCGCGGCCTGCTGCGCCATGGCGAAACACTCTTATGTTCTCGTTCCGGACGCCCGAGGCGCCCGTGACTTGCCCTCTGGTTACAGGGGCGGAGCGACTTGGGCAAGGGAGGGGTCAGGCGCGGCCGCGGCCGCGGCCGCGGGCCTCGGCGACGGCGGCCTTGAGCTTGTCGTAGCCGACGGCGCCGTGGAGGACCTTGTCGCCGACGACGAAGACCGGCGTTCCGGTGCCGCGCAGGAACGAGGCGAGCTGGTAGTTGCGGTTGACCTCCCGGACGGCGACCGGCGAGGCGCGGAGGCGGGCGACGGCCGCCTCGTCCAGCCCGATCGCCCGCCGAGCGCGGGCGACATTGTCCGCGGTCGGGCGGCCCGCCGCGAACAAGGCGTCGTGGAAGGGCTTGAAGCGCCCGGCCTCGGCGGCGGCGAGGCTGGCCAGGGCCGCGGCCTCGCTGTCGGGCCCGAGCACCGGCCATTCGCGCCAGACGACCTTCAGCTTCTTGTCCTCGGCGAGCAGGCGGTCGACGTCGGCGTTGCTGGCGCGGCAATAGCCGCAGGCATAATCGAAGAACTCGACGAGGACGACGTCGCCGTCCCGTGCGCCGGCCCAGGCGCCGGCGAAGGGCGTCTCCAGCGCCGCCCGGTTGCCGCGGACGCTGTTCGCCGCCTCCCGCTCCTGCAGGCGCTGCATCGCCTCGGGCAGGACCTCGGGATTCTCGAGCAGGTAGGAGCGGATCAGCGTGCCGGAGGCGGCCATCATCGCTCCGGCGCCGATCGCCGAGCCGACGAGGCCGGCGGCGAGCGCGGCCTTCCAGCCGCCGAACCCGCCTTTGGCGCGCGGCTGGGCCTCAGCGGTCACGATTCTTCTTCTTGTCCTTGTCCACCTCGGTGCGCGAGACCATGGCGATGTCCTGGGCGCGCAGCCAGTCGGACGAGCCGCTGGGGATGGCGCGCATCGCCTGCTCGGCATTGGCGAGGGCGAGCTTGGCCTGGCCTTCGAGATTGTAGCGCTCCGCCGTCGCAAGCGCAGCACGCCCCTGGTCGCCCTCCCGGTCGTAGACGATTCCGAGCTGGTACCAGGCGAAGGGGTTGGAATTGTCGCGGCCGATGGCGGCCTTGAGGACTCGCTTCGCCTCCTCGAAATTCTCCGGCTTCTCGGTGGCGATCAGCGCATGGCCGAGCAAAGCGGAGATGAGCGGCTGGTCGGGCGCCCGCGCCACCGCCTCGCGAAGCGATTCCAGCGCATCGGCCGGGCGACCCGATTCGAGAAGCACCTGCCCCTTGAGCTCGAGATAGAAGGGGTCGTGCGGGCGCGCGGCGATCAGCGCGTCGACCTCGCCGAGCGCCTTTTCCGGATAGGCGCTCTTGTGCCAGGCATAGGCCCGGGCGTAGCGCGCCGGCTCGCTCCTGTCGCTCTCCGGATAGGTCTGCAGAGTCCGCTTGGGATCGTTGACGAAGCCGAACAATTTGGCCTTGATCCGTTGGAAGCGGGCCTCGATCGCCGGGTCGGTCGGCACGTTCCAGTTGGGCGAGGCCTTGTAGGTCGTCTCCAGCGCCTGGATACGGTCCCCCGAGAGGGGATGGGTCTGGGCGTAGGCGTCGTCCTGCGGGATGGCGTAGCGGAACTCCTGGTTCTGGAGCTTCTTGAAGAAGGCGATCGAGCCCTTGCCGCTGACCCCGGCCTTGCCGAGGAAGCGGGCCCCCGCCTGGTCGGCCGAGGATTCCTGGGTGCGGCTGAAGGCCAGGAACTTGCCCATCGCCGCCTGCTGCCCGGCGGCCATCAGGCCGGCGCCGGCATCGCCCGCGCCGGCCGCCATCGCAGCGGCGCCGAGCAGCAGCGAGAGCAGCATGATGCCGGTGGCGACCTTCACGCCCTGCTGGATGCGCAGCACGTCGCCGGCGGCGACGTGGCCGAGCTCGTGGGCGATCACGCCCTGGACCTCGTTGGCGTTGTCGGCGGCGGCGATCAGGCCCGAATGGATGTAGACGATCTGGCCGCCGGCGACGAAGGCGTTGATCGAATTGTCCTGCAGGAGGACGATCTGGACGTTCTCCGGCCTCAGGCCGGCGGCGGCGACGATGTCGCGCGACATGTCCTTGAACAATTGCTCGGTCTCGGCGTCGCGCAGGATCGACTGCGCCATCGCCGGCCGGACCGCCAGGGCCAGGGACAAGATCAGCAGCAAAGCGAGGCGGACGAGAAACCCGCCCCGCTTCACCCCGCCGCGCGCCGCTTCAGCCATGGCGACCGCTCCTGCCGCCGCCGCCCTGAACGGCACATGAGCGCCCGCCCGCGGCGAGGCGCCCATGTCGCGTCCGCGCCATGTCAGGCGCCGAACGTCCGCTGCCACCAGCCGCGCCGCGGCGGCCCCGAGGGCTCCTCGGCGGAACCCTCGCCGGACGCCTCGTCCGCCGGCGCGGGCGCCGAAGCGTCCGCGGCGTCGTTGGCGGCCCGCGGCGCCGGCGCCGCCTCCTCCGCCGGAGGGGCCTCCGGGGCGGGTGCCTCGGCTTCGACCGCCTTGCGGCGGCGCGTGCGCTTCGGCTTGGCGGGCGCCTCGGCGGCCGGCTCGGCCGGAGCCTCGGTCGCGGCCGGCGCGGGAGCGTCGACCGGGGCGGGAACGTCGGCCGGAGCGGCCTCGACCGGCGCTGGCTCCGGAGCGGGCGCAGCCTCGTCCCGGCGGCGGGCGCGGGGACGGCGGCGGGCCTTGGGCTTCTCCTCGGCCTCGGCGGCGGCCGGCTCGGCCGCGGCCTCGGCCGGCGCGTCGGCGGGCGCCTCGGCCGCGGCGTCGGCAACCGGCTCCGGCGCCGCTTCGGGCTCGGCCGGAGCCTCGGCCGGAGCTTCGCCCTCCTCGCTCATCGGAAGCTCCTCGCCCTCGGCGCCGCGACGGCGGCCGCCGCGGCGGCCGCGGCGGCGGCGGCGCTTGCGGCCGCGGTCCTGGCCCTGCTCGTCGTCGCGCGGCTCGCGGCGGGACGCGGCGGGCTCCGCCGCGCTCGGCTCGCCCTCCTCCTCCTCCGACTCCTCGTCATCCTCGTCGTCGACGAATTCCTCGACGAGCTCCTCCTCGTCGATCTCCGGCTCGGCGACGGGCTGCGGCCTCGGCCGGAAGGCCGGCGGCGGGCCGAGCGACTCGACCGCCATCTTGGCGCCTTCGAAGCCGTCGTCGATCAGCACCTCGATCAGCACGCCGTAGCGCTCCTCGATCTCGCCGATCTCGCCGCGCTTGCGGTTGAGGACGTAGACCGCGGCCTCGCGGCCGGCGCGCAGCACGATGCGGCTGCCGCGGCCCCGCGCCGCTTCGTCCTCGAGCATGCGCAGCGCCGACAGGCCCGACGAGGCGGCGGTGCGCATCAGCCCCGTCCCCTCGCAATGCGGACAGGGCCTCGTCGAGGCTTCGAGCACGCCGGTGCGCAGGCGCTGGCGGCTCATCTCCATCAGGCCGAACGAGGAGATGCGGCCGACCTGGATCCGGGCGCGGTCGTTCTTAAGCGCCTCCTTCATCGCCTTCTCGACCTTGCGGACGTGGCCGTTGGCTTCCATGTCGATGAAGTCGATGACGATGAGGCCGGCCATGTCGCGCAGGCGCAGCTGGCGGGCGATCTCGGCCGCGGCCTCCAAGTTGGTGGCGTAGGCGGTCTGCTCGATATTGTGCTCGCGAGTCGAGCGGCCGGAGTTGATGTCGATCGACACCAGCGCCTCGGTCGGGTTGATGACGAGATAGCCGCCCGACTTCAGCTGCACGACCGGATGGTACATGGCGGCGAGCTGTTCCTCGGCGCCGTAGCGCTGGAAGAGCGGCACCGTGTCGGCATAGTTCTTCACCCGCCGCACGTGGCTGGGCATGAGCAGCTTCATGAACGAGCGGGCGGCCTTGTAGCCCTCCTCGCCTTCGACGATCACCTCGTCGATGTCGCGATTGTAGATGTCGCGAATGGCCCGCTTCACCAGGTCGCTGTCGCCGTAGATCAGGGCCGGCGCCTCGCTTCCGAGCGTCCGCTCCCTGATCTCGTCCCACAGCCGGGCGAGATAGTCGAAGTCGCGCTTGATCTCCGTCTTGGTGCGCGAGAGGCCGGCCGTCCGGACGATGCAGCTCATGCTGCTCGGCAGGTTGAGGTCGCCCATGATCTGCTTGAGGCGCTTGCGGTCGGCGCCGTTCGAGATCTTGCGGCTGATGCCGCCGCCGTGGCTGGTGTTCGGCATCAGCACGCAATAGCGGCCGGCCAGCGACAGATAGGTGGTGAGCGCCGCCCCCTTGTTGCCGCGCTCCTCCTTGACGACCTGGACGAGCAGCACCTGGCGGCGCCGGATGACGTCCTGGATCTTGTAGCGACGGCGCAGGTTCTGGCGCTTGCGGCGAAGCTCGTCCGCGGCATTCTCCTCGGGCGCGCTGGCGCTTTCGGCGGCGGGGGTGTCGCCATTCTCGTCGGCGCCCTCCCCTTCGTCCTGCTCCTCGTCGGAATCGTGCGCGTCGCGTGAGTCGCGCTCGTCCCGCTCATCCTCGTCGCGGCCTTCGTAGCGGGCGTCCTCGGCGGCGCGCAGGCGCTCTTCCTCGGCGGCATGCTCCGCTTCCTCGCGCAGCAGCGCCTCGCGATCCTCCTTGGGGATCTGGTAATAATCCGGGTGGATCTCGGAAAAGGCGAGGAAGCCGTGGCGGTTGCCGCCATAGTCGACGAACGCCGCCTGAAGCGACGGCTCGACCCGCGTCACCTTGGCTAGATAGATGTTCCCCTTGAGCTGCTTGTGCTCGGCAGATTCGAAATCAAATTCCTCGATCCGGTTTCCCTTGACCACGGCCACCCGGGTTTCTTCCTGGTGGCGCGCGTCGATCAACATGCGCATCGTCATTAACATCACTCCACGCGCGCGGCGCGGCCTCGATCATGAGCCGGCGGCGGGCGCGCTCGAATAGGGACGAAGGCGCGGCCGGTCCGGCGCGCGCCCTCAATGTCCGGGTTGAAAGGAAAATCACTGCGTCTGCTGCGTGCGGCAGGCCGGCGACGGGCGCCGGCCGCAGGGCCCCGGCCGCGACGCCCCTCACCTTCGGGAGGGGGAGCCGGTCGGGAAAAACATACCTCATGCAGCGTCAACCTTGGTGGCCGGCGCGCGAGGCGCCGGCACGAACTTGGTGGCCGGCGCGAAAAAGCGGCGGCGCGAAACTACGGCTGGATATGAGAAGGAAAGGTGCTGCCTTCAACATTATGCCGATGGCGGTTGCTAGCACCTCCCATAAGCAGCGGCAACCGGGATCGGCGGCGAAACGAGGATAATCCCCGGCCCGCGCCGCCTCGGGACGGTCGCTGCGGCGGGGCTTGGGGACTTGGGGACAGTTACCGGCCCCACCGGCCTGTGCGGGGTCGCGGCGGCCTAGGCAGCCGGTAACTGTCCCCATTCACCTCCGCGCTGGGGACAGTTACCGGCCCCACCGGCCTGTGCGGGTCCGCGACGGCCTAGGCGGCCGGTAACTGTCCCCGTTCCCTTCTCAGAGGTAGAAGTCCGTATAGGCGAAGGCGTGGCCGTCGACGACGGTGACGGCGATCGAGAGGTCGGCGTTGCCGTCGCCGTTCAGGTCGGCTTCCACCGTCCAGTGGCCGGGATTGGCCGCGTCTTCCACCGCGCGGACCTGGCCGGCGGCGGTGAAGGCGGCCGAGCCGATGAAGGTGAAGGCGGTGTCGCCGTTCGCCGCATTGCCGTCGGCG
>JAFANP010000047.1 GCA_019232625.1 Alphaproteobacteria bacterium | reverse complement strand
CTGCTGCTGCGCAAAGCCGCCGAGCGGTCCGTAGACGCGACATGGAAGCGCATCGGCACCCTCCTCGACGCCTTCCAACCCAACGAATGCGCCAACTACCTGCGCAACGCAGGCTACGCTTCAATATGAAGAGGACTCACTCTAGAGCCTCGTGCGCAGGGACCAGAGTTCGGGGAAGGCGCGCTTGCCGACGGTCGACTGGAGATAGGCGACGCCGGCGGTGCCGCCGGTGCCGCGCTTGGAGCCGATGATCCGTTCCACGGTGACCGCGTGCTTGTGCCGCCATGTCGCCAGGGCATCGTCGATGTCGACCAATTTCTCGGCGAACTGGTAGAGCGGCCAGTAGCGCTCGGTCTGGCGGTAGACCTCCGCCCAGGCCGCCTCCACCTTCTCGTCGGGCCCGTAGGGCTTCGTCCAGTCCCGATCGAGCGCCTCGCCGGGCACGGGAAAGCCGGCGCGGGCGAGGGCGGCGTTCGCCTCGTCCCACAGGCTCGGCCGGTGCAGCGCCTCGAGCAGGGCGTCGTGCCACTCGGTTCCTTCCTCGTGGAAGCGATGGTGGTCGCCTCCCTTGAGGCCGAGCCGATATTCGAACAGCCGGAACTGGGCCGACTGGAAGCCGGAGCTTGCGCCGAGCACGCCGCGGAAGCTGGTATAGTCGGTCGGCGTCATGGTCGCGAGCACGTCCCAGCTGAGCGTCATGACCGCCTGGATGCGCGACACGCGCGACAGGCTCTTATGCACCTCGATCAGCGAATCGCGACGGATGAGGTCGGTCGAGAGGGCGAGCTCGTGGAGGATCTGCTTGAGCCACAGCTCCTTCGTCTGGTGGATGATGACGAAGAGCATCTCGTCATGATGGGTAGAAAGCGGGTGCTGAGCGGTGAGCAGCCGGTCCAGCGCCAGATATCCGCCATAGGTCATCGAAGCGGGCGTGTCGGTCACCGCGCCCGCTCCGCGCAGACGCGTCCGCTGTGGCGACAGATCGGCTTCACTCCCCCTCCGCTCACAGCCGCTCGGCGCTGGCGACGACCTCGGTCGCACGAAGCGCGGCGAGGATGCGCATCAGATGCTGCACGTCGTGCACCTCTATGTCGAGGTGGAAGGTGTGGAAGCTGCCGTCGCGACTCGCCTGCTCCATCGACACGATGTTGGCGCCGTGGCTGCCGAGGATGCCGGCGATGGCGGCGAGCGATCCCGGCTCGTTGCGGATGACGACGCACAAGCGGGCCGTGCCGCCGTCCGATTCGTCTCCCCAGGCGAGGTCGACCCAGTCGGCATCCTCGCCGTTGGCCAGCGTGTCGCAGCCGATCGTGTGGACTTCGATCTCCTCCCCCTCGCGGCGGAGGCCGACGATCCGGTCGCCGGGGATCGGATGGCAGCATTCGGCGAGCTGGAAGGCGACCCCGGGGGTCAGGCCCTTGATCGAGATGGCGGTGCGCTGCGGCGGCGGCTTGACCCCCTCGCTGCCGGTGGAGCCGGGCAGCAGAGCCTCCATCACCGCGACGTCGGAGACGCGCTTCATGGCGATCGCCTCCATCAGCGCCGCGTCGTCGTGGAAGTGGAGCCGCTTCAGCGCCTCCGCCATCGCCTCCCATCCGAGCGGCTGGGGCAGGCGCTGGACGATCTCGTCGAAGATCTTGCGGCCGAGCGCGATCGTCTCCTCCCGTTCCTTCGACTTTACGAAGCGGCGGATCTTGGCGCGCGCCTTGCCGGTGACGACGAAGCTCAGCCAGCCCGGCTGGGGATGCTGCGCCTTGGAGACGAGGATCTCGACCTGGTCGCCATTTTCGAGCGGGGTGCGCAGCGGCATCACCCGTCCGTTGATCTTCGAGCCCACGGTCTGGTCGCCGAGATCGGTGTGGACGGCATAGGCGAAGTCGATCGGCGTTGCGCCCTTCGGGAGCTGGATCAGCTCGCCCTTCGGCGTGAAGGCGAAGATCCGGTCCTGGTACATCGCCATGCGGGTATGCTCGAGCAGCTCCTCGGCGGAGGCGGCATGTTCGAGTATCTCGACGAGGTCGCTGATCCAGGGGTGCTGCGCGGCGGCCTCGGCCGCGCCTTCCTTATAGGCCCAGTGGGCGGCGAGGCCGTGCTCGGCGCGCGCGTGCATGTCGGCGGTGCGGATCTGGATCTCGATCCGCATCTGCTCGTCGTGGATCACCGTGGTGTGGAGCGACTGGTAGCCGTTGCGCTTGGGAGTCGAGATGAAGTCCTTGAAGCGCCCGGGCACCACCGGCCAGCGCTGGTGGATGAGGCCGAGGGTGCGATAGCATTGGTCGACGCTGGGGACGATGGCGCGGAAGGCCATGACGTCGGACAATTGCTCGAAGCTGACGTGGCGCTCGGCCATCTTGCGCCAGATCGAGTAGGGATGCTTCTCGCGCCCCTGCACCTCCGCCTCGACCCCGTTCGCCTCCAGATGGGCCTTGAGGCCGCGGGCGATCCGGTCGATCATCTTCTCGCCGCCGCCCTTGTGGAGCTGCTCGAGGCGGCGCGCGATGGACGCATAGGCGTCCGGCTCGACCTCGCGGAAGGCGAGCGTCTGCATCTCGGTCATGAATTCGTACATGCCGATCCGCTCCGCCAGCGGCGCATAGATGTCCATCGTCTCGCGGGCGATGCGCCGCCTCTTCTCCTCGCTCTTGATGAAGTGGAGCGTGCGCATGTTGTGGAGCCGGTCGGCGAGCTTGACGAGAAGCACGCGTATGTCGCCCGACATGGCGAGGAGAAACTTCCGCAGGTTCTCCGCCGCGCGCTGGCTCTCCGACTGGGCCTCTATCCTCGACAGCTTGGTGACGCCGTCGACCAGCCGGGCGACGTTGCCGCCGAAATGCCTCTCTATCTCCTCCGGGGTCGCGACCGTGTCCTCGATCGTGTCGTGGAGGATGGCGGTGACGATCGTCTCGTCGTCGAGATGGAGATCGGTGAGGATGCCCGCCACCTCGATCGGATGGCTGAAATAGGGGTCGCCCGAGGCCCGTATCTGGGTGCCGTGCTTCTGCATCGAGAAGACGTAGGCGCGGTTGATCATCGCCTCGTCCGCATCCGGATCGTAGGACCTTACCTTCTCGACCAGTTCATATTGCCTGAGCACCGCACCGACATTGGGTGCGGCGCCGCGGGGTTGCAAGGCTTAAGGTCGGAAGGGAGGGGAAGGACAGCGCCCCCGGCCCTCCCTCGACCGCCTCCTCACCGGGCGCGGGCGTTGCACTTCTCCAGATCCTCCGGCGCCAGCGGTCGGCCCTCGACGGTGAAGCTGCGGACGGCGCCGACCTGGCGGACCAGGGCCGCGCAATCGACCGCGGCGCGGCTGTTGCTCCTCCCCGACACGCAGCCCGCCGGCCCGCACCGCCAGACGAGGTCGCGCACGACCAGCCGCTGGGCGGAAGGCGCGGCCGCCGGCTCCGCCTTGTAATAATCCGCGGCGGCGGCCGGTGCGGCGGCGGCGAGCAGGCAGGACGCCAACAGGGTCGAAGAGAAGATACGGGTCATGTCGAGCCTCCCACTGAGTTTCATAACGCAACCCTTTGCAAGGTTCGTTTCACATTGCAACCGAATAAATTTGCGCTATGCCATGTCGGTGATGAAGGGCTAGTCTGAGAGCGATGAACCAGATCGACCAACTGAAGGCGGTGTTCACCGAATGCGGCATCTCCGCCGCGCTCGAGGTGGTGGGCGAGCGCTGGTCGTTCCTGATCCTGCGCGGCGCCTTCAACGGCCTCCATCATTTCGAGGAATTCCAGTCGACGCTGGGCATCGCCCGCAACATCCTCTCCAACCGGCTGACGCGGCTTGTGGAGCACGGCATCCTGCGGCGCGATCCCGATCCGGACGATCGCCGCAAGGTCGCCTATCGGCTGACCGAAAAGGGGCGCGACCTGCTGCCGGTCCTCCTGTCGCTGCGGCAATGGGGGGAGCGGTGGGTCTCGGGCCTTCCGTCCAACCCGGTCCTGGTCGATCGCCTCGGCCGACGCCCGATCATGGTCACCGTCCATGCGGAGGACGGCCGGCCGCTGTCGCTCGGCGACATGGAATGGGTCGACCGCGCCGATCTCGGCAAGGACGCCGCCGCCTAGGACCTTACCCGATCCCGCAGCCGCGTTGCGCGAACGGTGCCGATCCTAGCCGCGCGGTCGGACGGCGAGCGGCAGGTCCATCGGCAGGGCGCCTTCCGCGCGCCGCGCCGCCCCCTCGATCCGAAGGATCCGGAACTTGGTCGAAACGCCGCCCGGCGCGGAGAAGCCGCCGCTGCGTCCGCCGCCGGCGACGACGCGGTGGCACGGGACGATGATCGGCACGGGATTGCGGCCCAAGGCGGCGCCGACCGCCTGCGCGGCGCCGGGCGCGCCGATCTCGCGCGCGATATCGCCATAGGTGCGCACCTCCCCGCAGGGGATGCGGAGCGCCGCCGCCCACACCTTGCGCTCGAGCTCGGAGCCGGCGCCGAGATCGAGCGGCACTTCCGAAAGGTCGATGCGCTCGCCGGCGAGGAGCCGAACGATCCGTGCGGCGGCCTCGCGGACCATGGCGGGCGGCTCCGCCTCTTCGGCGCCGGGGAAGCGGGCGGCGAGGCCGGCCCGCATCGCCGTCTCGCTCCGCTCCGGGAGGGCGGCGCCTACGACAAGGCCGCCGCGCCACAGGAGGGCGCAGCGGCCCAGGGCCGTCTCGAAAAGGACGAAGCGGGTCGGCTTATTCGTAGTCGCCGCCGGCATTGTTGTTGCGCGGCGGAGCGGCCGCGGTCAGGCGCAGCGCCTCCGCGGAGGCGGAGAGCGAGCCGACCTCGTCGGGCGCCTCGTCATCCTCGATCTGGACGCGCTGCAGGCTGCCGACCAGGGCTTCTTCCAGATGCCTCGGCTTCACCGTCTCCTCGGCGATCTCGCGCAGCGCGACGACCGGATTCTTGTCGCGGTCGCGGTCGATGGTCAGCTCGGCGCCGCCCGACACCTGCCGTGCGCGCTGGGCGGCGAGCAGCACCAGGTCGAACCGGTTGGGGATCTTGTCGACGCAATCTTCGACGGTGACGCGCGCCATCTTGGGAGCTCCGCTAAACGCAATGCCGGGGGAAGGCGGCGAGATACGGAGCGGGGCGCGAAATGTCAATGAGAGGCGGGGCTTGCCCTCGGCCCGCCCGCCCGCCACACCCGCCGCATGGCGGAGGGACCAGAGCATGAGCCGGGGGTGACGGCGGAGGTGGCCGGAAACCGGCTGACCCTGCTCCCCGAAGGACCCGAGCGGCTCGACGCGCTCATCGCGCTCATCGACGAGGCGAGGGAATCGCTGCGCATCCTCTACTACATCTTCATGGACGACGCCTCGGGCACGCGGGTGCGCGACGCCCTGCTCGCCGCCTCGGCGCGCGGGGTGGCGGTGTCGCTCCTCGTCGACGGCTTCGGCTCGACCAACAACCTCGCCTTCTTCCAGCCCCTCATCGACAGCCCCGACGTCCGCTTCTGCCGCTTCAGCCCGAATTACGGGCGCAAATACCTGCTCCGCAACCACCAGAAGCTGGCGCTCGCCGACGGCCGCCGGGTGATCATCGGCGGCTTCAACGTCTCGGACGATTATTTCGGAACGGTCGAGTCGGGGGCGTGGCGGGACATCGGCCTCGAGGTGGCCGGCGACAGCGTCCAGTGCCTCACCCGCTATTTCGACGACCTCTTCAGCTGGGCGGCGAGGCCCAAGGCGCGGATTCGCGACCTCAGGCGCATGCTCCACCAGCACAGCGTCACCGAAGGCACGCTGCACTGGCTGTTCGGCGGGCCGACGCGCCGGCTCAGCCCCTGGGCCCGCGCCGTGCGTAAGGACATGCTCGACGCCAAGGCGCTCGACATCATCGCCGCCTATTTCGCCCCCGCCCCGGCGATGCTTCGGCGCCTCGCCCGCGTCGCCCGCCGCGGCCGCACGCGCCTCCTCACCGCCGCCAAGTCGGACAACAACGCGACCATCGGCGCGGCGCGCAGCACCTACAACTGGCTGTTGAAGCGCGGAGTCCAGATCTTCGAATACCAGCCGACCAAGCTCCACACCAAGCTGTTCGTGGTCGACGACGTGGTGCATGTCGGCTCGGCCAATTTCGACATGCGCAGCCTGTTCCTCAACCTCGAGATGATGCTGCGGGTGGAGGATGCCGGGTTCGCCAAGGCGATGCGCGGCTTCGTCGACCGGGAGGTCGCGGCGAGCACCCGGATCACCATCGAGGAGCACCGCCGCCAGCGCACCTGGTTCAACCGGCTGCGCTGGGCGCTCGGCTATTTCATCGTCGCGGTGGCCGACTACCGCATCTCGCGGCGGCTCAACTTCCGGGGCTGAGCCGGCTCAGTCCTTCCACGCCCAGAACAGGGTCGCCGGGGGGATGTTGATCCATTCGAAGCCGCGGTCGATCCGCTCGAAATAGGGGGCGATGAAATCGCGCACCTTGGGCGAGAATTGGTAGACGAGGAAGGCTCCGCCCGGACGCAGCGCGTCCGCGGTGGCGGCAGCGATGGCCGGGCCGACGCCCGGCGGCAGGGTGGAGAAAGGCAGGCCGGAAAGGATGTAGTCGGCCCGGTCGAGGCCGAAGGCGGCAAGTATCTCGCGCACGTCGGCGGCCGAGCCGGTCACCGCCCGCAGCCGCGAATCCCTGATCTTGCCGTTGAGGAAGGCGGTGAAATCCGCATTGGTGTCGATCGTCAGCAGGATCGCGTCGGGCGCCAGACGGTTGAGGATCTCCTGCGTGAACGTGCCCACGCCCGGACCATATTCGACGAACAGCTTGCAGCTGCCCCAGTCGACCGGCCCCAGCATCTTGTCGATCAGCGCCTTGGACGACGGGATGACCGAACCGACCATCACCGGGTGCTTGATGAAGCCCCGAAGGAACTGCCAGAGCGGACCGCCGCCCGAACGCCGGGCGAAGGCGCGGCTCCTTTGTGCTTGTTCGCCGGAAAGGGTCATGCCACGTCCAATGATGCTGCTGAAGGTGCTTGCGTTGGCAAAACAACGCCGCAATGGCAAGGCCGGCCCGCCCGGAGCGGCCAAATAAGCCGTTTCCGCGACAATGTGCCCCTCCGGCGGGTCAAGGCATGATGGCGAGCACCTCCCCCCTTTCGAAAGAGCGATTCGCGCTGCTCTTCGCGGTGATGCTGGTCGCCGCGTCGGGCAGCACGGCGATGCAGTCGCTGATGCCGGCGATCGGCCGGGAGCTCCACATCGCCGATCTGTGGGTGGCGGTCGCGTTCAGCCTCTCGGCGGCGGTGTGGGTGGCGGTGGCGCCGCATTGGGCCCGCCGTGCCGACCGCCGCGGCCGCCGCGCGCTGATGCGCCTGGGCCTCTACGGCTTCATCGCCTCGATGCTGGTCTGCGGAACGATCCTCGCCGCCGGCCTCCACGCCCTGATCCCTGCGGGCTCCGTCTTCGCCATCTTCATCTTCGGGCGCGCGATATACGGCGGATGGGGATCGGCCTCTCCCTCGGCGGTGCAGGCCTATATCGCCGCGCGTACCGAAGGGGCGGAGCGGACCCGCTACCTCTCCGGCCTCGCCTCCTCCTTCGGCCTGGGCACGATCCTCGGACCCGCCGTCGCCCCCCTGTTCATCTTCGAGCCGCTCGGTCTCGCCGGCCCGCTCTTCGTCTTCGCCGGAATCGGCGCCCTCGTGCTCGCCGCCCTGATCCTCCGCCTGCCCGACGACACGCCCCGCTCCGCGGCGCGCGGCGAGGTGGCCGATTTTCCCGCCATGGGCGGGCTCGCCGTCCGCGGCGACCCGGGCGGCGACTCCGCGCCGGCGAAGCTCCGCTGGACCGACCCGCGAGTTCTTCCCTGGACGATCGTCGGGGTGGTCGGCGGCCACGGCAATGCCGCTTTGCTGGGCGTGATCGGCTTCCTCGTCATAGACCGTTCGGGCGTGCCGCTCGCCGAGGCGCAGCAGTCGATCGCCATCGTTCTGATGGCCGGGGCCGGCGCGACCCTGCTCGCGCAATGGGGCCTCATCCCCTTCCTGTCGCTGACCCCGCGCCAGCTCGTCCTGTGGGGCCTCCTCCTCTCCGCGGCGGGCATCGCGGTCACCGGCATCGCCGTCACCATGTACGGCATCACCTTGGGCTTCGCGCTCGCGTCGCTCGGCTTCGGCCTGTTCCGCCCCGGCTTCACCAGCGGCGCCTCGCTCGCCGTCGGCGCCGAGGAGCAGAACGCCGTCGCCGGAATGGTCACCTCCGTGAACGGGGTCGCCTACATCGCCGCCCCAGCCGCGGGCGTGGCGCTGTACGGCCTCTGGATGCCGCTGCCGTTCCTGGCGGTGGCGGGCCTGCTCGCGGCGCTCGCGCTCTGGGTGCGCACCTCTGGCTCGACTAGCCCTTGAAACGCGCCGCGAAGCCGCGGGGAGGGCTTGCGGAGCCTCTCATTCTGCCGCAGCCTGCTCGCGGGTGGCGCGCACCATGCAACCGGGAACGATATTTCTGAGCATCCTGCCTTCCGCCGGAGCGGTCGCCGAGGCCGGTCTGCTCGTGGCGTCTTCGGGGAAGGTCCTTTCACCGCTCGGTGCCGCCCTCCTCACGGGGCTGGTGGCGGTAATGATCCTCGTCGTGACGGCGGGGTTTCTCGTCCACGACCTCGGAGCCGGCGGAGCATTGGCGACCTTGGGCGTGCAGACCGTGTCGGCCATCACCACCTTCGCGAGCATCTATCATGACGCGGGCTTCGTCCAGAACGGCCACCCGAGCTGGGCCGACAGCTTCTATTTCTCGATCGTGACGTGGACCACATTGGGTTACGGCGACTTCACGATCCTCCCGCCCTTTCACCTCGTCGCGGCCGCGGAGGCGATGCTAGGCTATCTCTGCTTCGGCCTCATCGTCAGCTTCCTGAGCGCCGCGGCCATCAGGTCAGGGTGATCACCAGGGAAACCGCGACCTGAACGATGGCGGCGACAGCCGCGATCCAACGGATCGCTACGAGCGAGCGCTTGGTGCCTGAAGAGGCGGGCCGTGTCTCCGCGGGGACTGACCGTGCCGTGGCCGGGGGACGGCTGGAAAGCATCTGCTCGCTCCTTGTGCCGATCTTAGCCGCGCCTCCGCAGGAACTCAACGCCAGCCTAGCCCTTCGGACCGCGCGGGGTGAGCATGCCGGGGGCGATGAAGCCGATGCCGGCGCCGGCGCTCATCGCGTCCTGCTTCAGCCGCGCCTGGATCTGCTCGTAGTCGCGCTCCACCTCCTCGGTGACGGAGGCACGGGTCTCCTCGAGGGCGCGCTCGAAGTCGGCCATGCCGACCTCCTTCGCCTCCATCGAGCTCCTCAGCGCGAACAGGCCGGCGCGGCGGACGAGGTCCTCGAGGTCCGCGCCGGTGAAGCGGGGGGTGCGACGGGCGAGGCTGTCGATGTCGACGTCGCCCGCGAGCGGCATCTTCGCCGTGTGGATGCCGAGGATGTGGCGGCGGCCCTCCTCGTCGGGAACGGCGACGTAGATCAGCTCGTCGAAGCGACCCGGGCGGAGCAGGGCGGGGTCAACGAGGTTCGGCCGGTTGGTGGCGCCGATCACCACCACCGAGCCCAGCTCCTCCAGCCCGTCCATCTCGGCGAGGATGGTGTTGACCACCCGCTCGGTCACCTGCGGCTCGCCAAGGCCGCCGCCGCGCGCCGGGACGAGGCTGTCCAGCTCGTCGATGAAGATGACGGTCGGCGCAACCTGGCGCGCGCGGGCGAACAGCCGGGCGATCTGCTGCTCGCTCTCGCCATACCATTTGGAGAGGAGGTCGGAGGACTTGGTGGCGATGAAGTTCGCCTCCGCCTCCCGCGCCGTCGCCTTGGCGAGCAGGGTCTTGCCGGTGCCGGGAGGGCCGTAGAGGAGGAAGCCCTTGGCGGGGCGTATGCCCATGCGCTTGAACGCGTCGGGATGCTTCAGCGGCAGCTCGACGCCTTCGCGCAGCCGCTCGCGCGCGGCGTCGACCCCGCCGATGTCGGCCCAGCCGACGTTCGGCGCCTGGACCATCACCTCGCGCATGGCAGAGGGCTGGACCCGCTTCAGCGCCTCCTCGAAGTCGGCGCCGTGCACGGCGAGCGTGTCGAGCACCTCAGGCGGGATCGTCCCTTCCTCCAGGTTGATCCTCGGCATGATGCGCCGGACCGCCTCGATCGCGGCCTCGCGGACCAAAGCGGCGAGGTCGGCGCCGACGAAGCCGTAGGTGCGCCGCGCCAGCTCGGGGAGGTTGACCCCTCCGTCGAGCGGCATGCCGCGGGTGTGGATGGCGAGAATCTCCCGCCGGCCGCGCTCGTCCGGCACGCCGATGACGATCTCGCGGTCGAAGCGGCCGGGCCGGCGCAGCGCCTCGTCGATCGCTTCGGGCCGGTTGGTGGCGGCGATGACGATCAGGTTCTGGCGCGGCTCGAGGCCGTCGAGCAGGGTGAGGAGCTGCGCGACGAGGCGCTTCTCCGTTTCCCCCTGAACCTGTCCGCGCTTGGGCGCGATCGAATCGATCTCGTCGATGAAGATGATCGACGGGGCCGCCTTGGCCGCCTCCTCGAACACCTCGCGCAGCCGCCGCTCGCTCTCTCCATAAGCGGAGCCCATGATCTCGGGCCCGGCGATGTGGAAAAAGGTGGCGTCGCTCTCGTTGGCGACGGCGCGGGCGAGGCGGGTCTTGCCCGTCCCCGGAGGCCCGTAGAGCAGCACGCCCTTGGGCGGATCGACGCCGAGGCGCTCGAAAATCTCCGGGTAGCGCAGCGGCAGCTCCACCATCTCGCGCAGCTGGTCGATGGTCGCGCCGATGCCGCCGAGATCGTCGTAGGTGACGTCGGCCCGGCGCTGGTCCGCCGCCTCGGTATATTCGGGGCGAAGCTCCACCTCGGTATTGGCGTCGATGTGGACGATGCCCTTGGGCGCGGTGGAGATGACGGTGAGTCGTATCTCCTGAAGCGCGTAGGCCGGGGCATAGAGCATCTGGCGCAGCTCGGGCGGTATGTCGCCGCGCTGCACCTGCTGCTGGCCGGTGGTGGCGACGATGTCGCCCGCGGTGAGCGGCTTCATGCCGAAGCTACGCTTCAGCGCCTGCGCCGAGCCGTGCAGCCGCAGGTTCTTCTGCGCCGGCGCGAACACGACCCGCTGCGCCGGCTTCGACTCGGCCTTGCGCACCGTGACGAAGTCGCCCGAGCCGATCTCGGCATTGGCGCGCTGCAAGCCGTCGAGCCGGACGATGTCGAGGCCCTCGTCCTCGGTATAGGGGCCGACGGCGCGGGCCGGAGTGACCCGCTTGCCCGCTATCTCGATGACGTCGCCCTCGGCGAGCTCGAGCTGGCTCATCAGCCGGCGGGGGAGCCGGGCAAGGCCGCGGCCGCTGTCCTCGGGCCGCATCGTCGCGACCTGCAGCCGCGTCGGCTGCCTTTCCTCGTCGGCCATCTCGCTCTGTCTCCGTCGCTGCCGAGGTGGCAGATAGGAGACGAGAACGGAGCTGCCACCCAGGAGGTCCAAAAAAAGGGCCGGTCCCGAAGGGCCGGCCCGAAGTTTGTTAGGAGAGGATGCCTGAAAAGGCAGGGTCTTTCTCTGCCCGGCCGGCTTATTGTGCAAGTGCGAAGAACTATGCTACGGATGCGTGTACTGCACTTGCGTTTTGCCGGATTCGACAGGTTCGTTGCGGCAGATGCTCGGGTTGCGGTGCACAATCGGAGGCGCCCCCGATGCGCAGACTGCCGCCGCTCACCGCGATCGAGGCCTTCGTCCAGGTGGCTCGACAGGGCTCCCTCAAGGCCGCCGCCGAGGCGCTCGCTCTGTCCTCTCCGGCGCTGACCCGGCGCATCCAGGCCCTCGAGCGCTTCGTCGGCCATCCCCTCTTCGAGCGCCGCCACCAGGCGGTCCACCTCAACCCCGACGGCGAGCGGCTGCTGGCCGAGATCGGGCCGGCCGTGGACGCGCTCGCCGTGGCGATGGAGCGTGCCGCCGGCAATGCCGAGATGATGCGCCTTCGCCTTGCAGTCCCCTCGCTCTTCGCCTCGCAGAGGCTGATGCCCAACCTGCCGACCCTGCGCGCCCAATATCCGGACCTGCACATCGATATCGACACGGGCGCGAACCGCCTCGCCCGGTTGGACGAGGGTCTCGACGCCGCCATCGCCATCACCACGGAGGTCGATCCGGCGCTCTATGCGCGGCGGATCGACAGCAATTGCGCCATCGCCATCGCCTCGCGGCAGCTGCGCGACGGCCCGGAGGCCATCCGGACGCCCGCCGACCTCGCCCGCACCACCATCTTCCTGCACCGCGACATGCCCGCGACCTTCGACTATTGGCGCGATGCGGCGGGGCTCCCCGAGCTTCAGCCGGCGGCGATCGACCAGTTCGATTCGGGCCAGCTCATCCTCGACGCCGCCGCCCAGGGCCTCGGCGTCGCCTTCATGCTTGAGAGCCACCTGCGCGCCTCGCACGACGAGCGGCTGGTCCAGCTCTTCGACATCAAGGTGGAGAGCCCGTACAGCTATTGGTTCGCCTGCCGCCGCTCGGCGCTGAAGCGCCGGCCGGTCAGGATCTTCCACGACTGGCTGTTCGCCGGCGGAGCAGGCTACGCCGGCGCCGTCACCAGGTGATGTCGCCGATCACCCGGTTCTCCAGCCGCTCGCCATTGGCGACGAGCACGCCGGCGATTCGGGTGCCGTAGAGGTCGACGGCGCCGTTCAGAACGTTGTGGCCGTAATATTTCCCCTTCGGGAACGCCTTTTCCTTGAACGCCTGGTCCATCCGGCAATCCTCGTAGAAGGCGTACCAGCTCCACGGCAGCATGCCCTTCGCCGTGAGGCGGAAGGTGCAGCGGCGGAAGGTGACGTTGCGTTCGTTGGAGACGTCGCAGATCGGGCCCCAGCCGCGATCGCCGACGAACACCTTGCCCGTGGGCGACAGCTTGGGATCGTCGAGGAACGTGCAGTCGGTGAACTGGCAGGCGC
Organism: Alphaproteobacteria bacterium; assembly: GCA_019232625.1. GTDB lineage: Bacteria > Pseudomonadota > Alphaproteobacteria > Sphingomonadales > Sphingomonadaceae > Allosphingosinicella. Next base: position 59,400 of record JAFANP010000047.1, on the reverse strand, counting down.
GGGACCGGTCGTCGTCCCCCTTGGTGCGCACCACGGCGCCGACGAAGCGGCAATCGTTGAAGCGGAAGCGCGGCTTGAACGGCCAGGCCGACCAGGCGGTGGTGCCGACGAAGGTGCAGCGGGTGAAGACCGCGCCCTCGCTCGGCCCGCTGTCCGCGACCATGCCGCACCCCGCATTGTCGACGAACTCGCAGTCGGTGAAGCTGTAGTCGCGGTTGAGCTTGCCGTCCTCGGCCTCGATGTCCACTCCGGCGCCGGGCGCGCTCATCACCGGGCCGCGGCCGGTATGGTTGAACTTGCACCGCTCGAACGCATAGCCGCGGCCGCCGATGAGGCTGGCCCCCTGGCGGCCGTTAAATTCGGAGCGAAGGCCGCTGATCAGCCGCTTGGGGAGGGTGGGCGCGGCCTTGTCGATTCCGTCGACGATCAGGCCGTCGAGGCCGTGATGGTGGGTGTAGACGTTGCGGATCACCTCCGGGCCGCTGTTGTTGACCAGGGAGATGCCGTTGAACGGGATCTGCCGGCCATGGTCGCCATATTCCCCGCCGATCGACAGCCGGGCGATGTTGCCGTCGAGCTCCAGGTCGGCGATCTCGACGCCGCCCGAGCAATTCTCCGCCCGCACCATCGAATTGTAGGGCGTGGCGACGCCGGGGCCGAGATAGGGCATCGGATGCCGCGCGGGGCGCCCCTGCGTGTCGAAGATGCCGTAACGCAGCCCGTCCTGGCACTTGAGGCGGGCGCCGTTGCCGCGGATCACGACCGGCTTCGTGCAGCCCGTGAGGACCAGCAGGTCGGCGGGCGAGAAATAATAGAGGCTGTCCGGCCTTATCGTCGGCACCTGAGCGCCGACCACATAGGTCGTCTTGCGCAGGTCGATCGTTCCGCCGCCGGCCGCGTTCACCGCCTTGGCGAGGAGATTGAAGGCGCGGCTGTCGTTGGTGACGCCGTCCCCCTTGGCGCCGAAGCGTTCCGGTGTGAAGGAGGCCGTCTGGGCGACGGCGCGGCCGCCGGGTCCGGCAAGGACCGCGCCGGCCGCCGCCGCGGCGCCGGCGAGGAGGGATCTGCGCTGCGTGTCCATGGGTGCGCCGCTGCCGCCGCCGGCATGGCTGGAAGCTGAACCGCTCACGCCTTCATCGCCGCGACGATGCGCCGCATCGCCGCCCGCGGCAGCAGCCGGTTCGACTGGGCGGTGACCTTGTTCATGAGCCCGGGGACGACGATGGCGCGGTTCCGGGCCAGCCCCTCCAGCCCGGCGCGAACCACCGCCCGGGGATCGGTGGCGGCTTTCGCGAGTCGGCTGCCGGCATTGCCCGCGACCTCGAAGAACTCGGTGGCCGTCGGCCCGGGACACAGGGCGGTGACGTGGACGCCCTCGCCCTTCACCTCCTGGTGCAGCGCCTCCGTCAGCGACAGGACATAGGCCTTGCCGGCATAATAGACGGCGCTGTTCGGCCCCGCCTGGAAGGCCGCGGTCGAGGCCACGTTGAGGATGAACCCGCGCCGGCGCTCCAGCATCGCCGGCAAGGCGAGGCGGCAGAGCTCGGTCAGCGCCCGGACGTTGAGGTCTATCATCTCCAGCAGGCGCTGGGCCGGCGCCGCGGAGAAGCGGCCCGAGGCGCCGAAGCCGGCATTGTTGACGAGGGTCTCGACGTGGAGGCCGAGCCCGGCCACCTGATCGAGCAGCCGCGCCGCAGCCCCGGGCGCCGCAAGGTCGGCGGCGACGGCATGGGCGCCGCCGAGCTCGGCGGCGAGCGCCTCGAGGCGTTCGCGCCGCCGCGCGACGAGCACGAGCTCGCCGCCCCGCGCCCGGCACTGGCGCGCGAACTCGGCGCCGAGGCCGGCCGAGGCGCCGGTGACGAGCGTCGCGGGGCGGGTCACCGCGTCATGGCCGGAGGCTGGCCTTGACGATCTTGCCGGGATTGCGCGGCGGCTCGCCCTGGGGGAGGGCGTCGACATGCTCCATCCCCTCGGTCACCTCGCCCCAGACCGTGTATTGGCCGTCGAGGAAGCGGGCATCGTCGGTGCAGATGAAGAACTGGCTGTTCGCGCTGTCGGGATCCGGGGTGCGCGCCATGGAGACCGCGCCGCGGCCGTGGGGCGCACTGGAGAATTCCGCTTTGAGGTTGGACTTGTCCGAGCCGCCGCGGCCGGTGCCGGTCGGGTCGCCGCCCTGGGCCATGAAGCCCGGGATGACGCGATGGAAGACGATCCCGTCGTAGAAGCCCTCGTTCACCAGCTCCCGGATCCGCGCCACGTGGCCCGGGGCCAGATCGGGCCGGAGGCGGATGACGACGTCGCCGCCGGTGTCGAGGTTGAGGACGAGGGTATTGAGTTCGTTGGCCATGGGCGATCTCCTGATATGGGCGGGCTTTAGACCTCGCGAGCGGGACTGCGCCAGCACCTTCGTGCCCTCGACACGGAGGCCCCGCCCGGCCTAGGAAGCGGTCGAACCACCCAGGGCACCGGCAGGAGAGGGCGATGAGCGAGAGCGATCCCGAAGCGCCTCCCCTCGCCGCGCCCGGCGTTCCCGACACGCGGCTCGACAAGGACGACCGGCTGAAGCCGGAATTCGTCCGCGAAGTGATCGACCATGTGGAGGCGGGAGAAACGGAGACGGCGCGGGCCCTGGTCGAGCCGCTCCACCCCGCCGATATCGCCGACCTGTTCGAGCTGGTCGATCCCGACGACCGCGGCAAGCTCGCCGTGGCGCTGGCCGACGTGCTCGATGCCGACGTCATCGCGGAGATGAACGAGCATGTCCGCGAAGCGCTGATCGACGCGCTCGACCCGCGGCAGGTGGCCGACATCGCCGGCGAGATGGAGACGGACGACGCCGTCGCCATGATCGAGGACCTCGAGGAGGACGAGCAGCGCGCGATCCTGCGCGAGCTCGATCCGGACGACCGCGCGGCGATCGAGGAGGCGCTCACCTATCCCGAGGAATCCGCCGGCCGGCTGATGCAGCGCGACCTGATCGCGGTGCCGGAGCATTGGACGGTGGGCCAGGTGATCGACTATCTGCGCGCCGGCGACGGCCTCACCACCGACTTCTGGGAAATCTTCGTCGTCGATCCCCAGCACCACCCGATCGGCACCTGCCTGCTCTCCTGGGTGCTGCGCGCCAAGCGCGAGGTGGCGATGGCCGATCTCATGAAGCGCGAGCAGACCTTGATCCCGGTCGAGATGGACCAGGAGGAAGTGGCGCTGCGCTTCCAGAAATACGCGCTCATCTCTGCCGCCGTCGTCGACCAGTCCGGCCGCCTGGTCGGAATGATCACCGTCGACGACATCGTCCACATCATCCAGGAGGAAGCGAGCGAGGACGTCCTCCTCATGTCCGGCGCGGGCGACGAGGGCGACATCAACCAGCCGATCCTCGACAGCTACAAGGCGAGGGTGCGGTGGCTGGTCGTCAACCTGGCGACCGCTCTCGTCCCGGCGACGGTGATCAGCCTGTTCGGCGGCGCGATCGAGAAGATGGTGGTGCTCGCCGCCCTGATGCCGATCGTCGCCGGCGTCGGCGGCAACGCCGGGACGCAGACCCTCGCCGTCACCGTCCGCGCCCTCGCCACCAACCAGCTCACCCTTTCGAACCGCTGGCGCGCGGTCGGGCGCGAGATCAGGGTGGCGCTGCTCAACGGCCTCAGCGTCGCCTCAGTCATCGGCCTCGCCGTCGGCTTGTGGTTCCTCAACCCGCTGCTCGGCGGCGTGATCGCCGCGGCGATGCTGACCAACATCGTCGTCGCCGGGCTCGCCGGCGCGCTCGTCCCGCTGACGCTCGAGCGCTGGGGCGCCGACCCCGCCGTCGCCTCGTCCATCTTCGTCACGATGACGACCGATTCGATGGGGTTCCTGCTCTTCCTCGGCATTGCCGTCGCCGTCGGCGTGGTCGGCTAGGAAGAGCCGGTTACCTTTTTCGCCCGGCGCCGCTAAGCGTCCGCGATCATGCGTGAAAAGGACGAGTCACAGCCGCTCCACATCTCCAAGGTCGCGGTCGGCTGCGCAAGCGTGGAGGCGCTCCGGCGCCGCCAGGCGCTGCGCGTCGCCGACGGCGAGGTGCCGCTCGTCACCCGCTTTCGTCCCAAAAGGGCCGACGAGCTGGTCGGCGGCTCCGTCTTCTGGATCGTGAAGCACCGGATCACCGCGCGCCAGACGATCCTCGGCTTCGCCCAGCGCGAGGAGGACCGCAAGACGGTGATTCGGCTGTCGCCCGAGCTGGTGCCGGTCAAAACCCTGGCGCGGCGGGCGCACCAGGGCTGGCGCTACCTCCCGGCGTCGGAGGCGCCGGCCGATCTCGACGGCGACGACAGCGGCCTGGCGGAGCTTCCCGCCCGCCTGACGGCGAAGCTCGCCGCGCTTCTGCTGATCTAGCGGCTCCTAGCCGCCGCAGCGGACGCGGCCCGAGCCGAGCGCCTGCACCTTGCACGCCGGCGCGCCCCCGACGATCACGTCGCCGGAGCCCGTCGCCCGGACGTCGGCGGAGCGCGCCGCCGCGAAAGAGACGGTGCCGGCGGTGTCGGCGACGACGATGGCGTCGTCCGCCTTGAGACCGGGCGCGTCGAGGTCGCCGCTTCCGGCGATGTTCGCCTTGAGCTGGCGTGCGCTGCCGGCGATGGAGAGGCGGCCCGAGCCGGCCAGAGCGAGGCTGAGATTGTCCGCCTCGACCTTGCCCACGCTGACCCGGCCGCTGCCGGACACGGAGAGATCGATCCGCAGGCCGCGCGCCCGGTCCACGGCAAGGCTGCCGGATCCGATCACCGTTCCGGCGCGGAGGTCCTGGGTCGTCGCTTCGATGCGGACGGGCCCGGGATCGTCGCCCGGATAGCCGCCCCAGGCCGAGCGGTTCACGCGGACGTGCAGGGTGCGGCCCTGCACCTCGAGGCTGAGCCGGTCGATCGCGGCAGCGCTCCCCGAAGCCCGGGCGCCCGAGGCGCGCCCGGTGACGAGGGTCACCTGGAACGGCCCGTCGACCTGCACCCGGTCGAAGTCGGTCACCGAATAGCTCCGCTCCGCCGCCTCCGCGGGGACGGCGAGAAGCAGCAGGCAGGACGGAGCGAGCCATGTCCGGATCATGGATCGGACCATGCCCGGCCGATCGTTAACGCCGCGCTAAGCGGCCGTCAGGCGCCGCAGCGCACGTCGCCCGAGCCCATCTTGTGGACGCTGCACTTGGCGCCGCCGCCAAGCTCCACGTCGCCCGAGCCCATCACCGACACGTCGGCCGACTCCGACGCTCGAGCCCGCACGTCGCCGGAGCCGACGACCGAGACCTTGGCGCTGCGGCTCTGGAGTCCGCTGACGTCGATGTCGCCGGAGCCCGCCACGGCGAGGCTGGTCCGCTCGGCCGTGCCTGCGGCGCGGATCCCGCCCGACCCGGCGATCGAGAAGTCGGCCGCGCCGACCTTCATCGTGCCGATCTCCATGTCGCCCGATCCGCCGATGGAGCCGTTGAACGCGCCGCCCTCGACCTTGTCGATCTTCATGTCGCCCGATCCGCCGATCGAGGCGCCGGCGAGCGACGGCGCGGTGACGTAGACGGTGACCGGCTTGCGGTCGTGGCTGAATCCGAACGACCAGCTGCGATCCCTCTTGTAGCCGATGTGAAGCTCGTTGCCGCGGACGGCGATGTCCAGCCGGTCGAGGAGGTCGGAATCCCCCTCGACGCGCACCGAGGGCGCGCCGCCCACCGCGACGACGACGTTCTGGGACCCGCCGAGGGAAATGCGGTCGAAGCCGCCCCCCACCTGGACGTCTCGCTTCTCGAAACGATGGTTGCCGCTGTCCGCGCGGTCGTGGCCGCCGGCCATGTTGCACCCGCCGAGAAGCGCTGCGGAAGCCAGGATCAAGGCTGCTTTCATCTCACCCTCCCAAGTGTATTGGACTTATAATACACCTGCCCCGGAAGAGGCGCAAGCACGAAAAAGGGGCGGCCCGACCGGCGGACCGCCCCTTTTTCGTTCGCCGAGGCGCGGATCAGACCGCGGCCTTTTCCTTGTTGTAGACCGCGGCCGCCTTGTTGAGGATCTCGAGGATCTTCTGGAGGGCGGTGGGCTCGTCCACCTCCTCCATCGCCGCGAGCTCGCGGGCGAGGCGGCTGGAGGCGGCCTCGAAGATCTGCCGCTCGGAATAGCTCTGCTCGGGCTGGTCGTCGGCCCGGAACAGGTCGCGGGTCACCTCGGCGATCGACACCAGGTCGCCCGAGTTGATCTTCGCCTCATATTCCTGGGCGCGGCGCGACCACATGGTGCGCTTGACCTTCGGCTTGCCCTTCAGCGTGGCGAGCGCCTCCTGCATGGTCTTGTCGGAGGACAGCTTGCGCATTCCGACGCTCTCCGCCTTGTTGGTCGGAACGCGGAGCGTCATCTTTTCCTTCTCGAACCGGAGCACGTAAAGCTCCAGCTGCATGCCGGCGATGTCCGTGCTCTGCAGCTCGATCACCCGGCCGACGCCGTGCTTGGGGTACACAACATAATCGCCAACGTCGAAGCTCAACGCTTTCGCTGCCATTTATTCTCGCCTTCCCATTGGAAATGGGCCGCCCAACGCGCCTGACCGCATCCGCCCCGGTACGGCGCTGCCGGTCTTCGCTGTGCGGCGATTCTTCTAGACCACCTGATGCGCGATGCCCTTACGCATCCGCTTCGATGGCGGGCTTATACCCTAAAAGGTCCGGAAAAGCTACCCTTTTGGAGCGACAGGGGCGCGGGCCGCCCAGCGGGCGCCCGTCGTCGTCCCGATATGGCGGCCCGCGTCGCGCGCCGCAGGCCCTCAATCGCCCTGGCCGGGCTCCGAGGAGAAATATTTATCGAACTTGCCTTCCTCGCCCTTGTGCTCGTCGGCGTCGGCGGGGGATTCGCGCTTGCGGGTGATGTTGGGCCATTCGCCCGAATAGGTGGCGTTGACCTCCAGCCACTTCTCGAGCCCGGTCTCGGTGTCCGGGACGATCGCCTCGGCCGGGCATTCCGGCTCGCAGACGCCGCAGTCGATGCATTCGTTGGGGTTGATGACGAGCATGTTCTCGCCCTCGTAGAAGCAGTCGACCGGGCACACTTCCACGCAGTCCATGTACTTGCAGCGTATGCAGGCATCGGTGACGACGTAGGTCATGTGAAGCTTCTCCCTGAAGGTGAATCCCTAGTCGTCGCCCCCTTCGCTCGTCAACGGGCCTTCGGGAAGCTCGCTGTACAGCGTCCTCGCTTCCGCCGGCGGCCCGCGACGGGCGGGGAGCGCCTCTATCCGCAGAACCCGCACCGTGCCGCGCTGCGCGAAGCTCAGGACGTCGCCCACCCGCACCGGGGCGTGGGCGCGGTCCACCACCCGCCCCGCGATGCGGATCCGCCCCTCTTCCGAGAGCTGCTGGGCGAGGGCGCGGGTCTTGACGATGCGGGCGAACCACAGGAACTTGTCGAGCCTCAGGCTCTCAGCCACGCTTCAGCTCCGCCAGCGCCGCGAAGGCATGGGAGGGATCGACCTGCCGCGCCTCGCGCCGGCGCCGTCCGGCGCCGCGGAACACCCAGCCGGCCTCGCTCTCGCTGGGACGGAAGCCGAGGTCGCGCATCAGCTTCGCCACCGCCTGCGGCTCCAGGCCGAGCGAGGTGGCGAGGGCCTGGTCGACCACCGCACCGCCCGCGCCGGTCCGCGCGTCGTGGGCATGGCGGGCGAGGCGTTCGACCAGGTCCACCCGCAGCATCTGCGGCCCGAGGGCTCGGAAGCCGAGCCGCTGGAGGAGGAGGCGCTCGCCATTGGCCGGGCAGGGGAGGACGGTGACCCCTTCCGGCGGCAGCGGCGGCATCGGCTCCCCGGCCGCGGCGGCGCGCAAGGCCGTCCGCCACCGCCGCGCCTCGGGCTTCAGGACGTCGGGCATGAACAGGTCGAGCGCCCCGATCTTCACCTTCAGCCGGGTGATAAGCCGGCGCTGGTCGCGCCCGACTCCGGCCAGCGCCGCCGCCACCGCCGCGCGGGCGACGATGCCGCCTTCGTCCACCAGCAAGGCGAGGATGGAGCGTATCGCCGGCGGCGAGTCGGCGTCGCGCGCCGCATTCCCCGCCTGCCGCAGCGGACCCAGGAACCGCTCCACCTGGCGGCGCAGCCAGAGGTCGAGGCGGTCGACGACCGCGTCGCGTCCGCGCTGGGACAGCCGCTCGAGCCGCCGGTCGGCGATCACCCGCGGCGACAGGAGGTTCTTGCCCGCCGCCAGCCGCGCCACCTCGTGCCCGCGCCAGAGCAAGGCGACCGGCAGCCCGGCCTCGCTGCGCAGGCTGAAATTCGCGTCGGCGTCGGCGACGAGGGCGGCGGCGCGCTTCTCATATTCGCCGCCAAGCCGGCGCTCCGCGGTGGCGAGGAGCATCTTGCGGTCGGCGTGGCGGGCGGCGGGATCGACCTCGAACGCGAAGCCCTCCATCCGCCCGATCGGAAAGGAGCCGACCGTCACCTCGCCCTGCTCGTCGACGATCACCGGGAACTCGCCGGCGCCCTTGCGGCCGATGTCGCGCAGCAGCACGGACGTGCGGCGGTCGACGAAACGCTGGGTGAGCCGCTCGTGCAGCGCGTCGGAGAGCTTCTCCTCCACCTCGCGCGTCATGTCCGCCATCACAACGGGGTCCGCCAGCCAGTCGGCGCGGTGGGCGATATAGGCCCAGGTCCTGACGCCCGCGATGCGATCGGCGAGGGTGTCGATGTCGCCCTGGACGTTGTCGAGCTGCGCCACCTGCGCCGCGTACCAGGGATGGGGGATGCGCCCGTCCCCCTCGGTGAGGTGGAGGAAGATTCGGGCGACGAGCCGGGCGTGGTGCTCGGCGCCGGTCTTGCGGAAATCGGGCAGGCCGCAGGCGGCCCACAGGCGGCGCACCCGCTCGCCGCCCTTTGCCCGCGCGCGCACCTCGGAATCCTCGGCGAGGCGCTTCAGAACGGCGAGGTCGACGGCCTCGGGCGCGGCGCGCAGGCCGGCGCGGTCGGGCCTCCGCTCCAGCGAGCGGACCAGCGCCTCCACGCTTCGGAAATCGGGATCGCCCTCCCGCCAGTAGAGATGGTCGAGGGGCGCGAAGCGATGCTCCTCGATCGCCGCTATCTCCTCCGGCCGGAACTCGGCGGAGAGCTCGCCCTCCAGCGTCAGCACGCCGAACGTGCCGTCGCGCTGGTGCCGTCCGGCGCGGCCGGCGATCTGCGCCATCTCCGCCGGCGTCAGGCGCCGTCGCCTGTGCCCGTCGAACTTGGAGAGGCCGGCGAAGGCGACGTGGCTGACGTCCATGTTGAGGCCCATTCCGACGGCGTCGGTGGCGACGAGATAGTCCACCTCCCCGGCCTGGTACATCGCCACCTGGGCGTTTCGGGTGCGGGGGCTGAGCGCGCCCATCACCACCGCCGCGCCGCCGCGCATCCGCCGCAGCATCTCGGCCACCGCGTAGACCTGCTCGGCCGAGAAGGCGACGATCGCCGAGCGCGGCGGCAGGCGCGAGAGCTTGGACGGCCCGGCGTAGGAGAGGGTGGAGAAGCGCGGCCGCCCGATGATCTCCGCCTTGGGAAGGAGCGCGCGCACCATTGGCGCGAGCGTCTCGGAGCCGAGGATCATCGTCTCCTCTCGGCCGCGCGCGTGGAGCATCCGGTCGGTGAAGACGTGGCCGCGCTCCGGGTCGGCGCCGAGCTGGGCCTCGTCGAGCGCGACGAAGGCGAGGTCCCGCTCCATCGGCATCGATTCGGCCGTGCACAGGAACCAGCGCGCATCGCGCGGGACGATCTTCTCCTCGCCGGTGAGGAGGGCGACCCGCCCCTCGCCCTTCATCCTCACCACGCGGTCGTAGACCTCGCGGGCGAGCAGGCGCAGCGGGAAGCCGATCATCCCCGAGGAATGGGCGGCCATGCGCTCGACGGCGAGGTAGGTCTTGCCCGTGTTGGTCGGCCCGAGGATGGCGGTGAGGGGCGCCCGGGCGAAGTCGCTCATGGCGACTAGATCGCGCCTGCCGCCTTAATGCGCAATGACCTGAGTCAGCTTCCCGAGGCGCGCGGCCCGCGCCAGGACCGCAAGAGGCCCCCTTTAAGCCGCTCTTAACCCTGTTTCGGCAGGGTTGCCCGGACGAAGCGCCGGAGCCTTTCTTGTACCAGTTCGAACCGCTGACGGCCGATCCCATCGCCTCGGCAGCCCTGCAGCCGCTTCCGGGGCGGCCGCGCATCGCCCGCGGCTTCGGCGCGCGGGCCGCGCCGGCCCACTCGCCGCGGCCGCGCTACGCCACCGACCTCGGCTCCGGCGTCGGCTCGGCGCGCTGGCTGCGCGGGCTCGCCACCCTCCTTGCGCTCTGCTGCGGCGCCTGGGCCGCGGCGCCCGGCCTCGCGCCGATCCCCGTCGCGTCCGCGGCGCCGCTGGACGCGGCGGAGGCGCGCGAGAGGGCGGCGCTGGCCATCGCGCCGCTTGCGCTCGGCGCGGACACCGGCCGGCGAATGGCGCGGACCGCCGCGGTCGAGCCGCTGCTCGACAGCCCGGAGCGGCCGACTCTCGAGCTCGTCGCCACGATCGGCGCCGGCGACGGCTTCCTGCGCGCGTTGGAGCGGGCCGGCACGGCCGCCGCCGACGCAGAGGCGGCGGCGCGCCTCGTCGCCGCATCCGTCCCGCTCGAGCGGATCCCGGCCGGGACGGCGCTCGCGCTGAAGCTCGGGCGGCGCCCGGCGCCCGACGCGCCGCGGCCTCTCGAGAGCCTCGCCTTCCGGGCGCGGCTTGACCTCGCTTTGGCGGTGCGGCGGACGGCGGGCGGACTTGCCGCCGAGCGCACCGCGGTCGCCGTCGACGAGACGCCGCTGCGCATCCAGGGCCTGGTCGGCGACAGCCTCTATCGCTCCGCCCGCGCCGCCGGCGTCCCGGCCAAGGCGGTGGAGGCCTATATCCGCGCGATCGCCACCCAGGACGGGCTGGACGGGCTCGCCGCAGGCGACCGCTTCGACATCGTCCTCGAGCATCGCCGCGCCGCCACCGGTGAGACCGAGAGCGGCCGGCTCCTCTATGCAGGCCTCGCCCGCCAGGAGGGGAAGGATCTCCAGCTCATGCCGTGGAGCGAGAGCGGGCGCACCCAATGGTTTGAGGCGAGCGGCGTCGGCAAGGAACGCGGCGGCCTGATCCAGCCGGTCCCCGGCGGCGTCTCGTCGAGCTTCGGCATGCGCTTCCACCCGATCCTCCATTATTTCCGAATGCACCGGGGCATGGACTTCCACGCCACCTACGGGACGCCGATCCTCGCCGTGACCGACGGCCGGGTCGCGGCGGCGGGTTGGGCGGGCGGCTACGGCAACCAGGTGAGGCTCGACCATGGCGGCGGCCTCGTCACCTCCTACAGCCATATGAGCCGGATCGCCGTCGCGCCTGGCCACGCCGTGCGCCAGGGCGAGGTGATCGGCTATGTCGGCTCGACCGGCCTGTCGACCGGCCCCCACCTCCATTACGAAGTCTATCGCAACGGCACCCCGGTCGATCCCGCCGGCATCCGCTTCGCCGTACGCGCGCAGATCTCCGGCCCCGGCCTCGCCGCCTTCCGCAAGCGCCTCAAGTCGCTGCTGGCGCTGCCGGTCGGAGCGGCGCGCACCGCGACCGCCGCCTCCGCCTCCGCCCCGGCGGGCTGAGCCGCCCTTCCGCGTCGGCGCGGGAGCGGCTAGGCAAGGGCGTGTGGACGTCTATCTCCCCATTGCCGGGATCTCGGTCAACGCGCTGGTGATCATCGCGCTGGGGGGCGTGGTCGGGCTGCTCACAGGGATGATCGGCGTCGGCGGCGGCTTCCTGACGACGCCGATCCTCATCTTCTACGGAATCCCGCCGGCGGTGGCGGTGGCCTCGGCGACGACGCAGATCACCGGCACCAGCGTCTCCGGCGTGCTCGCCCACCGCCGCCGCCGGGGCGTCGACTATCGGATGGGATCGGTGATCATCGCCGGCGGGCTGGTCGGCGCCCTCGCCGGGGGCGGCCTGTTCCGCCTGCTCCAGGAGACGGGCCAGATCGATACCGCGATCGCCCTGCTCTACGTCGTCCTGCTCGGCGCGATCGGCCTGCTGATGGGCAAGGAGGCGGCGACGGCGCTCGACATCATCAAGCCCAGGGACGGCGCCGCGGCGAGGAAGCCGAGGCGGCACAACCCGATCATCGCGTCGCTGCCGATGCGGTGGCGCTTCTACCAGTCGGGCCTCTACATCTCGCCGCTCGCGCCGCTGCTGCTCGGCTTCGTCGGCGGCATGCTGACGGTGCTGCTCGGCGTCGGCGGCGGCTTCATCATGGTGCCGGCGATGATCTACCTGCTCGGCATGTCGGCGCAGGTGGTGGTCGGCACCTCGCTGCTCCAGATCCTGTTCGTCACCGCCGCGACCACGCTCATCCACGCCACCACCACTAAGTCCGTCGACGTGGTGCTCGCCGGGCTGCTTCTGCTCGGCTCGGTGATCGGCGCGCAGTTCGGCGCTCGGCTGGCGCAGAAGGCGAAGCCGGAGCTGCTGCGCATGTTCCTCGCCATCATCATCCTCGCCGTGGCGCTGAGGATGGCGATCGGCCTCGGCTGGCGTCCCGACGACATCTACACGGTGCAGCTGCTGTGAACCGCGCGGCCCGGGCGCTGCTGCTGCTCGCCGCGGTCCCCTTCACCCTCGGGGCGGCGAAGCCCCGGCTGGTTCCGGACGTGTCGCAGAGCCGCATCGAGATCCAATATAGCTTCACCGGAGCCGAGCTGCTGCTGTTCGGCGCGATCCTCTATCCCGGCGGGCGGGTGCCCGACGAGGCGGCCGACATCGCCGTGGTGGTGAAGGGCCCCGTCCAGCCGCTGGTGATACGCGAGAAGCAGAAGGTGGCGGGCATCTGGATGAACGTCGATAGCGCCCGCTTCCGCTCGGCGCCCGCTTTCTATGCCGTCGCCTCCTCCCGGCCGCTCGCCAAGCTGGTCGACGAGCGCATGGCGGCGATCTACGAGCTCGGCGTCCAGAACCTCCAGCTCTCGCCCGGCAGCGGCCTGGCCCCGGAGGTCCAGCGCCGCTTCGAGACCGGGCTGATCGAGCTCATGCAGCGCAAGCAGCTTTATTCGGAGAACCCGACCGGGGTGCAGATCACCGGCGGCGTCCTCTACCGGGCCCGGATCCGCATCCCCGCGCGCGTGCCGGTGGGGAATTACACGGCCGAGACCTTCCTCATCAAGGACGGCCGGGTGCTGGCGGGCGCGGTGCGCGACGTGCGAGTCGAGAAGCTGGGCTTCGAGCGGTTCGTGGCGCGGGCGGCGGACCGGTGGTCGCTCGCCTACGGCCTGGTGGCGGTCGGCCTCTCGCTCTTCCTCGGCTGGGCGGCGGGCGCCTTCTTCCAGCGCCGCTGACGGAAAGTGGCCGAAAACCCGTTGTTTACCGGATTGCCTTAAAGAGCGGCATTCGAAGCAACAGGAAAACGGCGCCGCCATGACGGACATGATGAATTTCCAGAGCCTCCCGAGGACCGAGGAGGCCGAGGAACTCGCCCCCACGATCCGTCCCGTGCTGATGCCGGCGCCGCGCCACGGGTCGATCGGCCGGGTGGTCGAGATAGGCGGCGGCACGGCGCGGATCGAGCTCGCCGCGTCCCGGCTGAGCGAGATCTCGCGCGATCCGGACCCGAGCGTCGCCTTGTCCGGCCAGGTCGGCGGCCACGTCAAGCTGGAGGTGGGGCAGCGCTGGCTGCTCGCCAACGTCCGCACCCTCAAGATGCACGAAGGCGAGGGCGACACCGTCGTCGCGCAGATCGACTTCCTCGGCGAAGGCGAGGAGCACGAGCAGACGGGCAAGCTGATCAACTTCCGCCGCGGCATCACCGGCTATCCGACCCCCGGGGCCCGGGTGTTCCCGGTCTCGGGCGACGACATGAAGCAGATGTTCGCCGCCGACGAGCGCGCCAATATCGAGATCGGCACCGTCTACCCGACGAAGGACGTGCGCGGCGCCCTCTACGTCGACGCGCTGCTCGGCAAGCATTTCGCCCTGCTCGGCTCGACCGGCACCGGCAAGTCGACCTCCGCGGCGCTGATCATGCACCGCATCTGCGACCTCTCGCCGGAGGGTCATATCGTCATGATCGACCCGCACGGCGAATATTCCGCCGCCTTCAAGAGCGTCGGCGAGCTGTTCAACGTCGAGAACCTCGCCATGCCCTATTGGCTGATGAACTTCGAGGAGCATTGCGAGGTGTTCGTCACCTCGTCGGGCTCCGAGCGCCAGCGCGACCAGGACATCCTCGCCAAGTGCCTGCTCCTCGCCCGCTCCAAGAATCGCGCGGCCGAGGGCATGACCAAGCTCACCGTCGATTCGCCCATCCCCTACGCGCTTTCCGACCTGTCGAGCGCGATCACGACCGAGATGGGCCTGCTCAACAAGGCCACGGACACCGCGCCCTACATGCGGCTCAAGACCAAGATCGACGAGCTGAAGGCCGATCCGCGCTACCACTTCATGTTCTCGGGCATGCTCGTCGCCGACAGCATGACCCAGTTCGTCTCGAAGATCTTCCGGCTGCCGGCGAAGGGCAAGCCGATCTCGATCGTCGACGTGTCGGGCGTGCCCTCGGACATCGTCTCGGTCGTGGTCGCGGTGCTGTCGCGCCTCGTCTTCGACTATGCGATCTGGTCGAGGAACGAGGTGCCGCGCCCCGTCCTCCTCGTCTGCGAGGAAGCGCACCGCTACATCCCCTCGGACAAGACCGGCGCCGGCCAGGCGGTCCGCAAGGTGCTCGAGCGGATCGCCAAGGAGGGCCGCAAATACGGAGTCTCCCTGGGCCTCATCACCCAGCGTCCGTCCGACCTTGCCGAAGGCGTCCTCTCGCAGTGCGGCACGATCATCGCGATGCGCCTCAACAACGAGCGCGACCAAGCCTTCGTGAAGTCGGCCATGCCGGAAGGCGCGCGCGGCTTCCTCGACGTCATCCCGGCGCTGAGGAATCGCGAGTGCATCGTCTGCGGCGAGGGCGTGTCGATCCCGATCCGGGTCTCGTTCGACGATCTGGAGATCGGCCGCCGCCCGGCCTCGTCCGATCCGCTCTTCTCCGAGCTGTGGCGGCAGACCGGCGACGAGGAGGCGATGGTGAGCCGGGTCGTGCGCCGCTGGCGCAGCCAGGGACGCTGACCCGGCGGCCCGTTCGCCCGACGCTCAGTCGCTCTCGTAGGTCAGCGGCATGAACTTGTAGGGCACCCAGAAGTCGGCATTGTCGGCATAGTTCAGCCAGACGAACTGGATCGCCGCCGAATAGACGACGACGACGATCGTCAGGAGGACGTTGCTGCGCTTCTTGTCCGGGAAGGCCGTCGGCAGGCGGCCGAGGATGAACATCTGGAGCGGGATCAGATAGAGGGCGAGGCGGTCGACCGCCGTCGTCGCCGAGGTGAAGAGCAGCATGGCGAGGGCGGCGAAGGCGGCGATCGAGAAGTTGCGCCAAAGCTTGAGCGCCTGCTCGGTCGCGACGAAGCGGCGGCGGAAGAAGATGAAGAGGATGGCGGGCGGGATGTTCATCGCCACGCGGATGCCGGCGCCCTGCGAGGCGTAGCCCGCCTCGACATAGTTGGTGACCAGCCGGTCGACGGCCGCCTGCACGAACACCCAGTAGAGCAGCACCGCCGAGGCGCCCATGATGCCGATCGTGACGATCCGGCGCTGCGTCGCCGCCAGCGCCACCAGCGGCAGCACCACCACCGCCGACTTGTGGAAGGCGGCGGCGCCGACGATGTAGACGGCGAAGCGGAGCACGCCGCGGTCGATCACCGAGAGGCCGGCGAGGATGAAGCCGATCGCCACGCCCTGGCGGGTATAGCCCATCGCCACGACGATGATCAGGTAGGGCACCGCCACCAGCACGACGAGCCACGGATTGGGCTGGCGCCGGGCGAACTTCACCAGGCCCCAGGTGAAGATGAGGGCGCAGCCGAGGTTTACGCTCCAGATGCCGAGGCCGGCCTGCGCCGCCAGCCAGTTCATCGTCGCGTAGCCGGGATCTGAGCCGGCGGCGGCCAGCGCCTCGGAGAGGCTCAGGGAGCCGGCATGGTCGAGGATGTCGATATAGTTCAGCCAGTCGCCGCCCACCTCGTTGCGCAGGCCCACCAGGAGCGCGACCACCAGGCCCATGGCGATGAAATAGGGCCCGCCCTGGATGGGGCGGCGATAGTCGGTCTGGTAGTTGAGCGATCCCGCGGCAAAGAGCGCGAAGACGAGCCAATAGGGAAACAATCGAAGACTCCCGCGGGGGGCGACACATGGCCGCGAGGCGCTATAGAGACGGGGCCCACCTCCCGTCCAGAGCGGCGGGGCCGGGCGCCCCCTTGCCCCGGCTCCTCAGTGCGAAGATTGGCATGCAGCCCAAGACCATCGTCATCTCGATCAACGCCTCGTGGAACATCCTCAACTTCCGGCTCGGCCTGATCCGCGCCCTCCAGGCGGCCGGCCACCGGGTCGTCGCCCTGGCGCCGCGCGACGCCTATAGCGAGAGGCTCGAGGCGCTCGGCATCGAGTATCGCGCCATCGCCATGGACAAGCAGGGCCTGTCCCCGGCGCGCGACCTGGCTTTGCTGCTGCGCTACGTGAGGGCGCTGCGGGCGATCCGCCCCGACGTGTTCCTGGGCTATACCGCCAAGCCCAACGTCTACGGCTCGCTGGCCGCGCGGATGCTGGGCATCGCCGTCGTCAGCAACGTCTCCGGCCTCGGCACCGCGTTCATCCGGGGCGGGCTGCTCAGCCGGATCGTCTCGTCGCTCTATCGCCTCGCCTTTCGCGGCGCCTCCACCGTCTTCTTCCAGAACGGCGAGGATCGCGACCTGTTCGTGGCGCAACGCATCGTCCCGGCGGAGAAGGCGCGGCTCCTGCCCGGCTCGGGAGTCGACACGGCGCGCTTCGCCCCGGCGCCGCTCCCCGCTGCGGAGGGGAGGCCGTTCACCTTCCTGCTGGTCGGCCGGCTGCTTTGGGACAAGGGGGTCGGCGAATATGTCGAGGCGGCGCGGCGGGTCAGGGCCCGGGCGCCCGGGACGCGCTTCCGGCTGCTCGGCTTCCTCGACGTCGAGAACCGCACCGCCGTGCCGCGGCGGGAGGTGGAGGCCTGGGCGGCGGAAGGGCTGATCGACTATCTCGGCCATGCCGACGACGTCCGCCCGGCCATCGCCGAGGCCGACTGCGTCGTCCTCCCCTCCTATCGCGAAGGGCTGCCGCGCACCCTCATCGAGGCGGCGGCGATGGCGAGGCCGCTCATCGCCACCGACGTGCCGGGCTGCCGCCACGCCGTCGAGGCGGGGGTGAACGGGCTGCTCTGCGCCGTGCGCGATGCCGGCGCGCTCGCCGACGCGATGCTGGAGATGATCGCGGCCGGGCCGGAGCGGCGCGCCGCCTGGGGCGCGGCCGGGCGGGCGCGGGTCGAGGCCGAGTTCGACGAGCGGCGGGTGGCCGCGCTCTACCTGGAGGCGATCGCTCGGGCCTAGATTAGGGTCCTCCTCGATCCCCGCGGCGTTGGGGGACACTCTGGTGACAGTCACGTGACTGTCACCAGACTGTCCCTAGACTGTCCCTAGTCGGCGGAGAGATGGCGGGCCTGCTTGTCGGCGGGCTGGGCCTGGGCGCGGCGGACCTTGGCGCGCGGCTCGGCCATCAGCGCGCAGCACATGGCGAAGACGGCGCCGATCGCCGCGGTGCGCAGCGGATAGTCGACGACGCTGTGGGCGAGGATCGCCGCCGAGGCGATGGTCGCGGCGCGGGCGAAATAATCGGCCTCCTCGGCCCGCCACAAGGCGATCGTCCGCCGCGTCCACCAGGCGAGGAAGAGGAGGAGGACGAGGAGCCCCGGAAGGCCGGTCTCGAGCGCCAGCTCCAGATAGTCGCCATGGGCGTGGTTCATGAAGAAGCGGCCGACCTGGGCCGGATCCTCGCGCTCGCGATAGACCTGCTGGAAGGTGCCGATGCCGCTGCCCAGCGGCGCGAAGTCGGCCGCCGCCGCCGCGGTCCGCGCGAAGCTGATGCGGCGCGAATCCTCGGCCGTGCGCGACTGGTCGCCGGTCAGGTTGTTGTTGAACGGCGTGCTGAACGCCGCCGCCACCGAGCCGACGAGGAGAACGCCCATGAGCGGCGCCGCCCAGACCGGCAGCCGCCGCTTGCGCGACAAGAGCAGCAGCCCGCTCGCGGCGAGGACGGGCACGGAGAGGCCGATGCCGGCGATGGAGCGGTTGACGAGGATGCCGACGAACACGACGACGAGCGTGCCGATCAGGATCACCAGCAGCGCCGAGGATTTCTGGACCGAGCGGCCTCGGCGCACCGCGCTGAGATAGAGTGCGGTGAGGAAGGGGATGGTCGCCACCAGCAGGGTGGCGAGATGGTTGGCGTTGGAGAAGAAGCCGGTCATCGCGTCGTAATTGGTGATCTTGTAGAAATACCAGCGCGATTCCGTGCCGCCCGCCACCTGCAGCGCGCCGATCGCCACCGACACGAGGGTGGTGCCGGCGAGGATCCACCCCATCCAGGACGCCTTGAACGCGCCGAGCCGGGCGATGCCGAGGAAAACGGCGACGGCGGGGAGCAGCCACAGGGCGGAATCGATCGTGCGATAGGGCTCCAGCGAGAGCGGCAGCCAGGGCAGCGGCCGTCCGAGCAGCGCATAGCCCTCGGCCACCGGCGCCCGGCCGGGCAGCGCCGTCCACAAGGCGGGCGGCAGCGGCACGAGCTGCAGGGCGATGAGCAGGAGCGTCAGGAGCAGGATCGCGCCGGCCTGCCGCGACGAGGTCGACAGCGGCGTGCTCCGCTCGGCGACCAGCGACCAGAAGATGAGGGCGAGGGCGACGAGCTGGAGGACGAGGTTGCTCCAGAATCCCGCGGCGCTGGCCCCGCCGAGGACCAGGCAGAGCAGCAGATAGGCCGGCACCAGGCCGAGGCGCACGATATGGGTCATCGGCCGCCGCCCGCGGTCAGCTGAAGCCCGCTTATCGTCGCGGCTTCGTCGGACGGCACGTCGCCGGCGGTGCCTTCGAGGGACAGCCATTGCGCCGCGCAGCCCGAAGGCGGGACGGTGAAGCGGCCGGCAAGGGTCCTGGGAGAGGCGTTGATGCCGGTCAGCGCGACGTCCGCCAGGCGCGCCTTGCTGCCGCTGCACGAGACCACCCAGGCGAGGCGGCTCGCCTCACCCTTGGCATCGCCCTCCGCGCGGAAGCGAAGGCTGTAGGCGCCCGGGCCGAGCATGAGCAGCTGCCGTGCGAGGGTGACGGGCACCCGGCCGTAATAATCCACCTGGAGCGCCGGCCCCGCCACCCGCTCGGCCACGCCTTCGGCGCCGGCGGTCAGCTCCCAGTTGAACGGCGGCCCGCCCTGCGCGCCGGCGAAGCGGGGGTCGTAAAGGCCCTTGGCGCCGCTAGCCGGGGGCAGGCCGGCGAACCGCGACCACAATCGATAGGCGCCGGCGACGTCGCCCTGGCCGATCAGCCGGTTCATCAGCACGCCTTGCCATTCCGCCCCCGCCGTCCCGCCGCCGCCGCGGGCGATGCCGAGGATGAGCTCGGTCGGCGCGCCCGATCCCGCCAGCTGGGCGAGGACCGCGCCGCGCAGCTCGGGGTTGCGCGCCAGCATGTCGCCGACGGGCGCCGCCATCTTCGGATCGCGCGCCATGCGGGCGAGCTCGGGCGCGAGCACCGCCCCCGCCTGCGGGATGAGCCGGGTGAGCGCGGAAATCTCCACCCCCGCCGCCTCGACCCGGTTCTGGCGGAGGTAGCGGTCGAGGAGGAGCAGCCGGGTGAGCCGGGAGCGGGGGTTGCGGCGCCGCGATTCCTCGAGCAGCCGCTGCCCCCGCGCCGGATCGCCGTCGGCGATCGCCTGAACGCCGGCGAGAAGGAAGGGCTGCTCGGCGAGCGCGGACTTGCGCAGGGCGTCGGTGGCCGCGGCGCGCGTCGCTTCGCCGACTCGGCCGTTGCGCAGCGTGAACTCGGTGATGGCCAGCGCCATCCTGACCTGGGGATGCTCGGGCGCGGCGGCGGCGGCGAGGAACGGATTCTGGCGCACGACGGCGTCGACCGTCGCCATTCGCACCGCCCACCAGCCGACGAACAGGGTGGCGGCGGCGCAGAGGAGCAGGCGGACGATCCGCCCGCCGCTCGGGCGCCGCCGGCCTGACCCTCTACGCCTCACGCTGGGCGATGAGCTTGATTTCGCGGTCCCGGCTGCCGACGCCGCCGTAGCGATAGGGCTCGTAGCCGTAGCCGTAGCCATAGCCGTAGCCGTGGGCGCGCTGGTGGAACTTGGTGAGCACCGCGCCGACGATGTTGCCGCCGGAGGCCTTGAGGCGGCCGATCGCGTCGGTCGCCGCGCGGGTGCGGGTCTTGCCGCTCTCGACGACCAGCAGCGAGGCGCGGCAGACGCCGGCGAGCAGCGGCGCGTCGGCGAGGCCGAGCACGGGCGGGCCGTCGACGATCACCATGTCGAACTGCTGCATCGCCTCGGCGAGGATCGCCTTCAACCGGGTGGAGGCGAGCAGCTCGGCCGGGTTGGGCGGAAGCGGCCCGCAGGGCAGAAGCGACAGGTTCTCGAACTGCGTCTTGAGGACGTGCTTGGCCAGCGGCTCGACGTTGGTGAGCAGCTTCGACAGGCCCTCGTCGGGCTCGACCCCGGTCACGAAGGCGGGCTTGCGAAGGTCGCCGTCGATCAGAAGCACGCTGTTGCCGAGGCGCGCGAAATTCTGCGCCAGCGCCAGCGTGGTGCTCGACTTGCCTTCCGCCGCGCGGGTGGAGGTGATGAGCAGGCTCTTGGGCGCACCGGTCTCGGTGGTGAACTGGAGCGAGGTGCGCAAAGAGTAGTAGGCCTCCGAGATGGGCGAGGACTGGTCCTTGAGCTCCTCCGACAGGGCGTCGTTGCCCTTCTTCTTGGGGATGACGCCGAGCGACGGGAGCTGCAGCTTGTCGCGCACGTCCTCCGGCGTCTTGATCGTGTCGTTGAGGAACTCCAGCGCCAGCGCCGCGCCGATCCCGCCGATCAGGCCGAGGCCGAGGCCGATCAGCAGGTTGAGCATCAGGTTGGGCTTGTACGGACCGCCCGGCACCTCGGCGCGGTCCACGACCGAGACGGTGTTGGTGCCGACGCCGCCGGCGATGCCGATCTCCTTGTAGCGCTGGAGCAGGGCGTCGTAGAGGCTGCGATTGGTATCCGCCTCGCGCTGCAGGATGTTGTACTGGATGCTCTTGCCGCGCTGGCCGAGCACCTGGCTCTTGAGGGTGGCGACGCGCCCCTGAAGCATCCGCTCGGCGGCGGCCGCCGCCTGATATTCGGCCAGGAGGGTGGCCGCGCGGCTTCCCGAGACGGTGCCCGCCTCGCGCCGGATCTCGCCCTGGAGCGCGGTGATGCGGCTCTTGAGGCGGATCATGTCGGGATATTCGGGCCGGAAGGTGGTCAGCTTCTCCTGATATTCCGCCTCCAGGGTGGCGAGCTGCGCCCGCATCCCCGCGGTGCTGCCGGTGACGTCGCTGGTCGCGACCCGCGCCTCGTTGCGATATTTCTGCTCCGCGTCGATGCGGCGCGACTGCGCCTGGGCGAGGGCGGCGTTGAGCGAGACCAGCGAGGCGCCTTCGAGCGAGGCGGCATCGTTGCCGCGGCTCTCGTCGCCGCTCGCCGTGCGGATGATCTGCTGGCTCTGCGCGTAGGCGTTGAGCGCGCGCTCGCTATTCTCCAGCTCCTGCTTCATCTTGGCGATCTGGCGCTCGAGGAACTGGCGCGCATAAGCGGACGCCTCGTAGCGGCGCTCGAGGTTCGAGTTGATGAAGTTGTCGGCGTAGCTGTTGGTGATCTGCGCCGCGAGCGTCGGCGAGGTCGAGACGAACGAGATCTTGACCAGGCGGCTGCCCTCGATCGGCTTCACGGTGAAATTGCCGGCGACGATCCCGGTGGCGACCTTGAGCCGCGTGCCGCGGTCGAGCTCGGGCGAGACGAGGTCGCGGTTCGACGCCAGGTTCAGGTCCTGCGCCACACGCTGGGCCAGGCTGCGGCTGGCGAGGAGGCCGTATTGGGTGGCGAGAAAGTCGCGGTCGTTGCTGCCGACCATCGCCCGCGTCCCCTTGGTCGGGTCCATCACCTCGACCGTCGGCGGGTTCATCTCCAGCGTCGCGCTCGCCCGGTAGAGCGGCGGCGTCAGGAAGGTGATCACGATCGCGCCGGCGACTCCGACGGCGACCGCGCCGAGGATCAGCCAGCGCCACTCGGAGACGATCCTCCACAACGTCGCCAGGTTGAGGTCCGGCATGGCCGAGCCGGTGGGACGCGGCCCCCATTCCTGCGGCAGCGCCAGCGCGCCTCCATGTTGCGGCGCCAGCGGCCAGATCGGTTGCGCGCCCGCGGGCTCGATGTCGTTCTTGCTCATGGGAAGCGGAACTGCCTTTCAGGTGGCTTGGCGGAACGCCCCCTCCTGGAGCAGGCATTCCGTTCTGGTCAGAAGGGTCGGAAGAGGGTGAGGAGCGGAAGGCTCGACAGCACCGTGCTGTAGATGCTCTTGATGTTCGATCCGTCGACCACGACGATGTCGCCGCTGTAGATGCGAGGATCCTCGGCCTCGCCGCGGCGGATGCTCATCAGGTCGAAGGCCGCGGCCATGCGCTGCCCCTGGATCTGCCGGAACACCGCGACCCGGTGCGGATTGGCGCTGTCGTTCGTGCCGTGCGCCATCGCGATGACCTGGATCAGGGTCAGACGGCCCATCACCGGGAACACGCCCGGGGCCGAGACCGCTCCGTCGACCGTGACGACGCGCGTGCTGGAGCCGCTGACGCTGACGTTGACGTCCGGATTCTGAAGATACTTCTGGGCGAGAAGCTGGGTCAGCTTCTGGTCGAGCTGGGCGGTGGTGAGGTCGACGGCCTTGACCGTCCCGACCAGCGGCAGCGCCAGATTGCCCATCAGGTCGACCTCGAACTCGCCGGAGAGGTCGGGCACCTGGAAGACGGAGACCTTGACCTTGTCCAGCGGGGCGATGTGGTAATCCTCCTCCAGCTGCGCGACGGCGGGCGCGTCGGGCGCGCTGAAGTTCTGGACGTTGTAGGGGATCTTGCCGCCGCGCGTGCCCGCGCAGCCGCCGAGCAGCGCCAGCGCGGCCACCGCGCAGGCGAGGCGATGGGTCCGGCGGGCGGCGCGGGGCATGGCAGCGCTCAGGAACGGCCCGCAGGCCGCCTGCCTGTTTTCGGAAGATAATGGCACGGACAGTCCTAAATTCTGGGAAACTATCGCGCGGGACTTTAGCGAATCCGCTTAGCGGGTCAAGTCAAATTCCCGTGCAGGGCGCCGGCCATCGGCTAATTTACGTTATGAAACAGGCACATAGGGGCCACGACGTCAACGGAGGGCGGCGTTCACGCTCGCCGCCGAAGCGGGATGGGAGGCGCCCGGGGCGGTCGAGAGGAACCAGCGCTGCTCCTCCTCGAGCCCGATCGCGGTCAGGATGCCGGTACGATAGGCGCCGGTGTCGATGGCGATGCGGTTGGCGCGCTCCTCCACCGCGTCGACGATGGTGTGGCCGTGAACGACCACCATGCCGTGCTCCTTGGCGTCGCTGAGGAAGGGCTCGCGAATCCACCGCAGGTCCTGCCGCTCCTGCTCCTCGACGGCGACTCCCGGGCGGATGCCGGCGTGGACGAACAGATAGTCGCCGAAGCGGAAGGTGTCGGCGAAGCCTTCGAGGAACTCCACATGGGCGCGGGGCACGGCGGCGCGCACGGCGGCGATCGCCGCTTCGTCCTCCATGCGGCGGAGCGCATCCGGGTCGAGGCCGTAGCTCTGGAGGCACTCGGCGCCGCCGAACTTCAGCCAGTCGGCGAGCACCCTGGCGTCGCCGCCGACGACGACGCGGAGCAGCACCTCCTCGTGATTGCCGCCGAGGAAGATCGGCCGGGCATGGCGCGGCCGCCACTGGCGCAGGCGCTCGATCACTCCGGACGAATCCGGACCGCGGTCGATGAGGTCGCCGAGGAAGACGATGTAGGTGCGCCGCCGCGGGCGCGAGGCGATGTCGGCCTCGATCCGCGCCAGCAGCGTCTCGAGCAGGTCGAGGCGGCCGTGGATGTCGCCGATGCCGTAGGCGCGGGCGCCTTCCTTGCCGCGGGCACGCGCCTCCCGTCCGACCAGGCCGCGCGTCAGCTTGTTCAGGAATCCCATCGAGCCGCTCTTGTCCCACTTGCCGGGCGGAGCCGTCCGCCTTGCGCTACGGCCGCTGGCCGCTCCACCGCCGGCTTGCTCAAGTCAAGGGCAAAAGCTTGCCGGGGTTCATGATCCCGGCAGGGTCCAGCGCCCGCTTGATCCGCCGCTGCGCTTCCAGATGGGGGGCGGGAGCGGTCCTCGCCAGCGCCGCGACCTTCATCTGGCCGATGCCGTGCTCGGCGGAGATCGAGCCGCCCTGGGCGGTGACGAGGTCGTAGACGAAGCCGCTCACCGCCTCGCCCCGCTGCTCCAGCCAGGCGGCGGCGCCGGGGCCCGGCGGCGGCTGCACGTTGAAATGGAC
Organism: Alphaproteobacteria bacterium; assembly: GCA_019232625.1. Lineage (GTDB taxonomy): Bacteria > Pseudomonadota > Alphaproteobacteria > Sphingomonadales > Sphingomonadaceae > Allosphingosinicella. Next base: position 34,939 of record JAFANP010000047.1, on the reverse strand, counting down.
GTTGCCGTCGCCGAGGTGGCCGAAGGCGATGACGCGGGCACCCGGGTGGCGCGCCTCGAGCGCCGCCGCCGCCTCCTCGACGAAGGCCGGCATCGCCGCGACGGGCACGGAGATGTCGTGCTTGAGCGCCGGGCCGGCGTGGCGCTCCGCCTCCGAGATGCTGTCCCGAAGCCGCCAGAAGGCGGCCGCCTGCGCCTCGCTCGCCGCCAGCGCCGCGTCGTCGACGAGGCCGGCCTCCAGCGCGGCGCCGAGCGCCCCCTCGAGATCGGCGTCCGCCGCCTCGACCAGCACGTTCCACGCCGCCGGCGCGGCGAGCGGCGGCCGCGTGCCCGGGACGTGGGCGAGCACCAGGTCGAGCGCGACTCGCGGCACCAGCTCGAGGCTCTCCACGGCCTGGCCGATGCGCGCCTCGAGGAAGCGCAGCAGCGCAAGCGCCCGGCCGGGCGTCGCGATCCCGCACCAGGCCACGGCGCGGGCGCCGACGGCGGGGAACAGGCGCAGGCTCGCGGCGGTGACGACTCCGAGCGTGCCTTCGGCGCCGATCAGCAATTGCTTCAGGTCGTAGCCGCGATTGTCCTTCCTCAGCGCCGACAGGCCCTGGTAGAGCGAGCCGTCCGGCAGCACCGCCTCCAGCCCCGCGACCAGCGCCCGCATCGGTCCGAAGCGCAGCACCTGGGTGCCGCCGGCATTGGTCGAGACCAGCCCGCCCACCGTCGCCGAGCCTTTGGCTCCGAGCGTGAGCGGAAAGCGCCGGCCCGCGGCGGCGGCGGCCTCATGGACGTGGGCGAGGATCGCGCCCGCCTCGGCAACGAGGATGTCGTCGTCGGGAGAGACGCTGCGGATTCGGTCCATCCGCCGCAGCGAAAGCAGGATGGCGTCCCCGTCCGCGCCGGGGGTGGCGCCGCCGACCATCGAGGTGTTGCCCCCCTGCGGGACGATCGCCACGCCTTGCGCGGCGCAAAGCGAGACCACCGCCCTCACCTCGTCCGTCGAAGCCGGGGAGACGAGCGCCGCCGCCCGCCCGTGATAGCGCCCCCGCCAGTCGGTGAGCCACGGCGCCATCTCGACCGGGTCGCGGGTCAGCCCGCGCGGCCCGAGGCGATCGGCGAGCGCGCCGAGCAAGGCGGCGGAGGGAAGGTTGATCACGGCCATGGCCCGTGCCGAACTTGATCTCGTTATGCAAAAGGATTTGGGCGGGCCGCTAAATAGGTGATTCGCAAGGCCCGGCGAATCGGGAATTGTCGCCGTCCGACGCCATGGGGTCAATCCTTTTCGCGTCCGGAACAAAAGCCAAGCTTTTGCGCTTTAACGGCTTTCGGCGATCGGGCCGTGGGGAGGCGACGGCGAGTTGAAGAAGGCCGGCTTGTTGATGGCAGCGGTTGCCGGCGGCGCCGTCGCATGTGCGGGCGCGGCCCGCGCCCAGAACCCTGCCGCGCCTCCCGCCGCGGCGGCGTCGACCGTCCCGCCCCCCGCCGCGCCGGCCGGCGATCCCGACGCGCCGATCGTTCCGGACAGCGCCTTCCAGAAGGAGCTGCCGCCGCTCGACCCCGACCTCACCAAGCCGCTCGAGCCGCTCGCCACCTTCGACGTCGACGACAAGGCGGCGACTCCCCCGGGCAGTCCGCCCGCGGCGGCGCCGGCCGCGACGCCGCCGCTCACCGCCGCGGGCACGATTCCGCCCGCCGCCGCGCCCGCCGACCCGGCGCTCGCCGAGCCCCTGACGCCGATCGGCAGCTTCGACGTCGCCACCCCCCAGCCCGTCGCGGGCCAGGCCGACGCCGACGAGGGCAAGGCCGACAGCGTCCGCTACACGCTCGCCGTCGAGGGGCTGAAGGAGGTCGGCCTCGAAGGCCGCTTCCGCGATCTTTCCGCGCTCGAGGATGCCGACGGCAAGGCGACCAACGGCGCGATGGTCACCGCCCGCGCCCGCGAGGACGAGCTGCTCGCCGTCCGCCTCCTCCGCTCCGAAGGCTATTACGACGCCACCGCCCTTTCCTCGGTCGAGCAGCTGCCGGAGACGCCCGGGCGCCTGCGCGTCGTGGTCACCGCCGTGCCCGGTCCGCGCTACGATTTCGGCGACATCGTCATCAGCCACGCCGAGCCGGAGCCGACGGCGCTCGCCAGCGAGGCGCTTCCGCTCAAGTCCGGCAGCCCCATCGTCGCCGCCGAGGTGGAGGCGGCGGAGGCCAATGTCCGCCTCCGGCTTCCGCAGCAGGGCTATCCCTTCGCCGACCTCGGCCTGCGCGACATATTGCTCGATCCGGACTCGCTTCGCGGCGACTACACTCTGCCGCTCGAGGCGGGGCCCAAGTCGCGCTTCGCCGGCTTCACCACCGAGGGCGACATGGCGTTTGACGCCAAGCATGTCGGCGTGCTCGCCCGTTTCAAGCGGGGCGAGCTCTACGACAGCCGCAAGGTCGACGACCTCAGGGAGGCGATGATCGCCACCAACCTCTTCACCACCGTCGCCGCCGAGCCGGTGCGGACCGGGGAGAAGGCGCCGGACGGCACCGAATATGTCAACATCCGCGTCCGCCAGGACGCCGGCCCGCCGCGCTCGCTCTCGGGCAGCGCCGGCTATTCGACCGGCGAGGGCGCCCGGCTGGAGGCGACCTGGGAGCATCGCAACCTCTTCCCGCCCGAGGGCGCGCTCCGGGTGAACGCCATCGCCGGGACCCAGGAGCAGTCGCTGCGCGTCGCCTTTCACCGCAACAATTGGAACAAGCGCGACCGCAGCCTGCTCCTGGAGGCCGAGGCGGGGCGCCGCGACCTGCCCGCGTTCAAGGGCTACACGACGCGACTGCGGGCCCAGGTCGCCCGCGAATCGACGCCGATCTGGCAGAAGAAGTGGACCTACGCCCTCGGCGCCGAGCTGATCGCCACCAATGAGGCGCAGACCGGTTTCCCGAAGCTCTCGGTGAAGGACGCCTTCTTCCTCGCCGGGGTCACCGGCCAGCTCGGCTACGACGCCTCGAACAGCCTGCTCGACCCGACCAAGGGCTTCCGGCTGAGGGGCCTCGTCAACCCCGAGACGTCGCTGCGCGAGCCGGGCCAGCCTTATGTCCGCGGCATCCTCGACGGCAGCGCTTATTATCCGGTCGGCGACAGCCTCGTGATCGCCGGCCGAGCCCGGGTGGGCTCGATCTACGGCGCGCGGCTGAACGAGCTCGCCCCGTCGCGGCGGCTCTACGGCGGCGGAGGCGGCTCGGTCCGCGGCTTCGGCTTCCAGGAGTTGGGGCCGAAGATCGAGGTCGCGAACCCGAAGTTCGATCCGACCGACCCCAAGGAGAAGGATCCGCCGACGATCCTCGTCCCGACCGGCGGGCGCAGCCAGGTCGAGTTCGCGCTCGAGGGCCGCTACCGCTTCGGCAATTACGGGATCGTCGGCTTCGTCGACGCCGGCCAGGTCTACCAGAGCCAGTCGCCGCGCCTCTCCGACATGCGCTTCGGAGTCGGCGTCGGCGGACGCCTCTACACCAATTTCGGTCCGATGCGGGCGGACATCGCCATGCCGATCGGGCGGCGCAAGGGCGAAGCGCGCTTCGCCGTCTACGTCTCGATCGGGCAGGCCTTCTGATGGCGACCGGGCCCGACGACCCGCCGCCGGGCGACGTGACGGTGATCGACACCGTGCCGGCCGGCCGCCGCCGCGCCCGCGCCGCGCTCAAGTGGACCGGGATCGTGCTCGCCGGACTGATCGCCCTCCTCCTCCTCTTCTGGGTGTGGCTGAACAGCGATTTCGGCCGCCGCTTCGTCGTCAAGCAGATCAACGGCCTTGAGATGGCGTCCGGCCTCAACATCCAGGTCGGCAGCATCGAGGGTTCGCTGTTCGGCGAGCTCACCATCCGCAACCTCACCCTCGCCGACCCCAAGGGCCGCTTCTTCGCCGCGCCCGAGGCTAAAATGGACTGGCGGCCGCTGGCCTATTTCAGCAACCATATCGACATACGCTCCCTCGACATCCCGCAGGCGAGGCTGTGGCGCCTGCCGGAGCTGAAGCCGGGCGATCCCAACGCGCCGATGCTTCCGGACATCAATGCCGACATCGGCCATTTCAGCGTCGGGCGGATCTATGTCGACCCGGCGGTGACCGGCTACCGCCACCTCCTCAACCTCGACGGAACCGTGAAGATCGCCAGCCGACGCGCGCAGGTCGGCCTCGCCGCCAAGGCCATTGCCGGTGCCGGCCTTCCCGGCGGCGACAAGCTGGTGCTGCGGCTCGACGCCGTGCCGGACCGCAACCGGCTCGACATGGGCCTGCAGGTCGACGCGCCCGCCAACGGCTTCGTCGCCAGCCTCTCCGGCCTCTCCCAGCCGCTCTCGGCGCGGGTGAACGGCCGCGGCGGCTGGGACGATTGGAACGGGCGGGCGATCGCCCGGCTCGGCGGCAAGGATTTCCTCGATCTCGGCGTCAACGCGAAGAACGGCACCTTCACCGTGCGCGGGCCGGTCAGCCCCGGCCTGCTGCTCGCGGACGGCCCGGCCCGGCGGCTGGTTGAGCCGGGCGTCCAGGTCGATCTCGTCACCACCCTCGCCCAGCGCCGCGCCGATACGAGGCTGCGGCTCAGCTCGCCCGCCATGTCGATGGCGCTCGACGGGCTGATCGACCTCGGCCGGAGCGAGTTCGGCAACGTCAGGGTGGCGGCGCGGCTCGCGCAGCCGGGCGCAATCGCGCCCAATCTCGCCGCCCGCAACCTCCAGCTCGCCGCGGTCCTCAACGGACCGTTCAAGACGCCGTTCGTCGCCTACGATCTGAGCGCCGCCGCGCTGGGCTTCAACGGCACCACGGTCGAGGGGCTGCGCGCCCGCGGCCGCGCCAAGGTGGACTCCGACCATTTCACCATCCCCGTCTCCGCCCGCGCGACCCGGATCAGCGGCCTCGACCCGTCGCTCGGCGGGCTGCTCACCCACGTCGCCGTGGACGGCACGCTCAACGTCAGCGGCACGACCATCCTCTCCGACGACCTGCGCATCCGCTCGGACCGGCTCAACGCGACGACGGTGATCGTCGCCGACCTCGCCCGCGGCCAGTACCGCGCCGGCATCCAGGGCACCGTCAACGGCTACCATCTCCAGGGCGTCGGCCTGCTCGACATCAACACCCACATGGACGTCGTCGCCACCGCCAAGGGCTTCGGCCTCAAGGGGCGCGTGGCGGTGAAAACGCGGCGGATCGACAATGCGTCGGCCGCGGGCTTCCTCCAGGGCAATGCCACCGCCGCCGCGAACGTGGTCATGGATCCCTCGGGCGTCATCCGGCTCAGCAACGTCCGCCTGAGCTCGCCCGGCCTCAGGATCACCTCAGGCGACGGTACCTACTGGCCGGACGGGCGAATACATTTCCGCCTCGCCGGCGTGTCCCGCGCCTATGGTCCGCTCGCGGTCGTGCTCACCGGGACGGCGACGCGGCCCCAGGTCCAGCTGCGCGCCGCTCGTCCCGGCTTCGGCATCGGCCTGCGCGACATCAGCGCGACGGTGCGGGCGACCGCCGCGGGCTACGTCATCTCCGCCACCGGCCAGTCGGATTACGGCCCGTTCGCCGCCGACGTCACCATCCTCGCCGGCCGGGGACCGATGGCGATCGACATACGCCGGCTGACCTTCGCCGGAATGACCTTCGCGGGCCGGGTCGTACAGACCGCGGCCGGGCCCTTCGCCGGCACCCTCAGCATGTCGGGCCAGGGCCTGAACGGGGTGATCCACCTCGCCGCCGCCGGCCGCTACCAGCAGGTCCAGGTCAGCGCCCGCGCCAGCGGCGCCACCGTTCCGGGCCCCTCGCCGATCCTCATCCAGCGGGGAATCATCGAGGCGACGGCGATCCTCTATCCCGGCGCGCCGCAGGTCGTCGGCGACGTTCAGGTCGCCGGGGTGCGCGCCAGCAACTTCTTCCTCGGCCAGGCGCGGGCGCGGGTGAACTACCAGGGCGGCCGCGGCACCGCCCAGCTCTTCGCGGAAGGCACGAGCGGCGTCCCGTTCCGCGTCGGCATCAACGCGGCGATGGAGCCGGACCACATCCGCGCCGCCGCCCAGGGGATCGTCAACCGCATCCCGTTCCGGCTCTCGCGGCCGGCCGACCTCCGCAAGGTGGCCGGCGCCTGGCAGCTCGCGCCGACCAAGCTCGTCCTGCCGCAGGGCGGGATCCTCGTCGCCGGCCGCTACGGCAACGGCATGGAGGTCCAGGCGCGCCTCGAGAACCTGGACATCTCGATCCTCAACGTCTTCTCGCCGGGGCTCGGCCTTTCCGGCCGCGCCAATGGAAGCATCGACTTCGCCCAGGCGAGCGGCGCCGCGATTCCCCGCGCCGAGGCGCGCCTCACCGTCGCCGGCTTCAGCCGCACCGGCATCGCCGTCCGGTCCCCGCCGGTCGACCTCGCCCTGCTCGGCACGCTCGGCGGCGAAGGCGGCGCGCTCAACGCGGTGATCCGGCGCCAGGGCGCCCTCATCGGCCGGGCGCAGCTGCGGCTGCAGCCGCTTGGCGGCGGCGACGGCTGGGTGGCGCGGCTGATGAGCGCGCCCCTCGCCGGCGGCATCCGCTATAACGGCCCCGCCGACGTGCTGTGGTCGTTCAGCGGCATCGCCGACCAGCATCTCTCCGGCCCGATCGGAGTCGCGGCGGACTTTTCGGGCCGGGTCGACAACCCGCAGCTGACCGGGGTCATCCGCGCCAACAACCTCACCTACACGAACGAGAGTTACGGCACGCGAATCACCAACCTCGCCTTGCAGGGCCGCTTCACCCGCTCCACTCTTGAGATCACCCAGCTTTCCGGGAAAGCCGGTCGCGGTACGATCAGTGGCCACGGCACCGTGGGCTTCGCCGCGGCTTCGGGCTTCCCGATGGACATCCGGCTTACCCTGAACGACGCGCAGCTCGCGCGCAGCGACAATCTCGGAGCGACTCTGACCGGCGAACTCGCCGTCACCAACAGCCGCGCCAACGGCGCGCTGATCGCAGGCGATCTCCAGCTTCCCAACGTGCGCTACCAGATCATCCGCCAGGGCGCGGCCCAGATCGTCGAGCTGGTCGGCGTGCGCCGCAAGGGCGAGCCGCTGCCCGACCCGGCCGCCGCCCAGCAGGCCGAGGCGCAGGGCACGCCGAGCATCTGGAAGCTGGACCTGCGCCTGCGCGCCCAGAACCAGGTGTTCGTCGCCGGCATGGGGCTCGAATCGGAATGGTCGGCTGACCTGCGCGTCCAGGGGACCACCGCCACCCCGCAGCTGATCGGCGAGGCGGACCTCATCCGCGGCACCTACAGCTTCAGCGGCCAGCGCTTCGACGTCACCCGAGGCCATGTCCAGTTCACCGGCCAGCGGCCGCCCAACCCGCGCATCGATCTCGTCGCGACCGCCAACATCAAGGACGTGGACGTCTCGATCAACATCGGCGGCAGCGCTACCAATCCGCAGATCGCCTTCACCTCCTCGCCGGCCCTGCCGCAGGACGAGATCATGGCGCGAATCCTGTTCGGCGGCTCGGTGAGCGAGATTTCGGCGCTGCAGGCGGTCCAGCTCGCCTCCTCGCTCAACGCGCTGCGCGGCGGCGGCGGCGGATTGAACCCGCTCGGCAAGCTGCGTTCGGCGACCGGCCTGTCGCGCCTGCGCGTCCTCGGCGCCGACGAGACGACCGGCCGCGGCACCGCCGTGGCTGCCGGCTTCTACATCGGCAAGAACATCTACATGGAGGTGATCACCGACGCTCGCGGCTACACCGCCACCCAGCTCGAGATCGCGCTTTCGAAGGCGCTGAGCGCCCTCTCCTCGTTCAGCCCGTCGGGCGGGGGCAACAACGTCAGCCTGCGCTACCGCAAGCAGTATTGAGCCCCGCCTCCGGCTACCCTAGGCGGGCGCATGGATTGGCATCAGCTCAAGGCGTGGCTCGAGACGGCGAGCGGTCTCAACATGGACGCGCTCCACGTCCATGCCGGCGTGGTGCTCCAGCTCGTCGCCGCGCTCGCGCTTCGCCGCCCGCTGCGCAGTCCCCTGCCCTGGCTCGCCGTGCTCCTCGCCGAGGGGATCAACGAATATTACGACCTCGCCTACGAGATCTGGCCCAATCGCGGCGACCAGTGGGCGGAGAGCGTCCGCGACATGTGGAACACGATGCTCATACCGACCTTGCTCTTCGTCCTCGCCCGCTGGGCGCCGGCGGCCTTCGCCGGTCGCCCCGCGGCGCCCTCAGGGGGCGATGCGGGTGAGGCGGGCGGCGAGGCGCGGTAGCGGCGGGAACAGCTGCACCAGGCGCATCAGGACGTGGCGCGGCAGCCGGTGCTCGGCGCAGCGGCGCAGGCCCTCGGCGACCAAAAGGGGAAAGGCCGCGCGTTCCCCCAGCCGGTGCTGGAAGGCCTCGGCGCCCGCCTCGCGCATAGCCGCCGCCTGAAGTCCGCTCTCGAGCGCGATGGCGATGCCGTCTCCGGCCAGCGAGGCGATGACGGCGCCCTGGTCGCCGAGGCGGAACAGCCCCGGCTCGGTGCCGCGCGCCCACCAGCCGTAGGGAACGCCGGAGACGGCGCTCCAGCCGACCGGATCGGCCTCGGCCAGGCGCGCCTTCAGCGCCGGCAGCTCGTCGCTGAGCCGGCGGATGAGGTTGGGAATGCCGCCCGCCCGCTTGATCCGCCGCCGGGCGACGGAGAGGCAGAGATTCGCGCAGCCGTCCTCCTGGAGCAGCAGCCCGGCATAGCCGCCGTCGAACAGGTGCAGCTCGATCACGCCCTCCAGCTCCCGGTCGAGCCGCGGCGAGGGGGAAAGGGCGGTGCGAAGCCCGACGGGGTCGCGGCTGGTGTCGCGCGGACGGACGGCGCCGCGCAACTCGTGCTTGCCGGTGGCGAGGAACAGGGCGTCGGCCAGGATCTCGTTGCCGTCGTCCAGCCGCACCGCGCGGCGCGACGGCTCGGCGGCGCGGACCGAGCGCCCCCGCTCGACGGTCGCTCCGGCGGCGCGCGCGGCGTCGATCAGCGCCTCGTCGAGGCAGCGGCGGGAGAGGCCGGCGGCGGCGCGCGGAAGGCGAGTCTCCACCTGCCCGACGTCGGCGACCAGGCGGAGGCGGTGGATCGGGCGCGCGCCGAGGCGGGCGGGGTCGAGGTCCAGGCGGCGCAGGGCTGCAAGGGCGTCCCAGCCGAGGAACGCGCCGCAGACCACCTCGTGCGGCTCGGTGGTGCGCTCGATCAGGCGCGGCGGGTCGCCGGCGCGGGCCAGCGCGATGGCGGCGGCCGTGCCGGCCGGCCCGCCGCCGACGATCAGCGCCGGGGTGCGGCGCACAGGCTGGGGAGGGGTGGGCGGGCGCGGAGCCCGCCTCGTCGCGCCTTGTCCGGGTCCGGGTCGTCCCACCGGTCTCGGACGGCGCGGGCGGTCATGCCGCGCGCCGGAAGTGGAATCCCTCCGCGGCGAGCCCGGGCCCGAAGGCGAGGGCGACGCCGCGGCTGCGCTCACCGCGGGCCAGCAGCTCGGCCAGGACGAAGGGCAGGGTCGAGGACGACATGTTGCCGAAGCGTGCGAGGACGTCGCGCGATTCGGCGAGCGCGCCCTGGGGGAGGGAGAGGCCGTGCTCGACCGCGTCGAGCACCGAGCGGCCGCCGGCATGGACGGCCCAGGCGTCGATCTCCTCCGGCTCCCTCCCGGCCAATATCCGCTCGCGCAGCCGCGGGTCGCGCAGCGCCTCGGCGATCCGGCCCGGCACCGCGCCGGAGAGGTGCATGGCGAAGCCGTGGTCGCCGATATTCCAGCGGATCAGCTCGGCGGAATCGGGAAGGGTGGCGGCGAAGCGGTCGGCCATGGCGAAGCCCGCAGGCTCGGCGGTGACGAGGCTCGCCGTCGCTCCGTCGGCGAACTGCAGCATGGCGAGGAGCGGCTCCACCTCCGTCTCGTCCTGGAGGTGGAGGGTGGAGAGCTCGACCGTCACCACGAGCACCCGCGCCCCAGGCTCCGATCGGACGACATGCTGGGCGAGGCGGAGCGCGGCGACCGCGGCATAGCAGCCCATGAACCCGATCAGCGTCCGCTCGACCTCGGAGGAGAGGCCGAGCTCGGCGGCGATGATCTGGTCGACGCCGGGGGCGACGAAGCCGGTGCAGCTGGCGACGACCAGGTGGGAGACGGCGCCGAGCGGCTCGGTCGCCTCCAGCGCGCGGATCGCCGCGAGCGCGAGCTTCGGCGCCGCGTCGGCATAGACCTTCATCCTGAGGCCGGTGCCCGGCAGGCCGTCATGGTAGAAGCCGCCCGGCTCGACCGGCGAGCCGCCGTCGCGGCCGGCGGGGAGCACGGACCAGCGGTGACGGATTCCGGACCGGTCGGCCATGCGCCGGAACAGCGCCCGCCGCCGGGGATCGGGGATGCGCCCCTCCGCCCAGGCGATGAACGCCTCGTGGACGTCGTGGCCCGGCACGGCGGTGCCGATCGCATTGATATGGGCGGTTCGCGTAAACGGCTCCGGGTTCGAAACGGCGTGGATTCAACCGCCTGTTAGATGAACGAAAGCTGAGGCAGGTTCCATCCCCGCCCGATTTCGATCCCCAAAGGCAACGAACCCGACAACGCCATACTGGCGCCGGCGATCATTTCGCCCGCGGCGCGGCGGTCGTTCTCCTTCGGGTGGCCGCCGCGATCGAGGTCTTCGTCTATCCCGGGGCCTGGCCGGCCCGTCTCGGCTGGGCGGCGACGTTCCTCGCCCTCCTCGCCTTCCGCGGCGGGCGCATCTCGCTCGATCGCGTGCTGCGCATCCCCTGAGGAGGGGGATAGTGCCCGAGGGCGGAATCAAACAAATGAATAGGCAGCCCGCAGGGTCATTCGCTGACGATCCCCACGACTCGGGACTCAGCGTCGGTTCGCGCCGCTTCGATGGCGGCGGACAGGGCTGCCGCCTCGTAAGGACCGTCGTGCCGCCGGCCGTTGACGAAGAAGCAGGGCGTGCCGTTCACGCCGCTGCGGATCCCGCCAAGGAGATCGGAGTCGACCTTGGCGGCATAGCTGCCCCGCTCGAGCGCGTCACCGAGCGCGGCGACGTCGAGCCCGAGCCCGCTTGCGAGCGCGGCCAGGGTGGGGCCCGACAATTGGTGCCCATTGGCGTAGATCGCCGAATGCATTTCCCAGAACAGCCCGTGCGCCCCGGCGAATTCCGCGGTTTCCGCCGCCGGCTTGGCCAGCGGATGGACCGTGGCGATGGGGAAATGCCGGTAGGCATAGCGTAGGTTTCGCCCGAAACGACGAAGGACCGCCTCCACCTCGGGCCACGCCGCCTGGCAATGCGGGCACTGATAGTCGCCATATTCCACGAGCGTCACGGGGGCGTCGGCGGACCCGATCACATGGTCCTGCCCGGTGATTGGAAATCGCAGCTCAGGCATTGACGGCCTCCAGTCTCGGCATGCGCTCGAGCGCGTCCAGGATCCCGTCGGCGCCGGGATTGACGGCGATCGGCGAAAGATGGCTCCAGGCGATGTGACCGCTCTCGTCGACGATGAACAAGGCGCGCTCCGCCACGCCGTCACTGTCGCGATAGGCCCCGTAGGACCTGGCGATCTCCCCCTTCGGATGGAAGTCGGCGATCAGCGGGAAGTGCAGCTGGTTCGCCTTGGCATAAGCCTGGTGGCACCAGGCCCCGTCGGCGGAGATGCCGAGCAGTTCCGCGCCGTACTTGCGAAACTCGGGAAGGACCAGGTTGTAGAGGCTCATCTGATCGCCGCAGACCGGACTCCAGTCGGCGGGGTAGAAAGCGAGGATCACGCGACGACCCCTGAACTCGCTGAGCGCCAGCTTCTGGTCCGGAGTGACCGGCGCATCGAAGTCCGGAGCCTTGGCGCCGGGTCGCAGGATCTCACCCATGATGCGCCTCCTGCGTCCGGGCTCCCGAAAATGGGGCGGCCGGCGCCGCCGTAGCGCCGCTCTCGGCATGGCGCGTCCGCAGCCGGTACGCGAGCGCGAGCAAGGCGAACCCGGCGAGGAGGGCCTGGAAGCCGACGAGATAGGACAAAGCCAGCATCCCGACACTGATGTCCCACATCGCCCAGAGGCCGAAGATCAGTGCGATGAGGCCCGTGATCAGCAGCCACCAGCGACCGTGATCGTCGCCGAGCGAGAGGGCCGCGACGATGGAGGTCACTCCGGAAACGAGTGCCCAGGCGGCGAACAGGATGCCGAAGGCCAACGCGGTGAGTGCGGGATAGAAGAGCGCGATCGCCGCCGCGGCGATCGAGCCGATGCCGTTCAGGGCGAGCCAGCCCCATCGCTCGTGCCGGCGAGCGCCGCGGATCGCGAGGACGATCGCGAAGACGCCGTCGACGAGCGAATAGGCGGCGAAGACCATCGCCAACGCGACGAGAGTCACAGCCGGCGCGAAGATGGCAATGGATCCGAGCAGGATCGCGCAGACGCCGCGCAGCGCCGCCGCCCACCAATTGCTTGCCAGGAGCGCCTGTCTCGCTCGCCCGTGCACGTTGCCGCGGTCGAATGTCGTTGCCATGCCCTGTCTCCCGGAGATTGTGGCCGCCGCCTCTCATGTCGCCGGCCGCGGCTCGTTGATGGCCGTCAATTTCCGAAGGTTCGGGGTTGAAATGGCCACGCCCCGGGAGAGAGAGCGCCGCCCCCCTGGGCCTGGGCCCGGCGTCGGCGTCCCAAGGGCGGAACAACTCGCGCACCCGCCGCATTGCAGGAATCCGATCCTGTTGGAGGCGTTTTTCCGAACGTGGTCGCCGGCGGCGGCGCGGAGCTTCATGGTCGCACCCACGACGAGGTGCACATATGCGATCTGTGGACGATGCCGACCTCGCTCCCCTGCTCGAGCCGCTGCTCGAAGCCGCGATCAGCATGCAGCGCGCCGACTTCGGCGACATCGCGCTCTACGACTCCGACCAGCGCACGCTTCGCATCGTCGCCCACCGGGGGGTCGGCCAGGAGTTCCTCGACCGTTTCGGCTGCATCGACGGGACCGATCCCTCCGCCTGCCGCGACGCCGCGCGCGGCGGGCAGCGTGTCATCGTCGAGGACGTCGAGGCCTATGCGCCTTATGCGCCGCACCGCTCGGTCGCGGCGAAGACCGGCTATCGCGGGCTGAGCTGCACGGCCGTGAAGGAGCGCGGGACCGGGCGCCCGCTGGGCATGCTGACCACCCTTTTCCGGGAGCCGTACCGGCCGGACGCGGCGCAGCTGCGATTGTCCGATCTCTTCGCCGATCAGGCAGCCGATCTCGTGAGCTCCCGGCGTGCGCAGCGGGCGCTGCGCGAGACCGAGGAATTCTTCCGGTTCGCGCTCGAGGCCGGGGGGCTCGGCACCTGGGAATGGGACTTCGAGACGCGTCTCATCACGGCCGATGCGGTGCATCAGGCGCTGTTCGGAATGGGCCCTCAGGAGCGCCCGATGCCCGCCGAGGCCTATTGGCGGCCGATGGATCCCGAAGCGGAAGGCGCGGGCAACGGGAGCGCCGGGGAGGCGCTGGACCAGGGCGAGGATATCCAGCTCGAATTCCCCGTCCGCCTTCTCAACGGAGAATGGCGCTGGATCGCGGTTCGCGGGCGCCGCCATCACGACGGATCCGACAGCATCGTCGGCGTCAGCTACGACGTCACCGAGCGCAATGCGCGGGAAAGGTCGCTGCGCGAGAACCAGCAGTTCCTGGCGGCGATCCTCGACCAGGTTCCGGGCGGCGTGGGGCTGTTCGACGGCGACGGCAGGCTGCTGCTCCGAGGCGGGCCGCTCGGCAAGCTGTGGGGCGACATGATGCCTTCGGCCGACCCGGCCGCGGGAGAATCGTGGCAGGGCTACTACGCCGACGGCCGGCCTATCGCGACCTCCGACTATCCGGGTCAAAGGGCCCTTCGGGGGGACGTCGTCGCCCCCGGGCTCGATTTCCTCCACACGGACGATCGCGGCGAGACCCGCTGGTTCCGGGTCAGCGCAGCGCCTTTCCGCCGCGACCGGGAGGTTGCCGGAGCGGTCGCCTATATCGAGAATGTCGACAGGGAGAAGCGCTCCGAGGAGCGCCTTCGGCAGAGCGAGGAGAGGCTGAAGTCGGCCGTCGGGCTCGCCGGTCTCGGTCTCTATTCGATCGAGATCGAAGGCGGCACGAGTCGCCTGGAGTGGGACGACCGGGTCCGGATGATGTGGGGACTGTCGGACCGTGCGAAGGTCACGCTCCAGGTCTGGCTCGACGGCATCCACCCTGAGGACCGGGATCGGGTCGAGGCAGCGGTCGCGCGCGCCTATGATCCCGCGGGCGACGGGGTGTACGAGGCGGAGTATCGCGTGCTCGGCGCCGACGGAGTCGAACGCTGGCTCGCGACGCGCGGCGAGACCCGCTTCCGGAACGGACGGCCGGTATCCTTCCTAGGCGTCGCGCTCGACGTCACCGAGCGGAAGATGATCGAGCAAGGTCTCAGGCTCGTCGTCGAGATGCGCAACAGCGAGCTGCAGGAGGCAAGCGCGACCCGCGAGGCCGAGACGAAGGCGCATGAGCGCGTCAGCGAGCGGCTCGAGCTTCTCCAGGCCGAACTGTCCCGCGGCCTGTTCGCAGCGCTCGAGAACCGGCAGAAGGGATCTTCTGCGGGAACGAACCGAAGGTTCGCCGAGGCCGCGCGGAAGATTGCCGACCTTTCTCCTCGCGAGCGGGAGGTGCTCGACGGGCTCCTCGCGGGCGAACCCCATAAGAAGATCGCGCGCCGGCTCGGCATCAGCGTTCGGACCGTCGAACTCCATCGCACCCGGATGCTCCACCGCCTCGGCACGCCGCACCTCGCCGAGGCGATCCGACTTGCCGTGCTCGCTGAGCTTGCCGCCCCGTGAGCGCCGGGCGGCCGATCATCGACCCTCGGCGAGCATCGACGGGTCGCGGATTTCGATGTCCCGCGGAGTCCTGAGCGCGATCGATCCGCGGCGGCGAAGCACGGTCATGGCGCGGCTCACCGTCTCGACCGCGATGCCGAGATGATCCGCGATATCGTAGCGCGTGATGGGGAGCGTGACCGTTTCGGCGCGGCCGGGTTTCATGCGGCGGGTCATTTCCGCGAGATAGGCCCGGACCTTCTCCCTCGCCGTGATCCGGCTTTGCACGAGCAGGTGATGCTCGAGCCGCCGGATCGCGTCGGCGGCGCAGCTCTGCATGAGCGTGGAAACTGGCGGGAAACGCGCCGTCAGCCGCTCGATTCGATCGCGTGTGAAGCAGGCGACCCGCGTATCGTTGGAAACGGCTTCTAGCAGGAAAGCCGGATCGGGCCGCCCAAATCCGAGAAAGTCGCCAGGGACGATCAGGTCCACGATCTGTCTTCGGCCGCTGGGCCGAAGGGCGAATTTGCGGACGGCCCCGGCGACGACGCAGGCCACGCTGCTTCGCGCGACGACCGCGTCGCATGGCTGGTTCCGGCGCCAGCGTGTCTCGCGCGCGGCCGCGATCATGGCCGTCCGGGCCTCGGCTTCGTCATAGGGAATTTCGCGAGTGAGAAGGCGTCCGAACAGCTCGACGCACTCGGGAGTCTCTCGCATGACGGCTCCTCAACCACCCTCCCTCGGGGGTCGCCTTGCCCGCGCGCCGACACCGGGACCAGTCGGGGCCTGCACTATAGGGAATGTGGCAATCCGCGACATTTCGCCCCCAGCTTTGGGAGGCCCGCTCCCGTTGACGGGCGTCAATGCGCGCCGCGGTGCGAACGGCCACATTCGTGCATCAGGTGCGAAAGGATGATCGATGGCCGCGGAACGGATCGAGCCGGCGCAATGGGGTGCCTTCTTCGATGGTCTCACTCGGAATTTGATCGGAAAGCGGGCCGAAATCGAGGTCGCTGCGCTCGATCTGGGTGACCAGATCGCCTCGCAATGGGCTCCGCTGATCGGCATCGCCTACGAGAAGAGGAACGATCTCATCGAGATCGCGCTCGACCCGCTCGATCATCGGATACGATCCCCCGGCGCGATCTTCGTCGATCATGACGTGGGGGGCATCGTTGCGATCGCGATCGACGATGCCGAGGGACGGCGGCATATCGTCAGGCTCAAGGATTCCCTCCCGCTCCCGGCGCCGGCCGCGGCCGAATCGCCGGCGGGTACCCGATGATCCCGGTTCTTCCGGGAATTTCGACCGGACCTGGCTTCGCTCCTTCGCAAATCGAGCGACCGGAGGTGCCGTCCGGCACCGCCGCCGCGGAGCGTCCGGAGAAAGGCCGTCAGCCGGCTCCCCTGTGGCGCTGAAGTTCGAGAACGGCCGTGGCAGCGACTCGCCGAGACCGCGTCTCGCCGATCCGCGTCCGTCGATTTCCCGCCGGTGCCGGCCATGAAGACGGATCGGCTGATGGCGCTCACCGACGGGGTCCTTGCGATCGCCATCACCATCATGGTTCTCGATCTGCGCGTGCCCGCCAGCCGCGACTGGCAGGCCATCCGTCCCGCGATACCGCTACTGGCCGCCTACGGCCTCGCCTACATCAACATCGGCATCTTCTGGACCAACCACCACCATATGCTCGCGACGGCCAACCGGGTGAACGGACGGGCGCTCTGGGCCAATCTGTTCCTCCTCTTCTGGCTGACCCTGATGCCCTTCGTCATCCGCTGGATCGGCCTTGCCGGAGTCACTTCGCAACCGGTCGCCGCTTATGGGGTCGTCACGGTTCTGGCGGCGTCGGGCTACATCTGGCTGGAGCGCGAGTTGATCCTCGCGGAAGGCACGGAATCGCGCATTCGGGCGGTGGTCGGCTCACGCAGGAAGGAATGGGTCAGTTTCGCCCTCTACGGTCTCGGCGTGCCGGCGGCCTTCTTCTCCCCATGGATCGCCATTGTGCTCTACATCGGCGTTTCCTGCGTCTGGCTGATCCCGGACCGGCGCTTCGAGCGGTGGCACAGCCTGCAGCAATCCGATGCGAACGCGGCGCCGCCCTAGCACCGCGCGACGCCCTGCCGGCGGCCGGTCGGGTCGCGGCGCAGCGCTCCCGGATATCGGGGCCTTCCATCGGACGCTCGGCCCCGCGGAAAGATGACGGCCGTCAAGGCGCGGTCCCGACGCCGCCATATCCGGGAGCGCCGAGGCGGCGCTCACGCCGGCTGGACGAGGAGACAGGTTATGGAAGTGACCCTGGTGGAAGTCGACGTCGCCATCGTCGCGCAAGCGGCCCGGGCGAGCAAGCTGATCGGCGCGACCGTCGAGAACGACGCCGAGGAGAAGATCGGAACGATCGACGATCTGATGCTGGTCGGGGACAGCGTGGACTTCGCGATCCTCTCCGTCGGCGGCTTTCTCGCCCTGGATTCGAAGCTGGTTGCCATCTCGTTCGACGATCTGCAGATCGATCGCGATTCGGTCGTCCTTCCCGATGCCTCTAAGGAGGAGCTCAAGCGCCTTCCGGAATTCCGGTATCGCTGAAGGGGGCGGTGCCGCCCGCGGCGGGCAGCACCGCTTCGGCGGGGTTCGCGCTGCCGCGGGCGGCAGAGCCGGGACGGACCGGCGTCCGAGCGCGGCCGCGCGATGCCTTGCGACGACGAACGATCCAGCCGCTCCGCCGGCGCGTCGGGATTGCCGCCGAGGCCCAATGCGAGGGAATGGCCCAAATTGACGAACGTCAAGGTTTGTCCGCTCCGCCTCGTCTTTCCTCCGCGCCGACAGACAAGGAGACTTCGCCGTGGCAGCAAGGATTATCGGCATCGATCTCGGCACCACGAACAGCTGCGTCGCCGTGATGGAAGGCGGCAACGCGAAGGTCATCGAGAATGAGGAAGGGGCGCGTACGACTCCCTCCTATGTCGCCTTCGCCGCCGACGGCGAGATCCTGGTCGGCCAGGCCGCCAAGCGGCAGGCGATCACGAACCCGGAGAACACGGTCTATGCGATCAAGCGGCTGATCGGCCGCCGCTATTCGGATCCGACGGTGGCTAAGGAGAAGGCCTTGGTCCCGTACAAGATCGTCGAGGGCCCGAACGGCGATGCCTGGATCGAGGCGCGGGGCAAGCAATACAGCCCCAGCCAGATCTCCGCGATGATCCTCGCCAAGATGAAGGAGACCGCCGAGAGCTATCTTGGCGAAAAGGTCGAGCAGGCGGTGATCACCGTGCCCGCCTATTTCAACGACGGCCAGCGGCAGGCGACGAAGGATGCGGGCACGATCGCCGGCCTCGACGTGCAGCGCCTGGTCAACGAGCCCACCGCGGCGGCGCTCGCCTACGGCGTCGACAAAC
The DNA here is from genome assembly GCA_019232625.1 of Alphaproteobacteria bacterium. Taxonomy (GTDB): domain Bacteria; phylum Pseudomonadota; class Alphaproteobacteria; order Sphingomonadales; family Sphingomonadaceae; genus Allosphingosinicella. The sequence continues at coordinate 16,798 of JAFANP010000047.1, read as the reverse complement.
GGGGCGAAGGCCAGATCGCGGTTTACGATCTTGGCGGCGGCACCTTCGACATCTCGATCCTCGAGATCGGCGACGGCGTGTTCGACGTGAAGGCGACCAACGGCGACACCTTCCTCGGCGGCGAGGATTTCGACAAGAGGGTGCTCGACTGGATCGCCGAGGAATTCCGCAAGAAGGAAGGGATCGATCTTCGCAGCGACCGACTGGCGTTGCAGCGTCTGCGCGAGGCGGCCGAGAAGACGAAGGTGGAGCTCTCCCACGCGCTCGAGACGACGATCAATCTGCCCTTTATCACCGCCGACCAGAACGGCCCGAAACATCTCGAGCTGAGGTTGCGGCGGGCCAAGCTGGAGGAGCTGGTCGACGACCTCGTGCAGCGGACCGAGCCGCCGTGCCGGGCCGCGCTTCAGGATGCGGGCATGGCAACGGGCGATATCGACGAAGCGCTGCTCGTCGGGGGCCAGACCCGCATGCCCAAGGTCCAGGAGAAGGTGAAGGAGATCTTCGGCAGGGAGCCGAGCAAGGGCGTCAATCCGGACGAGGTGGTCGCGCTCGGCGCAGCGATCCAGGGCGGCATATTGCAGGGCGAGGTCGAGGACGTGGTGCTGCTCGACGTCACGCCGCTCTCGCTCGGTCTCGAGACTCTGGGCGGCGTGTTCACCCGGATGATCGACCGCAACACGACGATCCCGACCAAGAAGTCGCAGACCTATTCGACCGCCGAGGACAATCAGAATGCGGTGACGATCCGCGTCTTCCAAGGCGAGCGGGAGATGGCGGCGGACAACAAATTGCTCGGCCAGTTCGACCTGGTCGGAATCCCGCCCGCGCCGCGCGGCGTGCCTCAGATCGAGGTCACCTTCGACATCGACGCCAACGGGATCGTCAACGTCTCGGCGAGGGACGAGCAGACGGGCAAGGAGCAGCAGATCCGGATCCAGGCGTCGGGCGGGCTCAGCAAGAGCGATGTCGAGCGGATGATCCGGGACGCGGAAGCCCATGCGGAGGAGGACAGGAAACGGCGCGCACTGACCGAAGCCCGCAACGCTGCGGAAGCGAGGATCGCCGAGGCCGAGCGAATGCTCGCCGCCAGCGGCGAAGCCATTGCGCCGGCGGATCGAGCGGCGATCGAGCAGGCGATCTCCGACGTCCGCGCCGCGGTGCAGGGAGACTCGCCAACGGCGTTGGAGGCGACGTCCCGCCGCCTGGCGGAGGCATTGGCCAAGGCCTCGACGCGCCGGCCCGAATCCGACCGCCCCGCCGGTGGCGAGGAGGTGGTCGACGCCGAATTTGAGCCCGTCCAGGGAGACTGACCCGTCCTTTCGCGCCGCCGGGCTGCGACCCCTTCGGACCTGCATCGCCGACCGGCACTGCTCCCGGGGCGGCAGCGTCCCGCTGCGGCCGCGCGGCAACCGAAATCTCTGAGGTGAAGCATGGCTCACGTCCGGGTAGACGCGGAAGGATGGTGCCCAGGGGCGGAATCGAACCACCGACACCGTGATTTTCAGTCACGTGCTCTACCAACTGAGCTACCTGGGCGTATCCGGCGGTGCGGAAGAGCGGGCCTATAAAGGCGCTCAAGCCTCGCTGTCCAGCCCGCTTTCCGGAATATCGGCCACCGGCGGCCCGGCCGCGCGATAGCCTTCGCCCAGCCAGTTGAGCAGGTCGCGGTCGCGGCAGCCCTGGCCGCAAAAGGGGCCGTGGCGGCCGCTCGCCGGGGCGCCGCACAGCGGGCAGCCCTTGCCGCGGTGGTCAGGAGAGGCGCGCGTGGACATGGCCGCCCCATGTGGTGAAGGCCGGCTCCTCCCGCAAGGCGACCGCCCCGCCGACGCGCTGGGCCAGCGTCTCGATCCAGGCGGGGTTGGCCCGGAGCCGCGCGACGACGGCGGGCGCCGCGACGATCTCCCTCGGGCCCAAGCCCGCCTCCCACTCCGCCCGCCGGAGCAGGTCGCGGGCCGCTCCGCCGACGGGATCCCATTGCAGCAGCTCCGGCAGGGACCGGCGCTCGCGGCGCCGCACCACCTGGAGGAAGCCGAAGCCGTTCACGGCGGTCCGTTCGAACGGGCGGGGCAGCGCCGAGTCGAGCGCCGCGACGGCGCGCAGGCGGTCCGCCCGCGACGGGATCGTCGGCAGGTCGATTCCGATCGAGCCGCCGATGCCGAGCCGGCGGATGGCGAGCGCCGCGGCCTCGGCGCCCGCCACGGCGAGCTCGGCGGGAGGAAGGAAGCCGTCGACGTCGAACAGGGTCATGGCCGGCGTCAGGCTCATCCTCAGCGCGCCGCCGGGAAAGTCGATCTCCCCCGATATGGCCTCGTCTATCAACTCGGACCATCCCGCCTCCTCGAAGCGGTCCGGACCGGGCGGGGCGGGCCTCGCCGCGGCGCCGATGCTCTGGGCGAGGCTCGGCCCTTCGCGCTCCTCCGCGTCGGTGATCCGGCCCCTGGCATATTTCGGCTTGCCGGGTTCGGCGATCGGCTCGCGCACGATCTCCACCCGCACCCGGCGGCCTTGGGTGACGCCGCCCGGCAGAGGCTCCACCATCACCTCGCCCTGCGCCGTGGCGACGATGCCGCGGCGGCCCGCAATGGGGATGTCGACTAACCGGCCGGCGAGGACGGCGCCGCAGCGCATCTCCCCGGGGAGCTCGATCGCGGCGACGAGGATCTCGTCGTCCTCGACGAGGATGGCGCGATTCTCGCCTATCCCCTCCTCGTAGAGCCACTCAGCCGAGCGCATAGCCGCCGGCGCGGAGCAGGGCGCGCGTTTCGTAGAGGGGGAGGCCCATCACCCCCGAATGGCTCCCCGAGAGCGAGCGGACGAGCGCTTCGGCGCGTCCCTGTATGGCATAGGCGCCGGCCTTGCCGCGCCATTCCCCCGTCTCGAGATAGGCGGCGAGCTCGTCCTCCGCGAGCCGCTTGAAGGCGACGATGCTGACCGAGAGGCGGTGGCGGGCCTGACCCGCGGCGTCGAGGAGGGTGACGGCGCTCAGCACGCGGTGGCGGCGGCCGGAGAGCAGCGCCAGCATCGCCCGCGCCTCTCCCTCGTCGTCGGTCTTGGGCAATATCCTGCGGCCGGCGGCGACCACCGTGTCGGCGGCGAGGACGAAGCTGCCGGGCGCGGCGGCCGCCGCCGCCTTTTCCGCCGCCATGCGCAGGGCGTAGACGCGGGGCAGCTCGCCGGGGCGCGGCGTCTCGTCTATGTCGGCGGGGCAGACGGCGTCGGGCACGACGCCGAGCCGCGCCAGCAGCTCCAGCCGCCGCGGCGAGGCGGACGCCAGGACGAGCCGCGGCCCGCGGCGTCCGCCTTCGTCACTTGAAGCGATAGGTGATCCGGCCCTTGGTGAGATCGTACGGAGTCAGCTCGACGAGCACCTCGTCGCCGACCAGCACGCGAATCCGGTTCTTGCGCATCTTGCCCGCGGTGTGGCCGAGTATCTCGTGATTGTTCTCGAGACGGACGCGGAACATCGCGTTGGGCAGCAGCTCGACCACCTGGCCGCGCATCTCGAGCAATTCTTCCTTCGCCATTCAAATTCCCGGTCAAAAGAACGCGGCAGGCCTTAGCGGCTCGCCGGGAAAATGAAAACCCCGCGCCGGTCCGGGACAGGCGGGCGGGCGGGTGATAGGCTGCGTCCGCGCCGGCGAGTCGAAGCGGGTGCGAAGCCGATGGGGGATCAGACGATGCGGAAGACAGCGGGGCCGAGCGCCGAGGGACTGACGGTGCGCGCGATTGCCGGGACCTACGTGGTGCTGATCGCCTGGGATTGCGACGAAGTTTATTGCAACGGGCTGCTCGGCTTCGCCATCAAGCGCACCGAGGTCGGCTCCAACGAGACGCGCTGGCTCCCCGGTCTCAAGAAGTTCGACATTCCCGGCGAGCAGGACAAGGAGGCCACCACCCACCGCCACCCGATCCAGAAGTTCCACTGGGGCGATTACACGGCGCGGGCGGGGACGACCTATACGTATGAAGTCCACGCGATGCGGGGGACGAAGGAGGCGCTGGTCGATGCCGACAGGGTCGCCGTCACCGTCACCTGCGAGAAGCCCGAGGGCGTGGGAAATAACGGCCACGCCGTCCACTTCAACCGAAGCGCGGCGTCGAGCCAGGCCTTCGCCAGGCGCTTTCCCGACCTCCCGGCAGGGGAGGTGGAGGATCCCGCCGCCCGCGCCTGGCTGTCGCGCGGCCTCCAGGAATCGCTGACCGCCTTCATCGACCAGGCGCAGGATGGCGAGGGCCTGCACCTGTTCGTCTACGAATTCGCCAAGCCCGAATATGCCGCCGCCCTCAAGGCTGCGCGGGAGCGCGGCGTCACGCTCCAGATCCTGCACGACGCCATTCTCGACAAGAAGGGCAAGGGGCCGCTCAACGAGAGTGGGCCGCTGCTGGAGGAATATGGCCTCACCGACGTCGCGAAGGGACGGGCACCGGACGGCCTCGCCATCTCGCACAACAAGTTCGTGGTGCTGACCGGGACGGACGGCGAGGCCAAGGCGGTGTGGACCGGCTCGACGAACTTCACCGACGCCGGCGTCTACGCCCAGTCCAATGTCGGCCACGCCATCACCGGGAAGGAGCCGGCCTCGACCTACCTGAAGTGGCATCAGCTGGTATGGAACGACCCGGCGATGACCTGCGCCAACTCCCGCCTCCAGACGTGCCAGGCGACCTCCGTGCCCGATCTCGCCAAGTCGCCGACCGGGACCAGCGTTGTGTTCAGTCCGCGCGGGACGATCGAGGCGGTGGAGCTGTGCGCCGCCCTGATCGCGGCCTCGGAGAAGATGGTGTGCTTCACCGCCCCCTTCCCGCTCCACGACGACATCGAGAATGCGCTGGCTGAGTCGCCGGCCCAGGTCTTCGGGCTGCTCAACCGGCGCGGCGTGGTCGGGCCCGAGCTCTCCAACGCGCCCAATACCAGCCTCGCCGCCGCCACCGCGTTCAACCAGAGCTCGATCCTCGAGGCGTGGCAGGAGCGGATGCTCGATCGCCTCCGGGCGGAATCGCTCCACCACAGCGGAGTGTTCATCCACACCAAGATCATCCTGGTGGATCCGCTTTCCGACCATCCCCGCATCGTCACCGGATCGGCCAACTTCAGCAACAACTCCTCCCGCAACAACGACGAGAACCAGCTGTTCATCTTCGACGAGCCGGAGGTCGCCGACGTCTACCTCGGCGAGTTCATGCGGATGTTCGACCATTATTATTATCGGGACCATGTGAAGATGCTGAAGGCACAGGAGATCGCCGATCCGAAGGCCGCCTATCTCGACGAGACCGACGGCTGGACGAAATCCTACTTCAACGGCGGCGAGCGCGAACGCATGCGGCTGGCCTTTTTCTAGGGCGGTCGGCGCGCCGGAGAACATCCCGGGACGAGCGAGGTTGGCCTAGTCGGCCCGCTTGCCGGCCTCCAGCGCGATACGGTACCGGGCCTCGCTTTCCACCGGGCGCCCGTCCGCGCCGATCGCGGGGCTATACTGGACCTGCTCCTCCGCAATCGCGCAGGCCTTCTTGTCGATATCGTCGTTGCCGCTCGTCGCCGTGACCCGGCAGCCCCTGACCGCGCCGTAGTCGGTGACGGTGAAGGCGATTTCCATGGCCTTGCTCTTCGGCTTCCTGGAGTTCGCCAGGAGCAGTCGCGCGGCCGACGGCCCGCCGGCGACGATCCGCGCCTCCCGCGCCTTGGCGGCGGGCATGCCGTCCGGCGGGTTGTTGAGCTCGAGGAAGGCTTCGACGCGTCTCATATAGTCGATCGACTCCTCGCTGCTCGAGAAGCCGTGGCCGGTGCGCGGGTAGAAGACGGAGATCACGCGGGCGCCGCGGCTTTTCAGCGCGGCGACGAGCCGGCGGCTCTGGTCGACCGGGACGGTGCTGTCCCGCTCGCCATGCGCCACGAGCACCGGGACGTTGAGGCGCGACGCCTGTTGGAGCGGCGAGACGGCCGCCAGGTCGCGCTTCTCCTCGCCCTCGACCTTCTGGCGCCAAAGCTTGGAATAGCGGGGTGCGCTGAGCAGCTGCGAATCGTATTTGAGCATGGCCTTGAGGTCGGTGACCCCCGCCAGGCTCACCGCGCAGCGGTAGATTTCCGGGTTGCGGATGGCTCCCCACAGCGCGGCATAGCCGCCATAAGAGGCGCCGACGATGCAGACCCGCCGCCGGTCGACGATCCCCTGGCCGGCCAGCCAGGAGACGCCGTCGTCGAGGTCGTCCTGCATCTTGAGGCCCCACTGGCCGTAGCCGCGCTCGACATAGTCGCGCCCGAAGCCGGTCGATCCGCGATAATTGGGCTGGAGCACGGCATAGCCGCGGCTGGCGAGGAGCTGGACCAGGGGGTCGAAGGCGAAGGTGTCGCGCACGAACGGGCCGCCGTGCGGCATGACGATGAGCGGAAGGTTCTTCGCGTCGCGGCCGGAGGGCAGGGTGAGGTAGCCCGGTATCGAAAGGCCGTCCCGCGCGGCGTAGCGGACCGGCTTCACCGGCGAGAGCCGCCGCTCGACCAGATCGTCATAGGGGGCGGCGAAGGCGTCTAGGCGCCGCGCCTTGCGGTCGAACACGTAATAGAGACCGGGATCGTCGGCGCTTCCGGACCAGATCAGCGCCCGGTTCCGGTCGCGGCTGAAGTTGAGGATCCGGTTCACCTTGCCGGGCATGGCGCGGTCGACCTGCGCCTGGAGCGCCTTCAGCTCCGGGGTGAGCCAGGCCACTCGCGGAACGTCCTCGTCATAATAGACCGCCTCCACGGTACGGCCGTCCGCCGAGATCTGGGGCTTGGTGACGTCGACCTGCGGGTGCTCGAAGATCGGCTCGCCGATCGTCTGTGCGTTGAGGTCGTAGCGGTAGACTCCGAACCGCCCGGTCCGGGCGTTGGTGACGATGACCCCCGTGTCGCCGCCGCCGAGGATCCCGATCGCGTCGATCGCGGTCTCCGCGCCTTTGGGGAACTTGCCTTCCGAGGCACGGCGCAGCTGCCCGGAGGCGTCCTGGCGGTAGATGGTCCAGCCGGTCGTGCTGTAGGCGACGCCGCCCCGCACGTTGCCGGCGTCGTCGACGAACCAGTTCGATATGCCGGACTTGCCGCGCTGGACTTCGACCGCGGCGCCCGTGCCGAGATCCACCCGCCAGAGCGACGGGGAGTCGCCGCCGCTCTTGTAGCTCGACACCAGGACATAGCGTCCCGCGGGATCGATGAAGGCGACCTGGTTCGCCAGCATTCCCTCCGCCGGCTGGATCGGCGAGGTCTTGCCGGTCTCGAGGTCGTAGCTTTCCAGGCTGGTGAGCTTGATCGACTTGGTCGCGGCGGCGATCGCGAAGAAGGCGCCTCCCAGGATCAATCGGGCGTTCCCCGCCCAGGAATACCAGGCCGCGCCACCGCCGGAGTCGATCAGCTTCGGGGGCGCGTCGCGCGGCAGGTCGACGTCGTAGACGGCCAGCTTCTGGATGCCGTTGGCATTGATCCGGGCGACGAGGTGTCGCCCGTCGGGCGAGAGCTCAGGCTCGGAGATGAACGGGATCTGCGCCAGAGCCTCGATCGGCACGGGCTCGGGCGCCGCCACGGGCGGCGAAGCGCCGAGCAGGAGCAAAGCTGCAAGAGGCCGTATCGGCAAGGCGAGCACCCCCAATCCCTTGGACCGAAAGGATAACGGCGGCCCCCGGCGATGCAAGGCGCAACGAAAGACCCCGCCCGGCGCGGCGCCGGACGGGGTCTTCGCGTGTGCCGAAGAGGCTCGGCGTCAGCCGTGCGCGGCCAGCGCCGCGAGCAGGAGGAGGGCGACGATGTTGGTGATCTTGATCATCGGGTTCACCGCCGGGCCGGCCGTGTCCTTGTAGGGATCGCCGACCGTGTCGCCCGTCACCGCGGCCTTGTGGGCTTCCGAGCCCTTGCCGCCGTAATTGCCGTCCTCGATATACTTCTTGGCATTGTCCCAGGCGCCGCCGCCCGACGTCATCGAGATGGCGACGAACAGGCCGGAGACGATCACGCCGAGGAGCAGCGCGCCGAGCGCCGCGAAGCCCTGCTCGCGCCCGGCGATCCAGGCGATGACGAAGTAGACGACGATCGGCGTCAGCACCGGCAGCAGCGAGGGGACGATCATCTCCTTGATCGCCGCCTTGGTGACGAGGTCGACCGTGCGTGCGTAATTGGGCCGCGAGGTGCCGTCCATGATGCCGCTGTTGGAACGGAACTGGTCGCGCACGTCGATGACGACGTCGCCGGCCGCGCGGCCGACGGCGGTCATGCCCATCGCCCCGAACAGGTAGGGCAGGAGCGCGCCGAGCAGCAGGCCGACGACGACATAGGGGTTGGACAGCGAGAAATCGATGCCGCCCCCGCCGATGCCGAGGTCCGCGGCATAATGTTTGAGATCGGTCGTGTAGGCGCCGAACAGCACCAGCGCGCCGAGCGCCGCAGAGCCGATCGCATAGCCCTTGGTGACGGCCTTGGTGGTGTTGCCGACCGCGTCCAGGGCGTCGGTGCGGGTGCGCACGTCCTCCTCCATGCCCGCCATCTCGGCGATGCCGCCGGCATTGTCGGTGACCGGGCCGTAGGCGTCGAGCGCCACGACCATCCCGGCGAGCGCGAGCATCGACGTCGCCGCGAAGGCGATTCCGATCAGGCCGGCAAGCTGGTAGGCGACGATGATGCCGGCGCAGATCACCAGGGTCGGCAGGGCGGTCGATTCGAGGCTGACCGCCAGGCCCTGGATGACGTTGGTGCCGTGGCCGGTCTGGGACGCCTTGGCGATCGAGCGGACCGGCCGGTAGTTGGTGCCGGTATAATATTCGGTGATCCAGACGAGGAGCCCGGTCACCGCCAGCCCGACGAGCGAGCAGTAGAACAGGTCCATGCCGGTGAAGCCGCCGCCCACGGCCGCGCGCGCGACCGAGCCGGCGACGTCCGTGCCGGCCGCCTCGGCGGCGCCGCCGATCGTGGCGTTCATGTCCTTGTCGAGCGTCTGCCACATCACGTAGAAGATGGCGGGGACGGACAGCGCCGCCGTCGTCCAGAAGCCCTTGTAGAGGGCGCCCATGATCGACTGCTTGGCGCCGAGGCGGACCATGTAGGTGCCGAGGATCGAGGTGAGGATGCAGACCCCGCCGATGATCAGCGGCAGGCTCATCAGCGCCAGCATCTGCTCGGCGCCGGCGCTGACCAGGAGCGCGATCAGGACCATCGTGGCGCCGACGGTGACGACATAGGTCTCGAACAGGTCGGCGGCCATGCCCGCGCAATCCCCGACATTGTCGCCGACGTTGTCGGCGATGACGGCCGGATTGCGGGGATCGTCCTCGGGGATCCCGGCCTCGACCTTGCCGACGAGGTCGGCGCCGACGTCGGCGGCCTTGGTGAAGATGCCGCCGCCGAGACGCGCGAAGATCGAGATGAGGGAGGCGCCGAAGGCGAGGGCGACGAGCGCGTCGACGACTTCGCGGTCGTTCGGGGCGAGGCCCTGAACGTCGGTCAGGAAGTAGAAGAAGACCGAGATGGCGAGCAGCGCCAGGCCGGCGACGAGGAGGCCGGTGATCGCGCCCGCGCGGAAGGCGACGGTGAGGCCGCGCTGGAGGCTGGTGCGGGCGGCCTCGGCGGTGCGGACGTTGGCGCGCACCGAGATGTTCATGCCGATGAAGCCGGCCGCGCCGGACAGCAGCGAGCCGAGCACGAAGCCCCCCGCCTGGATCGGCCCGAGCAGGAAGAAGACGGCGACGGCGACGACCAGGCCGACGACGGCGATCGTGCTGTACTGGCGGAACAGATAGGCCTTGGCGCCTTCCTGGATCGCCGAGGCGACGGCGACCATCCGCTCATTGCCGGGCGACGATTTCAGCACCTGCATCGAAGTGAGGATGCCATAGAGCACCGCGGCCACTCCGCAGGCTATGGCGATGAGCACGACCGTCATTCCAACTTCCTTCCCCTGTTCTTTTCAGCCGGGCAGGCCTAGCGGCCCCGGCGGCGAACGCGCCCGGATAAGCGGCGCCTCTTACGGGCCCTTCGGCAAGGATTCAACTGCCGTGGGGGCGCGCTCCGTGCTCCCATCCGAGCCGGGCGGGCAGGGCTGCCGGAGCCCCGCCCTGCGTCAGCGCGAGGCCCGCGCCGGCCGTCGCGCGGCCGATCCGGGTCAGCGGCAGGTCCAGCCTAGCGGCCACCGCCCCGATCGCCTCGGACCTTTCGGGCGCGGCGGTGAAGAGAAGCTCGTAATCGTCCCCCGCCGACGCCGCGGCGAGCCGGGCGGGCACGTCGTCTCCCCCGGCGCGACGGCAGCGACCCGACAGGGGCAGGTCGCTTAGCTCGATAGCGAGGGCGATGCCGCTCGCCTCGGCGATGCGTGAGGCGTCGATGAGCAGGCCGTCCGACACATCCATCATCGCGGAGACGAGCGGCGCCAGCGCCTCGCCCGCCTCGAGCCGCGGCTCCGGGCGGCGGTAGCGCTCGACGAGCCCGCCGTCCTGCGGCAGCTCGCCCTTCAATCCCCGCAGCCCCGCTCCGGCATCGCCGATCGTCCCGCTGACCCAAAGGTCGTCGCCCGCGCGAGCGCCTCCCCGCGAGGGCACGGGCCCTTTCGCCTCGCCGATTGCGGTGAGCCCGAGCACCCGCGGCGCCGCCACCGTGTCGCCCCCCAGCAGCGCCACGCGGAAGGCGGCGAGCGCCGCGGCAAGGCCTTCGACGAAGGCGCGGTCCCATTCCTCGCCGCCTAGGGGATAGCCGAGCAGCACGCCGAGCGGCCGCGCGCCTTTCGCGGCGAGGTCGGACAGGTTCACCGCGACCAGCTTCCAGGCCACGTCCTGCGGCGGGTCCGCCGGCAGGAAGTGGACTCCCTCGACAAGCAGGTCGTGGGTGAGCACGAGCCTTCGGCCGCCGAACTCGAGCACCGCCGCGTCGTCGGCAAGGCCCCGCGCCGCCGGGCTCGGGGCGAGCGCGCGGAGCGCGCGGATGAGTTCGGATTCGGCGCTCATCCCGGCCCTATAGCCGGTCGAAGGGGGCTGCGCGCTTCTTATCCTGGAGCGGTGGGTCGCTTCCGCCCTCCGGCGGGGCGCAAGTCGCCTCGGAACAGCCGCGCCTCCTAGAGCCTGATCGTCTCAGGTTGAAACGCCGGTGGCGTTTCAACCTGAGACGTGAATCAGGCTCTCGATATATGTCTGGACCATGATTCACGCTTAAGGCTGATTCAGCCTGAAGCGATCATGGTCTAGGCGCTCCACCCGCCGTCGAGAGGCGTCGGCTGATCGCGGCGCCGATGCCGCGGCTGCCGCCGACGACGAGCGCCACCTTGCGGGAACCTCGATCCGACAGCGCGGCGCTCCTCTCAGGTGCGAACGTCCTTCGCCACGGCGTCCAGCACGGCATTGACGAAGGCCGATTCCTTCTTGCCGTAGAACGCCTTGGCGACGTCGACATATTCGGAGATGACGCTGCCGGTCGGCACGTCGATGCGTGCGGCGAGCTCGTAGGCGCCGGCGCGCAGGATCTGGCGCATCGGCCGGTCGAGCCGGTGGAGCGGCCAGTCGGCGGGCAGCCGGGCGGCGATGCGGCCGTCCAGCTCCTCCGACCGGGCCTGGACCCCGGCGACGACGTCGTCGAAGAAATCGACCTCCGCCTCCTCATATTCGACGCCTTCGATGGTGGCGCCGAGGCGGTGGTGGTGGAATTCGTGGAGCAGCTGCGGGATGGGGGTCTTCTCCATCTCGTGCTGATAGAGCGCCTGGACGGCGGCGAGGCGCGCGGCGGAGCGGGAGCGGGATCGTACGGCTTGCGGCATGGGACGGCGGCCATAGCGGGCGAGGCGCGGGACACCAAGTGCCAAGGCGCGCAAACTGGCCTATGATGCGGCGACCACAGGCCGGCGAGGTGAACGGCGATGCCTGCTCAGGATGCCCCGTCGTGGATGACCTACGTTCAGACCGCCTCGTGGGCGGCCGCGGCGGCAAGCGCGATCATCGGGGTCGTCGGCTTCTGCTTGGAGCGCAAGAAGCTTCGCCGCCAGCGGGAGGAGGAGCTGGATGCGCGGCGGGAAGCCAATGCGGTCGCGGCGCGTGAGCTGGCATGGCGCCAGGCCCTCGCGGCGCAGACCAGCCTCGAGAAGCTGGAGGAGGACGAAGAGGCCGCCGACGCGATGCTGATGCTCGACTGGGATGCACGGGGCTACCGGAAGGGCGACCAGACCTGGTTCCTGACCCGCGGGGACATCCTGCACGCCCTACGAACGCGCGGCGACGCCTTCGACGATGCCGAGGTCTATGTGCGCGACGCCTTCGATCACCTGTTCTGGCACTTCGAGCGTATCCAGAACCAGATCGAGGTGAACCTCCTCCAACTCAAGCATGTCCGCTTCCCGTTGGCCTATCTCGTCGCACGTATGGATCTGGACCGCGACGTGTTCGAGACGTTCCTCGAATCCTATTGCTATGATGGCGCCCGCCAGCTGATCGCCAGCCTCCGCGAGGCGGGACTGCCGGCCGCGCCGACCGATCATTCCGGCCGCTTCGGCCCGGCGGCCGACCAGGCCGCCCCGATCGAGGTCGCGGCGCCGAACGACCTTGGCGGCGCGAGCGCAACGGGCCCCCAAGGCAATGGCCCACCGCCGGGCTAGGCCTTGCCGGCGACGCTCTCGGGGAGGTCCTTGCCGAAGACTCGCTGGTAATATTCGGCGACCAGCGGGCGCTCCGCCTCGTCGCACTTGTTGAGGAAAGTCACCCGGAACGCGAACCCGACGTCGCCGAAGATGAGGGCGTTCTGGGCCCAGCTGATCACCGTCCTCGGGCTCATCACCGTCGAGATGTCGCCGCCGATGAAGCCCTGGCGGGTGAGGTCGGCGACCTTGATCATCCGCTCGACCTCGGCGCGGCCGCCCTCATGGTCGTACTCCCCGCTCTTGGCGAGGACGATGCGCGCTTCCGTGGCGGAAGGCAGGTAGTTGAGCGTCACGACGACGTTCCAGCGGTCCATCTGGCCCTGATTGATCTGCTGGGTGCCGTGGTAGAGCCCGGTCGTGTCGCCGAGGCCGACCGTGTTGGTGGTGGCGAACAGACGGAAATAGGGATGCGGCCGGATCACCTTGTTCTGGTCGAGGAGGGTGAGCTTGCCCTCGGTCTCCAGCACGCGCTGGATGACGAACATCACGTCCGGCCGGCCGGCGTCATATTCGTCGAAGACGAGCGCGGTCGGGGTCTGGAGCGCCCAGGGCAGAAGGCCCTCGCGAAACTCGGTGACCTGCCGCCCGTCCTTGAGCACGATGGCGTCGCGGCCGATGAGGTCGATGCGCGAGATGTGGGCGTCGAGGTTGATGCGGATCAGCGGCCAGTTGAGCCGCGCCGCCACCTGCTCGACATGGGTCGACTTGCCGGTGCCGTGATAGCCCTGGATCATCACCCGGCGGTTCTTGGCGAAGCCGGCGCAGATGGCGAGGGTGGTGTCGGGGTCGAAGACGTAGGTCGGGTCGAGGTCCGGCACCCGTTCGTCGGCCTCGGAGAAAGCGGGTATCTCCATGTCGCTGTCGACGCCGAACAGGTCGCGCACCTTCACCATCCGGTCGGGCGTGTCCATGACGACGGCGCCGCGGCTGGCGGGATTGGCGTTGGGAAGGTCGGTCATGGCGCTGGGTCTTCTTCGAAGCTCTCTCGGGGACGGCCGCGCGCGCGGCGCGGGGACAGGCTTTCCCCATGCCCATTCAGGAGCGGGGGGTAAAGTTCCCTTTTGGCCCGGCTAGGCGAGGAACCGGATTCGGTCCGAAACGGACGCGAAAGCCGCTCCGCCGCCGATTGACCCCGGCCGGGACCCCGTGCTGGAAGGGCGGCGGATTCTCAAGGGACTGATTTCACGTGGTAAAAAATGGGGGCGCCAGGTTCTTCCTGGCGGCGTTGGCGCTTGCGATGGCCAGCGCCGCTCAGGCGGCCGAAACCGTGACCTACAGCTACGACGTCCTCGGCCGGCTGGTCGCGACGACGTCGAGCGGCACGGTCAATAACGGGGTGACGACGCAGCTCGGCTACGATCCGGCCGGCAACCGCTCGACCTACACGGTGACCGGCGCCGGCGGCGCGCCGCCCTCCGGAGGCGGCGGAGGCGGGGGAGGAGGCGGATCGCCGCCTCCGTCGGGCAACCAGCCGCCCGTCGCCAATCCCGACACCGCGCCGTCCATTCCCAAATGCGGCACGGCGATCGTCAACGTCACCGCCAACGACACCGATCCGGAGGGCAATTATCCGCTGGCGGTGACCGGGGCGACGGCCGGGGCCGCGCTGGTCGTCGAAGTGCTCGACTCCAATCGCCTGTCGATCACCAGCGTCGGCGCCTCGGGCCTCAAGTCGTTCGGCTACACGGTGCGAGACAGCCTCGGCGCGACCGCGACCGGGTCGGGCAGCATCACCGTCACCACCGTCAACGCCTGCTCGTGAGAAAGGCCGTGCTCAGCGCCCTCGCCAAAGCCGCCGCGGTCCTCGCCGCCTTCGCCCTCTCCGGCGCCCTCGCCGGCGCCGCCGCCGCGCAGGGCTACCAGGCCGTGCCCTCGCCGCTCAAGGTCGAGGCCGATCCCAACGGCGTCAACGTCGCCACCGGCAAGATGACCCTCGACACGCCGGTCCTGTCGGTGCCGGCCGCGCCCAATTTGCGCTTCGACCGAGTCCAGAACGCCGCGCCGCTGGTCAAGGGCCGGGTGCTCAAGAACGCGCCGGACTCGACCGCGTCGAGCAGCTTCTCGGTCCACACCGGCAAGGGGGCCTCAGAGGCCTTCGAGTGCGTCGAGATCGACTGCGGCAGCGTCACCGCGTCCGGCTCGACGCTGCGCATCGGCATGGCCCGCAACGGCCCGATCACCTATCGCGAGGCCGGGACGGGCGCCGTCTATTATTTCAATCTCGTTCACGTCGACACCTATGGCAGCGCCGACCGCTCGATCCTGCACTACGTCTCCAGCATCGCCTATCCGAACGGGGAGACGCTGAGCTACGGCTACGAGACGGCGACGCTTCCCGGCGATACGTTCGGCCGGCTGTTCTACCGGCCGGTCCGCATCGACAGCAATCTCGGCTATTACATCACGATCGGCTACAAGCCCGGTGCGCTCGGCGAGCCGGGCTGGAACGCGGTCGCCGAGGCGACCCTCTACGCCGCCGCCGACCCGGCGACGCCGCTCGGCCGCCTCACCTACGGCGAAGGCACCGTCACCGACCTCGCCGGCCGCGTCTACAGCTGCTGCGGCAGCTCATTGGGCGCCAATGTCGAGGTCAGCTCGGGCTCGCTCCAGCTTCCGGGCGAGGGCGCGCCGGCGCTGCAGGCGGCGAGCCATCCCACCGTGCCGGACGTGATCGGCTCGGTCATCCGCGACGGCGTCTCCTACAGCTACAGCTATACCAACTTGCGCTTCGTCGGCCAGGCGCAGGGCTATCTGTTCGACAAGGTGACCGTCGACGGCCCCAACGGCTACCACCAGGTCTACGACATCGCCCAGCGCCAGTATCAGAACGTCCTGGCGAAGATCACCGACCCCTTGGGCCGTGCCACCGCGGTGACCTCCGACGCCGCCGGCCGCACGACCGGCGTCGCCGCCCCGGAAGGCAATTCGGCCCAGGTCGGCTACGACCAGTGGGGCAACATCATCGCGAAGACGACCTCGCCCAAGCCGGGCAGCGGCCTCGCCGCGACGACCGAGACGGCCGCCTACCCGGCGGATACCTGCACCGGCGTCGCCTGCTACCGGCCCACCTACGTCCGCGACGCGCTCGGCCGCCAGACCGACTTCGTCTACGATGCCGGCGGCCAGATCGTCGAGCAGACCGACCCGCCCGACGCCGCCGGCGTGCGCCGCAAGACCTACATCGCCTATGCCGGCACCCCCAGCCGCAGGAGCGTGGTGCGGATCTGCGGCGATACCACCACCTGCGGCACACCGAACGAGCTTCGCACCGAATATGATTATTGGGGCTCGACCTATTTGCCGAGCGTCGAGCGGCGAATCGACGCGGCGCGCGGGATCACCCTCACCACTACCTACGCCTACGACCCGGCCGGTCGGCCGCTCGCCGTCGACGGGCCGCTCGCCGGAACCGACGATGCCGTCTATTTCCGCTACGACATCGTCGGCCGCAAGATTTGGGAGATCGGCGCCCGGGACTCGAACGGCCTCCGCGCGGCCAAGCATTTCTACTACCGCGATTCCGACGACAAGGCGGTGGCGGTGGAGGAGGGGACTCTCCCCGACGCCTCGAGCAGCGCGCTGACGATCCTCACCCGCTCCGACATCGCCTATGACGGCCACCGCAACCCGGTCCGCGAGACGGTGAGCGCCGCCGGCGCGGTGCAGTCGGTTCTCGACAAGAGCTGGGACGATCGCGGCCGGCTGGTCTGCCAGGCGCAGCGGATGAACCCGGCGGCGTTCGGCGAGCAGCCCGGCGCCTGCGCCTTCACGACGCAGGGGAGCCAGGGCCCGGACCGGATCGCCCGCAACGGCTATGACGCGGCGAGCCAGCTCCTCACGCTCGAGAAAGGCGTGGGGACGGCGCTCCAGCAGGTCTACGCCCGCTACGAATACACCCCCAACGGCAAGCAGAAGGCGGTGACCGACGCCAACGGCAACCGCGCCGAGATGACGTGGGACGGGCTCGACCGCCAGCGCCGCTGGATCTTCCCGTCGAACACGCCGGGCTCCGCCAACCCGGCCGATTACGAGGAATATGGCTATGACGCGGTCGGCAACCGCACGTCGTTGCGCAAGCGCGACGGGGCGACGCTGACCTACCAGTACGACAATCTCAACCGCGTCACTTTGAAGACCGTCCCGGCTTCGGCCTCGGGGGCGGCGGG